>DHOP01000030.1:7146-179256 GCA_002407775.1 Prevotella sp. UBA5387
ATAGACTGTCCTGGTCTCTACCGGCAGCCCGTAAGTATTGTATTTTTCAGGACGTCTGCCTCTTCCCCCGGTCTGTTCCCGGGCTTCGGCGCGACGTTTGTCGGCGGCAGCGTCCACCTCCCTGGCGGCTTTTTCAAGTTCCTTTGCCGCGGCTAACTTCGCCTGCCCGTCAAGCTCACCGAACAGCGACGGGCCGTCATATTTCACGGCCCTGTCCTTGAGTGAGCTGCCGAAGGCACGGCGCTGAAGCTGCTCGATGAGCCTTGCCTGACTGATGATCATTTCATGGCAGGCCTCAATGGTATCGGGGAGTATTAAAGTCTTTTTCATACCGCTAAGTTACTAAAAAATAATGATATGTACGCCTTTTAGCCCTGTCGTTTTTCAGTTTTTTTCGTATCTGTGACGTCGTGCGGCGCCCGGTGAGATCCCCTCCATGAGAAGGACCAGTTCTGACCATTTCATGCTACGGAAACCAATGCCTTGACGAAGAAAGATGCGAGGATGGAACCGCCCCTCCTCCAACCGTTTGTAATACACTACATACCCTCCATACTCCCAATGAAGGATTTTCATCACCTTACGCGACTTTCCCACAAAGATATAGACTGAACCGTCCGAGGGATCCAGCCCGACCATCCTTACCTGGCCGCTCAGACAGTTCACACCCATGCGCATATCTGTCGGATGTTGCGACATGACTATGCGATTGTTTTCATTCAAATTGAACATCGTTTTTTGGGTGCAAAGTAAGCAAACTAAAACACTACGTGAAAGTCGGGCTATTTCGGACGGATACCTTTAATTGGATAATCATGCACATTCATTCGGCGTGTTATCCTAAGTTTCCCGGTATGATAAGTTCAGTTCCTCTACGAGGAACGACTCGAACCTCGTAGAGAAACGACTCGAGACTCTACGGGAAAAAATAAAACCACCTTAAAAGACATTTTCGGACGCTAACTGACAGCTAAATCCATCCCAATCTTAACTATCAAAAGTATAACCAAAGGAATTCATAAAGTTGAATTGTGTAATAATTACCCCAGTTCGGGATAAGATTTTGTTCATAAAAAAGTTGGTAGTTTCATAAATATTTTGTACCTTTATAGGTGAAAAACAATTAGTTACAAGAATATTTAATATGACTACCGATTACAAAGTTACAGAATTATTTTGTATTATAGACGAGTTTTGCAAACATTTTGATGCAGAAAATGCAGGAAATTTGCTGGAAGACAATAGCGGAGTGAAGCGTAGACGGCGTGCAGCATCGTTGTCCGACAGTGAAATCATGACGATTCTGTTGTATTTCCATTTCGGTACATTCCGCAATTTCAAGCACTACTACCTGTTCTTTATTAAGGGTACGATGAAGTCTTATTTTCCGAAAGCTGTGTCGTACAACCGATTTGTGGAGTTGGAAAGCCGCGTGTTCTTCCAGCTCATGTTCTTCCTTAATCTGGGGGCTTTCGGAAGATGTACCGGCATAACATTCGTTGATTCCACGATGATACCCGTATGCCATAATCTCAGGAGATATGCCAATAAGGTATTCAAGGGAATTGCCACTGACGGAAAAGGAACTATGGGTTGGTGTCATGGCTTTAAGCTCCACCTTGCGTGCAATGACAGAGGCGAGATAATAGCGTTTGTACTTACTGGTGCAAATGTCAGCGACAAGGACCCGAATGTGTTCAAGGTTCTTGCTAAACGTTTGTATGACAAGCTGTTTGCTGACAAAGGCTATATTTCACAGAAGCTGTTTGACTTCCTCTTTGAGGATGGAATACAGCTGGTGACAGGGTTGCGCGTAAACATGAAAAACAAGCTGATGCCGTTCTATGACAGAATGATGCTGCGCAAGAGATACATTATCGAAACCATTAACGACATGCTGAAGAATACGGCACAGATTGTACACTCACGCCATAGATCTGTAAGCAACTTTATCATGAACCTTATTTCTGCCTTGGGAGCATATTGTTTCTTTGATAACAAGCCAAAGGCATTGCAAGGATACTGCATCGAAGACACCAAACAGCTGTCACTATTCTAAGGGCAAAACAACTTCTTTCAGCCTTCTGTTATTATCAACTCCTAATGGTATGGGGAGGAGGCGTTTTCACGCTGCATTTATATTGTATAAAACACTCGGTTATCCCGAACTGGGGTAGAAGATGTTATCGACTCCACCTACTACGAGCTGGTTACAGAAGGACCGGTCCGCTCCATCATTCGCTTGACATATAAAGGATGGCAAATAGGAAATAACAAGATAGATCTTTGCGAAGAAATCAGTATATGGGCAGGAAAATACGGATATGAAAAGAGAATCAGCACCACTACCCTACCCGGCAATTACTTCCTGGTGACAGGCATTGTCAATAACCTGAATACACAACCTTTCACGGAAGAAGAATATGAAGGAAAACAGTATGCCATGCTCACCCATGACAAACAGACCGTAAACGAAAGCTTCTATTTCGGCATGAGTTTATTGATACCTGGTGACAATCTGGTAGAAACCTTCCACGCACCGGAAGAAAACGCAGATATTATAAAAACCTGGTGCGTCAAAATGAAACCTGACGCAAACGGACTCTACAATTACCGGGCTTATGCAGCCTGGGAGTTGAGAGACAAACAGTTCCGGGAACGGGAGACATTCATCAACCTGATAGCCCATGAGGCATTATGCATCAATCATCCCATTATCATTCAGCTATAGCTATGAGGAAGTTACTGATCAGCTGCCTGCTCTTCTTTGGCGGTTTCATTTCAATCCATAGTCAAGTTTATACAGGAGCTGCCTATTATCCGGAGCATACCGATAAAGAGCAGGTTGAAAAGGATGCACACCTCATGGAGGAAGCGCATTTCAACATAGCCCGAATGGGTGATTTCGCCTGGCATAGTATGGAACCTAAAGACGGAGTCTTTACTCTGGAATGGTTAGACCATGCTATCCGGACACTGTCACAGCGCGGCATACAATCTCTATTATGTACCCCTACTGCCGCCATACCCAAATGGATGCACGATGCACACCCCGACATTATGATCATGGGAGCAGACGGTCAGAGAAAGCCCTATGGACGCCGGCGTCATGCCTGTCTCAACAACGAGGATTACCGCCAATACTGCACTCGCATTACACGCACCTTGGCGGAACGCTATAAAGACAATAAATCCGTCATCGGATTTCAGATAGACAACGAGCTGGCCACCGAAGAGCCCTATTGCTATTGTCCTGAATGCCTGAAAAAATTCCAGTTATGGCTGAAGAAAAAATATCAGACTATAGAAACCTTAAATAAGGCCTGGGGAACCGTCTTCTGGAGCGAAACATTAGATAACTTCGAACAGGTATGGTTACCCCGCAGGATGGATAATCCGGGCATTTATCAGGATTATCAACGGTTTTATTCGGATGTAGCATTGGAATTCTTCCGTATACAGCGGGATGTGGTTAAGGCCGTGGCTCCCGGCATGACAGTGACAACTAATATCGGAGGAAGCGGCTTTGTGACCACCATGAACCTCTATGAACTGGCAGATGAATGCGATGTCCTGTCGTTCGACAATTATCCTGTAAATGTGACTTTGGAATATCTCTATGGGAATGATATCGGACACCCTTTTGATCCTGCCATGACATCTTTTGCCATGCAGATAATACGGGGAGGCAAATCACGGCCTATATGGGTGCCGGAAGCACAGATCGGACGTACGGCCCTTACACAAAAGGAGATTGTAAAAGAGGGATATCCCCGTTTATGGAACCACGTTTATCCGACATTTTTTTTAATGCGTCTTTCTGTCGCATCGGTCGTTTTCGTTTCGGGTGCTTAAAAAGGTAGGGATTAGGGAATGCAAGGTTTTTCGGAAAAATACTACCCGAAGGGCTGGAGATTTTTCAGAAAAACAGGAGGCTTGACCTTGCTTTCCCGTACAATCCCGGAGTTACCTTTGCACCCAGCACGAAAATGACTGCCTGATGCGGCTCACTGAAAGGCGCGAAAATGGAGGTAAACGGAAGTGGAGGCAGATTAGACAGGAAAACTTCAAAAGAGAAATCCGTGAAAAAGACATCCCCAACAGAAAAGAACATAGCCGGTAGCGTGAAACCGGGCAAACCATCGGCAAGGAAGTATGTTTTTATCTGTTTGGCCAAACGTGTTTGGTCGGATGGATAAAATCATTCTTCCCGGTTTGTCTGCCGTGAGTGACGGCTTGTTCCATTTATGGAATGTGCGGTCATACACGGCTTTCCGCTTCCAGCTCAAAAGGACAACTAAAAAAGAAAAATCGTCAAAACCCCGTAAAAGCACCTCTTTGGCATAAGCACAAAAGAAAGGGGCCTTGTCTCATCAGTCTAAACTATTGTTTAGGCGTGAGGCAAAGCCCTTTTCTCCGCTTATGCGGCAGTCGGCACACGTTCGTTCAAAATTTTTTTGGGCGATGGTGTGCTGACGGATAAAATCGCTTTTACGGAAAAACTTGTGTGAGAAGAAAAAACCAGGAGATTCATTTCTAAATCTCCCGTTTTATTGTTACTTTTGCATACGAAGAGTTCTTTGAAGGTTACGCAACGCACAGAAGAATAATGCAGTAGATAACTAACTAATTCGTAACCTATTACTATTATGAGCGATTACCCAATGCTCATTTCCAATAAATTACACTCTTTTCGTAACTTCACAATACAAATATACAAATAAATTTTGGTTGTTTATGCTAACGCAAAGATACGATAATGAAAGCAATTCACAACTTTCAGACGTGGATAGTTCGCTTCGGTAGGGTTGTTTATGCTAACGCAAAGATACGATAATGAAAGCAATTCACAACTTGATCCGGATTAGCTTCTACGATAATTTGTTGTTTATGCTAACGCAAAGATACGATAATGAGAGCAATTCACAACCTCGAAGCATTCAGCGGTTGTGTCCGATCTGTTGTTTATGCTAACGCAAAGATACGATAATGAGAGCAATTCACAACCAAAGCGGTGGGGACGGAAGATGAGCGACCGTTGTTTATGCTAACGCAAAGATACGATAATGAGAGCAATTCACAACCTGTCGTTATCTTGTTCGTTTTGGAAATTGTTGTTTATGCTAACGCAAAGATACGATAATGAGAGCAATTCACAACGATTTGGGCCGAAGCCATGCAACGCTATAAGTTGTTTATGCTAACGCAAAGATACGATAATGAGAGCAATTCACAACTATGTTTTGATTGTTATTATTTTGTACCGCGTTGTTTATGCTAACGCAAAGATACGATAATGAGAGCAATTCACAACACTATCGACTCAAAACACATATAGCCGCCAGTTGTTTATGCTAACGCAAAGATACGATAATGAGAGCAATTCACAACACGTACACAACACAAACGGTCGCGTTTACTGTTGTTTATGCTAACGCAAAGATACGATAATGAGAGCAATTCACAACTTGTCTGGTCTGGGTTGGCACCAAGGCTGAGTTGTTTATGCTAACGCAAAGATACGATAATGAGAGCAATTCACAACAAAACTGGTGTAAAACTTGATGGTGTTAAGGTTGTTTATGCTAACGCAAAGATACGATAATGAGAGCAATTCACAACCCTGACTTTGAAGTTAATAAAATTGATATAGTTGTTTATGCTAACGCAAAGATACGATAATGAAAGCAATTCACAACATTTAGAATGTTTATTTGTAAGATTTTAGGAATGAAGCTACTTTAAGGATTAAAGATTGGTATGTGGATCGCCAAGAACTGTGCACAATTTTATGCTAATGATGAAGAATTAGAAGACAAAAGTATATCATATCTCTTGACACGCGATTAGTATCCTTTGGCACTGCGATTGATGCCTAAACGCAACGCCATTACGGCCTAAACGCAACGCGAAAGGATATCTTTCGCACTGCCATTAGGCATCAATCGCAAAGCGACTGTTATTCTTTGGTGATTTGCATTGCGATTAGTATATCAATCGCAACATTTTTCTCGATTTCGATGAAAGCCTTTGAAGGGCATTGATATGGTATGGGGAATATGAAAATAAATTTTATTTACAGCGAAGACCTTACTGACGATGTATCGAGAAAAGATTTATATTGATTTGTTTTATTAGTTCTTAGAACACAGCTCTCACGATCTGCTGAATATTTTTAGCACGCCCCATTGTATAATAATGAATGGCCGGTACTTGATGGGCCAACAAGTCTTTGCTTTGAGCAACGCACCATTCGACACCTACCTGGTATTCTGCCTCTTTGTCCGTGGCACTCTTGAAGGCCTTCACTAATTCTTCGGGAATGTCAAGATGAAAGGCTTGTGGTAGGCTATCGATTTGACGTATCGTCGAAAGCGGTTTCAGACCCGGAACGATGGGAATGGTAATGCCTACCGCACGACATTTCTCAACAAAGCTATAGAACTTGTCATTATCAAAAAACATTTGTGTCAGGATATAATCTGCCCCCGCATCCACCTTTTGCTTGAGATACTGGATGTCGGAATCAAGATTGGCCGCCTCATAATGCTTTTCGGGATAAGCCCCTATCCCGACACAGAAGTCGGTCTTTACGCCGTCTTTCACGTCAGGATCGAGATATTGACCATGATTCATATTGTCTATCATGGCCACCAATTCGTTGGCATGGGCAAAGCCATCAGGCTCTGGAATAAACCGACGATAGCCTGGCAATGCGTCTCCACGCAAAGCCACCACATTGTCTATGCCCAAGAAGTTAAAGTCAAACAGATCACTTTCGAGTCTCGACTTGGAAGCTCCTCCACAAATGATGTGTGGTACGATGTTGACTTTGAACCGTTGCATGATGCCCGAAACGATAGCTATTGTGGAAGGACGCTTGGCAAAAGTAGTTTTCGTAAACGTACCATCAGGGTTCTCTTGATAGGCTACTTCATCGCGATGACAAGTGACATTGATAAACGGAGGAGCAAATTCCATCAAAGGCTCAATGGTCTTGGCGAGTTTCTCTGCATCACTTCCCTTCAATGGAGGTACCAATTCAAACGAAGCAAACTGTCTGTCACTATTTAGGATGTCGATAACTTTGGACATGTTTATAATTTTTGCAGGTAAGACAATGTTTCTACTGGTAAACCCCTACGACTAGCATAATCAGCTAATTGGTCATCATCAATCTTACCAATAGAGAAATATTTGGCATCGGGATGAGAGAAAATCATACCACAGATAGCAGTTGATGGTGTGATCGAGAAATGTTCGTTGATCTGTACCCCAATCTTCTTCTCGGCATCAAGTAAGTCAATGACTATCTTTTTGATACTGTGATCAGGACAGGTAGCATAACCAAAAGCAGGGCGAATAGCTGTCTCCTGTGGATAAAGCTTATTCTGGAACCACTCCGACGTAGCCTCAGCCAGTCTTGCCGCCAAGGCATGCTGCATCAGTTGTTCATAGCTTTGGTCCTCATATTCTACATTCCCCTTCACCTTGATACAGAATATTCCAATGGGTGTGGAGCCCGTTGTGGGGAAATAATCTGCCAAAGAAAGATACCCTGTCCTATCATTTTGAGAACGCAACATGGGAAGACAAACGCCATTTTCCAACATAATGTCGTTGCCAACACGATGTGCGTTAAAGAATTCGAAGCAAAGCTTCAGTTCCATGAGCTTTTCCTCTTTCATTTTTTGCAACGTGGCTTTTGCCTCATCCAGCGTTTTAAGGGCTTCTGGGTGCACAGTCATTTGTTGAAGTGCCTCGCCCTTGAATCCCCAGAAGAATAGCAACATGCGCCAGTCAATCAAGGACTCGACTTCCTCGATAGTTGGCTCCAATGGAAAACGCTTTTGCATTTCCTCAATGGAAGGAATATCTTTATCAAACTGATATTGCGGGGCATTGGCATTGGCTAAAGCATAGGGCGCAACGACAACATTGCGTTTGTCGTAATTGTCGCGAATGATTTGTTGTTCTTGCGCGGTCTGTTCCAACAATGAATTAGAATCTCTTTCGAGACGTTTGGCAAGCACAGACGTATGCGAAGCGTCGCCACCATAAACGACTCCGCCACCATAAAGTGGGGCAAGCTTCACGGCAGTATGGACTAACGTAGTCGTAGCACCTCCCACGAAGATAGGAACTTCCATTCCTTCTTTTTCAAAGAGTGCGCAGAGTCCTTCCATTTCTTTGAGAGATGGCGTTATGAGTCCACTGATGCCAACAAACAAAGGCTTTTCCTTACGAGCCGTTTCAAGTATCGTTTCATTGGAGACCATTACTCCCAAATCAATCACTTCGAAATTATTGCAGCTAAGGACGATACCCAGAATGTTCTTGCCAATATCATGAACATCGCCACGAGCGGTAGCCAAAACGATTTTGGGTTGGGATAATCCACCGATAGCCTGCTTGCTTTTTTCAATCTCAGGTTGTAGAATCGCTACGGCGTTCTTCATCACCTTTGCAGACTTCACAACCTGAGGCAAGAACATCTTTCCCTCGCCAAAGAGCTTACCCACTTGTTCCATTCCGGTCATCAATGGGCCTTCAATGATCTTTACCGCATCACCATTGTATTGCTCCAAGGCTTCTGGTAAGTCAATGGCAAGATAATCGCTTATTCCTTTTTCCAAGGCCGTTGCCAAGCGATTCTCCACAGGCGCATTGCGCCATTCGGCTTGAGTTGTTGCCGTCTGTTCGTCCTTGTCCTGTGACAACATCGCCTGCGCCATGTCGATAAGCGTTTCGGTGGCATCGGCAGAACGATTTAGAATGACGTCCTCAATCACCTTCAACAAATCCTTGGGTATATCATCATACACTTGTAGCATGGAAGGGTTCACGATGGCCATATCAAGACCAGCAGCGATGGCGTGGTAGAGGAAAGCCGAATGCATTGCCTCACGCACTCTATTGTTGCCACGGAACGAGAACGACAGATTCGAGATACCACCGCTGGTCAATGTTCCTGGCAGGTTTTCTTTGATCCATGCAACGGCCTTGATGAAATCAACACCATAGTTGGCATGCTCGGCAATGCCAGTGCCTATGCTCAACACATTGACATCAAAGATAATGTCATGGGGTGGGAAATTCAGCTTCCCTACAAGGATATCGTAAGCGCGTTGACACACTTCTATTTTGCGTTCATAGGTGCCAGCCTGCCCTTTTTCGTCAAAGGCCATCACCACTACGGCAGCACCGAAACGACGAAGTTCTTTGGCATGTGCGATAAATTCTTCTTCTCCATTCTTCAGACTGATAGAATTTACAATACATTTTCCTTGTGCGTTTTTCAGTCCTTCTATAAGTGAGGTCCATTCTGAAGAATCAACCATGATGGCAGCCTTTGCCACGGCAGGGTCGTTTGCCACGTGCCGCAAATAGGTTCCCATCTCCACTTGACTATCAAGCATGGCATCGTCCATAGAGATGTCGATGATGGTAGCGCCGTCCTCAATCTGCTTGGCAGCCACGCTCAACGCTTCGTCGTATTTCTTTTCACTGATGAGTCGTGCGAATTTCCTTGAACCTGCAACATTTGTGCGTTCACCAACATTCACAAAGTTGCTTACCTTGCGGTCAACGACGACTGGTTCCAATCCGGACACCACGAGATGATCGTCCAGTTGTGGAATGGCATGTGGGGTTTGACCTTTCATAGCTTCAGCAATGGCTCGGATATGATCTGGAGTAGTACCACAACAACCACCAGCGATATTCAACAATCCCTCTTTGGCCATAGCCTTCAAATAGAAAGCGGTGAAGTCAGCTTGTTCCTCATATTCGCCCATCTCGTTAGGCAAGCCAGCATTGGGGTGAATCGAGATTCTCACAGGAAGCTCGGAAGCCAATTGGCGAATAAACTCTCCCAGGTCTTTCACTCCAAATGAACAGTTCAGTCCAAACGAGAGCATGGGGTAATGACTGACACTGGTATAGAATGCCTCAAGTGTTTGTCCAGTCAATGTTCGTCCGCTACGATCATTGATAGTGGCAGAAATCATTACAGGAAAAACCTCGCCTCTTTCATCGTTAATCTTTTGAATGGCATAGAGAGCTGCTTTTGCATTCAAAGCATCAAAGCATGTTTCAAGCATTAGCACATCCACGCCACCTTCGATAAGAGAACGGGCTTGTTCTTCATAGGCATCAGCCATCTCATCGAATGTAACCGCACGATAGTCCGGACGATTCATATCCGGAGACAACGATAATGTCTTGGATGTTGGCCCCATAGTTCCGCACACCCAAACTTGTCGGTCGGAATGGTCAGCCACCTCACGAGCTATCCTTGCACCTTCACGTGCCATCTCGGCAGCTACTTCTTCACAAAAGTATTCTTTCTGAGATATACGATTCGAACTGAATGTATTGGCAGTAATAATGTCTGCCCCTGCATCAATATAAGCTTGATGGATCTGACGGATACAGTCTGGGCGAGTAATGTTAAGTAAATCATTATTCCCTCTCAAATCAACAGCTGAATGGGCAAATCGTTCGCCACGGAAATCCTTTTCAGTGAGATTAAAACCTTGGATCATTGTACCCATGGCTCCATCCAAAATGATAATGCGTTCAGCAAGTGTTTCTTTGAGTGTCATTCTATATCCTTATATGCACGTACAATCAACGTGATTAAACTTAAATGGCAAAATTAGCGATAAAATCACAATTATTGCAGTTAAAACAAATAAATCAAGTTCTCTTTTAAGAACAACAATCAAAAAGTATGGATTACTGCATATATTCATTATTATTATTAAAGTAAGAAAAGGACATTTGAAAGGCGACAACCTTCAAATGTCCTTTATCCATAATTTTGCTTTATATAAATACCTATGAAGAAATAACTAATATCGTTTACAAGGCTCAATTGTTAAGAAAAACGATCACAATCGTGGCATAAGGTACAGTTGTTATATGTTCGAACCTACATCCTCGTTCATATAACCTACAAGGGTAATAAATAATATGCTGACACGGAAACGCATGAACTTATTTTATAATCAGTGCTACTGTCTTTGGTAAATGGGAAATTGAGGGTATAACCTAATTGAAGTTCAAAATTACCCAGATTAACACTCAATGGGGCATACAGCTGGACGTTCAACAAGCCAAACACATCTCGTGGAGTGGTTGCGAGGTCGATTGTTTCTTTTGCAAAATAGCCCGAGAGTTCTGGTTCGAAATAGAAGTAGTTGCTTTTGCCGAAGTATCCGAAATAAAACCCTCCATAGACGCTTGGACTGAGTGTGTATAGTGTCTGACCTCCAAAGAGGAAATTATTGGAGATTCGTGCCCCAAACCAGTCTTTTGTGTATGAAAGCGTTAGGTTTACACTGTTTTTATAAGGATAAATGGCCGTGGAGTCTGAATTATAAATAAAATAGCTATAGGACCCATTAGCTCTGAAGCTTTTGTTTTTATCCAAATATAATCCGTACCCAAGTGTCAGCATCGTTGTCGTATAACCGGGAGACATCTGATCATACCACATGCCGGCAGCTCCTGCATAGAATCCATGTTTGTTGAAATAATACACGCTACCGCTTACATTGGTTAAGTTTGTACCAATCTCCCTACCTGCGAAAAAAGTTTTATTACTATAATTGAGACCTCCATATATAAAATCTTTTTTATCCAAGGATATTTCAGACAATAATTTTTCATCACTAAAGATCAAATCATTTAGTAACGAATCAACCCTATCAGTCTGGGCAGTAGCTGAAATACTGGTAAGAAGAAACATGATGAACAATATTTTTTTCATGTCATGTATTTGTTCTTTGATTATTACACATGGAGCATTCTAATACCGACTTAATTGTTGAACGGTATATTTAATTGTAAGTTACTTCAAAAGTACTCAAAATTAAATAAACCATGCAGCAAACTAACAAAAGCTTTTGGAAGAATTCACACTCTTCCAAAAGCTAGCTAAGTTACAATTGTTTATGATCTCTTATTTGCCGCCGCCTTTATTATTGCCGCCTTTTCTTGCATTTTTGGCAGTTTGCTTCATTTGCTCTTTCATTTGCTTTTGCTGGCTGCCGGTTGCTATATTCTGGTTCTCTCTAATTTGCTTGCGCTGTTGCTCCTTGACCTGATTCTTAGCCTGATTTGCCACTCTGCTTCTCATCTGTTTCCGAGTTCCACTATACTGTGATTTCATCAAGCTACGTTGTTCAACAGAAAGAGAATTCACAAATGCGGCTCTTTTTTCAGCTCTTGTCATGGTTTGATCTTGAAGCAGTGCGATTTGCTCAGGAGTAAGTGACGATTTGAATGCTTCGCGGTTCTTCTTATTTACCATGCCTTGAATATCAGCATTAACCTGATTTGCTGCGCTTGGGTTCACCTTGTCTGTCGTTAAAGTTTCGTCTGCAACATCAACCTGATTGTGAATACGGTCTTTTCTCTGTTCTTTCACCTGATCATTGATTGCTTCCTTTGTTTGGTCTTGTACCTGATCTTCTGTTTGAACTTCATCAGCTTTTTCAAGTGGGTCGTGGACACGATCTCTTTTCTGTTCCTTCAACTGATCATCGGTTTGATCTTTCAGCTGGTCTTTCTTTTCAGTCCTAGACTTAGTTTGGTCTTTTGCTCCTTTATTTGTAGATTGAGCAAAAGTATTTGTTGCTAAAAATAGTGAAGCTACAAATAGTATCCCGAAAATTGTTTTTGTTTTCATAACTCAATATTTAAATGATTTCTTTTTTGTTTTGCTTATAGACCGAATAACTCTTGCAACACCCTACTTTTGGGAGTAATTATTTCGATTTATATATCTATCTATAACGATGATTTATTTTGGTGATTGATTCCCTCTACCTCTTTGTTGCCCATTATTTCCTTTGTCAACCGGAGTATTGGGCAACTGGCTTTTATGTCCCTTCTGCTCTGTTTTCATATTATCCTTCATAGCGTTTTTAGGGTTACCGTTATTAGCATTGACATTCTTTTGTCCCCCATTGCCAATTGCCATATTTCCATTCTGTTCCTTAAGCAATTGTCTTTGCTCACTTGACAAGGATTTCATAAATGCTTTTTGTTTTTCAGCTCTGTCCATCTTCTTGTCTTCAAGAATATCAATTTGTTTTTGCGTCAATGAGTTTCTGAAACGCGATTTAGAAGATTCTGAACTATTGGTGGATGCTTCCTCTTCAGGCTTTTGAAGAGTTGCCCGAACTTGATTTTCGTTTTGTGGTTTACTAGCCAGTGCGTCCGAAGCCCTCTCGTTAGCTTTAAAATAATTTTCCTTTATTCCACTTGTTACATTCGGTTTTACATCGGGCTGGGTTGGTTCCTGCAAACGGATTCTCTCCTGACCATTTATCTTCTGACTTGATGGCTCGGATTTCATCTCGTCTTTCGGAACGAACTTCGGTTCGTCTTCCGAAATAGTTATCTCATTTCCTTTTGCAGATACGATTGTTTCAGAGTTAATCCCATTGCTTTTGTTTTGATGCTGTTGAATAACTTCAAACTTTTTATCCGTCTTCAACGTTGCTTTTTGACCTGCTGCTATTACCACTTCGTTTTTCTGAACAGACTCTATGATCATCACCTTACCTTGGTCACAATTCACACGATACTCGTTTTTGCGAGCCGTAACTAAAAAGCGTGTCCCTAAAACCACTGTCTTGGCTTTTTCAGAAACAACTTCGAATTTACTCCCTTTCTCTACTTCAAAGTATGCCTCGCCATCCAGCGTTGTGGTTCGGCTAAACATCCACATCAATGGTTTATAGCTCAAAGACGAATTAGCGTGCAAAATGACTTTGGAATTGTCAGGTAAAAGAAAGCTCTTCTCAACTGCTGCTGTAAGTACATTCTTAGTATATAGTGAGGCTGCAGCACCAAAAGATATCAACAATGCAACAGATGCCGCTACTGCATATTTCAGCACCCTGAAATGTCGGATAGGCTGAATTTTCTTTTCAACCGGACTAGCATCTATCTTTGCTTCCATCTCCTTCCAGATATCCTCTTTCGCCCGAGTCCATTCTGGCCGGGTATTGAGAATAATATCGTCTAATTCTTTTGGAATCACGACATTTTCTTTATCGGAATATGTATGTTTAATAATCATATTTTGATTATAATAATGACTGTTTGAAAAATTGTAACGCTGCACTCATTCGCTTTTCCACAGCTTTCACACTTAACCCCAACCGTTCAGCTATCTCTTTATATTTTAGTTCTTCGACCCTTGACATGAGAAACACGGTTCGTTGCTTTTCGTTCAAGCTATTAAGTGCTTTTTGATACTTATCCTGTAACTCCTCGTGACTCAAATCTTCTTCTGTCGAGGATTCATCATCCTGAAGTTTGTGTGAAGCTATGTACTTCATTTCCAATACCTCACGTCTGTACTTACTTACAAACATATCCCCAGCGATTTTATAGAGAAGAGGTTTTATCGTCTTTTGATCTACAACGAATTGTTTCTCCCAAAGCCGCATAAAGACCTCCTGGGCTATGTCTGATGCATCATCCGTATTTGCACCTCGATAATACAGGTAACTACGTACCGAATCAAAGTAGGTCTCAAATAGATATTTAAAATCTTCCTTAGTCAAAATACAATTGTACTAGCTTTGTAATGTATCCGAAGTAAAACCCAAATACCCTACAATTAATTTATTATACCTACAAAATTCTCGAAAAATTAGAAAAAAACAGATGTTTCTATGTTAAAAGGTTACAAGATTGAAGAAAGATATTTCATTCTTAACATAATGAGTTAAGAAAATGATAAAAAGCTCTTAACATCGGGTCTAATCTGCCCGATGTTAAGAGCTAAAGAACTATTTAAGATTTTCCTGACGATCGCAAATCCCATTTTTATTTGCATCTATGAAATTTGCTTGGCTTCCTTTGCCATTATGTAGCCCCTGACCTCTCTTACAGCCTTGGTGGCTTCCAGCAGCATAGTTGTCACATACGCCATCGTTGTTCTTATCTACGAAGTTTTTACCTTGGCCTTTTCCGTTATGTAATCCCTGGCCTCTCTTACAGCCTTGGTGGTTTCCGGCAGCAAAGTTGTCACATACGCCATCGTTGTTCTTATCAACATAAGATGTTTGAGTTTTAACGTTCTTACTTGATTTTGCAGTTTGAACATTTTGAGCAGAAACAAGGCCTACTGACATGATTAATGCAGCACTTAAAATTAAATTTGTTGTTTTCATAATCTATTCCTTTTTTGGATATTTAATTGTTATTGTTACTATTTCTGTTGAGTTCGGCACCATAACCTCTTTCTGACCCAGGTCTGCACAGTGTTCCTCTTTCTTTACAACACCCTGTATTTACCTGGTCGTTATATAATGGCTCAAATGCGTCTTTTAATTGTTCGCATTGTCCTTCATCACAAATGTCCTTTACTTGTAAGTAGAAATCGTTTGTTATTTTTTTCAGTTCTGCATGGCTGCTTCCTATACTTTCAGTCAGTTGCCTTAACTTCAGTGTATCGACTTTTTCCTTGTTAATTTCAAAGAAGATCTGTTTTTTAAGCGAGTCAAGCACATAGATAACTTCTTTAGCTTTGGGCTGAAACTCTCGATTTGCTGTACGAAAAGCTTCCATTTGCTGATCATCAAAGCCTAATTTCTGTCTGAAGAAACGTCCGTTTAGGGGGTTCCGGCCCTGATCAAACACGATTGATTCCGCAACTTTTTTATCTCGTTGATTATGATAAAGAATAGTTCCGATAGTCGTGATGTTCAGCAAAGCAAGCAATATGATCACCCATACGAGTATTTTGTTTGTTCTATTCATAATCCATTGCTATATAATAATTCAAGCCTTCTATTTGGGAATCGTTAATATTCAAGCTGCTAGAAGTATTACTATTTGAATATCTGGTATTTCCGATTCCAACTCCCATCATCACCACCAAACCCAGACTTGCCGCTACTGCAAGTTTTTGCCAAGCTGGTATTCTTTTAGCTTCTCTTGCCGTTTCAGATTCCAATCTTGCCATGATGCGAGTGGAAAGAAAAGGATTAGGCTGTACCTGCTTCTCTTTATCAATGACATCATTTATGTAATCTTCAATCTTCATTTCTGTGGATTCTTTATGTGTTAGACAATCATCTTTTTAATTTCCTACGAGCTTATTCAATTTATTTTGTAGATTTTTCTTAGCTCGTTGAAAAAGTTGCTCTACTGCGCCTTCTGTGGTTTCCATTATTTCTGCAACTTTGCGTTGAGATAAATCTTCGTATCTGCTCAGCACAAAAGCCATGCGTTGTTTATCAGAAAGTTGATCTATCGCTTTTTTGATAGCTTGTTCCATTTCGGATTCTACCATCTGCTGTTGTGCAGTCTTTTCATCATCTGACCTATTGAATATGTTTTTGAGATTTTCCGCAAAACCTGAAAACAACTTATGCCGCTTATTTAAGCTATTCAAACTTGTATTCATCGTAATGCGGTACAACCATGTGGAAAATTCCGATTTCCCCTGGAAGGAATTCAGTGAGCGATATACCTGAATAAACACTTCTTGGACAATGTCCTCGGCATCTTCCTTGGAATGGACATAACCCATTGCTATGCGGAAAACCTGTTGCTGGTATTTTTCCACTAGCAAGCGAAAAGTTTCTTTATTGCCCGATAAAATTTGTTCTATCAGCTGTTCGTCAGACATTCTGTTTTGAGCGTTTATTTCATTAGACAAAGAAACGAAAAAATTCCTACGTTGTAAAATAAAAAATGAGCATCTTTAAGAAAAATACTCTTCAACAGATCAAAATAAAAATAAGTTTGTGGCAAGGTTTGACTTCTTTATGTATTATCGAATTGATAAAGAAGTGGCAAAATATTGTCGCAGATATGGCATAAAAAAAGGAGTTACAACTCTGTAACTCCTTGATAATCTTGCGCTCCAGGATGGGCTTGAACCAACGACCCCCTGATTAACAGTCAGGTGCTCTAACCAACTGAGCTACTGAAGCAGTTTTTTGTTTTTGCGAGTGCAAAGATATAGAGTTTTCTAGAAACCTCCAAACATTTTCTGAGAAATTTTGAATTTTGGGTGAAAAAGACGAGGTGACAAGAGATTTATGCTTACCTTTGTGCCACTATAATAATAGAAATGAAGAAGACTATAATACTCTTTATTTGCTCGGTATTTGCCATTGGTGGCTGGGCACAGGAAGACCACAATTTTAAGGTGGCCAAGAACTTAGACGTTTTCAACGCTATCTATAAGAACCTGGACTTGATGTATGTTGACACACTAAATGCAGATGAGGTTGTGGGCAACGGCATCAGCGCCATGTTAAGAAGCCTCGACCCTTATACAGAATATTACCCCGAAAACAAAGACCAAGAGGTAAGAATGATGTTACAAGGGAAGTATGCCGGGATCGGCTCTCTCATTCGCTATAACTTCAAACTCGGGCGAGTATGTATCGACGAGCCTTACGAGGGCATGCCAGCAGCAGAAGCCGGTCTGAAGAAAGGCGATGTCATCCTTAGCATCGACGGCGAGGACATGACTAAGAAGGATAACAATTATGTGAGCGAGCATTTGCGTGGTGAAGCTAATACCACCTTCGAACTGAAAATCCTACGACCGACTACCGGCAAGGAGATGAAGATGAAAATCACTCGTCGTTCTATCCAAATGCCAGCAGTACCCTACTATGGTCTCCAGCCCAACGGTATTGGCTATCTCAACCTAAACCAGTTCACTGAAGGTTGTAGCAAACAGGTGCGCAACGCCGTGATAGATATGAAAAAGCAAGGCATGAAGGCCTTCGTGCTCGACTTAAGAAATAATGGCGGTGGCTCGGAGATGGAGGCAGTGAACATTGTCAACTGTTTCATCCCCAAGGGAAAACTCGTGGTTTCCAACCGAGGTAAACTGAAACAGGCCAACCGTGACTATAAGACAACCGTTGAACCTGTTGACACGGTCCTTCCAATGGTGGTGTTGGTCAATGGTAATTCGGCATCTGCCTCTGAGATTACTGCTGGTGCTTTGCAAGACTTTGATCGCGCAGTGATTGTGGGAAATAAAACATATGGAAAGGGATTGGTACAGACCATTGTTGACTTGCCCTATAACGGACAAATGAAACTCACTACCAACAAATACTACATTCCTTCTGGTCGATGCATTCAGAAGATCAATTATAAGCATGCCAATGGTGGATCTACGGAGGTACAGGCAGACTCCCTGGCTAAAACGTTCTATACAGCAGCTGGCCGTCCGGTGAAGGATGCGGGTGGCATCATGCCCGACATGGTGGTGGAGGCTGACTCACTACCCAACATCGCTTACTATTTGGTAGGACTGAGAGACTCCTCTGAGGTACTTTCTACATACGAAATTGACTATATTGCCAAACACCCCACCATTGCCTCTCCGAGCGAATTCACTATAAGCGATGCCGATTATGAAGCTTTCAAGCAATACGTGTTGAAAAGTTCATTCAAGTATGATGCCATCAGCGAAAAGCAGCTCGAGGCATTGGAGAAAGTGGCAAAGTTTGAGGGCTATTACGAGAGCGCCAGTCCAGAGTTTGAGGCATTGAAAAAGAAACTCACACACGACCTCGCAAAGGACTTGGACTACAATAAAGCGAGCATTCGCCAGCTCATAAACTCCGACATCGTCACCGCATACTATTATCAGCGTGGGGCAATAGAGAACTCCCTTCGCGCTGATAAACAAGTGAAAGAAGCATTCCAGTTGTTGCAGAATGATGAGAAATACAAGGGACTGTTGACTGTGTCAGAGCAAAAATAACCGTCATAGTTCTTCACATAAAGACAAGCAAACACCTTCTGATGAAGCAAAACATCTGTAAGCAGAGCTAATAAAAGAGTACCATAAAACTAACAAATCAGGCCATTTAAAGTACACAAACTGCCCTAAATAGCCTGATTCTTATTTTATGACCATCTGATGCAACTGGGAGGATAAGGGCCACCGTAACTATTCGATCCTCATTAATGATCAACGAATTGATTGATTAACAATTGGCACAAATTCGAAATATCCATCCCTCAAAAGTTCAAGTAGTCAGCAATTGTTGGTCACCCTTTCTATGGAGTGACTTCGTAACAGCTTGATTTTAATTCAATTTATGCTTTCTTTTTTTGTCAACCCATGGAAAGGTGGTAATTTTGTAGTCCATTAAGAAGTTATAACAGATTAAAATAAAATACGATTATGGCAAAGAAAGCTTTATTGATGATCCTCGATGGATGGGGAAACGGCAAACACGGCGCAGGCGATGTGATTTACAATACACCTACTCCTTACTTGGATTACCTTACGGCAACTAGTGCACACTCACAGCTTCTCGCAAGTGGCGAGGACGTGGGACTGCCTGATGGGCAGATGGGCAACTCCGAGGTTGGCCACCTTAACATCGGCGCCGGACGCATAGTATATCAGGATCTTGTAAAGATCAACAAGGCTTGCAAAAGTGGAGATATTCTGAAGAACCCAGGTATCGTGGAGGCATACAGCTACGCACAGAAGACAGGAAAGAAACTTCACCTGATGGGTCTGACCTCAGACGGCGGCGTACACTCTAGCCTCGATCATCTGAAAAAGCTCATTGAGATAGGCAAGGACTATGGCCTGAAAGAGGTCTACGTGCACTGTTTCATGGACGGAAGAGACACTGACCCGAAGAGTGGTGCCGGTTTCATTGCTGATATCTTGAAGACTTGTGACGCCAACGATGCACATATTGCTAGCATCATTGGTCGTTTCTACGCCATGGACCGCGACAAGCGCTGGAATCGCGTAAAAGAAGCATACGACCTTCTCGTAGAGGGCACTGGCAAGCAAAGCACTGACTTGGTGAAGGCCATGGAAGAAAGTTATGCCGAGGGTGTAACCGACGAATTCATTAAGGCCATCAACAATTCTGCCGCGAATGGAACAATCGAAGAGGGTGATGTAGTAATCTTCATCAATTTCCGCAACGATCGCGCCAAGGAACTCACGCAGGTACTTTCACAGCAGGACATGCCCGAAGAGGGAATGCACACCATTAAGGACTTGCAATACTACACGATGACACCTTACGATGCCAACTTCAAGAATGTACACATACTATTCCCGAAGGAGAATGTAGAAGATACGCTAGGTGAGTTCTTGTCTAAGAAAGGCCTTCGCCAACTTCATACTGCCGAGACAGAGAAGTATGCACACGTAACATTCTTCTTCAACGGCGGTCGCGAGACACCCTATGCTGGTGAGGATCGCATATTGGTTCCATCACCGAAGGTTGCCACCTATGATCTTCAGCCTGAAATGAGTGCCTTCGAAGTGAAGGACAAGTTAGTAGGAGCCATCAATACTCAGCAGTACGACTTTATCGTGGTGAACTTCGCCAACGGAGACATGGTGGGCCATACGGGTATCTATAATGCCATTGCCAAGGCTGTTTGGGCTGTGGACAATTGCGTTCACGAGGTAATTGATGCTGCCAAGGCTAACGACTACGAGGCCATCATCATTGCCGACCACGGTAATGCCGACAACGCCATCAATCCCGATGGTACACCAAACACGGCACACTCATTGAACCCTGTACCATTCATCTATGTGACGAATGACAATAGCGCCACGGTAAAAGATGGTCGTTTGGCCGACGTAGCACCCTCCATCCTGCATATCATGGGCTTGGAGCAACCAGCCGACATGACAGGCGAGAACCTCATCGCAGACTAATGCGGTGCCCGGAACATTGTTCCGGCATCGTGATTCAATTTGTTTCATCGCGTAAATCAATTTGATTCATGCGGTGAAACAATTTGTTTCACACCGTGATTCAATTTGATTCACAAGGCGAAAGCAACGCATCGGCAGCATGCGAACGTATATCCAAGCACCATTAATGCCACCATTGAGCATCCACCAAACCACTTGACTATCTCTCTATGAACGTATCCATTGAACAATCATGGCTCCAACACCTCGGTGGGGAGTTTAAGAAGCCATATTTTGAACGGCTTACCGATGCCGTACGTGAGGAATATCGACACCAAAAATGTTTTCCTCCAGGACGACTGATCTTTAATGCGTTTAACCTCTGTCCTTTCGACAAGGTGAAGGTTGTCATCATTGGACAAGATCCGTATCACGAACCCGGGCAAGCGATGGGGCTAAGCTTCTCCGTGCCCGAAGGTATCACCATGCCGCCATCATTGATTAATATCTTCAAGGAGATTCATGATGACCTCGGTAACCCAATACCCAAGGATGGCGACTTGAGTCGGTGGGCAGAACAAGGTGTGCTGTTGCTCAATGCCACGCTCACGGTGCGCGCACATCAGGCCAACAGCCATCAGAAGCTCGGGTGGGATATGTTCACCGATGCCGCCATACAAGCGCTCAGCGCTCAGCGTGACCATCTTGTCTATATGTTGTGGGGAGGATATGCTCGTAGCAAGCGTTACCTCATCAATCAACAACAGAACCTGATCCTCGAGTCGGTTCATCCCTCTCCCCTGTCCGCCAATCGCGGAGGATGGTTTGGACAGCACCAGTTCTCCAAATGCAATGAATATTTAAAGAAGAACGAGGAAGATGAAATACGGTGGTAACGGGATAGCTTACTCTACCCCCTCTAGTAGGAGGTGAATTCAAAAGAACAAGGATGTTGATGCTATGACTCCAAGCCGGGAAAACGCAATGACACAAAGCACTATTTATTCTTAAGTGCTTTCTAATCTTAGCCCATCAGGAGAAAGTGCTTGTCTATGATTTGGAATTAATGAAATATAAGGCTCAAACGTTTTTTGACCTTTATAAATCACAAATATTGTAATAAAATAAATGGAACTACATATCCTTCAAATTGGAGACGTGCTATTGTCTCCGGATATATTCACAGAGATGTTCTGTTGCGACCTAGATGCCTGCAAAGGAGTTTGCTGTGTAGAGGGCGATGCTGGTGCACCTGTAACACTCGAAGAGATAGGGGAAATTGAAAACAGCCTTGATGCCGTATGGCACGAACTATCCGCACCTGCGCAATCCGTCATTGACCGTCAAGGTGTTGCTTATAGCGATGTCGAGGGGGAACTCGTTACTAGCATCGTAGGAGGAAAGGATTGCGTGTTCACATGCTATGATGATCTCAAAGATGCGACAGACGGACACACAATAAACGGTTGTTGCCTTTGCACCTTGGAACGTGCTTGTAGAAATGGAAAAACAGATTGGCCGAAGCCAATATCGTGCGCTCTTTATCCCTTACGGGAGAAACGCTTTAATAACGGCATAGTGGGACTGAACTACAACCGTTGGGATATCTGTGCGCCAGCAGTGAAAAAAGGGCGCAAACTAGGCTTGCCTCTTTACAAATTCTTACGTGAGCCACTCATCAGAAGGTTTGGAAAAGAATGGTATCAGGAGGTGTGTGAGGTGGCGGAGCAAATCAAAGCTCAGGAGAAAGACAAGTAAAGTACACGCTTAAGGTTTCCTAAACGCCAGCGGACTCATGCCGACATGTTCCTTGAAATACTTTCCAAGAAAACTCTGATTAGGGAAATGCATCATATCGGCTATTTCCTTGATGCTCATCGTTGTTGTCTTGAGTAGGACGCGAAGTTCAAGCACTACGAAGTTATCTATCCAACTGTTGGGGGTACTGCGGCTTACGGCTTTGACCGTTTCGGCTAAATACTTCGGTGTGATGCCAAGTTGCGAGGCGTACCATCCCACTCTACGCTCACGACGGAAGTTACGTTGCACCAAATTCATAAAGTCCAAATAGATCGCTTCGGCCCGAGGATTCTTCACATTGGAGTCATCCTGAATGCGCGAAATAGTCTCACCAGTATCATAGATGAGTGCCTGGATGAGAGAACGTACAATGTCTTTGCGGAATCGATTTGTGGTCTCAGAGATCTTTTCCTTGATAATCTGGATATAATTGAGCGTATCTTTCATCTCAGTATCGGTCAGATGAAACACAGGATGCATTCTTGAGAACGAAAAGAGATAGGCCAAATTACGAACACCAGAAATGATTTCATAAAAGAATCTGTCAGCAATCACTAATGCCACACCCTTACTATCACTGCTCTGCGAATAGTCATCGATAACCTGGTTGCTATTGATGATTATGATGTCACCAGCCGAAACACGATGACCAATGGTATCCAAATTATAAGTAGCAGAGCCTTTTATGCATAGTGCTAGAATAAGACACTTCACACGACGAGGATCATCAGGGAACGTTAGTTTGTTGATGTCATCGATCAAGGCAAGGTCTTTGCCGATGAAGAATCCTCCGCTATTACGCTCGCGAGTACTCTCAACTGTGATATCTTTGATGTCTGAGGCTTTCATAATTAATATATATCGTAGGGAATATAGAGTTCTATTCGTATAAAAAAGTCTGCTTCACTGGAGCGATTTCCACACTCTCAATACCAAATATTTGATCTCTTCTGAAACGTTTGTCGCCACTTACGGGTACACGACGGTAGTTGTCTAAGGAGAAAACTGGGTAAGCCTGTTCATCAAGGTCGCCACTGCATATATAGTCAAGGTTTCCTATGCTGATTCTTTCACCCTGTTTGGTCTTTCTTAGGGTCAATCGTGCATAGCCGTAAAAACCGCTGCCAAACTCATATTCAACACTATCTCCGACTTGCTCAGCATAAAATGGTTCTCGTCTATGAATGACTCTGAGTAGAAGATCCGTTCCTGTGCTAATAGTTGCAGGCTCTGCAGGCATAACTTTCACTTCCTCGGCATTGACCCATAAAGCCTGGTCGAACCATGCCGCCTTCCATGATGGATTGTGGTAACGACCGTCAACAACCTCTCCTCCATCTGGCTTTATTCTAGAGTTAGCCTGCCGACAAAGCCAATTTTCATCACTATTGTAGCAAAACGAAGAGCCATCTGCCTGAAGGCCATAGAAAGACACCGCCACCTGTCGGCGCTTGACATTTGGGTATGAAGGCGAGTAGACCAGAGCGATGACATTAGTGTCAGGTCGGAGATAAGTCGTCACATCGAATGTCATAGACACAATGTCATAACTTCCCGCTTGACGAGACGGATAGAACACCGCTGTTCCAACATTACACTCATTGACATAAAGCTTGTATACTCCTGTCGTAGCTACCATGATGTATGCCTGTTGTGGTCGCCCTTGGGGCAGATAAGTCTGACGAAACCACACGTGAGACGTACTATCAGAAACGGGAGCAGTTATCCAATGGGTTTCAAACCCCTGTCCTCGGAACACATATACAAACATCACCGAGAAACAGACAAGGATCAATCGCTTCATTCTATTACGCGCGTCTTTCCTTTCTTCAACTTGAATGTCTTACCCCTTCCATTGTATTTAAGGTGAACTTTTCCACCTTTAGAATTTGACAACTCTATTCGAATGACCTTCCCATCCTTCCAGGTGAAGCCAATTTCGAAGCCACCACGTGCCTTCAGGCCACTAATTTGACCAGTTGGCCATTGCTCAGGGAGAGCCGGCAATAATTCGATGACACCATTATTGCTCTGCATGAGCATCTCGCAAACCCCTGCCGTTCCACCGAAGTTACCATCGATTTGGAAAGGTGGATGAGCATCAAAGAGGTTAGGATAGGTGCCACCATGCTTAGGTTGCCTCGGTCTAGGGTCGACATAACTAAGTAATTTCTGGTATATGTGATAAGCTTCCTTCCCATTGTGAAGGCGAGCCCATAAGTTCATGCGCCATCCGGTGCTCCATCCCGTGGTCTCATCACCCTTAATTTCAAGGCTCCTAGCAGCTGCATTGGCTAATTTTGGAGTCTCCTGTAAAGTGATTTGATGCCCAGGATAGAGGCCGATGAGATGACTCTGATGACGATGCTTGAAGTCTTGATCATCCCAATCGTAATACCATTCATTGATGTCGCCCATGTGGCCCACGGAATAAGGGTGCAGGCGATCAATGGTCTTGTGGAGTAGCTTACGGTATTTGCGATCCTTGTTAAGTTCCTTGGCTGCCGACATAGTGTTGACTAAGAGCTCGCGTACAATGGCAAGATCTGCAGTGCCACCATATATCGTGGCACCACTATAGCCTTGGTCATTTGTATAAAAGGCCTCAGGAGAGGTACTAGGTGCCGTGATTAGTTCCTTTGGATTCTTGGGATTAGGGATTAGCCAGTTGAGCATAAAGTCGCTTGCGCCCTTCATCAAGGGGTAAGCAATCGTATGAAGATAATCTTTGTCCTGGGTGTAAAGATAGTGGTCATAAATATTTTCCATCAGCCATGCACCACCCATGTTCCAGTTTGACCATGTCGGACTCTCCTTTTTTTCACCCACCGGATTACTCATTGCCCATATATCGGAGTTATGACCACAACTCCATCCATGATTGATGCCATAATAATTTTTGGCACTATGTGCACCTGTTACGGCAAGATTCTGGCAGAAGGAGGATAACGGCGCAAACATTTCGGGCATATTAGCAACATCACAAGGCCAATAATTTTCCTCCAAATTGATATTAATAGTATAATTTCCACGCCATGGAGCGCGTTTCTTCTCATTCCAAAGACCCTGAAGATTGGCAGGAACACCAGAGGTACGAGAACTAGAGATCAGCATGTAACGACCATACTGGAAGTACAAAGTCTCAAGATACTTATCGGTGGGTTGTCCATTCCGATAGTTACGCAACATGTCATCAGTAGTAACATCGACATTCGGTTGTGCACCGTCTAGATTTAGTTTCAAGCGCGAGAAGATGGACTGATAGTCTTTGACATGCCGTTTCAACAAATTGTCATAATTATAATTGGCGAGATGCCAAGCAGCATTCATAGCATTATCAATGTAGGGTGCCCCTTCCGTTACAGGATGTTTGTCAAACCCATTGAAACTTGTCTCGTTCACAAAATAAAGCGTTGCCGATGTGGCTCCATCAATGACAAGGGTCGAATCAGACTTAATGACCTGTCCTCCTGCATTCTTCACACGGAGTACGGAGCAGAAATGGATGGTCTCGCGTGGATCGCCGGCAGCATTACCTGTCATTGTCAACTGACGATCAGAAGCCTTCACATAATGATCAACCAAAGAAGTCAAGGCTACTGAACAATGAAGCTGCCCAGGTTTGGAAGCCTTCAGAGTAATGGCAATCACATTGTCAGGATGCGAAGCAAAATAGGTTCGACTAATAGTTACGGCACCACGAGTGTATCGATCGCGACAAACGGCGCTATCAAGATTAAGTTCTCGTCTGTAATCGGACACCTCACCAATATTCAAATCATTGATGATAATTGTGCCTAGGGGCTGATAATACTGTGAATTGACACCCTGTACATAGTGCTGAAGGGAGTCAGCAAGTCGGTAATTCTCCTGAAAAAGGGCTTTCCTAATTACTGGAATCCAACGATTCGCATCTGCATCAACATTGAGATCCACTGGCTTTCCACTCCAAAAGGTGATATCATTCAGGCGGATGATGTTCGTGTCAGCGCCACCATAGACCAACGCACCGAGCCTGCCATTACCAATGGGAAGAGACTCTTCAAACAAATTGGCAGGGCGATCATACCAAAGCCGCATGGGCAACTGCTGTGCCACAAGGTGCAGAGAAAGACTGCAAAGGGCAAGAATGAGAAAGTTTCTTTTCATTATGTATAGGGATTAATTATTTCTCGGCTGGTTGAAGAAATCACAAAGACAATGAACAGACTGTTGGTTTATAATTTTGTTGCACGGCTGCAACAGGTAAAGACACTTTAGTTTAGTGATATTATTTAATCAAATACTATTAAAAAACAAAAAGTCTTCCTTATGGGTGAAAGCTAGATTTGGCTTGATTTCTACCCGTTAGGAAGACTTTTATCATGTTGTTTTATGCGTCAATGTTGGCGTAGGCAGCATTTGTCTCGATAAATTCACGCCTTGGCTCAACGTCGTCACCCATAAGCATAGAGAAGATCTCGTCTGCATCAGCAGCGCTCTCAATAGTTACCTGCTTGAGGAGACGGTTATTCGGATCCATGGTGGTTTCCCAAAGTTGATCCGGATTCATCTCACCAAGACCTTTGTAACGCTGTGTATGGATACTCTTTCCATCGTCTACACCACCGGCATATTTATCAATAAAAGCCTGTCTTTGTGTTTCATTGTAGCAATACTCGCTTGCCTTGCCCTTGAACGTACACTTATAGAGCGGCGGAGTGGCAATGTAGAGATGTCCTTCTTCAATGACTTTAGGCATAAATCGATAGAAAAGCGTCATGATCAGGGTGTCGATGTGAGAACCATCGACGTCAGCATCGGTCATGATGATAATCTTGTCGTAGCGCAATTTGTCAATGTTGGCCTCACGGTCGTCCTCACCTTCTACTCCGAACCGAACCCCAATGCTCTGGATAATGTTCATCACTGATTCAGCTTCGAACACACGATGCCATTGTACTTTCTCCACATTGAGGATTTTACCACGTAGTGGAAGGATAGCCTGAGTATAACGGTCACGACCTTGCTTAGCAGAGCCACCGGCACTATCACCCTCGACAAGGAATATCTCGCAATCCTTAGGATCTTTGTTAGAGCAGTCAGCCAGCTTACCAGGAAGTCCGCCACCAGTCATCACGCTCTTGCGTTGCACGCTCTCACGAGCCTTCCTTGCAGCCACACGAGCCGTTGCAGCAAGCACTACCTTTTCGCAAATCATTTTTGCTTCGGTAGGATGTTCCTCCAAATAGTTGGACAACGTCTCACCCACTGCTTGGTTCACAGCACCCGTAATCTCGCTATTACCGAGCTTCGTTTTGGTCTGTCCCTCGAACTGAGGCTCGGCAACCTTGATAGAAATCACAGCAGTGAGTCCTTCGCGGAAGTCTTCACCAGCAATCTCGATCTTTGCTTTCTCGATCTGTTTGGATATCTGAGGATCATTGTCAGAATAACTCTTGAGCACACGGGTCAAAGCCTGACGGAAGCCAGTAACATGAGTACCACCTTCGATGGTATTGATGTTATTGACGTATGAGTGCAGATTTTCCGAATAATCGGTATTATACATGATGGCGATCTCGATGGGCACGCCTTGCTTTTCGGTCTTCAAATAGATAACATCATCAAACAGATGAGTACGATGACGATCAACAAAGCGAACGAACTCCTTAAGCCCATCCTTTGCATGGAACACCTCGGTACGTGTCTTTCCATCTTCGTCAAGACGCATATCGGTGAGCGTTATCTTAATTCCAGCATTGAGATAGGCGAGCTCACGCATACGGCGAGCAACTATATCCCACTGGAATGTTGTCGTAGTAAAGATGGTCTTATCTGGCCAGAACTGCTGACGCGTGCCTCTCTTGTCGGTTTCACCGACCACCTTCACAGCGTAGAGGGGCTTGCCCTGCTCATATTCCTGCTGATAAACCTTTCCATCACGAAAAACCGTAGAGGTCATATGTGACGCCAATGCATTAACACAGCTCACACCGACACCGTGCAATCCGCCACTGACTTTATAAGAGCCCTTATCGAATTTACCGCCAGCATGGAGAACGGTCATGACTACCTCAAGGGCGCTCTTATGTAGTTTCTCATGCATGTCGACCGGAATTCCACGACCATCATCTTCCACGGTAACCGAATTATCAGCATTGATGGTAACTTCTATATCGTGGCAATAGCCAGCCATGGCTTCGTCGATAGAGTTATCAACCGTCTCATTGATGAGGTGATGAAGTCCCTTTTCGCTGATGTCACCAATGTACATAGCCGGACGTTTACGTACAGCTTCGAGTCCTTCAAGAACTTGAATGTTTGAGGCTGAATAGCTATCTTCCGGATGTTTAGTTTCTACCATTGTTTGATTATAATTGTTATGTTGCAAAGTTACTAAAAAAACATGACATATCGAAAATTTTAGAGCCTAAAAAAGGGGCTAAATCGACCCCTCATAAGACAATTTCCCCACATCGAAAGAGAAGTAAAGAAATCTCCTAGCAACAAACTAAGGCCGTGTGTCCACAAACACACGACCTTCTATAAAGTCATTCCATGATATAAAGCCTGCTTATCCGAGCTTGTTCACGTATACAGACAAGCTTGATTTTAGGTTGGCCGCCTTATTGGCATGAATA
The DNA here is from genome assembly GCA_002407775.1 of Prevotella sp. UBA5387. Classification (GTDB taxonomy): domain Bacteria; phylum Bacteroidota; class Bacteroidia; order Bacteroidales; family Bacteroidaceae; genus Prevotella. Next base: position 36,265 of record DHOP01000030.1, read on the forward strand.
ATATTATTCTTGGCCAACTTATCTAGCATCTTCTGAACAGCAGGATACAACTTAACTGCCTCTTCCTTATCGGTCGTGGAGCGAAGCTTTCTCACGGCGTTACGCATGGTTTTTGCGTAATATTTATTGTGCAAAGTTATCGTCTTCGTCTGACGAATTCTCTTCTCTGATGATTTGTGATTTGCCATCTTCTAAACTCTTCTTTTATTAAATTGGTAGTCCCTAGGAGAGTCGAACTCCTCTTTTGAGAATGAAAATCTCACGTCCTAACCGATAGACGAAGGGACCGTAGCCTTAAAATTGCGGGTGCAAAGTTACCTCTTTTCCTTTGTTTTTCCAAATTTTTCCCATTATTTTTCCATAAATGCTTGATTTTTCGTATTTTTGTGTCATATGGAAGTGAAAACCAAGGCAATAGTGTTGCGTAGTGTTCGTTATGGTGAGGCACAGCTCATCGTGGATGTGCTGACTCGCGAACGAGGACGCTTATCGTTTATTTGTACGCTCCCCAAGACTACTCATGGCCGTATCAAGAAACAACTCTTCCAACCATTGACCCTTCTTGACTTGGTTTACGACTATCGCCCCATACGCCGTTTGCAAAGGTTTGGGGACATACGAATCGGGTATCCATACGGTTCCATTGCCTTTGATGCCCACAAACTGAGTCTGGCATTGTTCGCCTCGGAGTTTCTTACTTATGCCACACGCGACGAACAAAACAACGAACCGCTCTATGACTACATCGAGGGCTCTTTGATGTGGCTTGACAATGCAGTGAGATCATGTGCAAACTTCCACCTCGTGTTTATGATGCACCTGTCGAGATTCATTGGTTTCTTTCCAAATTTGGAAGGAGATGTTCACGGTGCATGGTTTGATATGCGCAACGGTACCTTCACTCTCTTGTGCCCACCCCATCCAGACTATCTCCAACCATCGGAGGCTTCGGTTATCAGTACGCTCATGCGAATGAACTTTGACAACATGCATTTATTCCACATGACTCAACCGGAGCGAAACCGTTGCGTAGATCTAATCCTATATTATTATCGGCTTCACATCCCGAACTTTCCCGAGATGCGATCCTTGGAAGTACTTAAGACTCTGTTTTCGTAAAAAGAGGACTGACAATGTACCCAAACCTGATCCAATGAGTATGAGCCATTCAAAGAAAATTATACTTGCCTTTGATTCTTTCAAAGGTTCGCTCACTGCCGAGCAAGCTGTTGAAGCGGCAAGGCTTGGCGTGTTGGACGCTCTGCCTAATGCTAATGTAATAGGTTTGCCAATGGCTGATGGAGGCGAAGGCACTACAGCTGTACTTTGTCATTACATGGATGCCGAATGGCGCACTTGCATCGCACATGATTCCCTGTTTCGAAAAATCGAGGCATGTTACGCCATCAGCGCCGATGGAAAAACGGCAATAATGGAAATGGCTGCAACGGCTGGGCTGGAGCTATTGACGAAAAGCGAGAGGAACCCCATGCTTACAACGACATTTGGTGTCGGCGAAATGCTGCTTGATGCTACACAGCATGGTTGTCGTCATATACTGATTGGCATAGGTGGCAGTGCGACAAATGACGGCGGAATAGGTATGTTGGCAGCCCTTGGAGTACGTTTTCTTGACAAGCAAGGGACAGAGCTGTCTCCCACAGGAAGTAATCTCGGCCGAATAGCATCCATAGATTGGAATGGAGCGGACCGATTGAACGGCATAGAAATAAAAGTTATTTGTGACGTCTCCAATCCTCTTTTCGGCCCAAACGGAGCGGCATACGTCTATGCTGCACAAAAAGGCGCGAGCGCTGAAGATGTTAGAATTTTGGACAACGGCCTTCGAAACTTCGCTTCGTTTTGTATTATTGACCCTAACGAAGCAGGATGCGGAGCTGCCGGCGGATTAGGATTCGGACTGAAATTGATAGGTGCGAAACTCCAAAAGGGTGTTGATATTGTAATTGAGGCCGCACACTTTGACCAACTAGTAACTAATGCCGACCTTGTGTTAACTGGCGAAGGTAAGATTGATAAGCAAACCCTCTCTGGGAAACTACCCTTCGGAATACTTCATGGTGCACATGCTTTTGGTGTGCCGACAATTGCCCTGGCAGGCCTTGTAGAAGATGAAGAAGTATTACTAGCTAATGGATTTCATGACATTCGATCCATCAACGACAATCAACCTTTCGACTTGGAACTGGCGATGAATCCGAGCTTTGCTGCCAAAAATCTCAAATGCGCTGTGACGGAAGTTGTAAAGGAGATGTCTGAAAAGTACGAATGTAATAACCATGCATAATGAAGATGCGCCCCTAACACGTCAATAGACATGAATAAGGACGCACGTTTTGAACGGATGCCAGGGCGTCCTTCGACACCTAGAAATTCTAAATCTTTTCAAATTTTTCCTTTGGTGTACCGCAGAAAGCACACTTGGCATCCACAGCGGCAGCATCATAAGTATTGCCACACACCGGACAAACGAGATATGCAATTGGCAATGTATTTTCCGTATCTCCCTCTAGAGCAGCTAATGCTTTTTTATAGAAGTCTGCGTGTTTCTTTTCTGTGTCCCGAGCCCATGTAAATGATTTCACAGCCTTATCCACATTCTCCTTCTTTGCTTCTTCGATGAATTTGGGATACATCTGAGTATCTTCATAAGTCTCACCTTCTATGGCAGCCTTAAGATTCTCAGCAGTGGTCTTAACCTCGAACTCTGGTTTAACCTCATCCATCTTTTCGCCTAGACCTTCCAACACTTTAGTATGGTTAGCTGCATGGATAGACTCTGCCTTAGAAGCAGCTTCGAACAGCTTAGCCACCGCATCATGCTTTTCTTCTGTAGCCTTCTGAGCGAAGGCTGCATATTTGGCAGTGGCCGTCAGTTCACCTTTTATTGCTGCCTTTAAATTGTCAACCGTTTTGGTTGGTTTAGTTGTGCAACTTGCTAATGCTAAAATCATTCCAAGTGCTAGAAACAAATACTTTTTCATGACAAACTCTTTAAATTTTAATTATAAAACTCTTTTCAACTAAAGTGGCATCATGTAATTATAAACTAGATTTCCGCCAAAGAATCCCGTCGCAGAAACTGCTATTGCCGTAATCCCATAAAATACAAAAGCTAACTTGTTCAGTCCAGGCTTTTCCGTTTTTTGCATCATAAGATAAATACGGATTGCCGAAGTGACGAGTGCAAAGATAACAGTCAAAAGGGCACAAAGTTCATGAGTTTCCTTAATCTGACCGGCAGCCCCTGCCATGTTATCCGTAAACAAGAAACCTGAAAGTACAGCCGCACATGCAGCTAATGTCCCCAAAATTAATAGATAAAATCCAACCTTCGTCAGACAAACCTCCTTTTTATAAAACAGATAAATCAGTTCCGCCAAGAACCCTACCATTATCAATGCGATAGGGAAATGGACCAACATGGGATGTAAATGTGTTAATGAAAACATAGGCTTAGTTTTTAATTAGATTAAGAAATAATTGTGGTAAATTTAATTAAAAAAAGCATCCATGGTTTTTATTGTTGGTTAATTCACGTTAACAACTACAAATTTAGATAATTTCTAATCTTTCGTTTCTATATTGTTATACTAGACTTTCATTCATAAAGAGTTCGTCATATTTAAAGCTTATAGTTGGAACACTTTATATGAAAAAAAACAAACGTCATATTTAGTATAGATTAGACCATTCAGGGGAAGCCTAATATCATAATTTTGGTCATTGAAGAATCCACATCTGTTCATTAAACACGAACAGGATTCAAAACAACAGTCAACTAAACTTGATATATGAGAGTTTTTGAAAAGATTGACTCAAATTGATTCTTAGGGCGATTCTTACATAGCAGCAAAGTAAAAGTCTTATATGTATTTTGGCTCATGGCGTAATGAGCCTTTAAGTGAATTAAGACACAGAAGAAAATACGAGTATTTCATTCATAAGTCCTGGCTAAGCACACTAATATAAGGCTCCCGTAATTCGAGTGAATATAAAAATGCCTGCCCAAAATAAATTGGGCAGGCATTAATGGTTTGGAAATAATCCTATGCTAATAACTTGCGGACAATGGCAGAGATAACTTTACCATCAGCTTTGCCAGCCATTAGTTTGGTTGCTTGTCCCATGACCTGCCCCATAGCCTTCATATCAGTGGCACCAGTTTGAGCGATAACCTCTTTAATCTGAACTTCAATTTCCTCTTCGCTGAGGGGCCGTGGAAGATACTCTTTGATGACAGCGACCTGAGCCAACTCCTCGTCAGCAAGTTCCTGACGATTAACTTGGATATAAGTAGCGGCACTTTCCTCGCCTTGTTTAGCAAGCTTCTGAAGAATCTTTAGGGCTGCTTCGTCAGAGAGTTCGTTATTTGATCCAGGGGCGGTCTTGGCCTCAAGGAAAAATTTCTTTACGTTACGTAAGGCTTCAAGACGTACTTTGTCACGAGCCTTCATGGCAGTGCGAATATCGCTACTGACCTGATCGAATAATGTAGACACAGCGTTTTTGCTTTAAATTTGTTTATACAAAGCTGATGATTCCGGGAACTGGCTCTTGCAAATCGTCGTTGTCTGACTTTTGCCTATTGCCATTTACCTGATTACGAATATCCTCCAACATCTGCCTTGTACGCTTGTAGGTTGGTGTATTCTCTACAGAGAGTATCACATCCTCATTGTCCAAGTCTTCTTGAGAGAAGAGAAATATATGGGGGCGACGCTTGTATTGATAACTGTTAGAATCGTTCTTATAATATCTAGCACGACGATCACGCTTCTCAGCTGCCTCTTCCTCTTCCTTGGCACGGCGATCGGCCTCCTCCTGAGAGTGGCGAGCAATGCGATCCTTAGGTTCAACATCTTCGACACCGAAGCCAGTTGCAAGGATTGTAACCTTAACTTTCTTACCCAGTTCAGGGTCAGTAGCCATTCCCCACTTGATCTCGAAGTCCTCACCGAACTTAGCCATGAAGTCGTTGACATCGTTCATCTCCTCCATCATCAGACCGCGCTTGTCACCTTTCTCATCACAGAAGTTAATCGAAAGCAGGATCTTCTTTGAGTTGAAGACATTGTTATCATTGAGCAATGGGGAATTCAGTGCATCGTCGATGGCCTTCTTCACGCGGCCGTCACCTTCACCATAACCAGTACTCATGATAGCAACACCGCCGTCCTTAAGCACCGTCTTCACATCGTTGAAGTCGAGGTTAATGAGTCCATGTATTGTGATAATCTCTGCAATGCTCTTTGCTGCTACACTAAGCGTATCATCAGCCTTGCCGAAAGCATCTATCACGGTCAGTTCGGGATATATTTCACGCAGACGCTCGTTATTGATTACTAGCAATGCATCCACATATTTGGCCATCTCTTCCACACCGTCAAGAGCTTGGTCGATCTTTTTTGGTCCTTCAAAACGGAAGGGAATAGTGACAATTCCTACTGTCAGGATGCCCATATCCTTGCTTGCCTGTGCAATAACAGGAGCAGCACCAGTACCAGTTCCACCACCCATACCGGCGGTGATAAAGGTCATTTTTGTGCCATCGCTTAGCATTCTGCGAATGTCCTCAAAGCTTTCCATGGCTGCCTCACGTGCACGAGCTGGCTTGTTACCGGCGCCAAGGCCTTCCTTGCCTAGCTGAAGATGCACTGGAACTGGTGAGTCATTAAGAGCCTGAGCATCAGTATTGCAAAGGACAAACGACACATCGTGTATGCCTTCGCGATACATGTGGTTCACTGCATTACCACCACCGCCACCAACACCAATCACCTTGATGATGCTGTTTTCCTTTTCTGGTTCTCCAAAGTCAAGGATTGACGGTTTCTTTTTCTCTATATTGTTGTTGCTATCTGGATTCATGTCTGTCAATTTTCGTAGGTACAATTATTTTTCTTCCTCATCATCCACCATCTTGCGGAAAAAGTTTTTGAGTCCCTTTACAGACTTGTTGAAGACGGAATTCTCTCGCTTGGCTCTCTCACGTTCCTCAGCCTCAGCCTCAGCGGCCTTACGAAGTTCTTCCTGTTCCTGGAGTTTGCGCAGGCGTTCCTCTTCTGCCTTCTTCTCTGCCTCGGTCTGTACAATGCCCTTTCCTAAAATTTCATTGGTAGGGCGTGGCTCTTTGTGAGCCGGAGTAATAACCGTCTTATCCTCAGGGCCAAACAGATTGCTGCTGAAATCATCTCCAGCGCAATTCATATCTCCCTTTGCTAACAAGCCAAGCACCGTACACAAGGTACCATCCTTAGCATTAATCAGAGGATTATTAGAGTTGATGGTCTGGTTAACAAACTTGGCTATCCGAATCTTTTCTATACGTGTGTGGTTGCGAAATGCATGCTCAACTTTTCTTAAATTTGAGCCACCACCAGTGAGAACGATACCTCCGAGCAACTTATCAGCAAACTCATTAGGTACCTGATACCACACATTCTCAATAATCTCCTGCATACGACCCTCAACGATTTCCACGAACTTACGTACGTCGACGGTACGATCGCCATCAATTGGGTATGTAGAATCGTCATCTATCTCACTTGATTCGGTGAACGCGCTACCGTATTGAAGCTTCATTTTTTCAGCCGTTCTCTCCTCCATCTGCAAAGAGGAAATATCTTTGGTGATATTACTACTTCCCAATGGAATAACAACAAGATGACGCAAAATGTTCTTATAATAGACGCAAACTGTCGTTGTGTCGGCACCAAGATCCACAAGCACACAGCCTCCACGACGCTCAGCATCGGTCACCACTGCGTCGGCAAGAGCCAACGGTGACAGATACATCTCGGCAATGGCAATGCCCGCATTGTCAAAGCACTTGTTCAGACTGCGGTAAAACGACTTGCGCCACAAGATATTGAGGAAGTTTCCTTCCAAGCGTGAGCACTGGATGCCCACCGGATCGAGTTGATACTGATTATCGACCTTATACTCCTGTGTGGCAGCATCGAGGATCTCCTGGTCAGGATATTGCATACTACGGTTAGCATCCATCAGTTCGTTGACCATGGCTTGGGTCACAATGGCTTCCGGTGGCAACTCCTTGACATTGTTATTCCTCACACTCCGGATTGATTGTCCGCCCACTCCTACATAAACATGCGCAATCTTAGCCTTGAGTTGTGTCTCAAGCTTCTTTACGATGTTGGTGAGAGTCTGCACCGTCTTATCGATGTTGTAGACCACACCTTTGCGTATGCACGACGAGGAATCCTCTGTTACCACGGCGAGCACACTGATGCTGCCATCCAGATTTTTCCTTCCGGCAATGCCAGTAATCTTGGACGAACCTAATTCAATTGCTACAATAAAATTTGCCATAGGTATGTAATAATTATCAATTCAATTTCTTTTCTTGCAAATAATTTGGTTGTCGAACTCAATATTGATATAGGAATATTTGTTCCAACCTGCTTCCGAGAGTCCGTACTTATAGAACTTACCCAATCTATCCAATTTCTTCGATACATAATTGTTGATAAGTTGCTTGCGTTGAGCCGTGTATTTGGTCTCGGGAAGTTGTCCGATATAAACGATATGGTTGCCTACACGAGGAACCAGCTCTATGCCATGATCAGGCAATACATTGATTTGCACAATCTGATGACGCCAGAAGTCACTGTTCATGATCTCCTCTGCAAGGTAGGAGACATAGTTCTTAGCATACCAACGGTTGATGCTACCCGTAGCGATGACGAGATCGCTTGTATAGTGGGAGTTTGGCATGATGCTATGGTTGTCGTCTATATAGTAGTCATCTCCATTGACGGCCTTGATACGTAACGTAGGCAACCGCTGGGTAAGAGAGATGGTTACATGCCCGTCCTCCGTCTTATAGCACTCAGCCTGCTTCACGAAAGGGCTCTGTTCAAGGGTCTCCTCTATTGTGCGTGTATTGACAAGCGACATCAGCTTGGACAAGGGATAGAGCTTGTTCTTCTCCAATCGACTCTTGATCTCTGTAGGAGTAATAAATCCATTGGTCGCCTCATCCTTAATATTTATATTCACCTCCGTGCACACCTGCTGGACCACATTCGGCTTATCGAATGCAGCGAACGCCATGACGATGTATGCTCCAAGTACGAGATCCAACGTGACGATAATCGTTTTCTTCCAGTTAATGCGCATATTGTCCTATAATGGGCAACGTATCAGGGTTATAGAGTTTGTTATTTCTTAGACTCAATAAGGCGAGCAATCTGTGACGAATAGTTATCGAGGTCTCCAGCACCGAGCACAAGCAGAACGTCGAAGTCGCGACTCTTCACATAATTGAGTACATCGTCCTTGAGAATCATCGTCTTTTCCACACCAGACTTGATATTGTCGAAGATGATCTGCGAAGTGATGCCGGGAATTGGTTCCTCACGTGCTGGATATATCTCCGTAAGAATCACCTCGTCAAAATGGCTCAAAGCATCTGCAAACTCCTTGTAGAAGTCGCGGGTGCGGCTATAAAGATGAGGTTGGAATATCGCCGTTATCTTGCGATCCTTGTAAAGTTCCTTCAGACTCTTTGCACTTTGCAATATCTCTTGAGGGTGGTGAGCATAGTCAGAGAGGAATACATGATTATCATTCCTAACCTTAAAATCAAATCGGCGGTCCACGCCATGATATGTTCCTATGCCAAATAGCAGCTCTTCGGCAGTACAGCCATTAAGCTGTGCCATTGCCATGGCTGCCACACCATTCTCAATATTTATTGGAACGGGCTGACCAAGTTTTACACCACGCACTGTCTCCACAGGTGAAACGAAGTCGAATGTGATTTCGCCATTGTCAATGACCACATTCTCTGCATGGAAATCACCCTTGTCACGACTATACGAGTAAATCTTTACACCTGGCTGCACATTGGGGTTCATCTCCAAATCGGTATGCAATATGAGTGCGCCACCTGGTTGAATCAACTCGGTGTAATGTCTGAAGCTCTCCAGATATGCCTTCTTGGTACCGTAGATGTCAAGGTGATCAGGGTCTGTTGCAGTGATGACTGTCATCCAAGGCGAAAGCCAATGGAAAGAGCGATCAAACTCATCAGCCTCAATAACCACATAGTCACTGTGGTCAGAAAGTATATAATTTGAACCGTAGTTCTTGCTAATGCCCCCTAGGAAAGCATTGCAATCCACATGGCTTTGGTGCATGATATGTGCACACATAGTTGACGTTGATGTCTTGCCGTGTGTACCTGCGACGCAAAGTCCTTTGTGTATACGTGTCAATGTACCGAGAACCTGCGCCCGTTTTTGAATTTCAAAATCACCAGCCCGGAAATACTGCAATTCTTTATGATCTGCAGGAATAGCCGGTGTATAGACAACAAGGCATGACTGCTTATCACGGCAAGCATGAGGTATCTCGTCCTCGTTCTCCTCATAATGGATAATCATGCCCTCTTTTTCCAACTGGCGCGTGAGATTTGATGGCGTACGGTCATAGCCTCCCACAACAACACCCCTATGGATGAAGTAGCGAGCAATTGCGCTCATGCCTATGCCACCTGCCCCAACGAAATAAACGGCTTTGATATCTTTCAGTTCCATGTTTGTTATTTTTTCTTTTACTTGTTCAATGCTAACTTTACTACCTCGTCAGCAATGACCTCTGCAGAATCCTTGAGTCCAAGTTTTTTAATGTTTTCGCTTAGCGATGCCAGCTTGTCATCATTCTCTACGATTTTAAGGGCTGTGTCCAAAAGGGTATCGGGAGCATCTGCATCCTTCACGTAAACAGCAGCATCCTTGTTGACAAGAGCCATTGCATTCTTGGTCTGATGATCCTCTGCTACATTAGGGCTTGGCACGAGGACAACCGGTTTGCCAATAAGACAAAACTCGCTTATTGAACTTGCACCAGCACGACTAATTACAAGGTCTGCTGCTTGGTATGCCGTACCCATATCACTGATAAAGTCCAGCACTTTCAAGTTTGGCACTTCCCCAAAGTCTGCCACCGCCTTGTTCATCTCCTCGTTATAGTATTTGCCCGTCTGCCAAATGAATTGCACGTCTGAGGCTTTAACTTTGTCAAGGTGATGACGCATGCTCTCATTGATGGTACGAGCTCCAAGGCTACCGCCCACCAAAAGGATGGTCTTCTTGTCAGGTGCCAGCCCAAAGGCTTGACGTGCCTCACTTTGGCTCTTTTTACTTGAAAGTACATTTTGACGAACCGGATTTCCAGTGAGGATTATCTTGTCCTCTGGGAACCATCGCTCCATACCCTCATAGGCCACACATATCTTGGAGGCTTTCTTTGCCAACAACTTATTGGTGACACCAGGAAAACTGTTCTGCTCCTGGATAAGACAAGGAACACCTTTCCCTGCACATACGTTAAGCGTAGGACCACTGGCATATCCGCCAACGCCCACAGCCACCATTGGCTTGAAATTCTTTATGATGCTCCTTGCCATGAGTTGACTTCTCAGAAGCTTAAACAACACGACAATATTTTTGAGCAAATGCTTGCGATCGAAACCGCTAATGGGCAGACCTTTAATTTCATAGCCAGCAGCTGGTACACGCTGCATCTCCATGCGCCCTAGGGCACCAACAAACAAAATCTTGGCATCAGGGTGCTTTGCCTTTATAGCGTTGGCGATGGAAATAGCTGGAAAAATATGACCGCCGGTGCCACCTCCGCTGATGATGACTCTTAAATCCTTGTCCATATACCTTATTATATATCATGCAAAAGTAATCAAAAAAAATGTCTTAGGGCTATTTTTATGAATACTTTCTTTGTTCTTACAATTCGTTGTTACAAGAGGTTAAATCGACAACTGAGCCTCCGTCTGCTCGTCTTTATCCTCAATTGATACTATATTCTTCTTGGCAGAACGACTTACACTAAGAATAACACCGATGTAAACACAGTTGATAATCGATGATGTTCCGCCCTTACTGATGAGCGGTAGTGGTTGTCCCGTCACTGGAGCAAGACCGACCGCCACACACATATTGAACAAAGCTTGCGTCACCAAGAGCATTGCCAGGCCCATAGCAAGAAACGCAGGAAAGTTATTCTCACAGCGATTGGCTATGCGACCAGTGCGGAAGAGCAAGATAATGTAAAGCATTGCCACAAAGAAAGCACCAAACATCCCCATCTCTTCGATGATGATAGCATAGATAAAGTCGGAGAAAGCCTGTGAGAGGAAGTCTCGCTCCACTGAGTTTCCAGGACCCTTGCCGATGATATTTGATGAGGCAATAGCGATGTTAGCATGTGCCACCTGTGCATCTTTATCAAGATCCACATCTTCTGGTGCCACTTCCTTGCTATTCAGAAACTTGTCGATACGCGATTTCCAAGTATCGAAGCGGTGAAAAATACCGCTTTTTTGATCCACTTTCTCTTTTGCCCCGTCAGCGCTTACTTGTTCGCTTAGAGTTTTGGTGGGATCTTCCTCCTTTACATCGTGTCCGAAGACCATAACCATTGTTATTACACTAACAATAAGCAACATCACTGCGCCAAGTAGTTTTCCCAACTGTTGGGCTGGCACACGTCCAACAACCATCATAAGAAAGACTACTACACAAAGCAAAGCAGCAGTTGAAAGGTTCTCCATCATGATAAGTGGAACTATTACTAGGCACACCGCAAGAATATAGTTCATGGCATGTCGGTCGGCACCATCATTGGTTTGCATGGCACTAAGTATCTGTGCTGTAGCAAGAACCATTGTACCTTTTGCTATCTCTGATGGCTGAAATTGCACACCAAGAATAGTAACCCAACGTTGTGCGTCATTGGTTTCTTGTCCTGCAAAATATACCCATATAAGGGACACGATGGAAAGGATGAGCAGGAAAGGCGTGAGCAATTTGAAATAACGACACTTGATATTGAGTGTCACGACCATAAAGAACACACCAACCATAAGGATCAGAATATGCTTGACGATCGGAGCTAGGTAACTTCCACTTTTATACGTCAGTCCAGAAGAGGCAGAAAAGACCTCTACAACACTGATAAGACAAAGGAAGAAGAAGACCATCCAAATAACTTTGTCGCCCTTGAATATGTTGTTCAGTTTCCTATTCATTCAACTTTTAGTAATTATATATGTATCTTTGATGCATCGTCAGTTCGGAACTAATGCCTTTTCGTGTCGTGAAACAAATTGAATCACTGGATGATTCAATTTGAATTACTTTGTGTTTCAAATTGATTCACGCCATGAATCAATTTGATTCACACTGCAAAAGGAATGTTACCGCAATACAGACATCTGCTTATCAAAAAGATAACAGGGTTCAGAGACTGCGTACCAATGTCTTAAACTGTTCGCCACGATCTTCCATATTCTTGAAAAGGTCGAAGCTAGCGCAGCATGGTGAAAGCAGAACGGTATCACCAGGCTTAGCCATCTCATAGCAAGCTTCAACACAATCTTTCATAGAATGTGTATCCTTGACGGGTATTCCGAATTGATCAAAGTTGACGTGCAACTTGGCATTGTCTGCTCCGAGATACACTAGGCCGACGCATTTTTCTTTCACAAGGTCATAGATTTGGGAGTAGTCATTCCCCTTGTCTTTGCCGCCAAGGATAAGAATGGTAGGAGTTCTCATGCTCTCCAAGGCGTACCAACATGCATCAACGTTTGTAGCCTTCGAGTCATTGATATAACTTACACCGCCTACCTTGCATACTTTCTCCAAGCGATGTTCCACACCAGGGAAGTCACCTAAGCTCTTGCGGATGACATCTTTTTTAATACCACTGATATTTGATGCAAGACCGGCAGCCAGTGAGTTGTAGATATTATGCTTTCCTGTCAAGGAAAGAGCCTCTTGTTCCATATTAAAAGGTATAGGATATTCCAGCTTATATTGTCCCTCCTCAATATAACCAATACTTCCCTTCTCCTTTAATTCAGAGAATGGGCACAGCACGGCATGGATGTCATACTTCTCCAACTCCTTCTTAATGATGGGATCATCGTTCCAAAAAATGAAACTATCATCATTGGTCTGGTTCTGAAGGATACGCATCTTGGCATCCACATAATCCTGGAAGTTATTATGGTAACGATCCAAGTGATCGGGTGTGATATTAAGAAGAACAGCTATGTTTGCACGGAAGTCATACATGTTGTCAAGTTGGAAAGAACTTAGCTCGATGATATAATATTCGTGCGGATCCTCAGCTACCTGAAGAGCAAGGCTATTGCCGATATTTCCAGCCAACCCCGCATCATAACCAGCTGAGCGGAAAATGTGGTAGATAAGGGAAGTAGTAGTAGTTTTGCCATTACTTCCTGTTATACATACCATCTTGGAGTTGGTATATCGTCCGGCAAACTCAATCTCGCTGATAATATGTGTATTCAGTTTGATGAGCTGCTGGATGATGGGCACCTCGTCAGGAATGCCGGGACTCTTGATTACTTCATCGGCATCAAGAATCTTTTCGGGCGTGTTGTTTCCCTCTTCCCAAGCAATGCCGTGGTCATCAAGCATCTGCTTGTAATGATCCTTGATGATGGCTGAGTCTGAAACGAACACGTCAAATCCTTCTTTCTTGGCGAGAATCGCAGCTCCAACGCCACTTTCGCCAGCCCCTAATACTACTATTCTTTTCATATCAATATCTTTCAATTTCCTAAATACAATGTTTATCTGATCTTCAACGTGATAATTGTCAGGACTGCAAGAATGACGGTGATGATCCAAAAACGAATGGTGATCTTGCCCTCATGCTTTGGAGAATGCGGAGACTTGATGAGATAAGTGCAGTCTGAGTCAAGTTGATCATCGGTAACACGGAAGTTATCGTGTATTGGCGTCCGCTTAAATATGCGTTGCTTTACTCCCTTGCGTTTACCGAGCTTGTAATACCATACCTGCATAATAACGCTTAGGCTCTCCACGAAGAATATTCCACATAGTATAGGGAGAAGTAATTCCTTATGGATAATGATGGCACTCACACCAATGATACCTCCGATGGTAAGCGAACCTGTGTCTCCCATGAATACTTGTGCTGGATAAGCATTGTACCAAAGGAAACCAACCAATGCCCCTATAAAGGCACACATAAAGACCACAAGTTCCTGAGAACCTGGTATGTACATAATATTCAGATAGGCAGCAAACTCAACATGGGAACTCACATAGGCCAATATGCCCAACGCGACACCTATTATCGCAGAGTTGCCCGCACACATTCCATCCATTCCATCGTTGAGATTTGCTCCATTGCTCACCGCTGTTACAACAAAGATTGTCATGATAACGAAGAGCACCCAACCTGCTGCCACCTTATGTTTACCGAAGACAGACATAACATGAGAGTAGTCAAGATTATGCCCTTTGACAAAAGGGATGGTGGTCTTGAGCGTCTTTCGTGCTTCTGCTCGATGCTTCACAACCATCCCGCTGCCCTGTTTCTCAAGGACAATGTTCTCATTTGACTTCACGTCAGGCGATGCCCAGAGCACCAAACCAACGATAAGTCCAATACCCACTTGCCCAATAATCTTGTATTTGCCCTTTAAGCCCTCCTTGTTACGATGGAAAATCTTGATATAATCGTCCATGCCGCCAAGAAAACCGAGCCACAAAGTGGTCACGACCATAAGGATAAGATAGATATTTCGCAACCTTCCGAGAAGCAAGACAGGGATCAATATAGATACGATAATGATGATACCACCCATCGATGGCACACCAATCTTCTTCACTCCAAAGGGGTCTGTCTTTGAGTCACGCTGTGTTTCGGTAATCTGTTTACGCTTCAAATACTTTATAAAACGCTCACCAAACCATGCCGATATGACAAGTGACAGAATGAGGGCTAACAACGCACGGAATGAAATATAGCCCCAGATACGTGCACCTGAGATACCAAACTGTTCTAAAAACCTAAAGAGATAGTATAGCATAAGATCGCTTTGTTTTCTTTGTTATTAATGATCGGCTATTGAAGTATTACTCTGCAATGCCAAAAATATTTCGCACCTCTTCGCGGTCATCAAAGTGGTGCTTCACTCCTTTCACTTCTTGGTAGTTCTCATGACCTTTGCCGGCGATAAGAATTACGTCGCCCTTTTCAGCCATCATACATGCAGTCTTGATAGCTTCACGACGATCTACAATACTGATTACTTTCTTCATCTGCTGAGCATTGAGACCGGCGAGCATATCATCAATGATGGCTTGAGGCTCTTCAAAACGTGGATTATCACTAGTAATGATCACTCTGTCACTCTGCTTTACAGCTTCCTGAGCCATTATTGGACGTTTGCCATGGTCACGATTACCACCAGCGCCACATACAGTGATCACTTTCCCCTTGCCTCTGAGTACCTCATGAATGGCATTGAGAACATTTTCCAAAGCATCGGGTGTATGGGCGTAGTCCACAATGGCTGTGATACCATCCTTGGAGTTGATAGGCTCGAGCCTGCCACTAACACTATGGAGCGTACTCATAGTGACGAGGATGTCCTGTGGCTCTTTACCCAGCATGCGAGCAGCCCCATAGACCGCGAGCAAGTTTGACACGTTGAATTTCCCGATGAACTGCACACCGACCTCATTACCATCGACATTTAAGTACATGCCTTCAAAATGCATCTCAATGATTCGAGCCCGGAAGTCTGCCATTTGACGGATGGAATAAGTCTTGATGATGGCCTTGGTGTTCTGGACCATGAACATTCCGTTCTTATCATCAGCATTGGTAATAGCGAACGCATGCTTTGGCAACATATCAAAAAACGCCTTCTTTGCGTCACGATAGTTCTCTACTGTCTTATGGTAGTCTAAGTGGTCACGTGTCAAGTTGGTAAAGATGCCACCTGCAAAGTTCAATCCTCCAATACGCTTTTGTGCGATAGCATGACTTGAACATTCCATAAAGGCATATTCGCAACCACTCTCCACCATCTCGCCCAAGAGCATGTTCAACTCTATGGGATCAGGGGTCGTATGATCGGAGGGGATTTCCCTATCCTCGATATAGTTGCAGACGGTAGAAATGAGACCGCATTTATGTCCCATTTTGCGGAACATATTATATAATAATGTAGCGATAGTGGTCTTCCCATTTGTCCCTGTCACCCCCACTAGCTTCAGCTTATGCGAAGGGTCGCCATAGTAATTTGTGGCAACCTGCCCCACGGCGTCCTCGGTAGAAGCCACTTGCACGTAAGTCACTCCGTCAATTATCTCTTCAGGAACATCTTCACAAAGAACAACCTTGGCACCCTGCCCGATTGCCTTTGGAATAAATTGATGACCATCAACTTGCGTTCCCTTCTGGGCAACAAAGAGATGTCCGTCCTTGATACGACGTGAATCAATGTTCACGCCGTTGATGTCAACATCGTCGTTACCAATAATGGCAAGAGGCTTAACGCCTTTCAACAGCTCTTGTAACTTCATATATCATTCTAATTTTAATGTGCAAATTTCGTCCTTTTTGACATAGTGGCCAACTGGCAGACTCTGTTCAACGACCTTTCCTCGTCCTTGCAAATGACACTTCACGCCACGTTTTTCGATGAGATATACAGCATCTCTCGCTCCCATTCCCAAAACATCGGGAATATATCGGTTGCTAGTGATGTTTTTTTTAACTAAAGCAACATGGTCATGCTTGCTGCTGGCAATGCCCCACACGGGTCTATTGGGGGACGCTCCATGGTTAAAATTGGTATTGGTCCTAATGCCGAGGTGTGTCAATACATAATCTGCCGATAGAATATTACCGGTCTTTACATCCGGAATAACATTCGATGCAGAGTCTCGTGCATCCTTAACGTCCATACGAATGCTCTGTGCCATGATACCCTCAGCAATATTATGGAATACCACACCGCTCATGCCACCACCAGAAGCAGGCAATCCTGACTTTTGGATACATACGATACAGCTATATCTTGGAGCATCGGCTGGAAAAAAGCCAGCAAAGGAAAGTAGGTAGTCTATACCATTGCCTTTATAGCCCGCGCCTCCTTGGGCAATCTGGGCTGTACCTGTTTTTCCGGCGACAAGGAATGACTCAGAACCGGCTTTTTTACCCAAGCCTTCACTAACAACCTTTGTCAGCATTTCCTGCATAAGTTTGATGGTTCGAGTAGAAGCTATTTGCTCATGACCCTCGACTACCTGCGGCGGATACTCTTCAATAATCTTGCCGTTTTTGATGGCCGCCTTAACAAAGCGGGGCTGCATCATTCGACCATTGTTTGCTATAGCATTGTAGAATGCTAAGGTGGAAATAGGCGGTATCTGTGATTCATAACCGATACTCATCCATGGCAATGCAGTATTACTCCAATTCACCCATTCACCCCTTGCATTCTTTTTAGGCATACGTATTCGAGCTTTTGTAGCACCTACAATAGGAACGTGTAGGTCAGCCGCAATGCCCGAGCGATAGACACCCTGAACAAACTTCACTGGATCTGAATGATAATATTCGTCAATGATTCGGCTAATACCAATATTGGAACTCACCTTAAGTGTTTTAGGAAGACGCATCACGCCATAGCCGCCCCGCCGCCAGTTCCAGTCTTTCATGACACGTCCATACATCGGCCACTGACCATTGCCAGTGTCAACAACCTTGTTTGTGTCACACATCCCATCCTCCAAAGCAGTCAAAATGGATACGGATTTAAACACCGAACCTGGCTCAAGAAGGTCACTTACGGCATGATTCTTGATCTCACGATACTCACCATCGACGCATTTTTCCATATTAACGATGGCCTTGACATCCCCAGTCTGAACCTCCATAACAATGGCTACACCTACGTTTCCATTGATTTCTTTCAGTTCATCTATAACGGCTCGTTCAGCCAAGTCTTGCATACCCACATCAATCGTGGTCAGAATGTCTGCACCATCAATAGGTGGAGTGCGCATGATGTCAAGGTATTTATTAAGCACTTTCTGCCTGCTCTTCAATCCAGTAGTGCCACGAAGAAGCGAGTCGTAAGATAGTTCTAGACCACAACGAGGCGTACGCCCCCCATCTTTTGCGGCAAACATATCACCGACTGTTCGACCTGCTAGCGTACCGTAAGGACGTTCACGGGAGTTGAACTCTACTGTGTGAAATCCGCTTTTCAACTTCGATAGCCGAAATACTGGAAGTTGTCTCACCTCGGAATACGTATTATAGTCTATGCGATTAGGCCAAATCGCCCAATGTCGACTACGTTCCTTGTGACCCTGTCTAAGATTACTCTTAAATACTTCAACGCTTCTTTCTGGGAAAATGTCATGCAATCCTAGGCAAATGCTATCCAAACTAACTTCCCACAGGGAATCACTCTTCGCATCGAAGAGTTGCTTGAAGTCCATGTAAATCTTGAATTCCGGAAGTGAAGAAGCCAAAAGTTGACCATCACAACTCAGGATGTTGCCACGGGTTGGGATTACTTCCACACTGTCTTTCTTCACACGGTTAGCCACCTTCATCCAATAATCTCTCTTGGCAGTCATGATATAGCCTGCCTTGGCTACAACTGCTAAGGCTATCAATGTCATAAGTACAGCAATGGCGCTGTATCGTGGCATGATTTTGTTATAATCAAACTTGCTCATTCTATTTGGACTCTGGTATTGTAATGATGTAAGGGGGTTGACTAGCTATTTTCAAAACACTATCTTTATTATTCTTCAAGAGGTTCAGCACATTGCTTTCACGTGACTTTTCAGTCAGCTGTCCTTTGCTGGATAGAGCTTTATATTTTGCGTCTTGGAGTTCCGTCTGCAATCTATCTATTTCGATGATATCGTGCTGACAGCTGTAACGGTTGGCTATATAGACTACGAAGAAGAAGGCGATAAGAATGAACAACCAAATCTGACGTCGTATGGCGGCCGTATTGAGGATATCCCCACCAAGGATTTTTCGTAGTGAAAGTGTGCGAGACAAGGGCCTTTCATCCTCGATGACCTGCTCCTTGATGACCTCCTGTAATGACAATCCATCTTCTTCATTACTAGAGGGGACCTCATTACCCTTAGGCTTTGAACTAGCCGTTGCTCTAGCCGTTGTGGGCTTGGGTTCCAGCTTTTCTTCTCCTTCGGATGTTTTTTGGATGTCCTTTATCTCTTCTTTCATTTCTTTTCTGCAATTCTCAGTTTAGCGCTACGACTTCTAGGGTTACTCTTCAGCTCAACTTCGTCGGGAATTATCACCTTATTATTGATGAGTTGAAAAGGACTCTGGCTTCTCCCAAAGAAATCCTGCTCCACTTTTCCTTCTGAATTTCCGCTTTTCATCACGTTCTTTACGATACGATCTTCAAGCGAATGATAAGTGATGACGCTTAGTCTGCCACCCTCTCCGAGTAGTCGCTCTGAGGCATTCAACATTTCCTTGAGTGCCGACATCTCCTGATTCACCTCTATTCGTAGTGCCTGAAACAATTTGGCCATGTCCTTTTTTTCACGGTCACGGTGGAAAACGGGCTCTACAGCACTTACAAAATCCTGTGTCGTGAGGATAGGATGTTCTGCCCGAGCGGCCAAGATTGCAGAGGCAATGCGGCGTGATGACTTTAACTCTCCGTAAAAGTAAAAGACATAAGCTAACTTTTCAGCATCATAGTTGTTAACGATATCAGCTGCCGTCTGACCGGCACGCTTGTTCATGCGCATGTCAAGGGGGGCATCAAAGCGGAAAGAGAATCCACGCGTCTCATCATCAAAATGGTGGCTTGACACTCCAAGGTCACCTAAAAGTCCATCGATATGGTCAACACCATAGTATCGCATCCAATTCTTCAGATATCTGAAATTGGAGCGTACAAAAGTAAAATTAGCGGGTGCTTGCAGCTGGGCATTGGACGTTGATGCTTCACCACCGATGTTGTCAATTTGTTGACCATCACTTTCAACAGGCTCTTGGCTGACAATAATATTTCCTTCCGCATCCGCATCTTGATCGAAACTATACAGATGCCCTGTAGCATTAAGCCGCGAAAGGATTTCACGTGAATGACCTCCACCGCCAAATGTAACATCTACATAGATGCCACCCGGCTTAATATTTAGCCCATCCACGCTCTGCTTGAGCAGCACGGGAACGTGATAACTTCCTGCTTTGGTCACCATGATAGACGGTTTTGTTATTAGTATTGATTATGAGCCGCGGGCATAGCCACGCACAGCATCATCCTTCGTTCTGTTGTGTAGGAGCTGGCTTTGCCATGAACTCCTCCAAGGCCGATCCAAACTCACTCTTTTCCATGAAAGGTTTTACCGAGTCAGGGTCGTTTGCCCATATTTCTATTGTGTCTCCCATGCCCACAAAGCGCAATGAAGAGGAAATACCTGCGGATTTAAGGAAGTCTTTAGGAATAAGAATGCGTCCATTAGCGTCCATGGATATGTTAATCACACCACTCACAAAGGTACGATAGACCATCTGCTGGCGGCGGTCCCAACGAGACAACTGGTTTCGCATCTCATCCATTAGCTCATTCCAAACGGCTTCCGGATAGATTACAAGCGTGTTTTCGAAGATGTCTTGGCGCAACACAAGATCACTTTCCCCCGATGACATCAGCGCCTTGCGGAACTGTGCCGGGAGAAATGCTCGACCTTTAGCATCTATTTTTGCCTCTATGTTGCCTAAAAAGCGCACGTGTACTTCTTTAAGAGTAATTCTGCCCTCAAAGTTACATAAAATTCCCCACTTCCCTCCACTTTACCCCACTATTTTTCAAAATAAAACCAAATATTTGACATAGAAAGTCTTTCTTAAATTTCCAAACGTTTATGCACACGATAAAAGTATAAAGAACAACTGTTTACTCCTTGCCTGAATTAACTTTGGTAAGTGGTTTACTGACAAATCGTTTACATTTTAAAGAATTTAGAAAGAAATTTTCACGAAAGAAGAAAAAATAAAAAAAGATATGCTATTTTTGCAAATACGTTTTATGATGTGAACAATGAGCGAAGGCGTAGAAAAAACTATCGACATAGAACAAATACTGCGTAGCAAGATGGGGGACAAGTCAAAATTTGTACCCCGTTTTGTTGTGAAATGGTTAAAGCATATCGCCCACGAAGACGAAGTCAATGCGTTTTTGTGGGAATCTCGAGATAAGAAGGGCACAGAGTGGCTCATCGAATGCGTGAAATATCTAGATATGGATGTCATGGTTGAGGGAAGGGAAAACTTGCCCGACAAAAACGATTGCAAGCGCTATACTTTTGTATCCAATCATCCACTTGGAGGACAAGACGGTGTATGTCTCGGATCAATTATCGGCAAGCACTATGATGGACAATTCCGTTACCTTGTCAACGATCTACTGATGTTTCTTCCTGGCCTCAGACCTGTCTGCATAGGCATAAACAAAACTGGCAAGCAGAGTAGAAACTTTCCTCGCTTAGTGGAAACAGGATTCCAAAGCGACTATCACATGCTCATGTTTCCTGCCGGAATGAACTCTCGCAAGATAGGTGGTGTTATTCATGACCTCCCTTGGAAAAAGACTTTCATAGTAAAGAGTGTAGAATATCAGCGTGATGTTGTCCCCATTTATTTTAGCGGACACAATTCTAAACGATTCTATAGGATAGCCAATTTCTGCAAGTTTTTTCACCTCAAGGTTAACCTTGCTATGCTTTTCTTAGTCGACGAGATGTATAAAAACACGCACAAAGACTTCAGAGTAGTTATTGGAAAACCTATTCCTTGGCAGACGTTCGATAATACTCGAACACCGAAGGAATGGGCGAAATTCGTCGAAGATAAAGTTTACGAACAAGCTGGACCTGCTGGAATGCGGGCCGAATGACCATAATGCAACAATAAGATGGAAGAAGACATTATCCAACCAGTAAGCAAGGCATTGCTCAAGAGCGAGCTCACAGCCGATCGTTTGCTACGAACTACTAACAAAAGTCACAACAACATATACGTCGTTACCGCGAAAAACTCTCCCAATGTCATGCGTGAGATAGGTCGTCTGCGCGAAATTGCATTCCGCACGTCAGGTGGCGGTACAGGCAAATCGATGGATATCGACGAATTTGACACCATGGAGGATGGATGTTATCAGCTAATCGTATGGAATCCTGAGGCTGAAGAGATAATTGGCGGTTATCGTTACTTGTTCGGAAAAGACTGGAACCTGAAGCCAGATGGACAACCCAACCTAGCCATGAGCCACATGTTTAAATTCTCAGAACGGTTTATGAAGGAATTCGCTCCATACACCGTGGAACTAGGTCGGTCTTTCGTATCGTTGGAGTATCAGAACGTACGTAAGAATAGCAAATCCATCTTTGCACTTGACAATCTTTGGGATGGGCTTGGAGCCCTTACGGTTATCAATCCAAAGTGCAAGTATTTCTTTGGAAAGATGACAATGTATCCATCCTTTGCACGCCGCGGCCGCGATATGATACTTTACTTCTTGCGCAAGCATTTCGGTGATCAAGACCATCTTGTCGTACCGATGGAACCGTTAAAAGCAGAGTTTACCGATGAAGAATTGAGCAAGATCTTTTATGAAGAAGACTTTAATAAGGACTACCGCATACTCAATCATGAGATTCGCCAGCTTGGATTCAATATTCCCCCATTGGTGAATGCATATATGAATTTAAGCCCCACTATGAAATTTTTTGGTACAGCCATTAATTTTGAATTCGGAGATGTGGAGGAAAGCGGTATCCTAATCGCCGTTGATGAAATCTTTGAGGAAAAACGTGTGCGTCATATCAACAGTTTTGTAGAGGAGCATCCAGAAGCCTTAAAGCTTCCAGGAAGACCAAACAACGTTATACTTTAGGACATCAATATCTGTTCCTTTGCAGAAAATAGCGATTTCATCGTAATTTAACAATCGCCCAACTAATCATTAATGGTTAAGTATATATATTTACCCTGTCGAGCCCTTTATGCCTCCAAATAGGGTTCTCTTCATGTTTTTCATGATTCTTTTCTCATCCTTAAATTATAAGTGATTGTACTTATACTGATTATTTGGACGCCCCTTCTTGACCCTTTGGAGTCCAGCCTGCCTTATCTTGGCGTGTAATTCAATTTGTTTCACTGCATGAATCAAATTGTTTTACTGAGTAAATCAAATTGAATTACCGCGTGAATCAATTTGATTCACGCTCTCACACATCATCAAACGCAAGACGATAAGTATGAAGCCAGCACTTAGCTAATAACAGATAATGCTATTCGGTACTTCCCAACCTTATACAAGGGGCAGGGATATACCATTGATCTTTTGATATATATCGAGCGCATAGATATCTGTCATGCCACTTATATAATCCAAAACGGCCATGATTCGAGTTTCAAGATTCTCACTCTGAATATCATATTGACTGCTAACGCGTCCTATGAGTTGCTGGCTATGATATTTCTCAGGATGCACTGCTGCCCCGATTAAAGTCTGCATCAGCGTTTCCATGATCTTGTAACCGCTGAGTTCCACATCCAATACCGGCTTACTGCGATAAATTTTCTTATAGGATATCTCAGCACAACGTTTGTAAGCCATCCGTTGAGGATAAGCAATATTGTCTATTAGGCTGCCCTTGAAACTTCCGTTTAGTATATCATCTTCATTGTCCACAAAGGTTTTAACGCATTCCATCTCCAATAATCCTACTGCTCGGGCGCGCAAATAAACGACCTGCTCATTCTGATCAGTTACTCCCTCCTCGTGGAATCGTCTGCGAATAGCACTTTGTGTTTCACGATCAAAGAACCCTAGGAGCAATTCGGCAGTCTCGTCATAAGTGAGAATCTTCAGCTTATGAGAATCCTCAATGTCCATAATCTCATAGCAAATATCGTCTGCCGCTTCCATCAGATAAGCTAATGGATGGCGAACATATCGCAATGGTTCACCCTCGTTTGATAACCTAAAAACACCCAATTCATCGGCAATTTGTTGGTAAATCTTGGCCTCTGAAGTAAAGAAGCCAAACTTTCCATGGGTCCCTGCCGCACTACTAGCATAGGGATACTTCACTATTGCTGCCAGCGTGGGATAGGTCATCACGAAGCCTCCCACCCTTCGACCAAGAAAACGATGGGTCAACAGGCGAAATGCATTGGCATTTCCCTCAAACCTTGTGATGTCATTCCAGAACTCAGAACTCACTTTCGGCTGAAGGAAAGAACCCTCTCCCTCGGTGAAATAGGTTTGTATGGCCTTCTCTCCCGAATGTCCAAAAGGCGGATTACCCATGTCATGGGCAAGTCCTGCGGTCTGAACTATAGTGCCGATCTCCTCGAAGAGTGTGTCACGAAGCTCCGGGTGCTTATCAATAAGGCGTCGAGCAACGTCATCCCCAAGTGACTTGCCCAGGGAAGAAACCTCTAACGAATGAGTCAGGCGGTTATGCACGAAAATACTTCCCGGTAAAGGAAAAACCTGAGTCTTATTTTGTAGTCTACGGAAAGGCGCGGAATAAATGAGCCTATCGCCATCACGCTTAAACTCGCTACGATCGTCATGACGCATCGGGTGGAACTCTTCCTGACCCAACCTTTTGTTTGAAATGAGCTGCTTCCAATCCATTACTTCTAATTTTGAGTTGTCGCAAAGTTACCTCTATAATTCCAATTTTTCTGTCTTTTTAAGGTTTTAAATGACGGTTTATGGTCGGAATTGCTTAATTTTGCGTCTATTATGGTTAAGATTAAAGTTGTCAACAAAGGGCATCAACCACTGCCTACCTATGCTACTGCTCAGAGTGCCGGACTAGATGTACGTGCCAATATTGACGAGCCTATTGTGCTGCACCCTATGGAACGTCGATTGGTACCAACCGGTCTGCATATCGCACTGCCAGAAGGCTGTGAAGCGCAATTGCGTCCGAGAAGCGGACTTGCCCTGAAACATGGAATAACAGTTCTAAACTCACCCGGAACGATTGATGCAGACTATCGTGGAGAGATTATGGCATTACTTATCAATCTCTCAGACAAAGACTTTGTCATCAACGATGGCGAGCGAATAGCCCAAATCATCGTGGCTCAATATGAGCAAGCTTCATTGGAGCTGGTCAGTGAACTCGACGAGACCGAGCGTGGCGAGGGTGGTTATGGACACACCGGTGTAAAATAACAAATGCCCATGAACAGACTAAGGACAACAGGAGTTTACCTTTCACTGCTCGCACTAATGTTTTTCAGTGCGATAGAATGTCCTTCTTTTGCAGCAAAGAAAGACAAAAAACAACCCCTTTTACCGGTACCTTCCCAAGTACTTAGCCATAATGACAGTCTGCGTTATCGCTATATTTTTATCGAAGCATCTCGCCAACAGAATGCTGGCAACTTTGCTGCTGCATATGAATTGCTTAGTCGATGTATAGCCATTGATTCGACGGCCGCCGAGGCTTACTTTATGCAATCGTCCTATCTGACCATGCTTCATCAGGACACTCTTGCCCTTAGAAGCTTGGAGAAGGCTGCTATGCTGCGACCAAACAATTCTACCTATCAAGAAAGACTTGCTCAGCAATTTATTGGCATGGGGAACTATGCCAAAGCCATTGACGTATTTGAGCGATTAGCTAAAGCACAACCTGACCGCAGCGATGTGCTGAATATGCTCGTTCAACTCTACAATCAACAGAAGGAATACGACAAGATGCTCAATGCCATCAACCGCCTGGAAGCTGTGGAAGGCGAGAACGAGCAATTCGAAATGGCAAGGATGAACGTTTACGAGCAAATGGGCGATCAGAAAAATGCTTATCGTACACTAAAGAGTCTAGCTGATAGCCACCCAAACGACCTTTCCTACAGCATCATGTTGGGAAATTGGCTCATGCACAATGACAAACAACAAGAGGCTTTTAAGCTTTTTTCTGATGCTTTGAAAACAGAGCCGGACAATAGTTACGCACAGAGTTCTATGTACGACTATTACCGCTCAGCTGGTCAAGACAGCTTGGCAAATACGATGAAGGAACGGATTTTACTTGGTAAAAACACGCCAGTCAACAATCGCATACAGTTCCTTCGTCAGGCAATTCAGGAGCATGAACAACAAGGAGGCGATTCCGGCCAAGTCATTTCTTTGCTAGACCGTATGCAGGAAGTACTACCAAAGGACACTAATCTGGCTATCATGCGTGTAGCATACTACACATTAAAAAAGATGCCAGAGGACAGCATTAACAATGCCCTCGTACAACTCTTGGAATTATCACCCGACAATGGGGGTGCCCGTTTCCAGTTAATACAAAACAAGTGGAAGCATCAAGATTGGGCAACTGTTGACTCTCTCAGCGAATTGGGCATGTTGTATAATCCCGATGAAATGGCCTTTTATTATTTTTCTGGACTTGCGCGTTATTATCAAAATAACGAGAATGGAGCCCTTGAGTCGTTTCAAAAAGGCACTGCGGAGATCAATTCTAAAAGCGATCCAAAGATAGTGAGTGACTTCTATGCAATAATGGGCGACATATATCACACCAAGGGTGAACGTGAAAGGGCATACGCAGCTTACGACAGCTGCTTACAATGGAAACCGGATCACTATATCACCCTTAACAACTATGCTTACTACCTCTCCCTTGACAAAGTGAACCTCAAGCGAGCAGAGGAGATGAGCGCAAGGACAGTTAAGGCAGAACCCAAGAATGGGACTTATCTTGATACGTATGCATGGATTCTCTACCAAGAAAATCGGTATGAAGAGGCCAAGATATATATTGATCAGGCGCTGCAAAATATGAATGATAGCCTTGGTAATGCTGCCATTCTAGAACACGCCGGAGATATCTACCTCAAGACAGGGGACCTCGAAGGAGCCGTCAAAAATTGGCAGATGGCCATCGATAAAGGTGGTCAGGCAGCAGCACTAAAGAAGAAAATTAAACGCTATAGTAAACAAAAATGAAGATAAAAACACGAATTTTACTCATATGCGTACCTTTAGCCATAGTATCATGTGGCACAAAGAAAGCAGCAATAAAAGACAACGCAACCGCGACAACAGCTCAGGCTACAAAATCAGAGTCGCCTATTGTTAGAAATTTGGCTTTTGTACAAAAGGTGAGTGACACAAAGGTCTATGTCCAAAACATCGTTGCAGACATGTCCTTCACTGCTACAATGGGTGATAAGAACATCACTGTTCCAGGATCTTTGCATATGCGTCGTGACGGGGTTATACGTCTGCAGCTTTTTATTCCAATACTCGGCAGCGAAGTAGGGAGATTGGAATTCACACCTGACTATGTACTTGTAATCGACCGTATGCACAAGCAGTATGTCAAGGGTGACTATAATCAGCTTGACTTCCTTCGGGATAACGGAATCAACTTTTACTCACTCCAAGCACTCTTTTGGAACCAACTTCTCTTGCCGGGAGCCTCCAAGGTTGGGGAAGCAGATCTCTTAAAGTTTGAGCCAAAGCTCGATGGAACGGGAGAAAATGTACCTGTATCACTAAAAAACGGCAACATGAGCTACGTTTGGACCGCCAATCGTAACAATGGACTTATTGGTCAAGCCAACGTAACATATAGCAGCGTTGCACAAGGTAAATCAGAACTAATCTGGAAATATGATAACTTCAAATCACTTGGAGCTAAACTTTTCCCTTCCACTCAAGAGTTCTCTTTCTCTACTACTGCAACCAACAAGTTGAAAAAAAACAATATTAAAATCGAGATGGAAAACCTAAGCACTGACGATGGATGGGAAACAGAATCTACCGTCTCGAATCGATACCAAAAGATAGATGCAAAGGACATCTTCGGTAAGCTACTTAATATGTAATGAGAAGGATTATTACTATATTGTTGACGTTTACTCTTGTCTTGTCATCCAGTGCTCAAACACGGAAGACAACGACTAAGAAGCGTACGCAAACAACAACAACCAAAAAGAAAGCCACAACAACTACTAAATCAAGCAAAAGTACACTCTATACCAATTCTTCTATCAAGGGATTGCAAAGTGAGCGGTCTGCCATTCAGAAGAAGATTAAAGCGCAAGAACAAGCACTTAAGGCAAACAAGTCAGATGTTGCCAAACGCTTGCAGAACTTAATGGTTCTAAATGGTGAGATAGATCAAAGACAGAAACATATCGAAGGTATCCAAACAGACATTGGACACATAGACAACAACATTTCCATACTCAACGATCAGTTAAATACGCTTCAACAACAACTGAAAGAGAGACAAGCTCGCTATGTGAAGTCAATGCGCCTAATGGCTCGGCATCGAAATGTTCAAGATAGGCTGATGTTCATCTTCTCTGCTAAGAACTTCTACCAAATGTACCGACGCCTCCGTTTCGTTCGGGAATATGCCCAATATCAGCGCGCTCAGGGTGAGATGGTGAAGGCCAAGCAAGCTGAAGTTGAAAACAAACAACAACAATTACTGCATGTAAAGGGGCAGAAAAACACATTACTTAGCAAAGGCCAGCAAGAAAAGACAAAGTTGGAGGGCAACAAAACCGAGCAGCAGCAAATGGTGCAAAGCCTACAAAAACAGCAAAAGACTATACAGTCGATCATCGCTGAACAACATAAAAAGGACGCCGCTCTCAATGCTCAAATCGACAGACTAGTCGAAATAGAGATTCAGAAGTCACGTGAACGTGCAGCCGCGGAGGCTAAACGAAAGGCTGCGGCTACTGAGGCTGCCAAGAAAAGAGCTGCAGAACTGGCACGCAAGCAGGCTGAAGCTGAGGCAAGGGCGCGTGAAAATGCTCGTCGTGTTGAAGAAGCTAAGGCACATGAAGCCAAACTTAAAGAGGAAGCTAGGTTGGCTGCACAAGCAGAGGCTAATGCCCGTAAATCTAAAATGGAAGCCGATGCCAATGCTAAAAAAACAGAAATGACAAAGGCTGAAGCTGCTTCACGTGCTGCTGAAACCAAGAAAGAAGCAACTGCTCAAGCTGCAAGAGAGGCCGAAGCACAACGACAAGCCGCAGAACTCAAGGAAGAGACCGATGCAGCTCGTGACAAGAAGGAAATAGCCTCAGCTAAAAAGGATGCTGAAGATTCCCAGAAATTCTCTTCCGTTGACCGTATGATGAATAGCGGTTTTGAAGCAAACAGAGGGCGATTACCTATGCCTATTACTGGAAAATACCGCATTGTGAGTCATTTCGGGCAGTATAACGTGGATGGATTACAAGGTGTAACACTTGACAACAAGGGCATCAATATTATGGGAACTAGCGGTTGTAGAGCCCGATCGGTTTATGATGGTGAGGTAAGCGCAGTTCTAAGCTATGCAGGTAGTATGGTTGTGATGGTGCGCCACGGAGCTTACATCTCGGTTTATGCGAACCTCAGTTCCGTGAGTGTGAGTCGAGGACAAAAGGTAAGTACCAATCAAGCACTTGGTACAGTTGGTACTGATAATATCCTTCAGTTTCAATTGCGCAATGAACGTGCCAAGTTAAATCCCGAAACTTGGCTCAACAGATAATCAAAATATGATGCAGGAAATTCCGATTTCATCGTGATATTTCCTGCATCAAACTTTTTTGAATTGTACATCAAGAATAATGATAAACAGAATCTTCGTTACAAGAATTCTGAATCAGTGTTCTTACTTTTTAGAGACTATTCCATTGATGGTATTTTAAAAACACAATGTTACGATTCCAACAATTGTATATACTTCTCAAAGGCTTGCTGTATTTCACTGATTTCAATGAATTCATCGGCACTATGTGAGCGCATTGATTCCCCTGGGCCGAGCTTTAGTGAAGGGAATGGCATTAGAGACTGGTCGCTCAAAGTTGGAGACCCGAAGGGTACTAGACCAAGCAATAGGCACTTTTGTACAAGTGGATGATTAGGATCAATATGAGAGGAATGCAAACGGAAGGAGTGAGGAAGAACCTCACTCTTAAGATTTCGGCTAATTATATCATAAATCTCCTCGTTAGTATATAGCTCATTGGAACGGACATCTACCAACATCGTGCACCTATCAGGAATAACATTGTGCTGTGTTCCGGCATTTACCGTCGTCAACGTCATCTTTACAGGGCCCAATAACGGACTGACTTTAGGGAACTGAAAATCACGAATCCATCGCATGTCATCCAAAGCCTCATAGATTGCATTGACTCCCTCGTTGCGAGCAGCATGGCCACTAACACCATGAGCTATGACATCTAGTACCATCAAGCCTTTTTCGGCAATTGCAGGCTGCATACCCGTGGGCTCTCCAACAATAGCAATATCTATTAATGGAAGCATGGGCAGGACTAGACTAATACCATTCTGACCAGATATCTCTTCTTCGGCAGAGGCCAAATAAATGAGGTTGAAAGGTCGAGAGGAATCCGAATGGTCCATGCAGAAATAGCGAAACACTTGCAGAAGCGTTGTCAAGCCACCTCCACAATCGTTGCTTCCCAATCCATAAAGTCTGTCACCCTCAATCGATGGAGTAAATGGATCTCGGGTCCAAGTATTCACAGGCTTGACCGTATCAATGTGGGCATTGAGTAAGATGGTCTGACGGCTACTGTCATACTTAGGGTCTACAACCCAAACATTGTTTGCCTCGCGATGGGTTTCAAACCCATATTCCCGCAAAGCTGCCTGCATTACATCGGCTGCCTCAGCCTCATTACGACTGGTTGACGGTGTGGCGATGAGCCTCTGTAGAAGACCCAGTGCCTCGTTGATGTAGTTATCATGCTGTTCCATGCTGCAAATATAAATAAAAACGGGCAATATTCTTGCATTCTTTACGATTTTACGGTATCTTTGCATACAACAAATTCCAGAAATTATGCAGAACAGAAGTCATCTCTCAGTGCTCATTCATGAACAGGCAAAGAAGTATGGCAATAAACCAGCACTGACCTTTCGGAGTTTCGGAAGTCTGAAGTGGAAAACCGTTTCATGGAATCAATTCTCCTTAAGGGTAAAACAAGTGAGCAATGCCATGCTCAATTTGGGTATCAAATCTCAGGAGAACATTGGAGTGTTTTCCCAGAACTGCATTCAATATCTATATACAGACTTTGGATCATACGGCATCCGCGCATGTACAGTACCTTTTTATGCCACCAGTTCGGAGCAGCAAATACAGTACATGGTCAATGATGCACAGATCAGATTCATATTTGTAGGTGAACAGGAACAATATGACAAGGCTCACCGTATTTTCCCGCTTTGTCCAACATTGGAACGAGTTATCATCTTTGATGATAGCGTGCGCATTAGTTCTCATGACCCCAACGCCCTATATTTCGAAGACTTTTTGAAGCTTGGCGAGGACCTTCCACGCCAGACGGAGCTTGAGAAGCGTTGGAAAGAAGCCAACAATGACGACTTGTGTAACATTCTCTACACTAGTGGAACAACAGGAGAGAGTAAGGGAGTAATGCTCACTTACGGACAATACGGTGCAGCATTTGTAGCCAACGATGAGTGCGTGCCTGTGGGAGAAAAGGACAGAGTCATCTGTTTCTTGCCATTTACACATATCTTCGAGCGCGCATGGGCTATTCTATGTCTTTCCGAGGGCGCGCAGCTTATCATTAACACCTACCCTAACGAGATACAAAACTCGATGCGCGAGACCAACCCAACTTGTATGTCGAGTGTTCCACGTTTCTGGGAAAAGGTGTATCAGGCCGTTAATGAAAATATTGATAAATCAAGTGCAATACAGCAAAAGATATTCCGTCATGCCTTAGCCGTTGGTCGAAAATATAACATTGAATATGTATCTAGGTGTAAAAGGCCGCCACTTTCTTTGGCATTGGAGTATAAAATGCTGAACTCTACTGTTTTCAAATTGGTGCGAAAAGAACTTGGTCTATTACATCCCCATATCTTCCCCACGGCCGGAGCATACGTGTCACCAGAAGTAGAGGAGTTCATTCATGCTATTGGCATCAATATGGTAGTGGGATATGGTTTGACCGAAAGCTTAGCCACGGTAAGCTGCGACCACGTAGGAGAGCGGTTTTCTATAGGTTCAGCTGGACGCCCCATTAGTGGCATAGAAATCAAGATAGGTGAGAACAACGAGATATTGCTCAAGGGTCCCACCATAACCAAGGGCTATTACAAGCGCGATCAGCTCAATGCACAGGCATTTGACAAGGACGGTTTCTTCCACACTGGTGATGCAGGATACTTAGAGAATGGCGAACTTTTCCTTAAGGAACGTATCAAAGATCTCTTTAAGACTAGCAATGGCAAATATATCGCGCCACAGATGATTGAGTCTCTACTATTGGTTGATAAATACGTTGATCAAGTGGCAATCGTTGCAGACCAACACAAATTTGTATCGGCTCTTATCGTTCCAGAGTTCCGTCTCTTAGAGGAGTGGGCCAGAGATAACAACATTTCTTTTACAAGTAGAGAGGAACTTTGCGAAAATCCAAAGGTGCTCGCCATGATGACGGATCGGGTTAATATGCTCTTACAAGGCTTGACCCATTATGAGAAAGTAAAGCGCTTCACCCTTCTACCCCATCATTTCACGATGGAATCGGGAGAATTGACGAATACTTTAAAGATGCGCAGACCTGTAATCTATAAGAACTACAAGGATGTCATCGATAAGATGTATGAAGATTAAACAATGATTACGGCAGACCAACTTAAGAACGTGATGGAGAGAACGGAGAAACTCCATCACTATCTCAATATTGACAGTAAGAAAATAGAGTTTGAAGAGGAGCAACTCCGTACACAAGCTCCCGATTTTTGGGATGACCCGAAGCGCGCGGAGGCGCAGATGAAGAAGGTCAAAGGCATTGAGAAATGGCTCAAAGGCTATGAGGAGATAAAGCAACTTGCCGATGAATTGCAACTCGCTTTCGATTATTACAAAGAAGAGTTGGTAACTGAAGAAGAGGTTGATGCTGACTATTCAAGGGTCATCAGCACCATTGAGGACCTAGAGTTAAAGAATATGTTGCGCCAGGAAGAAGACCCAATGGACGCCGTCATGAAGATTAATTCTGGCGCCGGAGGAACTGAAAGCCAAGATTGGGCGCAAATGTTGATGCGTATGTACATGCGTTGGTGCGAAGCTCAAGGTTACAAAGTAACAATCACCGACATACAAGATGGCGATGAAGCCGGCATCAAAAGCGTTACCATGACCATTGAAGGTGGTGAGTACGCCTACGGTTTTCTCAAAAGTGAGAACGGTGTCCACCGTCTTGTCAGAGTGTCACCGTATAATGCCCAAGGCAAACGCATGACAAGTTTTGCGAGTGTTTTTGTATCGCCTTTGGTCGATGACTCAATAGAAGTCTTCGTTGACCCAGCGCTTGTAAGCTGGGATACCTTCCGCTCTGGTGGTGCTGGAGGACAAAATGTAAATAAGGTGGAGTCGGGTGTTCGACTTCGTTATCAATACGAAGACCCCGACACGGGGGAAAAAGAAGAAATTCTTATTGAGAATACCGAAACCCGCGACCAACCGAAGAACCGAGCAAAAGCTATGCTTCTCTTAAAGAGCCAACTCTATGATCGTGCTATGAAGAAGCGCATGGAGGCACAGGCAAAGATCGAAGCTGGTAAGAAGAAGATTGAATGGGGCAGTCAAATACGAAGCTATGTGTTCGATGATAAACGCGTTAAAGATCATCGCACAGGCTATCAGACCTCAGATGTGGATGCCGTAATGGACGGCAAGATTGACGGTTTTATTAAGGCTTACCTCATGGAATTCCCCGTTGAAGAAACAATTGACAATTAACCGTATAAAAACTAAAATGAAACCTAATCATTAGAACCATTATGAGCAATAACAAGAAAACAAAGCGCGAGCCTTTGCACGAAGTGAATAATGTGGTCAAGAAAGCTAAACGCCAGAATCGCGAAGAAAAACAGAAGAACCAAGGTGACACTGTAATAAAGTGGATCTTCGGCGTTTTAATTGTCTTAGCGATTGCTTACATGGTCTGGACCATGATCGCAGTGTAATGAGCGGGCTTGAGATTGAAAGAAAATTTCTAGTTAAGAAAGGCGGAGCTTACAAGCGGTCCGCCTTTTCTTCTAGCCATATCCAACAAGGGTACATCCCTGCTGATGGGGCCACTGTTCGTATCCGCGTTCGTGATGATAAAGCTTTTCTTACGATAAAGAGCCGTAGCAACAATGGGGGACTGTCACGCTACGAGTTTGAAAAGGAAATAACACTCGACGAAGCTCGGCATCTATTGCAGCTCTGTAGAGGTGGAGTGATTGATAAGCACCGTTATTTAGTGCAAAGTGGTGATCACGTTTTTGAGGTTGACGAGTTTCACGGAAACAATGATGGACTAGTGATGGCCGAAGTGGAACTACGTAACGAGACCGAAAACTACGAGAAACCTGACTTTCTTGGACCTGAAGTGACTGGTGATCCACACTTCTATAACTCCAACATGCTAGCTAATCCCTACTCCGCTTGGAAAGCATTAGTGCCAGAGGAATACCGATAATCATTCCCAGAAAGACCCCAACACCATCGGCAAGGAAGTCCAAAAATTCGCCACTTCTGTTGCCACCTGTGCATGTGGCTTGTACTATTTCTATCCCCCCCCCTAATAGTATTGGCAGAAGGACTGCATAAAACGCCATTTTTTTCCATTCAATGCTTTGATGATGCAGTCCATATTCTAGCCAAAGCAGTGTACAAAGACCGCCATACATTAGAAAGTGCGTCCACTTATCTATCATCTTCACATTGTCCAAAGGTGTTTCCGGGATTGGAATAAGGCATACTATCCAGATTACAACAATGCACAAGCATGATATTGGATAAGTTTTTACGAAATAGCTTAATATCTTCATTTTCCTTTCATTTGAATGCAAAAGTAAATATTTTTTAATACTTTTGCAACGAAAAACCTAAGAATTGTGTAATGTCTGAAGAAAGAGCGAGCTTTGCAAGTAAGGCGGGAATGATTTTGGCCACTGCCGGTGGGGCAGTTGGATTGGGCAATGTATGGCGCTTTCCTTACATGACCGGAGAGAATGGTGGTGCGGCTTTCATATTGATATATATTGGTTGTGTGGTATTATTGGGGATTCCGTGCATGGTCTCTGAATTTATAATCGGTCGCCACGGAGCTGCCAATACCTTCCGAGCATATTCCAAACTAAGTGGAGGCAACGCCTGGCGGTGGGTTGGTTTGCTAGGTGTAACTACAGGGTTCCTCATTACTGGCTATTACGCGGTCGTCGCAGGATGGTGCCTACAATACATCTATGCCTCGATAATAGGCCAACTTCATGGTAGTCCTGAGTTTGTTCAGAATTACTTTCATAACTTTTCAACCGACCCCTTCCGACCAATTTTTTGGCTCGCTATTATTCTTTGTCTCACCCTCTTTGTGATCATTCGAGGTGTAAGAGGCGGCATAGAAAAGGCATCCAAACTCATGATGCCAACACTGTTTGTACTCCTTTTGGTCATCGTCGTGGCATCATGCATGCTGCCCAATGCAGAGAAAGGAATTGAATTTCTCTTCAAACCTGACTTCACAAAGGTTAATAGCAGCGTCTTCCTTGGTGCTTTGGGACAATCCTTTTACTCATTAAGCATTGCTATGGGGTGTGTAGCAACCTACGCTTCCTACTATAGCCGTCAAACGAACCTACTGCAATCCGCCGTACAGGTGTCTATTGTTGACACATTGGTGGCCATTCTTGCAGGACTTATGATATTTCCAGCTGCCTTCTCAGTGGGCATAAGCCCTGACAGTGGACCATCCCTTGTCTTCATTACCCTACCCAATGTCTTCAGTCAGGCATTCGGAGGTGCATCCATTGTAGGCTGGCTCGTGGCAATAATGTTTTATATTCTTCTTGCCCTTGCCGCCATCACCTCACTCATTTCTCTTCATGAGGTAAGCACATCGTTTATCTATGAAGAATTCCATCTTACTCGGAAAACTGGTGCTATCATTGTCACTATCTCCACATTCATCATTGGAGCCTTTTGTTCTCTATCATTGGGCGGCTATGATTACTTGCAGATTGGAGGTAAATCAATGTTTGACCTCTTCGACTTTGTTACCGGACAGCTATTCCTTCCTTTAGGCGGTTTCCTGACATGCATTTTTCTAGGATGGTTCGTTCCTCAAAAAATTGTAAAGGATGAGTTCACCAATTGGGGTACAGTGAGCATTCGTTTTTATGGCATTTATCTCTTCTTGGTGCGTTATTTCTGTCCATTAGCTATACTTGGCATCTTCCTGCATCAATTCGGTATTGTCTAAGCCATGCGTCTTAAGGACTTTTTCTACTTCAATCGATCAGACCGCAGCATACTCCTCTTTTTTCTATCGTTGGGTGTCGTGGCCTTTGCACTCATTCTCTTTTTAGGAGGTGAGGAAAAGGACACTACACCTTGGAATGCACAAGACAGCGTGGAAGTACAAAAAGAAACCATTTCATCGCATTCCACAAAGTATCACGAGGAGTATATCCAAGGAGAGAGTAGAAATATCGAACTATTCCCTTTCGATCCCAATACTGCCGACAGCAATGCCCTACTACGCTTGGGGCTTCAGCCTTGGCAAGTACGCAACATCTATAAATACCGGGCAGCAGGCGGAATTTACCGTAGACCAGCCGACTTCGCTCGACTCTATGGTCTGACACGAAAACAATATCGTGAACTGGAGCCTTACATTCAAATCAGCAAAGATTATGCTCCTGCCTCGACACTTTTTGCCGAAGAGCCTCATCAGAAAAGCGACACCACACAACATTATCCTGTAAAACTACGTCCAAATGAACATATAGATCTCAACACTTCTGACACTACCCAACTCCAGCGTGTACCAGGCATTGGCAGCTACTTTGCAAAACGTATTGCCAATTATAGAGAGCGATTGGGTGGTTTCTATAGCGCCAAACAGCTATTGGAAATAGAAGATTTTCCAGAATCTGCAATTAATTTCTTCATTGTAAGTAACAATATTCAACAAATCAACGTCAATCAGTTAAATCTCAGCCAACTCAAACGGCATCCTTACATCAATTACTATCAAGCGAAGGCCATCATCGATTATCGCCGACTGCGCGGACCGCTACATAGCCTGAACGAGTTGAGACTGCTGAAGGATTTTACTGCCACTGACATTGAACGTCTAAGCCACTATGTTGAATTCTAACTTAATATACAATGAAGAAAAATTTATTATTGACTTTGGCATTTCTATTGACCTGCCAAGTTATGTCTGCACAGACCGCAAATGATCTGTACAATGAGTTTAAAAATGAGGAAAACATTACGAGTGTCAAAGTCCCTCATTGGCTTATGTCCATAGCTGCTAGTAACGACAAAGACGTAAAGTCAAAAGAAGAATTAAAACAAATTAAGTCACTCCGCGTTTTGGATCTCGATGAGTGCAGTGACCGGACCAGAAAGAGATTTCTCAATGAAGCCAAAAAACTTCTTGATAATGGTTATGAGGAACTTGTCAAAGCCAATAGCGAGGATAGCCAAGCACTCATACTCGTCAAAGGCGATGAAGAAATTATCAATGAAGTAGTCATAATCGGTGGCGATAATGAGTCTTGTTCAGGCGTTTTCATTACCGGCAATATTCGTCCCGAATATATTGAAGAAATAACTAAAGATGCACAGAAGCATTAAAACCACAGGGAAAAACAAATAATCTTTATACCATAAAAAAGAGGTTGCCCATCTTGGACAACCTCTTTTTTAGTCGGGATGAGGCGATTCGAACGCCCGACCCCTACGTCCCGAACGTAGTGCGCTACCAACTGCGCTACATCCCGCTAAATATCGAATGAACGAGAACTACGATTCTCACTCAATTTCGACAATGCAAAGGTACTCCTTTTTTTCGAAACGTTTGCATTTTCATTTGGAAATATTTGCCAGTTAAGTAAAAATCCACTACCTTTGCAAACGCAAATCAGAAACGAGGGTGCCTTAGCTCAGGTGGTAGAGCAATGGACTGAAAATCCATGTGTCCTTGGTTCAACTCCAAGAGGCACCACTTCCTCCTTTCATTCGGCCCGGTTTTCACTTCAGTGAAGCCGGGCTTTTTTTGTTATAGAGATTGTCTTTTACTCCCTATTCTATATTATTTCGTATACTACGAACGCAAATTAATTACCTTTAAACAACGATTCCCACTGTTGAGGCCAACAATGGGAATCATTGAGTAATATTGAATGTATCCAATATGTTGTATTACAATGCAGCCTTAAAGCACCTCCTTGAGTTGTGCAAGGTGTATCCCATTGCTGCCCTTCACAAGGATATAGTAACCAGAGGTCTGCTCTTGCTCAATTGCCTCCTTTACCTTTTCCACATTCTCAAACTTTGGAAAATCTGTGGAAGCCCTAGCAAACTCTGCACCGACAAGCCACACACGATCGAAAACAGCATCCTTTAATCGTTCCACCACACGTTGATGCTCCTCCTCGCTGGCGGTTCCCAGTTCAAGCATATCACCGAGAATGGCCATCTTAGGCTGATCCACACTAATACGTTCGAAGTTGTCTATGGCAGCAGCCATACTGGTGGGGTTGGCGTTATAAGCATCTTCTATGAGGGTATTGCGCTCGGTACGCACAAGCTGCGACCTGTTGTTGTTGGGTGAATAATGTTCCAATGCATGACAAATTTGCTCAGGCGATACATCGAAGTATAGTCCTACGGCAATCGCAGCCAACATGTTGTCGATGTTATAAGTCCCTATAAGCTGTGACTTTACTTCATAAGTAGCTTGATGTGCAGGCAGAGCTGTAAGCGATGTCGACCAACTAAATGACAGGAATGGTGAGCAATCCGTTACGTTACCTACTACTTGCGCCTGCTCCGGACCATAGCTGATGATGCGATCCAACTCCCTCTTAGACGCCATCTCCATGAGAGACTCATTGCCTGTATTGAGAAAGGTGAGAGCACCATGCGCCTTCAGGTGGTCATAGAGCTCGCCTTTGGCTTGCATTACTCCCTCAAAGCTACCAAAGCCTTGCAAATGAGCGCGACCAACGTTGGTTATCAGTCCACAAGTTGGCTCGACATAGTCCACTAGTTTCTTGATATCACCAATGTGAGAGGCTCCCATCTCCACAACCGCCACCTCGTCTTTGTCAGTCAATCTCAGTAACGTTTTAGGCACACCCACATCATTATTAAAGTTGGCCTCGGTGTGCATCACGCGGTATCGTTCCGCCAACACAGCAGAGATAAGTTCTTTAGTTGTCGTCTTACCATTGGTACCCGTAATACCAATAACTGGAATAGAAAACTCCCTACGATGCTCACGCGCCAACTCCTTATAAGTCTGTAGGCAGTCATCCACCAATATGATACGATCATCCGCACCATCTGCATACTCCGGTTCATCCACTATGGCATAGCTACAGCCCTTATCCAAGGCGGTTTTGGCAAACTTGTTACCGTCAAAGGATTCCCCCTTTAAGGCGATGAAGATACTACCTAGAGGGCAGTCACGGCTATCTGTTGTTACCTGCGGATGCTCCTTATAGAGCCTATAAATTTCCTGGATGTCCATCATTTGAAGTTTTCTTTAATGATTAAGGTGCCATGCGAGCCTTCATTCATAGCAAATCTTTAAATCGTTTCGCACCTATATTTTTTGCAAAAATACTCCAAAACTTCATCACTACCAAGGAATGCCAACCTAAAATCGAACCCTCCTATTCGGCATAAAGCTTATATGTTAAATAAAGCTATATTTTTTACCGATTCGTTGGCATCGACCACATAATCTCATATCTTTGTATTGCGAAAAGTTCGTAACAATAAATTCGCAACGAAAAGATAGCAATATGAATCCCATCAATCCTTTTCTGCTCACAGGCTACGTCTCGCCGGAATTCTTCTGCAATCGAGGAGAAGAGACGGCAGCCATGATGGCCGCCCTGCGCAATGGCCGAAGCCTCACCCTGATTAGCCCTCGGCGTATGGGAAAGACTGGACTGATAAGGCATGTGTTTTATCAAACGACATTGTCGAAAGCGGCCAAGTGCTATTACATAGACCTCTACCAGACCGACAGTCTGGTCCTCTTGGTTCAGAAATTGGGCGATGCCGTCCTAGGATCGCTTGATACCACGGCAAGTAGCATCGTGAGACGGGTCAGTTCTTTCTTCAAGTCCTTGCGTCCCGTCATCACCATTGACCCCGTCACTGGTCATCCATCGTTCTCCATCAACATACAGGAAGACACGGCAGAGCGGTCTCTGGCAGAAATCCTCGACTACATGCAACAATCGGGCAAGCCCTGCTACGTGGCCTTCGACGAGTTCCAAGCTGTGGCCGGATATGCCGACAGGAATGTCGAAGCACTGCTTCGCGCACATATTCAACATGTCACCAATGTGAGGTTCATCTTCTCCGGAAGTCAGCGTCACGTATTGGAGAGCATGTTCACATCGGCCTCTCGCCCCTTCTATCAGAGCACGCAGATGATGCATCTCGACGCTATAGCCGAGTCAGCTTATTATGATTTTGCCAAGGAAAAGCTAGAAAGCCATGGTCAGCATCTTCCAGCCGCAGCCTTCTCATATCTCTATGGACAGCTATCAGGGCACACTTGGTATGTCCAAACGGTGCTAAACAGACTCTACGAATCATCGGAGCCAATCATTTCGGAGCAAACGGTGGACAGATTGTTGGGAAATATTGTGGATGAGAACGATGCCACATACCACGTCTTCCTCAATCTACTGACTTCGGCACAAGGCAGACTTCTCAAGGCGATAGCTAAGGAAGGAACCGTCACCGAACTCCTGGGCCATGCCTTCATCAGTGCGCACAACCTTGGTGCAACGAGCACGGTGAAGTCAGCTGCGGTGGCATTAGTAGAAAAGGAGATGCTACTCCAGCATAGCGATGCCTACCAAGTCTATGATCGATTCTTTAGTCTTTGGTTGAAAAGAGAGCCATAACGTCGAGAGAGGAAATGGTGGATTCAACGATTTTTGGTAACGGGAAAAAGCAAGCCAACATTTCATTGGCTCTTAATTATTAATTTAGTAAGTTTGCAAAAATAAATGAAAGCAATGGACTACACTATCAATGTGAAAGGTCGACTCTTCGACATGAGCAAGCCGCAAGTAATGGGCATCCTCAATGTCACTGCCGAATCCTTCTATTCCGCCAGTCGAATGCAGAGTGAAGAGGCTGTGCATCAACGGGTAGAACAGATAATCTCCGAGGGCGGAACAATGATTGACGTTGGCGCCTGCTCGACCAATCCATATCTCAAACAGCTCACATCGGAAGAAGAGGAAACAAGTCGTCTTGAAATGGCTTTAGCCGTAATTAAGGATATGAACGTCCAATTACCCATTTCCATTGACACCTTTCGTCCAAAGGTGGCACGACTATGCATCGAGAAATATAGGGCCGACATCATCAATGACATATCTGCCGGCGAAGATGCGGACATCTTCCGTGTAGTTGCCGAGACAGGAACGCCCTACATTTTGATGTCACAAAAGCCTACCTTGGAAGAGATTATAATGGAGTTTGCCAGCAAAGTGCAACAACTACGCGACCTCGGGCAGAAGGATATCATCCTCGATCCAGGCTTCGGTTTCGGCAAGACCATGGAGCAACACTTCCGCCTGCTCTCCCAACTCGATAAGTTCTTCGTCTTCGGTCTGCCCGTGTTGGTAGGCTTCTCACGTAAGAGAATGATCTATCAGACCATCGGAGGCAATGCGGATAGCTCACTCAACGGCACTACGGTGCTCGACACTATTGCATTGACGAAGGGTGCAAACATTCTGCGAGTGCATGATGTGAAAGAAGCTGTAGAAAGTGTTGAATTGTATAACGCCATGGTCAGCGCCAAGGAGGAATAGTCCACGACATGAGCGGTACCTCCAATAAATGCTGCCATCGCATACATTCCAGTGTGTGAATCAATTTGAATTACCGTGTGAATCAATTTGATTCAGGACATGATTCAATTTGATTCATAGCGTGAATCAAATTGAAACACAACCCAGAAGCATACTCCTTATAGCGAGTTTACCACAATAATAAGTTCACGTTCAAACCAATATTATCAACTCACCAACACTAACTATATGTTTTTCGAATTCGGAATAAAAGATATTATCGACATCATTTTGGTCGCGTTGATGCTCTATTACATCTACAAACTGATGAAAGAGAGCCGCTCACTCAACGTGTTCATCGGCATAATGCTATTCGTTCTGATGTGGCTGTTTGTGTCGCAAGTGTTGGAGATGCGCCTTCTCGGCAGCATCATGGACAAGCTTGTAAGTGTCGGTGTCATCGGATTGATCGTGCTGTTCAAGGATGAGATACGTAAATTCCTATATCAGATTGGCGAACATCAGCGCGTAAGGAACTTCGTAAAGTTCTTTTCACAAAAAAAGGTGAGCAGTGGCGAGGAAGACAAGGAGACCATCATGCCTATCGTGTGGGCATGCATGGACATGGCAAGGAGTAAGGTAGGTGCCCTTATCGTCATACAGCGTGCCATTCCCTTGGAGGACATTGTACAAACTGGTGAGGTAATCGATGCTACGGTGAACAAGCTACTGATAGAGAATATCTTCTTCAAAAATTCTCCACTCCACGATGGGGCTATGGTTATTTCAAAAAAGCGAATCAAGGCTGCAGGTTGCATTCTTCCAGTAAGCCACAGCATGGACATTCCCAAGGAACTAGGTTTGCGCCACCGCGCCGCCATGGGCATATCACAAGATAGTGATGCCATCGGCATTGTTGTCTCAGAGGAGACTGGCCGTATCAGCGTTGCCATAAAGGGGAAGTTCCGTCTTCGTCTCTCCGCCGAAGAACTAGAAAGCCTCCTTGCCAAAGAATTGGCAGAAGAGTAGGTTCAACGGACGGTTCGCATCGGTTTCGATCTTAACGTCATTTAACCCAAGCAGTTATTCCATTCCTTGCTTGGTTCGCAAAGAATGGCTAACTTTGCACTACATAACACAAATCTAATCGATATAAAATCATTGTATGAGTTTATTAGAACAAATCGTTGCGCGTGCTAAAGCCAATAAGCAGCGCATTGTACTTCCCGAAGCAGAAGAAGAGCGTACGCTTAAGGCCGCAGATCGTTTGCTGGCTGATGACGTGGCTAACCTGATTCTTATCGGCAACCCCGACAGCATCAAAGACAAGGCATTTAAATGGGGACTTAAGAATTTAGACAAAGCAACCATAGTTGATCCACTCAATTGCGAAAAAACAGAAGAATATGCTGTGCAGCTCGCTGAGCTCCGCAAGAAGAAAGGTATGACCATAGACCAGGCACGTGAATTGGTTACAAAAAACAACCTTTACTTGGGATGTATGATTATCAAGACAGGTGATGCTGACGGACAAATTAGTGGTGCCCTAAGTACTACTGGTGATACCTTGCGCCCTGCCCTACAGATTATCAAATGTGCACCTGGTATCAACACCGTGAGTGGCTGTATGATAATGATTACAAGAGAAGAACAATATGGAGTGGACGGCATCGTTCTGATGAGCGATGTGGCTGTTACACCTAATCCTTCAGCTGAGCAGCTAGCAGAAATTGCATACTCTACCTCCCTGACAGCTAAGGCTGTGGCCGGAATCCAAGACCCTCGTGTGGCCATGTTGAGTTTCTCTACCAAAGGTTCCGCCAAGGATGCCATTGACAAGGAGACTGGTAAGAGTGTATATATCATCGACAAAGTAGTAGAAGCCACACGCATCGCACATGAGAAGTACCCTGATCTCAAAGTGGATGGCGAACTGCAAGCTGATGCCGCTT
The DNA here is from genome assembly GCA_002407775.1 of Prevotella sp. UBA5387. Lineage (GTDB taxonomy): Bacteria > Bacteroidota > Bacteroidia > Bacteroidales > Bacteroidaceae > Prevotella. Next base: position 80,050 of record DHOP01000030.1, read on the forward strand.
TGGACCCCAAGGTTGGTGGTATCAAGGCTCCAAGCAGTGAAATAGCAGGTCGTGCCAACGTGCTTGTCGTTCCAAGTCTTGAGGTTGGAAACATTGGTTACAAGTTGGTTCAGCGTCTTGGTCATGCCGAAGCCATTGGTCCAGTGCTCCAAGGCATTGCCCGCCCCGTGAATGACCTTAGCCGTGGTTGCTCAGTAAATGACATCTATTACATGGTTGCCATCACAGCCTGCCAGGCACAGGATGCCAAGGAACAATAACAAGATGAAATAATTAAAGAATGAAAGGATAGATTTTCCGCTCATTCGATCAATAAATACACATAATGAAAATTTTAGTTTTGAACTGTGGGAGCAGTTCCATAAAGTACAAGTTGTATAACATGGACGATGAGAGCGTCCTGGCACAGGGTGGTGTGGAACGCATCGGCTTGGACAATGCTTTCATTAAGGTGAAGCTCGACAATGACGAGAAGAAGCAGATCATGGCCGACCTTCCCACCCACAAGGAGGGCGTAGCCTTGGTCTTTAAAGTTTTGCTCGATCCTAAGATTGGCGCTTTGAAGAGCTTGGATGAGATTGACGCCGTTGGTCACCGCGTCGTGCAGGGCGGAGACATCTTTGAGAAGAGTTGCATCGTTACTCCCGAAGTAGAGAAAGGCATCGAAGACCTCATCGACCTTGCTCCCGTTCACAACGCTGGACACCTCCGTGGAATCAAGGCCGTGGACGCTTTGATGCCCGATGTGCCTCAGGTGACAGTATTCGACAATGCCTTCCATAGCACCATGCCCGACTACGCCTACCTCTATGCCATACCATACGAACTCTACAAGAAATATCATGTGCGCCGTTATGGATTCCATGGAACCAGCCACCGTTACGTATCGCATCGTGTTTGCGAGTACTTAGGCGTAGATATCAATAACACAAAAATCATATCTTGTCATATTGGTAATGGTGCGAGTGTGGCTGCCATAAAGAATGGTAAAGTCGTTGACACATCTATGGGACTTACTCCTCTGGCCGGCCTAATGATGGGAAGCCGCTCTGGTGACATTGATCCGAGTGCTGTGACCTACCTCATGGAGAAGCTTGACAAGAAGCCACAGGAGATGGCCGATTGGCTCAACAAAGAATGTGGAGTGCTCGGCATCACTGGCATTTCAAGCGACATGCGCGAGATAGAGTCTGCCGACAGAGAAGGCAACAAGCTCGCCCGCTTAGCCTTAAAGATGTATAGCTATCGTATCAAGAAATATATCGGTTCCTATGCTGCCGCTATGGGCGGTGTCGACATCATCGTGTGGACTGCCGGTGTGGGCGAGAATCAGGAAGGTATGCGCTTTGATTCTTGTGATGGACTTGAGTTCTTGGGCATAAAAATGGACCGTGAGCGCAACCATTGTCGTGGTATTGAGCAGGTACTTTCTGCTGAAGATTCCAAGGTGAAGGTCGTATTGATTCCAACAGACGAAGAGATCGTCATTGCACGTGATACCAAGGCATTGGTTGAAGGGAAAAATATGTAAATACCAAAGCCTTAATAGGGCTATATCATAAAACCCAGGACAATCGTCCTGGGTTATTTGTTTGAGATAACATAAAAGGGATAACTATGGGTAGAAATCAAGTAATGGATGGCCCAGCAACCACGACTCGTAAAACGGGATCTATTATCACGTTTGGAGAAATCATGCTTAGGCTGTCAAAGCACTGCGGTCAACGGCTGTTTACCGGTTACGCTTTCGATGCCGCCTATGGGGGCTCTGAGGCGAATGTTGCCATAAGCCTTGCGCAACTGGGTGACGATGTGGAGTATGTGACACGCGTTCCAAACAACCCAATAGGCCGTGCCGCTCTCATGCGTCTTCGAGAACTGGGACTGAATGTGTCTCATGTGGTGGTGGGCGGCAAGCGACTTGGCACATATTATTTCGAGCCCTCTGCCGGCATGCGCAGCTCTCAAGTGGTCTACGACCGCGATGACTCATCATTCAACACATTGGAACATGGAGACATCGACTGGCAAACCATCTTCCAAAATGTTTCTCTTTTTCATTGCTCGGGCATCACATGTGCCACCACACAGGATGCCCTTGATACCACCATGGATGCTGTTAGGACAGCCTTTGACAGTGGCATCGAACTCACTTGTGACATCAATTATCGTGCTTCACTGTGGAAATACCCTGGTGCAAATGCTCAGAAGTCGTTACAAGACTTGATGCGATACAGTTCCTTTATTTTCGGCGATCAGAACGAATGGTATGTTGCCAGTGGCTTAGAACCCATACCATTCACCGCGATAGATGAATCATATCAATTCGACCTGGATGCTTATCAACGTTATTTTGACAAGCTTCACAAGATGTTTCCGCATTGCAGACTTATGCTTATTGCCCACCGAAACCAACTGTCTTTCACCCATCACATCAATGCTGGTGTGCTTTGGGCCAACGGCAAGATTTATACATCACGCATTTTCGACATTCATCCCATTGTGGATCAGATGGGCGTGGGAGATGCTTGGGTAGCCGGATTCATCCATGCTCACCGTCGTTGGACGAGTGATGACCAGTATTGCTTAGACTTTTCAACTTCTGCATCCGCTCTAAAGAATACGATTCCTGGGGATCAAAACCTTGTAACAGAAGAGGAGATCATAGCCAACATGACCTCCAAAGGCGGTCGAATAGATCGATAAAGATAAAAAACATGGGTTCATCATTCAGTGGAATACACTGTTGATGAACCCATTATTATATGTTAAAAAAGAGACTTGTCTACGGTTGAGACTCTCCTTCTATATATTGTTCAAGGAATAGATGCTCGCCATCAAAGACAGCATAGGTGAATTGCCATATCCAATCACCAAGAATAAGAATCCGCGCCTTGTCTTCAATGGTGAGATCCAACTCTACATGACGATGTCCGTAGATGAAAAAGTCAATGTTTGGATGAGTCTTAATATACTCTTTTGTCCATAAGACAAGGAATTCCTTTTCTTCACCTTGGAATGGCAGTTCCTTACCATCAGCCCTTTTCAGACGACTGTGTTTGGCCCAATTGAGACCGAGTTGCATACCCCACCAAGGGTGAAGGAAGTTAAGAGCGCGCTGACAAGCCCTGTTGTGGAACATATGACGCAAAAGCTTGAACTTGTTGTCCGGATCTCCAAGACCGTCTCCATGCGCTAGATAAAACTCTTTGCCATATATCTCTGTTGTCGTAGGCTTGTAATGCATGATGAGACCGCACTCCTTTTCAAGATATCCGTATGTCCAAATATCATGATTGCCAATAAAATAATGCACCTCAACGCCCATATCTGTCAGCTCTGACAGCTTCCCGAGAAACCGAGTGAATCCCTTTGGCACCACGTATTTGTACTCATCCCAGAAATCAAACATATCTCCGAGCAAGTAAACTGCTGCGGCCTTATGCTTGATAGAGTCAAGGAAGCGCACCAACCTACGTTCTTGGGTTCGTCTGTGATCTATCGCCAATGAGCCTAGATGAGCATCAGACAGGAAATATACGTTCTTCATTATCTCTCTATTTCGCATTTTTTATTCCAGTGGTATCAAATTCACAGAGTAAGATTGCTACCCTAAGCGGACACAAGTGCCAATACTTTGAAAGTTACTAATCAAAGCCAAGCTCGACCCGCGCTTCCTCACTCATCATACTTTGATCCCATGCTGGGTCAAAGACGAGGTTCACATTGGCACCCTTCACTCCATCAACACTCTCCACTTTGGTACGTACGTCCTCTAAGATAAAGTCTGCGGCTGGACATGATGGAGCCGTGAAGGTCATGTCAAGATCGACCATACCATCTTCCTGTAGGTCCACCTTATATATCATTCCAAGATCCCAGATATTGACAGGAATCTCTGGATCATAAACGGTTTTGAGCACATCCATGATACGCTCCTCTATTTTAGTCTTTTCTTCTTGATTCATTTCATGAAAAATTGTTAACTCTGCGAATATAGGAAAATATTTCGAATACGCAAAGATTTTATGGAATTATCCTTGGGTTACAGCCTTCCCTCATCGTGATAGCTGTAATATTTGCCATCGCCGATGATAATGTGATCTAGAAATTGAAGACGAAACAACTGACAAGCCTTACCGATTGTCTCTGTTACTTTGTCGTCTTGTCGACTTGGAACGACTCTTCCGCTAGGATGATTGTGGCATACTGCGATAACTGTTGCATTATTAAGCAATGCATTTTTCATAATGACGCGAATATCCACACTGACATCAGTATATCCCCCATGGCCGATGGTCATCTCCTTGATGAGCTTCATCCCCTGATTAAGCAAGAGAAGATGAAACTCTTCAACGTCGAAATCCTGAAGCTTAGGATACATATAGTCATATACAGACTTGGCTGAATCTATGATGGGACGAACCTCTACATCTGCCAACGAGCGTCGCCTGCCAAGTTCACATGCCGCCAATATTGAGATGGCTTTTGCCGGACCCATGCCGTGATACTTCTCCAAAGCTGCGATAGGCATACGTCCAAGTGTGTTCAAATTATTATTGCAGTCACCCATGACACGCCTCATCAGGTCCACTGCACTTTCCTTTGCAGACCCTGAGCCTATGAGAATGGCCAACAATTCGGCATCACTCAAAGCCCTAGGTCCGAGCTTTGCGAGTTTTTCACGGGGTCGATCATCTTCCGACCATTCGTTGATGCTGAGCTTGGTCATGCCCTTACTTGTAGAAATTTTCGCTGTAAGCTGAGAATTCGTCCTTGCCACGGATGCATCGCCGCCACCATGCCTTGATGAATCCGCTACCGTATCCCATAAGCTGAGTGAATGATGCTCGGACGGAAAGCAAACCTATCCATATGCTGCGGTTGCGTATCGTTGAGTCTATTAATATGACAAGAGCGTAAAGCAACAACGGTGCAAGTCCGACTATCATAGTCATCAAGCCAAAGACAATGACTACCATAGGACCTGTAACGCATCCTGGGGTGTGTATACCGGAGATTACGACAAAGCCGAGAGTAATGAAAAGCAGTCCTAGAAATGCCACCAACAAGCAAAGCCAAACGCCCACCGTGAACACAGCTGGTAGCAAATGCACAAGCTTCAAGCTATCGGGATATTTTTTATAAAGGTTGATTCGGGCAATGCCGCTATTGTAGACTTGCCGCCAAAACTTGCGGAAGTCAGTGCGACGCTTATGATAAACCCATGCCTCGGGAAAAAGGCGGCAGCTATAATCAGCCTTGAAGATACGAATAGAAAAGTCAATATCCTCGCCAAAACGCATATTGGAGAAGCCTCCAAGCTTTTGATATACGTCACGGCGTATTCCCATATTGAACGAACGGGGATAGAATTTATCGAGCTTCTTCTTTCCTCCACGGATGCCCCCGGTAGTAAAAAAGCTCGTCATCGAATACGAGATGGCCTTCTGGGTGCGTGTGAACGAGTCAGCAGCACGATCTGGTCCGCCAAAGGCATCGCAGGGTTGACTACTCAGTTCCTCATCGATAGCGGCAAGATAACCTTCCGGAAGTACGACGTCGGAGTCCAGAATAATCACGTACTCACCCTTAGCACGCTCCACACCATAGTTACGGCTCTGACCAGGACCGCTGTTCGGTTTCTCGAAATACTTGATTTCCAACTGTTCCTCGAAGTCATCGCACACCTCGCGGCAAGGGATATCCGAACCGTCCTCTACTACGACGACCTCAAAGTCATGTACCGTCTGGTGCGTAAGGCTATCCAATAGCTCACGAAGTTCGTCAGGACGGTTGTAGACGGGGATAATGATGGAATAGCGAATAACAACTAAAGCCTCCCCAACTCCTTCCTGCAAAGAAGATGTTTGATTACCAAAACTATCAGAAAACTTATCCATTTTCATACTAATAATTAAGTAATTAGACATCCCCTTATTTGGAAGGCCTTGGGGAGGCCCTATCTAATGAAGCCTACTTCGAGAGGCTTCCTGTATTAATCGTTCACGCGTCCAACGTAGCTTCCATCGCGCGTGTCAACCGTAATGGTCTCGCCCTCATTGATAAAGAGAGGGACACGAACCTCGGCGCCTGTCTCGAGGGTTGCTGGCTTGGTGGCGTTGGTTGCTGTATTGCCCTTTACACCTGGCTCGCTAGCAGTAATCTTAAGATTGGTCTTCACAGGCATCTCGGCTGAAAGAATGGTTCCATCTGCGCTGTCAGTCACGACTTCGACAATATCTCCTTCCTTCATGAACTCACCACCAGTGATGTTTCCTTTGGCGATAGGAATCTGCTCGTAAGACTCCTGATTCATAAAGATGCAACCAGTGCTATCCTCATAAAGATATTGATAAGGTCTACGCTCTACGCGAACGTCATCAAGCTTAAGATTAATCTGAAATGTACGCTCCAGAACACGGCCATCGGCAACGTTCTTCAATTTGGTGTTCATGACGGTGTTACCCTTACCTGGCTTGCGGTGCTGAAAATCAACGCATTTCCAGATGCCACCGTCCATGCGGATACATGTTCCAATTTTAATATCCTGTGAACTAATCATTGTGTATAATTGTTATATTTATTATTGCTGATTTTGCAACCGCAAAGTTACGATATATTTATAAAAAAACATTGTAAACAACCCGAAAAAACTCTTTATTCTTTGTTATTTGGAAAATTATGAGTAATTTTGCAGCCCAAACGGGGGTGTTATCTTCCTAGCATAAGGGCGAACAATAAATTAAAATAACAACAATAAAATGAAAAGAACATTTCAGCCGCACAATCGTCGCCGCGTGAACAAGCACGGATTCCGCGAGAGAATGGCAACAAAAAATGGTCGTCGAGTGCTTTCTTCTCGCCGCGCCCGTGGACGTAAGAAGTTGACCGTATCCGACGAGCACCACGGAAAGTAAGCCGTTTGCGCTCAGTTGATAACGACGAAAAGGAGGATGCGAACCTGATAGAGGTTCGCGTCCTCCTTTTTTATGGATATTAGCGTCATTAAATAGCATCAGATTCGAGAATCCTTGATTGCGTAAAATGCCAAACAACACTTTGACGAATTCAGAGACGTGGACTGCAAATAAATATTGTAGGGTTAGAAGCATTTCCAAGACATGCACACACACCAGTGGTCAAGCAAGATGTAAATAGCGTTGATTTTTATGGAGTCATCTTATCCTTCAAAACGGATCACTCTTATTTCGATATAACATCACGAGTTATCGGGAATGTTCTACAACCACGGTAGACATGTCTGTCCCATCAAAAATATCCACAACAACCTTTGCACTGTGCAGGATTTCCACTATCTTTGTAGAAAAATAACCGGTCGATGACATTATCCCAATTCTTCGGCAAGTTCAAGAGTCGATACCTTTGGGGCAACTTAGCGGCTATGGCCGTTGTAGTTTTGCTACTGGCTTTTGGTGTAAAGTTTGGTTTGGATGTATACACCCATCATGGAGAAGCTATATCCATCCCCAACCTACTGCATAAGAACATCAATGATGCGGATGAGGTTGCAAAACAACTTCAGTTGCAACTGGAGGTCGTCGACACAGGTTACGTAAAAAGGTTGCCGCCAGGCGCCATTCTCGCACAGTCTCCAGCGGCAGGTGAACGAGTAAAGTCCGGTCACAAGATATACGTTACCATTAATGCAACCAAGTCTCCTACCATCACCCTACCCGATGTCATAGACAATAGTTCTCTGCGTGAAGCCATGGCTAAGCTATCTGCAATGGGCTTCCATCTCTTACCCCCTCAATTTATTCCAGGGGAAAAAGACTGGGTGTATGGTATTCTAATGGATGGCAAGCATGTGGTTTATGGAGATAAAATACCTATTGATGCCAAGCTCACTATACAGGCAGGGAACGGCATGAGAAGCCCAACCGACTCAGTAGACTATGTAGATCCGGTTTACCCTGAGGAAGAAGGGTTCACTGAGACTACCGAGACTGATCAGTTCGAAGAGGTCAAGGAACCTCCTTCAGAGGAGGGATCGCCGACCGGCAAGCAAAAACAGGAGCCTCACCAACAACCGGCTCCGGAAACAAAATAACAATCCACCAAGTAATGACAGATATAATTGAAGACATCGACATGATGGACGACGACCTCTTGGAGGATTTTTCGGCCGAGTCAAACGACACCACTGATCTCTATGAGCATTGGCGCGTGGAGGTGGATGCCGGACAGACTCCTATGCGAATAGACAAATTTCTCTCAGAGCGAATGCAGCACTCTAGTCGCAACCGCATACAGACGGCCGCTGATGCAGGATGTATATTCGTGGGCGACAAGCCTGTAAAGAGCAACTATAAGGTACGCCCCATGGACGTCATCACACTTCGACTTGACCGTCCGAAACACGACTCAACAATCCTAGCTGAAGATATACCTCTCAATGTAGTTTATGAAGATGACGTGCTCATGGTTGTAAACAAGCCAGCAGGAATGGTGGTTCACCCAGGGGCAGGTAACTTCAATGGCACGCTTATCAATGCCGTGGCATGGCATCTACGTGACTTGCCCACATTTGACCCCAATGATCCCGAAGTGGGATTGGTTCATCGCATCGACAAAGACACCACGGGGCTGCTCGTCATAGCCAAAACCGCCGATGCGAAGACTTCGCTCGGAAAACAGTTTTTCAACAAAACCACACACAGATCGTACAACGCCTTAGTATGGGGAAACCTTACGGAGGACAGTGGTCGTATAGAGGGCAACATCTCACGTGATCCAAAAGATCGCTTGCGCATGAAGGTATTTGATCCAGATTCTGGCATTGGCAAACCTGCAGTAACTCATTGGCGAGTCATCGAAAGGTTTGGTTACACCACTCTCATCGAATGTATCCTTGAGACTGGGCGCACTCATCAGATACGTGCACATCTGAAATCCATTGGTCATCCGCTCTTTGGCGATGAGCGATATGGTGGGACCGAGATAATACGCGGCCAGCGCAGTTCTACCTACAAGGCATTCATACAAAACTGTTTCAAGCTTTGTCCACGACAGACATTACACGCAAAGACACTCGGCTTCGTGCATCCCGAAACTGGAAGGCAGATGGATTTCAACTCAGAGTGGCCAGAAGACTTTTCTCTAGTCATTCAAAAATGGCGGGGATTCATCCAGGGAAGTACCGTCGACACATTTGCCGAGTGACCCAATGCCTTATTCAAAATAGTCATTAATAGAATACATCATAACACATGAAAGAACTAAAACGTAACATTGCGATCGTCTGCGGAGGTGATTCCTCTGAGCACGACGTATCCATGAGATCAGCCCAAGGGCTTTATTCCTTCTTCGATAAGGAGCGCTATAATATCTATATTGTCGATGTAAAGGGGCAAGATTGGCATGTAGACTTCCCTGATGGACAGGTGGCCTCTATCGATCGCAACGACTTCTCGTTCATAGACAAGGACGGAAAAGCCGTAGTATTCGATTACGCCTATATCACTATACATGGTACTCCGGGCGAGAATGGCATCATGCAAGGCTACTTCGACCTCATACACCTACCCTACTCAACTAGCGGTGTACTCGTGGAGGCTATGACATTCAACAAGTATGTGCTCAACAACTACCTTCGCGCGTTTGACTTACGAGTAGCAGACAGCCTCATGTTGCGCCGCGAGGAGACCTATGACGAGACAGCTATCGAGACTCGTTTGGGCATGCCGGTATTTGTGAAACCTGCCGCCGATGGATCCAGCTTCGGTGTATCAAAGGTGAAAAATGCCGATCAACTCGCTCCCGCCCTTCGCAAGGCGTTCATGGAAAGCGATGAAGTCATGATAGAAGCCTACATGCAAGGAACAGAGATTTCTGTGGGATGTTATAAGGTTGGTGACACAGTAACGGTTCTTCCTGCCACAGAAGTAGTTACCACCAATGAATTTTTCGACTATGACGCCAAGTACAACGGACAAGTGCAAGAGATTACTCCTGCCCGCATCCCCGAGGAAACGGCACAACTCGTGGCCGAGGAAACAAGGCAAATCTACGAGATCTTGCATTGTAATGGTATCATTCGCATTGACTATATCATTACCAAGGACGAGGCAGGACACGACATTATCAATATGCTCGAAGTGAATACCACCCCCGGCATGACAGCAACCAGCTTTATTCCACAGCAAGTTCGTGCTGCCGGACTGAACATTACAGAGGTGCTTACGAGCATTGTGGAGAACCAATTGGGTAATATTTAAATCATAAAGTCTAATTCATAATGATGCCTGCCATACCTTGAATGTCTTGGTATGACATATGGACAATCCACAATTGATCGATTATCAATTAAGGGTTTAGTTTTATACATTAAGACTTATGTGTTAAAGCGTTTGCGTTATGGATAACGAATTAACTCAGTTTAATGACATCCGGCCTTTCGAGCCGGAAGAGTTGCCAGCGGCTTACGACAAATTAATAGCTAATCCGCAGTTTCATGGTGTCGTAAAATATCTCTTCCCGAATGTGCCGTTTGATGCAGTGGCACAAAAAATGAGGGCATGCGACACCAGTCTAAAGTTCCAACTGGCCTTTTCCTTTGGCTTTATAAAGGAATTATTGGCCAAGGCTGCCCGCGGTTATGAGATGGATTGTTCCTCTGTGGACAGGTCTGGCAATTATACGTTCGTAAGTAACCACCGCGACATCGTGCTTGACTCCGCCATCCTCGATGTATTACTTGTAGAAGCTAAGTTTGCTGATACTTGCGAGATTGCAATAGGTGACAACCTCCTGAAGCTAGATTGGGTAAAGGACTTAGTGCGCATTAACAAAAGCTTTATAGTGCAACGGGGTCTTCCTATGCGTGAAATGCTAGTGGCAAGTAAGCAATTGTCGGATTATATGCACTATGTAATATCGCATAAAAAACAAAGCATCTGGATTGCACAACGATCGGGACGAGCCAAGGATTCGAACGACCGCACTTCTGAGGCAGTGCTTAAAATGATGACTATGGGCGGCGAAGGTTCACTTGTGGAAAGGTTCAAGCAATTGCACATCGTACCATTGAGCATCTCGTATGAGTTCGACCCATGCGACTATCTCAAAGCTGCCGAGTTGCAACAAAAGCGTGATGATGCTAACTGGGTAAAGGGACCGCAAGACGATCACATCTCTATGAAGACCGGCATATACGGCAACAAAGGGCACATCCACTATCATTGCGCTCCATGCATTGACAGCTTTTTAGATACCATTCCGCCTGATACACCCAAAAATAATTTATATACGACGATAGCGCAGCACATCGATCGTGAGATACATCGGCACTATCAGCTTTATCCCTCTAATTATATAGCCTTGGATGAACTGCGAGGAACCAATGACTTTACAGCGCATTACTCGGCAAACGACAAAGCTTTTTTCGACAAATATTTAGCCGATCAGCTTGCAAAAATTGAGTTGCCTCTATGCGATAATGACTTTCTGCACAAGCAGATGTTGATCATGTATGCGAACCCTGCTATCAATCAGTTGGCTTCCAACGGCAATATGGAATGAAAAAAACTTGGACTGTGATTATCGTGATTGTACTTGCTTTGCTGGCATCGGCATGCAACTATGACGACTATGAGACGGGAGACGGGCGCTACAGCTATCTGCGCACCGACTTTTGCCTTATTCATACCACTGGGAATCCAGTTCAAGCCGACCGCATGACGACTGACGATGGGCAGAATATTGAGTTTCAATCCCCTGTCAAAGTTAGTTGGGCAGAGAAATCCGATACCATTTATCGTGCATTAGTGAACTATGACGTATCGTCAAATAACGTCTTTTCGGTGGCTCAGGTTGTAGTAATGGGTGCAACAGAAGCCAAAAATTATAGCAACATTATTGACGATCCACTCGATATTGAGAGCGCTTGGGTTGGCGGTAGATTCCTCAATATTGGTCTAGCCTTTAAGGTAGGGAATGCCGAAAATAATGATTTGAGGCAGAAAATTGGCCTTATCCTCGATTCATTAAACACGGATAATAATGGCCAAAAGCACCTGTACATCCGCATTCTCCATGCCCAAAACGGTGTACCAGAGTACTACACAGTACGTAACTATATAAGCATGCCCCTCACATCTTATATGCAAGGGGCAATTATTCATCTTTCCGCTAACACTTATTCAGGCGAAAAGACTTTTAGTTTTAACAACTAAGTGGCTACCTCTTTTTAGGCTTTATCCTAAAACTACGCTTCTTAGATTTTCCAAATCTTCATCCATCGTTGCCCAACTGGTAACGAACCTACAAATGGTATGGTCATTATCAAATTTGTCCCAATGGGTAAAGATAAAGTATTTCTCCAGCCTTGCCATCTCCTCATTGTCTAAGACAACAAACTGTTGATTAGTTGGCGAGTCAAGATAGAACTTGTATCCCTTCTCCTCAAACATCTTCTTCATTCTCATTGCCATAGTTATAGCATGACGTGAAATATCAAAGTAAAGGTTGTCTGTAAAGAGAGCATCAAACTGAACACCAGTTAATCTGCCCTTTGCAAGTAATGCACCATGCTGCTTGATTATGCTAAAGAAATGCTTTGGAGCATTATTATGCGTAAAAACAACTGCCTCACCACACAAAGCACCAACCTTTGTACCTCCGATATAGAAGGCATCACAATGGCAAGCAAGCCAAGGCATCGTGATGTCACAACCCTCGGCCATCAGCCCATAGCCCATGCGTGCACCGTCTACAAATAGCTTCAGTTCATACCGATGGCAGGTTTCATAGATATTTTCCAACTCTTTGGCGGAATAGATAGTACCATATTCCGTAGGGAAGGAGATGTAAACCATACCTGGCTGAACCAAATGTTCAGTGCTTTCATCGTTGACGAACCACTCCATATAGTCTGCAAGCTCTTTAGCATCTAACTTTCCATTGTGTGAAGGCAATGCTATCACCCTGTGTCCACTATGTTCCACAGCTCCGGCTTCGTGCACATTGATGTGCCCTGTCTCTGCAGAAATCACAGCCTGATAGCTCTCCAGCAGTCCGTCAATGACCGTAGCATTGGTCTGTGTACCTCCAACAAGAAAATACACTTGTGCCTCATCGTCTTCGCAGGCTTTGCGTATTTTCTCCTTGGCACAATCAGACCACTTGTCAAACCCATAAGTCAACGACTGCAAGTCGTTAGTTTCAATTAAATGGTGCAACACCTGAGGGTGTGCACCATTGTTATAATCACATTCGAATGAAATCATTTTATTATTCTATAATTATTTCTTAAGCTTTTCTTTGAGCTTTGCCAACATATCCTTTGTCATACACTGTAGGTCGTATGTGGGCTTCCAATCCCATTCCTCACGAGCACAATGGTCGTCCATCTGGTCTGGCCAGGTCTCTGCAATGCATTGCTTCAGCGGATCAACACAATATTCCATTTCGAAGTTTGGCACCTCAAGCTTGATCGATTCATATATTGTTTCAGGACCAAAACTCATCGAGGCGATATTAAAGCCATTGCGATGCACCAATCGGTCCGGGTTTGCCTCCATCAGTTCTATAGATGCCTCAAGTGCGTCCGGCATATAAATCATGTCCATCTTGGTACCTTCCTTGATAGGACAAATGAACTTTTCTCCGCGCACAGCATAATAATAGATATCCACGGCATAATCAGTTGTACCTCCGCCAGGCAGTGTGACATAAGAGATAACACCAGGAAATCTCACCGATCTTGTATCTACGCCATACTTGAGACAATAGTAATCGCTAAGCAACTCTGTCGTTACTTTGGTCACTCCATACATGGTCTTAGGTCGCATGATGGTATCCTGTGGTGTCATTTGGTGTGGAGTCTCTGGACCGAAACCACCAATAGAACTCGGAGTAAACACAGCACAGTGTTTTTCTCGAGCCACTTCAAGGATATTCCATAATCCATCTATACCAATCTTCCAAGCCAATTGGGGTTTCGACTCGGCGACAACAGAGAGGAGTGCAGCCATATTATATATAGTGTCTATTCCATATCGGTTCGTCACGTCAGCAATCATCTGCGGCTGTGTCACGTCAGCCATCACCGAAGGTCCACTTTCTTTGAGTACACCTTGTGGCTCGGCACCTTGGATGTAGCCAGCTACAACGTGATCGTTACCATACCTCTTACGTAACTCCATGGTCAACTCTGAACCTATTTGGCCAGTTGATCCAATTACCAAAATGTTCTTCATCCCTATAGTAGATTTAGATTCAATGACTAACGGTTACAAAATAACTACTTTTTTCTGAAAAATGATAATGATTTTTGGAACAAAATTGCGATGAAATAAATATTTTACAAAATAATATTCAAAACCAATTACTGTTTCAAAAATTATAATTTACTTTGTAGGAAAGTAAATTTTAAAACCTGAAATCATGTACGGTAAAATGAAAGAACATCTTAGCCAGAGCCTCACCGAGCTAAGAGAAGCTGGACTTTACAAAGAGGAGCGTCTTATCGAAAGTCCCCAAGGAGCTTCCATATTAGTAAAAGGAAAGGAAGTACTCAACTTTTGCGCAAACAATTATCTTGGTTTTTCCAACGAACCGAGACTCATAGAGGCCTCCAAGAAGATCATGGACCGTCGCGGATTCGGCATGTCTTCTGTACGCTTTATTTGTGGAACGCAAGATATCCATAAGGAATTGGAAGCTGCCATCAGTGACTATTTTAAGACGGAAGACACCATTCTTTACGCCGCTTGCTTTGATGCTAACGGTGGATTGTTCGGTGCACTGCTCAACGAAGAAGATGCAATTATCTCAGACTCACTAAATCACGCTTCAATCATCGACGGTGTCCGTCTTTGCAAAGCTAAACGCTATCGTTACGCCAATGCCAACATGGAAGAGCTTGAGAAGTGCCTACAAGAGGCCCAGGAACAGCGTTTCCGTATCGTATGCACTGACGGAGTGTTCTCTATGGATGGAAATGTGGCCCCGATCGATAAGATTTGCGATCTCGCAGAGAAATATGATGCCATGGTTATGGTCGACGAAAGCCACTCGGCTGGTGTCGTCGGAGCCACAGGTCATGGCGTGAGTGAACTAACGAATACCTATGGTAAAGTAGACATCTATACTGGCACTCTTGGCAAATCGTTTGGTGGGGCGCTCGGCGGATTCACGACAGGTCGCAAGGAGATTATCGAAATGCTGAGACAAGTAAGCCGTCCTTACCTTTTCTCCAACTCTCTTGCCCCTGGAATTATCGGCGCAAGCTTGGAGGTTTTCAAGATATTGAAGGAAAGTAATGAGACCCATGATAAACTTGTGGATAATGTTAACTACTTCCGCGACAAGATGATGGCCGCCGGATTTGACATAAAACCCACACAAAGTGCTATCTGTGCAGTGATGCTCTATGATGCCCCACTGTCTCAAAAATATGCCAACCGACTACTCGAAGAAGGTATCTATGTCACAGGCTTCTATTATCCCGTTGTACCTAAAGGTGAGGCTCGTATCCGCGTTCAGCTTTCTGCAGCTCATACTCGCGAACAACTCGATCAATGTATCAACGCCTTTATCAAAATCGGCAAAGAGCTTGGGGTCCTGAAATAACTAACACTTGTTATGCCGAACCATTTGTTTGGAACTGGCTTTAGCATCGAACTTCACAAAATAGAATTACATGCCGGAAGTAGTAATATACTATTTCCGGCTTTAATATTTAGTTTTTTGAGATAATACTCCGTGTCAAAATCAATGGTCAAAAAATAGAAAGTGATAGAAAGCTTTGTCTTATAACAAGGCCTCTATAGGATTCAAACGAGCAACATAATAAGCATTTGCGCGATAACTACACGTGCAAACATACCCAAGGGATAGACCGTGGCATATGATATACTTGCCGCATCGCCATTAGTCGTATCGCTTGCATATGACAGCGCCATCGGATTGGCCATGCTACCGCAAAGGATACCACAAATGGTGCCATAGTCATACTTCTTACTTTTAAGAGCTACAAGTCCGATAATAAATATGGGGAGAATGGTGAGCACGGCACCAATTCCAATCCATAATAATCCTTCCGGGCGAATAACCGTGGCAAAAAAATCAGTGCCTGCGTCGAGTCCGACGCAAGCCAAATAAAGCGACAGCCCTAGTTTGCGAAGCATGAGGCTGGCAGAGCGCGTGGTATAAGTAATGAAATGAAAACGCGGCCCTATAGCTCCTATGACAATGCCCATGATGATCGGACCTCCAGCTATTCCTAATCTAATAGGAGAGCTAATGCCAGGGAACATGATCGGAACAGTCCCAAGAGCTAGACCAAGTACAATTCCAAAGAATATGGCACCCAAGTTAGGCTCTTCGAGCGTTTTGACAGAGTTTCCTAAGAACCTCTCAGCATTATTCACATCATCATGGTTTCCTACTATCGTAACCCTGTCTCCATATTGCAAGCGCAAGTCATAGCTAGCTAAAAGCGTGATGTCCCCACGCATAATGCGACTTACATTCACACCATAGAGCTGGCGCATGTGGAGTTGCCCAAGGTGTTTTCCATTGAGCCCGCGACGTGTAACGACACACACACGACTTTCCACATTAGCATCAATAGAGTTCCAGTCTATCTTTCCCTTGTTCCAGTCCTTCTGTTCTTGCTTGCCAAAGAGCAAACCCAAAGCTTCCTCATCTTCCTTTGCACTTATCATAAGCAACGAATCATTCACATGAATCACCGTTTCAGCCAAAGGCACAATAACCTCTCCTTGACGCCAAATGCGTGATACGATGAACTTCAGATGGGTCCAGTGCGCAATTTCTCCAATAGATTTCCCATCAATGGCAGGGTTGATAACTGTGACTTGAGTGATGTATGTGTGGTCCTCCTCATTGCTTGATCGGAGTACTAAATCCTCCGGCTTGACAAAATATTTGCGTATCACTACCATGACAGCTATCACACCGACAACACCAATGGGATAGGTCACGGCAGTAGCAAGGGCAGCAGAACCGCTTGATAGGCCAAGGTGGTTCAGGGCTTGGGTAGCGGCACCAAGAGCGGGGGTATTAGTCGTGGCACCACAAAGCAATCCGACCATATCAGGAAGTGTAACTCCGGTGACAGGAACCAATACCAGAACAAGTAGTGTGCCTATGGCAATGACACTCAAACTTAGTAAGTTGAGATGCAATCCTTCTTCTCTAAGCGAGCCAAAGAAGTTGGGACCGACCTGTAGTCCCAAGCAATAGACGAACATGGATAGTCCGAACGTCTGAATGTAATCAAGTGTAGTAGCATCCACAGACAGTCCAAAATTACCAGCAAGAATGCCAATAAAGAATACAAAGGCAATTCCAAGAGAGATGCCTTTCATCTTGAATCTACCAAAGGCAAGTCCTATGGCAATGACAAGCGAAACGATAATAACTGTCTGAACAGACGAATGAACGCTGAACAGCGATAAAAACCAATCCATATCCAGTAAGGAAACAGTGCTAACTTGATGCTTTACTATCCATTTGCAAAGTTAATAAAAAGAAAGATGGTGGAGAAATGAATGCACAAAAAAGGTATGATTATTGAAAAATATCAGAAAAAAACACTAAAAACAATGGCATATCGTTGTTTTGTTATAATTTAGCTGATACAATAACCGATGACCTTATAATATGATTAAAACAGATAAATTTTATTGTCTAATTCTCGCAGGTGGTAAGGGACGTCGCCTTTGGCCATGCAGCCGACAAAGTTATCCCAAGCAGTTCTTGGATTTTTTTGGAACCGGGCGCACTCAGTTACAGCAGACTTACGACCGCATGACAAAGGTCGTGGCACCAGACCACATCTTAGTAAACACCAATATACAATATCTGAACCTCGTGATGGAGCAGCTTCCTGAAGTTCCTCGCGAGCGTATCATGTGCGAGCCGATTCATCGCAACACATCTCCAAGCATTGCTTGGGCTACCCACCGGATCTTTCACATAGACCCAGAAGCGACCGTCATTGCCATACCTTCTGATCAATTAGTGGTAAAGGAAGATGCATTTAGACAAAACGTCTTGGACGGACTGGATTTCGTGGCAACTCACGACAAACTGTTGGCTATGGGAGTGAAGCCTACTCGCCCAGAACCAGGCTACGGATACATTCAGTTTGCAGACTATTCGGGGCGCGATGTTTACCAGGTGAAGACATTTACAGAGAAACCCGATCGAAAATTTGCACAGACGTTCATGGACAGTGGGGAGTTTCTGTGGAACACAGGGATGTTTCTAGCCAATGTAAAATACCTGTGGGAAAGGCTTACAGACATTCTTCCGTACGTACTGAGAAAGCTCGATGACCTCAACTATTATGCTACTCCCAAACAGGAAGAGGCCTTTATGCAGGAACATTTTCCCTCTTACCCCAACTTATCTTTGGAAAAAGGTCTGCTTGAAGGGGCAGACAATGTTTGTGTGATGAAATGTAGTTTCGGGTGGGCAGACCTCGGTACTTGGCATGGCATGTATGAAGCTATGCCAAAGACCAATGATGACAATGTGGTCATCAACTCTGAGGTGATGATGGAAAACAGCCGTGGCAACATCATCAAACTTCCTAAAGGCGTATTAGGCGTTATTGACGGGCTAGAGGGATTCATAGTAGCGGAGAAGGACAATGTGTTGCTTATCTGCCGCAAAGAGGACTCGTCGGCCTTAGTACGCAAGTATGTTAGTGAGGTACAGTTGAAGAAAGGGGATAAATACGTGTAAAGAAGAAGACACATTCTTTACACTCTCTTTTAGTTGAAATAAACCAATGTAATCCATATAAAAACTCAACATGTCTTTTAGTAAAAGGGGCGACATCATGTTTGACACATGATATCGCCCCTTAGCTTTTTATATCGGTCTTCGCTTATTTCGCGATTGAGACGTGATTAAATGCTTGTAGTATCTGTTCAGCAGTCTCCTTCATCTCCTCATCAGTGAGTTTCACGTGTTTATGAAAGTCAACATCACCCTCAGTATTGATGGGAAGAAGATGAATATGTGCGTGGTTCACTTCCAAGCCGAGCACCACTTGAGCCACCTTCTTACATGGAATTGCAGTACGAATGGCACATGCTACCTTCTTGGCAAACACCTCAAAGTCGGCCAACAGCTTGTCATCCATATCAAAAATGTAGTCAATCTCTTTGCGTGGAATGACGAGCGTATGCCCCTTTGTCACTGGATTGATATCAAGAAAGGCATAAAATTGTTCGTCCTCAGCACACTTATAGCTAGGTATCTCGCCAGCAGCAATCTTACTGAAAATCGTAGCCATAATACCTCCTTACTCCAATGTAATTTTCTCAATACGCAGACGGAGAACGCCACGTGGCACTTTGATGTCCACTACATCGCCTACCTTCTTATTAAGTAGTCCTTGGGCGATAGGAGTATGAATAGAAATCTTACCCTCTTTTAGGTCAGCCTCGCTCTCGCTGACGATGGTATAAGTCATCTTTTTATTTGTGGTGAGGTTTGTCATCTCGACTTTTGACATGATTTGCACAGCATCTGTTGAGAGACGCGACACATCGACGATCTTGGCTAAACCTATAGTCATTTTCAGTTCGTTAATCTTTTTTTCTAGCGCAGCCTGTGTTTCCTTGGCGACGTCGTACTCGGAATTTTCACTCAAGTCGCCCTTATCGACTGCTTCGGCAATGGCAGCAGATGCCTTAGGACGCTCTACCGCTTCGAGATGGTGTAGTTGAGCTACGAGTTTATCATAGCCCTCTTGTGACATATAAGCCATAGTTGTTTTGTTTAAATTGAATTCTTACTTATACATAGACTATAGGAAACAGAATTCCGACATCCCCATGAATGTCGGAATTCTGTTTGCTACAACTTGTACTCTATAGTTCTGGTGCAAAGATAAAAGATATTTTCCGATTTGCCAACAACATTACGATAATTTTTTAAAACACCTTGATTTAAATCAATAAAGCATTAATATTTGCATTTTAGTGTGCAAAATATTTGCAAAACAGATATTTTGCTTATATATTTGTTACGTGTTTTTCATAGTATTAGATTTAAGGTTAACAAGGTTGGGACTCGGCGGAGTCCCTTTTTTATGCCCACAAATCTAGTTTGAAGCATTGTCCACTTTTCAAAACTCCACAACGATACTCCTCATAATAAATTCTTTGCATGAGAATCTTATTGTGTCTGATTGTGATTCAAATTGATTCATGAAGTAAATCAAATTGAAACACGCGGTGAATCAATTTGATTTACCGCGTGTTTCAAATTGTTTCATAAGCTCGAAGGAGTGTGAAGGCAATAGGCATGAGCATTTGTGGCTATTCCATATCATGAATCCATATCCACGTGAATCTCCTCCATGAAACGTCTGATAACCTCAGGCTTACCGGTGTGCTTGCCTTTTGAATCCGAGAGTTTGCAAGTGTCGTTATAAAATGGCCATGCCTCGGTGATCTTAGCAGCCACGAGTTTGATGACCGTATTCATCGGCAGAACCCCGGCAAAGTCGTTGGTGAAATGCGTACCAATTCCAAATGATGGTTGGCAATAGTTCTTAGCATATTGCTGCAACTCTATCGCTTCGTCAGTAGTAAGGGCATTGGAAAAAATAACCTGCTTGGTTCGCGAATCAATATTAAGCGACTTATACTTTTCAACGATATGTTGTAGTTCTTGCTTGTTATCTCCACTGTCCACGCGTAAGCCCTTAAAGAGGTTGGCAAAGTCCTCTGAGAAATTCAATGAAAAGATATCCCACCCAAAGGAATCATAAAGATATGTACCCAAAGCACCACGAAATGTGTTTCGCCATGCATTCATCGCCAAGTGATTGGCCATCTGTGGACCATACATTCCTCCGATAGCACTTACGAATTCATGGGCCATGGTTCCGACAGGAAGCACATCATGTTTCATCGCAAGATAAACATTGCTAGAACCGATAAATGCACCTTTATAATCTAGCGAATGTTTTAAAGCACAGTCTTTGAAAGCGCGGATAACCGTGTCCTCAGCTTTATAGGATGCCCGACGTCGTGTTCCAAAGTCAGAGAAGATGCATCCGGCCCCCATAAGGCGTTGTGCCTTTTCATAAGCGCTGTCATAATAGGCATCATAGTCAAAAGTCTGATCCTCTCCAGAAACTATATAATAGAGTTCTGAGATGATGGCCAATAACTTAACCTCAAGCAAAATGGTGTCAGACCAATTGCCCTCGATATCAACCTGAAGGTGCCCCTCTGCATCCTGCTCCACCTTTACCCAATCCGCCGAGTAACGGAATCCCTTAAGATAGGTAAAGAACCAATCAGGCATATAGTAGCACTTGCGGCGCATGAAGTCAACTTCCCCATCCGTTATGACAAGGTTTTCAAGCATTTTGACTTGCTCTTGAACAAGTTGAGCAAAGCCTATTGGATATATAGTATTATTGCGATCAACAAAAGTATACTTTACTTGTGCCCTCGGAAAGTTATCAATGACTGCGCAACACATTGAGAACTTATAAAGATCGTCATCTGTAAAGTGCTTAATAATCTGTTTCATTTCAACTACTTTATAATTTTAAAGTGCAAACTTACAGAATTAATGCCATTTTGATATAGTTTTACCCTGCAAAACACTTTGCAGTGACTATATTAAGATTAAAAAAAGCCTCACATCCAAAGATGTGAGGCTTAAATGATGTTTATAACCTTTCAACCATTTAAAATGGAATGAATAGGTCGGTGTTTTATCTGATAATCACCTTCTTACCATTGAAAATATAGAGTCCCTTAGCAAGGCCTTCCAAGTTATTGGCAACCTTCTGACCGGCGATATTATAAACACCCTGAGGCGCAACTCTCTTGTTATCGGTGACAACTACACCCTGAATGCTAGTAACAAAACCTTGGAACTTAGACTCGGCACGTTTCAAAGTGAGGAGCGCCTTTGCCTGAATAGCGGTCTTCTCGGAAGCGGCGTCTTTGTTTGTCACATAGCGCTTCTCAGCTATCCCCCCGAGTGTATCGGCAGCAACATAGTCTACATAGGTCTGCAGGTATGGAGCCTTGATAGACGAAGTAATTGGATAAGCCAGTGTTGCGCCGTCTATAGCACTCTGTGCAGCTATTGTCGCATTGCGCAATGCGGCTTCGGCATTCTTATAAATAATGGTATCGTTAGCTTGCGAAGGATTGGCAGCAAGGGCAGCCTTTGCTGTTGCCATCTCATCCTTTAGTGCAGTTTCGAGATCAGCGGCATACCTAGTGAAGTCGCCAAGATACATAATCTTGTTGGAACCATAGGCGTAAGTGTTCAAACCACCAGATGTAGATGCATTGGCCAAACCATCAAATCCAAACAATATGTTAGTTGGCGTCTCATCTAATTTATTATAAACCATGGTGAAGTATTGTGGAGTGCCGGCACCATAACCCATTGAATCCACGTAGGTTCTATTTGTGTGAAGAGATACAGAGGCAATAGAATCGGCAGCATCAGCTACCTTAGCAAAGTAGTACACATGAGAGTTGGTTGTCTCATCTCCGTCTTTGCTTCCTGTCTCATTATAGCCCAGCCATTGGCAAGAGAATTGGTATGCACCAGCATGCGTCAAGGTAACAGTCTGAACGACTTTATCTTTACTAAACGCTGTAGAACCACGCCACATATTAATGGTGTATCCTCCATCAAAGTTGGTATTAGCACCATACTTCCAGCGACCGTTGTCTGTCTGTGAACCAGAGGTATCCCAACCTGTTGCATTTCCCTTTTCAAAGCTAGCATTGGCGATAACAACAGAAGAAGGATTTGTTAAGGATGCTGTCGTTGCTGAGAAATTGCCAGAAGCAAGGAGTAGAGCAGCAACAAAATCAGCCGACTTAATAGAGTCACCCGCGAGAGAATCCGTCTGAGCTACGAATGTGGTGATACATGCATTTGCATTGTCAAGAACAGTTTTGAGTGCAGTACGGGTTGAGGCAGAAGCTCCACTATTATTTGGGTCATCATAGATGGCCTGAACTTTATTTACTGTCTTCACCAAATTAGTATATGGTAGGTTCCCAGTATAATATGCGTCGATGTAACCACGCATATTGCGCATTACTTCTATCAGAGAGTCTGCAACGGTAACTGTAGTGCCGTCTCCAGAAGCAGCAGCTAACAATTCTGTAGAAGCTGTTGCATCAAGAGCATTGTAGTCGGTTGTGCAAGCGTCTATTCCAGCTTGCAAAGATGCCTTTCCCCAAGGGAATTCTACTTTTGGCTTAACAATGTTAGCTGAGTCAATCATCACCTTTGCAGCATTCAACTGAACGGCTTTATTATTGTCGGAGATGAACTTATTAATATCAGCCTCAGCTGTTGAGCTAATATAACGAAGTACGGGATTCTTATAAACAAACTTTCCTCCCTTAGTAGTAGCGCTATGTTGGAAACCAGCAACAAGGTTCAGCTCTGAAACAGTCGTTCCAGCAGGTACATCAGCAATCATAAAATAAGTATGATAGTTACGAGCATCAAGTGTGTCTGCAGCTAAAGTATCAGTACCAATGAAAAGCTGATTGGTGACGGGCGTGTCATAATCCATAATGGTATAATTACCAGAAGCATCCTTACCACTCTTATAGGTATTACCCATAGCATCTATCTGGAAGAAATACTTACCAGCTGGTAGAGCCTTATGAATACCAGCATATCCAGCTCCAAGTGCGTAAGAACTCGGAATATAGTCATTGATATTGTCTGAAGTACTAGGATCATGGAACCAACGACCAGACCCTCCAAGGAACCAATCGCCATAGTTACCATTACCCTTTTGAATCTTTGAAGCCCACAATGCACTTGATGAGATCTTACCACCAGCAACTAAGTCATATGAGTTGGCATTGAGATAATTTGCCTCTGCCCCTGATATTTGAGTGAGGAGATCGGTCATTGCCTGAACGTCATCAATGTTTACACCAAGTCCAGGATCAACACCTGTCTTAAGATATGTGTCAAGCAAGTCAACAATTACGCTGAGTTCGTCCTTTCCATCAGGAAATTCTGTAAGGGCTAATAATTTCTTGTCATAAGCAACCTTAGCCTCTGCGATACGGGTGTCGTAAACTTGCGTCACCTCATTAATCGAGATATCAGTAATCTTCGTACCAACATCCAAGCGTCCAATAGCTACTTGCAAGCCACCTACGGAACCACCAGTCACTGTATCAGTGAATGCAAATGATACGTCGGTCCACTCATTTGCAGGAATTCCTGTAACGCTAGCGACCTGCTGGAAACGTGCTGCACTCTTGCTCGAAGAGAAATCTGCGTTAGCAAACACATCGATGTAGTTCTGGGCTCCCGATGAAACACTTGTAGTGATGGCAGCAGGTGCCAACACCTTCATGGAGACTACATAAGTCTTTGAAGCCTCAAAGGGAACACTTTGGAAAATGTAAGCACCATCATTGCCATCAGCATTGTTGACACTCATTAATACATTCTCGCCATTAGGACCTGCCCCAGTCTCAACAGACCAGAAGTCCGGAGAAACGGCTGCCGCAGTTAGTGTGGACCAAGAACTATAATTGCTGGCAAAATTGCCATTTGCAATAATATTCTGTCCCACAACCTTGTACTTAGCATCGGACGTATAGATGTAATCGTTCAACTGATATGCGAACGATGCCATGGCAGATAGACCAATTGCTAAAGTTAAAAGTAAACGTTTGTACATATAAGATAGTATTTAAGTGATAAAAAAAACTAAAGTTTGGTTTAGTGTAATTCGAATATGGCAAAATTAAGATATTATTGACCAAAAGCAAATTAAAAATGCCATAAAATTGTTAAAGACAGCAAGGGATATCAAAAATTAAAGATGTTTATCAAATAAAAAGGGTCACATAGGCATTACAAAATATCACAACGAGTAAAATATAACTGGCACATATAATGTAAGTAGGATTTTCTTTTTAACTTTGCCACTGTTATGGAAAAGACTAAAATTAAGGCTCACAGCGCAGTGCTGATTGCAAATGTGATATTCGGATTAGGTGTACCTGTTACGAAATTACTGCTCGATGATTGGGTTTCACCCATGGCATACATGGCTTCTCGCTTTATAGGTGCTACGATAATCTTCTGGCTAGTCTCGCTATTTTTACCACGAGAGCATGTAAATCCTAAGGACCTATTAGTTATTATTTGTGGGGGATTGTTGGGCTTTGTTATATCTCTGACACTCTCTGCTTGGGCATTGAACTACACCACACCAGTATATTTCAGTTTCATAGCCTCACTAACTCCAGTAGCCACAATGGCCCTTGCAGCACTTTTTATCGGCGAAAAGCTGAGTGGTCGTGGAGTCTTTGGAGTGATTATTGGTATTGTAGGCACCATGCTCATGGTGCTTATGGGTTGGCAAGGCGGGAGTGGTAGTAATGATTTACTAGGTATAGTACTTGCCTTATTGAGCATGTTGACTTGGGCAGGGTATCTCATCATAACCCGTTCAGTATCCACGAAATACTCTGCTGTGACGCAATTGAAATGGATTTTTCTTGTGGCAACCATCGCTATACTACCATTTTCCTGGTCTGATCTACAAGGAGCCACACTCTATAGCTCAGCATGGCAATGGAGCGGAATGCTTGAAATGGTGTTCATCGTGCTTATTGTTACCGTTATTGGTTCTTTCGCCACACCCTATGCCATGCGTTATCTGCCAGCCACCACCGTGAGTGTCTATATCAATCTTCAGCCTATAGTGGCATCCTTAGTGGCTATTTCCATTGGGCAAGACGTACTCACTTGGGATAAACCTGTCGCACTAGTTTTGGTATTGCTAAGTGCGTATATTGTAACGAAGAAATAAGAACCTAATATAAGCACTCCAAAATAATCTTCAAGGTAAGATTGTTTTATTGCTCTTTCATTTATTGATAGCCTTTATTCCATCTTCTAGAATATAAAACAATATTGCCTAATTTGTTTAGGCACGAAAAAAGGGGTTGGAAATCTTGGTAAGATTTCCAACCCCTAAATATTTCAATCGACCGTTGTTGATTAGTCGTTGTTCTCTACATTCTCATCAGACTTATTGTTCTGATAATCGTTGTCACTGTGTTCAAAATGACGAGGACGACGGTCTCCACGGTCATGACGCTCGCCACGATCACGGCGTTCACCATCGCGACGAGGATGTTGATCACCCTCACGACGTGGTCTACGTTCGCGCTCAACATAACCTTCTGGTTTCTCGAGGAGCACACGATGAGACAACTTGTACTTGCCTGTCTTAGGATCGACCTCCAAAAGCTTCACTTGGATATGGTCGCCCTCATGGATTCCAGCCTCTTCAACGGTCTCCAAGCGCTTCCAAAGAACCTCAGAGATATGAAGCAAACCTTCTTTTCCAGGTAAAATTTCAACGAAGCAGCCATATGGCATGATGCTCTTCACAACGCCGTCGTAAACCTCACCAACTTCTGGCATGGCAACTATAGCCTTGATCTTGTTTACAGCCTTATCGATACTATCCTTGTTTGGTGCTGAGATTTGAATCTTGCCAACACCGTCAGCCTCATCAATTGTAATCGTAGCACCACTATCTTCTTGCATCTGCTGAATGATCTTTCCGCCTGGGCCAATCACTGCGCCAATGAATTCCTTAGGAATTTCCATTGCGACAATGCGTGGAACCTGTGGCTTCATCTCTTCGCGTGGCTCAGAAATAGTCTCCAACATCTTGTCCATCACATGCTCACGAGCAGCTTTGGCCTGCAACAATGCCTTCTCAAGAATTTCGAATGACAATCCGTTGCACTTGATATCCATCTGTGTTGCAGTAAGGCCATCCTTAGTACCGGTGGTCTTGAAGTCCATGTCTCCAAGGTGATCCTCGTCTCCAAGAATATCGCTCAAGATGACATACTTATCAGAATCATCATCCATGATCAGGCCCATGGAAATACCAGAAACCGGCTTCTTAATAGGCACACCTGCGTCCATCATTGCCAATGTACCAGCGCACACTGTTGCCATTGAAGAGGAACCATTGGATTCCAACACCTGGCTTACCAAACGAACAGTATAAGGAAATTCTGCTGGAATTTGGTCTTTCAGAGCGCGCCATGCCAAATGGCCATGACCAATCTCTCTACGACCAACACCACGTTGTGACTTTGCCTCACCAGTTGAGAATGGAGGGAAGTTGTAATGGAGCAAGAATCGCTGATAACCGCGGTTCAACACACCATCGACTAGCTTCTCATCAAGCTTAGTACCAAGAGTACAAGTTGAGAGACTCATCGTCTCACCACGCTGGAAGATTGAACTTCCGTGGGGCATTGGCAATGTTGAAATCTCGCTCCAGATAGGACGAATCTCAGTAGGAACACGACCATCCATACGCTTACCCTCATCGAGGACCATGCGGCGCATGGCATCACGCATCACGTCATCATAATAACGAGTTGCCTCTGCGTGCTTCTCATGCAACTCATCATCGGAAAGTTCCGTGTGGGCAGCATCGTATTTCTCCAAGAAGTCAGTAAAAATCTTGTTGAATGCATCCTGACGTGCATGCTTCTCCAAGAACTGATGGTTTACATCCAAGGCTGGCTGAAAGAGCTCATCCTTAATCTGCTGGCGCAACTCATCATCGTTTACCTCATCGTTGTACTCACGCTTCTTGTCAGTTCCAAGTTCCTTAGCCAGCTCGTCCTGGATTGCACACATAGGCTTGATAGCCTCATGAGCTGCTTTGAGCGCGCCGATTAGGTCTTGCTCAGAAACCTCTTTCATCTCACCTTCCACCATCATGATGTTGTCCTTCGTGGCACCTATCATCAGGTCCATGTCGGCATCAGACATCTGCTGGAATGTGGGGTTAACAACATACTCGCCGTTAATGCGAGCTACGCGTACCTCAGAAATGGTATAATCGAAAGGAATATTAGAGCAAGCCATAGCTGCTGAAGCAGCAAAACCTGCCAAAGCATCGGGCTGGTCTACGCCATCGGCGGAGAGAAGCATAACTTGCACATAAACTTCACTGTGATAATCTGCTGGAAACAGCGGACGAAGGGCACGGTCTACAAGACGTGAGACAAGGACCTCATCATCGCTGGCTCTGCCTTCACGCTTGGTAAATCCACCTGGAAAACGACCTGCAGCACTATACTGCTCACGGTAATCTACCTGCAAAGGCATAAAATCTGTACCCGGAACTGCCTCTTTAGCTGCGCAAACTGTGGCCAAAAGTACGGTGTTTCCCATACGAAGAACTGCGGCACCGTCGGCTTGTTTCGCAACCTTTCCGGTTTCAATTGAGATGGTTCTGCCATCTGGCAACTGAACGGTTTTTGTAATTACGTTCATCTAAAAAATTAAAATACTTATTGTTTTGACTTACATCTAAAATATATTGTGTACAAAGATACCTATTAAATAATAGAAAGAGTAAGAATATAAGATTATTTTTTGTTTTTTTGGCGATTGTCACTAACTTTGCAAACTATAACATTGTAAAAAGGATTGAAATGAAATTATCCAAGCTACTGACGGTTGCAACGGTCATTTTGACCACTATTGCCATCACATCGTGTACACAGAAGAAGTTCCATATTAGTGGAAACATCACAGAAGCAAGTGACTCACTGCTCTACTTCGAGAACATGAGCCTAGATGGTCAGGTAACAGTAGACTCTGTAAAGCTTGGCAAAGACGGCTCTTTCGACTTTTCAGAGAAAGCGCCTAAGCATCCCGAGTTCTATCGCCTACGCATCGCACGTCAGATCATTAACATTGCTATCGACTCAACGGAGACCATCAGCGTGAAAGCCTCCTACCCCACTATGTCGAGTCAATACGACGTGCAAGGTTCAGAGGAGTGCTCCAAGATCAAGGAACTAGCAATTCTTCAGATGAATCTTCAGGCTCAAGTCAACGGAATCGTCGGCAACCCCGGCATCAACGGCAATATGGAATCTGATAGTATCATGACTGTTCTCAATGTTTACAAAGACAATGTGAAGAGGAATTATATTTTCAAAGAGCCCATGAAGGCCTTTTCTTACTTCGCACTGTTCCAGACCATCAGCGTCGGCAATCAGGTGGCTCTAATCTTCGATCCACATAGCAATAATGAAGACGTGAAGGTATTTGCAGCTGTCGCTACAAGTTGGGACACATACTTCCCTGGCTCTGAACGAGGTAAAAATCTCCACAACATTGCCATCGAAGGTATGAAAAACGTTCGCATCATCCAAAGCAAGCAAGCTCAAACGATTGACGCTGCCAAAGTGACTACGTCTGGAGTCATTGACATCGCTTTGCCTGATAACAACGGAAAAATTCAGCGTCTCACCGACTTGAAGGGCAAAGTGGTTATGCTTGATTTCCATGTATTTGCCACAAAGAGCAGTACCGCCCGAATCATGCAACTTCGCGAACTATACAACAAGTATCATGCACAAGGTTTTGAGATCTATCAGGTGAGCCTCGATCCAGACGAACATTTCTGGAAGGAGAGCGTCTCTGCCCTTCCATGGGTACGTGTTCGTGATGCCAACGGCATGGCCTCTACCTTCGCAGCACAATACAACGTGCAGGCAGTTCCGACTTTCTTCCTCATAGACAAGAACAACGTGTTACAAAAACGCGATGTCCAGATACAGGATTTGGATGCTGAGATAAAGTCGATGTTGTAAAGTTGAGGTGATAGATGTTAGATGATAGGTGTTAATGGGAACCCATTAGCAATGCAAAAATCACCCAACGCCTATCACCTCAGCTAACAGCTACTCCTTAACACCCATCACCTAACATTTAACACCACACCTCTGGCCATGCCACACCCATTGTCAGCCTTCCACTTCTGCCCTGTTTGCGGTAGCGAACACTTTGAGGAAGACAACGAAAAAAGCAAGCGTTGCTCGGATTGCGGATTTGAATATTTTCTCAATCCCAGCTCAGCAACTGCTGCATTCATTCTCAACGACCATGACGAGCTTTTGGCTGTGACTCGCAAGAAAGAACCTATGCGTGGCACGCTTGACCTCCCTGGCGGTTTCTGCGACATCGGCGAAACGGCAGAAGAGGGTGTCATTAGAGAAGTGATGGAGGAGACAAGGTTGGTTGTAGAACGGGCAGAATACCTCTTCAGTTATCCCAACACATACGTATACTCTGGTTTCGAAGTGCCAACAATGGATATGTTTTTTCTTTGCAGAGTACCAGACACCACGGTAGTCTCTGTTGATGACGATGCCGCTGAATACCAATGGTTACCCCTAGACAAGATTCGTATAGAGGAGTTCGGCCTTGATTCCATTCGAAAAGGACTGCAAGACTTTATTCTATACTACAAAAATCGTTGATTTAGTACATCAATAAAATAGAAAACGTGCGTAGGCTTATAAAAACTTATGCACGTTTTTATTTGCCCCTATACGTGTTACTGAAAAACAATAAATATTGACCATTATCGCGATAGCAACAAAAAAGCTCCTTCTACTCTACGATTCTGCGCTAGAATAAAATATTTCCAGCATAGTCGAAGAGTAGAAGGAGCTTGTATTTCAACCCTTGGGGCGATGGCTTAGTCTATTTCCTCATCGGCCTCGTAACCACCCATTTCGCGGATTGCATTCTTAAGCATCACATACTGCTCAAACAAATTATTTACAGCCTCTTCTCCCTGAGTGTAGTCATGCATAGGACTCTTGAGGAAGAAACTTAAGAAGCGCTGGATGCCATAACGTCCTGCGCGGCAAGCCAAGTCGCTAAGCAACACAAGGTCGAGCAACACTGGTGCGGCAAGAATGGAGTCGCGGCAAAGGAAATCAATCTTAATCTGCATAGGATAGCCCATCCAACCAAAGATATCAAGATTGTCCCAGCCTTCCTTGTTGTCGTTGCGCGGTGGATAATAATTGATGCGTACCTTATGGTAAATGTCGCCATAAAGATCCGGTTGGTCTTCTTTGCGCAAAATGGTCTCAAGCGTTGAGAGCTTAGACACCTCCTTGGTGCGGAAGTTAGCGGGTTCATCAAGCACCTCTCCATCACGATTGCCGAGGATATTGGTAGAGAACCATCCACTCAGTCCGAGATTGCGCACCTTCAAGATCGGTGCAAAACCAGACTTCACAAGTGTCTGACCAGTCTTGAAGTCCTTGCCAGAAATAGGCATCTTTGTCTTTTCTGCCAACTCCCACATTGCTGGAATGTCTACTGTTGTATTGGGAGCACCCATAATAAATGGACATCCTTCAGTCAAAGCAGCGTAAGCATAGCACATACTTGGAGCGATATTTTCACGATCGTCGTCCTTCATGGCCTTTTCTAATGAAGCTAATGTTCCATGAATCTTCTCTTCGAAGGGAACATAGATCTCCGTAGAGGCGGCCCATGCAACAACTACACGGTCTACACCTGTGCGAGCCTTGAAATCTTGAATATCCTTCTTAAGGGCCTCTACCATTTCCCAACGAGTCTTGCAGTCCTTCACATTGTCGCCATCAATGCGCTTTGCATAGTTCTTGTCAAAGCAAGCTTTCATGGGAACAATCTGTTCCAACTCATCACGAACCTGTTCAATGTCTTTTGTCTTTAGCACTTCACCATAGACTGCTTGTTGATAAGCGTTCTGAGGGTAACAGTCCCAGCAACCGAAGACTACATCGTCTAACGATGCCATAGGTACAATGTCCTTGTAGTGTAGATATTGCTTTTTATCGCCTTTACCTACACGAATTTTGTCGTACTGAGTCATGGATCCGATGGGCTTTGTCAAACCCTTACGTGCCATTAACACGCCCACCATCATCGTTGTAGCCACATCGCCACAACCCACTACCATAATTCCAAGCTTGCCCTGTGCGGGCTTAACATTTGCCATTTTATTGTTTTTATAGTTATTAGTGATAAATCCAACAGATATATTTCTGAGAATAATTGTACAAAGATACGCAAACAGAGCTAAAGCGAAACAAAAATTAACATAGTTTAAACTCTATAACTAATTAAAGTTTACCACAAATCAATTCAATATGTTCGATGGGATAGACACCATTTGCTCCATCTCATTCTAGAAAAACAAGCACCTAAAAAATGCTTAGAGCCAAACCAATACCCCTACAAGCTCACTTTGAATTGTGATTCAAAGTGAATCACGGGATGAATCAATTTGAATCAGTGAGTAATTCAATTTGTTTCACGAAGTGATTCATATTTGATCACAACATTAGAAGGAAAAAACATCAACCTCCACCACATGAATTTCTCATGCCATACTATCTTAGGGCGATTATCTCTTCACTCTTTATCGTCGTTGCCTGGGTAGATAATAGTTGACGCAAACCTTGTAGTACATAGAGGTCTGGTTGGTGCTCTTTCCTCTGAATGGTTCCCAACATTGACGGTTTAGAGGCCTCCTAGGGTTGGAAATTGGCGGGTTCGTTGAGCACCAGACCGTCTTGCTGATCAAGAATGTTAGCCGAAAATAATCCGTTATGGCCTAGTTTACGCAATTTCCGAATAGGCGCAAACCACAAATTCTCAAGGTATTCTTGGGGGTTGCACACCTACAGTACTATTTTTCTTTAACCTTCCATGCTCATCCACATATCCCATCCACACCTTTTTGCCGTTTACGATCTTGTATCTCGACACCACCTTAGTAATCGGATTAATGCGGGCAAGTTTTCTTTTGCCTGCCGGCACGCTCTTTGGCATGATCCCGAGAGACTGTTTTGCACGCTGGGTGATACCCTCCAGTCGGCCATCCACCGAACGATAGTTGGAATTGTGGCTGTCCACAGTCACCCTGACATTGGGGCAACGATCTACCAGCATTGGCCCTATTTGGTTAGCACGCGCCGGAATATATAGGCTTTCGAGTCGGGTGCAGCTCCGGAAAACTGAAGATCCCAAGGTATCTATGCTCTCGGGCAGGCGCACAGAAGTGAGGTTCTCACAACCAGTAAAAGTGCTGCTAAGCACATTGCGCACACCTTCAGGAATATGAATGTCGAGCAATCCTCGGCATTGTGTGAAGGCCCCGCCACGAATCTTCCATACCGTGGGCGGAATGTCTACCTGATTGAGGCTATAACAAAACTGGAAGGCACTCGTACCGATAACCTTAAGCCCCGCAGGCAACCGCACGTAGGTAAGCGCTGCTGCCTTATAAAAGGCAGAGTCGGGCAGATATTCCATTCTTACTCGGCTCATATCGAGAAACGCTAGCTGACCGACGTGCCTGTTGAAAGTCTGCCGACTGGCCAAGCGTCGTAGCCATCTCACATCGTCGGCATTAAGCTCTCCCTCTACCGAAAGGCTCTGAACAGTGGCCCAAACCACATCCGACAATTGGGACCGTAGCATTCCAGGCCGTTCAACTACGACATTCACCGCCTCGGGTAAATATGAAGAGTCAGCCACATGGATGGCCATCATCACTTTCTGGGTAAAATCCCCCATGCTATCCACAGGATACCAGCCGTCAGACTCGCCATTCCACCCGAAGTTCAGGTGCACCAAAGTATCGCGCACGCCATCGGCAACAAAGATATGTCCGCTGCCGCCTCTTGGTTTCACGCCCCTCATTAGAACCGGTCGCCCTGCCCGCAACTCTTCGAAAAGCATATCACGCCACCTTTGGGCTTCGTCCGTACCGGCAAAAGAATCGCGACGCACAATCATCATGTAGGGCGAAAAGCCGTAGAGCTTCTTCATTGCATACACTATTTGCGTCAGTTGGGTGCTACTACTGTCGGCCCCGTAGCGCGTGAAAGCAGTAGCACCGCAGTCGCGGATGAGTGACGCTATGGCCTGCCGCTCGGCCTCCCCACTAGCCGATGAAAGCTTGTCGGGCATCAGGTTCCAAGCATACAAGGCACTGTCACGGGGACTGCGGGGTGGGTATTCCATACCACGTACGACTTGCGCCATCGCTATCGGACCACATCCAGCCAATGCACGGCGGTCACCATCCATAGGACTCAGTGCGTTATAAGGTGCCCCTTGTCCCCAATGGGTACGCAACAAAGGGGTCACATATTGCGAAAATGCAGGTCTAGGTGCGACAATAAAGACTAAAACGACCGACACAAAAAGATTTAGCAGACTATTGTTTCTTAGGTTGTGCATATTCATGATTTGGTTTTATAAAGACCTTACGCCCCACAAAGATAAGGAAAAAGCACTAACGAGCTCTTTAACGCTCATGTTTTTTACATTCTACCCACCCTTTCATTTTTCTATTCCTCCACTATCCATTTATTGTCCACCGCGATACCACGACGCATTTACCCCCTTGACAACTCTCTTTCTTCTCTCCCTCATATTCCGACCTTCCTGTCTTGCTTTATTAAAATATCTAAATTAAATCTTATATAATAAGGTATATGGCAAAGAAATACTTACTTTTGCCAACCATTAAACATTCAAGAGAAAGTATGCAAGAAAATTTGGTCATCGTCGAGAGTCCTGCTAAGGCCAAGACGATAGAGAAGTTCTTGGGAAAGGATTACAAAGTGATGTCATCATACGGACACATCCGCGACCTTAAGAAAAAAGAACTTAGCATCAACGAGGACACACTAGAACCCGACTACGAAATTCCCGAAGAGAAGAAAAAAATAGTGGCGGAGCTAAAGAAAAGCGCCAAAGCCGCAACCAAGATTTGGCTCGCAAGTGATGAGGACCGTGAAGGAGAAGCCATTAGTTGGCACCTGTGCGAGGTGCTAGGACTTGACGAAGAGAATACTGCCCGTATTGTTTTTCATGAGATAACCAAAAGCGCAATACTCGAAGCTATAGATAATCCACGACACCTTAATATGGATTTGGTGAACGCGCAGCAGGCACGTCGCCTTCTCGATCGTATCGTGGGATTCAAACTCTCGCCTGTGCTTTGGCGAAAAGTGAAGCCAGCCTTGTCTGCCGGTCGTGTCCAGAGTGTGGCCGTTAGACTCATAGTAGAACGCGAACGCGAGATTCAGGCATTCAATATAGAACCCTACTATCGCATCAATGCCATCTTTGCCGTAACCAATCCTGACGGTAGCCAAAGTGAGGTTAAGGCTGAATTGGAAAAACGTTTCAAGACCCATGAAGAGGCTGTAAACTTCCTTAACCGATGCAAAGATGCCACATTCACGGTAGATAACATTACAAAGAAACCCCTTAAGCGCACCCCCGCACCACCTTTCACTACTTCTACACTGCAACAGGAAGCCGCACGCAAACTCGGATTCAGTGTTTCGCAAACTATGATGATAGCCCAGCGACTTTACGAGGGTGGACACATCACATATATGCGTACCGACAGTGTGAACCTCAGTTCATTGGCCATCAATACTGCCAAAGAAGAAATCATAAAGACTTACGGCGAGGAATATAGCAAGCCACGTAACTATACTACACACTCCAAGGGTGCTCAGGAAGCTCACGAAGCTATCCGCCCTACGTTCATCTCGGAAGCAGGAAAGAGCCTGACTGGTCAGGAGCACCGACTCTATGACCTCATCTGGAAGCGTACCGTTGCCTCTCAAATGGCCGATGCACAGATCGAGAAGACCACAGTAAGCATAGATGTCGACGGTGTAAAGGAAAGATTCGTTGCGACAGGAGAGGTATTGGCCTTTGATGGATTCATCAAAGTATACCGCGAGTCGACCGATGACGAGGACAACAACCAAGAGGAGACTCGTTTGTTGCCTTCTCTCAAAGTGGGCGACAACTTAGAGCGACGCGAAATCACATCAACGGAAAGATATACTCAAGGACCACTAAGATACACTGAGGCAAGCCTTGTACGTAAGCTCGAAGAGCTTGGTATCGGACGTCCTTCAACGTATGCACCAACCATCTCCACGATACAACAACGCGAATACGTGGCAAGGGGCGACAAGCCGGGAACCGAGCGCGCATTCTTAGTGGACACCTTAAAGGGAAAGTTAGTATCTACAGTCCAAAAGACAGAAATGGCCGGCTCGGAAAAAGGTAAGCTTTTACCGACCGATATCGGCATCGTGGTAAACGATTTCCTTGTTGAAAACTTTCCTGAGATTATGGAATATAACTTCACTGCTCGCGTTGAGCAACAGTTTGACCATATTGCCGAGGGCAAGGAAGAGTGGAAATCTATGATCAATAAATTTGACAAAGATTTCACTCCAGTGGTCCAAAAGGTGATGAAGACACGTACCGAACGAAAAGTTGGGGAACGCAAGTTGGGGACTGACCCCAAAAGCGGGAAACCAGTTACGGTGAAGATTGGTCGTTTCGGTCCTATGGTTCAGATCGGAACCGCAGAAGACGAGGAAAAACCAAAGTTCTCTCAGATACCTAAGGACAAGAGCATGGAGACCATAACGCTGGATGAGGCTTTGGAGCTGTTTAAGCTTCCGCGCGAAATCGGCGAATATGAGGGGCTAGCAGTAACCATAGGCAAAGGACGTTTTGGACCATACATACAGCACAATAAGAAATATGTGTCACTGCCCAAAACAGAAGATCCAATGACCGTGACTCTTGACACCGCAATCGAACTTATCAATGCTAAGCGCGAACAAGAGAAGGAACGCCACATCAAATTATTTGAACAGGACTCAAAAATGGAGTTGCTCAAGGGTCGATACGGCCCATACATCGCCTATGATGGACATAACTTCCGAATCGAAAAGAAGTTACATGAGCGTGCATTGGCCGGAGATCTGAGTTTCGAGGAGTGCAAGACCATCGTCGAAACGGCACCAGAACCCAAGCCTCGGAGAAAGAAATAAGCATGAGTCGAATCATCATCATCGGCTATATGGGTTCGGGCAAGACCACCGTGGGCAAGTCATTGGCCAAGGACACAGGCATGCCTTTCTATGATTTAGACTGGTATATCGAGGGGCGCATGCACCGAACAATAAAGCAAATTTTCGATGAACGTGGCGAAGAAGGTTTCCGACGATTAGAAAGTACGATGCTGCATGAGGTTGCCGAATTTGAGAATGTCATCATTAGCTGCGGTGGAGGCACACCCTGTTTCTATGATAACATGGACTACATCAATCAGCAGGGTGAATCAGTGTTTCTCAAGTGCACGCCCGATGTACTCTATAATCATCTCAAAATGGGGCGTACTGAACGTCCGCTTCTTATGGGAAAGACACCCGAAGAGGTGCAAGCCTATATCAAGGAGCAACTTACAGTGCGAACCCCCTACTATTCCAAGGCCAAACACACTATCGATGTGACCTTAATGGATAGTTACGAGAAGATCAAAATCACCGTTGACAAGATTAAAGAATCTCTTAATTTAGATTAAACAGATATTATTATTAACTTGCAGATGATAACTCGGCAAAGTTGCGAAATCTTGAAGTAATAGTTTCAACTTAGTGCATTAAAGCAGAAAGCAAGACTAAATATATTGTCAACTTACCTCTTAACAGAAGGAATGTATTTTATCAAAGTGCTTAATCTCCCCTAAACAATGGCCGCATACCACCTTTATACCACATTATAACAGAATTTTATCTATGAAAAAATGGACTATCGAGGATTCCGAAGAACTCTATAACATAAATGGATGGGGTACCTCTTACTTTGGCATTAGCGAAAAAGGCGATGTCTATGTAACACCTTGCAAGGACAATACGCAAGTAGATCTGCGAGATGTGATGGATGAGTTGGCTTTGCGCGATGTTACACCACCAGTGTTGTTGCGTTTTCCAGACATTCTAGATAATCGCATCGAGAAAACGGCATCATGCTTTGAATCTGCCAAGAAAGAGTATGATTTCAAAGCCGAGAACTTTGTGATTTACCCTATTAAGGTAAACCAGATGCAACCGGTTGTGGAAGAAATCATCTCCCACGGACGAAAGTTCAATCTTGGATTGGAAGCAGGCTCCAAGCCTGAGCTACATGCTGTAATCGCCGTACAGTGTCAGAGCGACTCGCTCATTATCTGCAACGGTTACAAAGACCAGAGTTATATTGAATTGGCCATGCTGGCACAGAAGATGGGCAAACGTATTTTCATCGTGGTAGAGAAACTCAATGAACTCGATATCATTGCCCGCGTGGCTAAAAAGCTCAACGTGAAGCCTAACCTTGGTGTACGTATCAAACTCGCATCAAGTGGTTCAGGCAAGTGGGCAGAGAGCGGCGGCGATGCTTCAAAATTCGGTTTGACCGCCTCTGAACTTTTAGAAGCCCTCAAAAAGTTGGATGATATGGGGTTGCACGACTCACTGCGTCTCATCCATTTCCACATTGGTAGTCAGATAACCAAGATTCGCCGCATACAAACAGCTCTAAAGGAAGCTGCCCAATACTATATCAACCTCCACCAAATGGGGTACAATGTAGATTTCGTGGATTGTGGCGGTGGACTCGGAGTGGACTATGACGGCACACGCAGCTCAAGTAGTGAGAGTTCAGTAAACTACTCCATACAGGAGTATGTGAACGATTGTGTCTACACATTCGTTGATGCTGCCAACAGAAACAATATAGAGCATCCCAATATCATCACCGAAAGCGGACGTAGTTTGGCCGCACACCACTCTGTGCTTGTCATAGACGTATTGGAGACAGCGTCCCTACCCGAAATGGCTGAAGAGTTCGAAGCTAAGGAGACTGATCATCAATTGGTCAGAGACCTCTATGACATATGGGATAACCTGAGTCCAAAGCGCATGCTCGAAGATTTTCACGATGCAGAGCAGATACGTGACGAGGCATTGGAACTATTCTCCCATGGCATAGTTGACTTGCGTACCAGAGCTGAGATTGAGGCAATGTACTGGAGCGTTTGCCATGAGATCAACACGCTTTGCAAAGGCATAAAGCACGTCCCAGACGAGCTGCGCAACCTTGACAAGCTGCTCGCTGACAAATACTTCTGTAACTTTTCGCTTTTCCAGAGTCTGCCTGACTCATGGGCGATAGACCAACTCTTCCCCATCATGCCTATCCAGCGACTCAACGAACGCCCCACACGCAAGGCAACATTACAGGACATCACCTGCGACAGTGATG
Organism: Prevotella sp. UBA5387; assembly: GCA_002407775.1. GTDB lineage: Bacteria > Bacteroidota > Bacteroidia > Bacteroidales > Bacteroidaceae > Prevotella. The sequence goes on from DHOP01000030.1 coordinate 119,086, forward strand.
GCAAAATCTCCAACTTTGTTTCCAGCAGTCACATTACTCACGTGCTCCCTCTGCATACACTGAGGAAGAACGAGCCTTATTATCTCGGTGTTTTCCTTGTGGGAGCATATCAGGAGATTCTTGGCGATATGCACAATCTCTTCGGTGACACCAATGCCGCACACATCAGTGTGAAGGACGGCCATTACCACATCGACCAGATATTCGACGGCGAGACGGTAGAAGAGGTCTTGGAATACGTACAATATAATCCCAAGAAACTTGTTAGGCAGTTGGAGCAATGGGTAACAAAAAGCATGAAACAAGGCAAAATTTCCCTTGAGGAAGGGAAGGAGTTCCTTAGCAACTATCGCTCAGGGCTTTACGGTTATACCTATTTGGAATAAAAGCATGAGAGAAAAACTGACCATAGTAAAAGTAGGTGGCGCCATAGTAGAGGATGAAGAGCGCTTAAAACAGTTACTAAAAGACTTCACTTTGATTGATGGAGCTAAAATGCTGGTACATGGAGGCGGTCGCAGGGCAACCAAAATAGCTAGTGCTCTGGGAATCGAAAGCCATATGGTTAATGGCCGACGCATCACCGATGAGGATATGCTCGAGGTAGTTACAATGGTCTATGGTGGGTTAGTCAACAAGCATATCGTTGCCCGTCTTCAGTCAATTGGCGTGAATGCTCTGGGACTCACAGGAGTTGATATGAACTGCATCCTCAGCCGTAAGCGCCCTCCAGTATCCATGAGAATAACTGACGAACAAGGAGAGCCCCATGATACCATGGTTGACTTCGGCTATGTAGGCGACCCAGTGGAGGTTAACGGTGAGATGCTTGCAACACTCATAAACGGTGGAGTCACACCAATCATGGCACCGTTGACTCATGACGGAAATGGCAACATGCTCAATACCAACGCTGACACAATAGCCTCGGAAGTAGCGAAAGCCATGGCCACACGATACGACACCACACTGATTTACTGCTTTGAGAAGACTGGTGTACTAACCAACCCTGACGATGACAACAGCGTTATTCCCACTATCACCCGATCAGATTTCGATCTTTTAGTAGCAGATGGCACGATCTCTGGTGGTATGATACCTAAGATAGAAAATGCGCTTCGTGCCATCGATGCTGGTGTAAAGCAAGTGAACATCACGCTCGCGACTGCTATCGACGGAATGCATGGCACACTGATCAAATAAATAATGAATGAAACCAATCAGCTTTCGCAACGATATTCTACCGCTGAAGAACCAGCTCTATCGCCTTGCACTGCGTATTACACTCGACAGTGCTGAGGCGGAGGACATCGTGCAAGAAACGCTGATTAAGATTTGGAACCGCCGTGACACCTGGCCTGAAATCGAAAATATTGAGGCATTCTGCTTCACGGTATGCCGAAATCTCGCATTGGACACTATCAAACGACACGGCAATCGCAACGAATCGCTGGATGAGTTACAGATGGATCGTGCAGACGGAGGCCACACACCATCGGAACAGACAATCCGTCACGATCAAATTCGCTTAGTGAGAGATATTGTTGACAGTCTGCCCGAGAAACAACGAAGTTGTATTCAGCTACGTGATTTTGAGGGGAAGACCTACAAAGATATAGCCCAAATCTTAGATATATCGGAAGATCAGGTTAAGGTGAATATCTTTAGAGGTCGTCAAACCATAAAGCAAAGATTCCAGGAGATGGATAGTTTTGGAGTGTAATAGTATCCAATTTCCAAGAAATGCATATATCATTTTACTATTATACCTTTTAAGAACTCATTTGTTTAAGACAACCGTCTATTCTGATCGCCCCCCAATTTGGCATCACTTGTCAGTTTAGCAGAACAAATAGAAGAGTGGTTTCATCTGAATAGCACAAAAGAATCACTCATTATTACTCGAAGACCGATTCTTACTTAACAAATGTTAAAAATTATCTAAGTTGTAACTTTGCCATAGACCAATCGTCATTTTTAATGTAAGACGAAGATTAAAAATGGATTACAAGTACATCGAACAACTTATGGAGCGCTATTGGCGTGGCGAAACCTCTCTTGAAGAGGAAGATATTTTGCGCGCGTTCTTCAGTCAGGACAACGTCCCGGCCGAACTACTGTGCTACAGTTCGCTCTTTGTCTATGAAGCCGAGGAGCCTGAAAGTGATGTTTTGGACGATGATTTCGACGAGAGAATCCTATCCATGATTAAAGAACAAGTACCAGTTAAGGCACAAGTTATCACCATGGCTCAGCGTTTTCGCCCACTCTTCAAGGCAGCTGCCATTGTCGCTATTATCCTTACTTTGGGTAATGCAATGCAACTATCGTTTGATAGGGACAGTGGTAATACTATCAGCAAATATGATGGCTATACTATGCCGGAGATAAACAAAGGTACATCAGTAGCTATGGGGGATAGTGCTGCAGTGGACACCATGAAACAAAGCATGGTAAATCCGAATACTGCAGTTGAAGAATCCATGATTAAATAAGATTATTTCTATGCTTTCTCTATAAAATAATGTTTAGTAAAACAACAACGAAACTGTGAAGTTTCAAATTCTCTCAAATTTTTCATAACATACTAACGTAGAAAGGGGACCATTACTCATGTTGAGCAGTGGTCCCTTGCTTTTGCAAGACATTCCGCGAACAGCAACATAGTAAACGTTAAGATCAATGACGCACGAATGCCTGATCACCCACAAGGTCATTTGAAAAGCCATAATCTCTTTTGATTACTATTCAGACTATTGATGAACCATAATTATTCTCTGTGTTTGTTGTCATGCCTCAGATGTTAAATGACATCAAAATGCAATATCTCTATATTAGTAATCAGGAGATTACAAAACAAATAAATATAGCGAAAGGCTTGCACGGATGCTTTTTTCTTTGTATCTTTGCATCGTTCAGTGGAATGAGGGGCTCCAAAGAGAGTTCCTCATTTTTTATTAATAACAAGATATGATAGACCAGAACGTCGTAAAAAATTTAGTTGAAGAGTGGTTAGTTGACAAGGATTATTTCCTCGTCGACGTCATGGTGAACCGAGATGACAAGATCACCGTGGAAATCGATCATGCCGATGGCGTCTACATCAACGATTGTGTAGAGCTAAGCAAATTCATCGAGGAACGCCTCGATCGCGACAAGGAGGACTACGAATTAGAGGTTGGGTCGGCTGGATTAGGTCAACCTTTCAAGGTTTCACAACAGTATCTGAACCATGTTGGTGAGCAAGTAGAAGTTCTCGGGAGCGATGGAAAGAAAGTGCGCGGCACGCTAAAGAGTGTTGACGGGCGCGATTTCGTGGTAACAGCCAACGAAAAAGTGAAGGTGGAAGGAAAAAAACGCCCAGTAGCTATGGACGTAGACCACCAATACAATATGGACAATGTGAAATATACAAAATACTTAATAAGTTTCAAGTAAGCTATGGCAGCAAGAAAGAATGACGACGAGCATGTGAGCATGATAGACTCCTTCCGCGAGTTCAAGGATATGAAGAACATAGACCGTACCACTTTGGTGAGTGTCTTGGAAGAGAGTTTTCGCAATGTACTAGCCAAGATATTTGGAAGCGACGAGAACTTCGACGTTATCGTAAATCCTGACAAGGGCGACTTCGAAATCTATCGCAACCGCATGGTCGTGAATGACGGCGAAGTGGAAGACGAAAACAAGGAGATTAGCTTGACCGAAGCACTCAAGATTGAGGAAGACTATGAGGTCGGCGAGGATGTTTCCGAGAAGGTGGACTTTGCCAAGTTCGGCCGCCGTGCCATCCTGACTTTGCGCCAAACTTTGTCAAGCAAGATATTAGAGTTGGAGCACGACGCCCTCTTTAACAAATATAGAGACCGCGTTGGACAAGTCATTTCTGGTGAAGTATATCAGATTTGGAAGAAAGAAGTACTGCTTGTAGACGATGATAACAACGAGCTCATCTTGCCTAAGGCAGAGCAAATTCCTTCCGATCAATATCGCAAGGGTGAGACGGTGCGTGCCGTCATCGAACGTGTTGACAACGAAAACAATAATCCTAAGATTATTCTTTCTCGCACCAGCCCTACTTTCTTGGAGAGACTCTTGGAACAAGAAGTGCCTGAGATTGCAGACGGTCTCATTGCCATTCGCAAGATTGCACGTATGCCCGGCGAGCGTGCCAAGATTGCAGTGGAGAGCTTTGACGATCGCATCGATCCCGTAGGAGCTTGCGTAGGTGTGCGAGGCAGCCGTATTCATGGCATCGTGCGCGAATTATGCAATGAGAACATTGACGTGATCAACTGGACTGCCAATACCAAGCTGTTCATTCAGCGTTCGTTGAGTCCTGCAAAGATTACGAGCATCACTCTCGATGAAGAAACGAAGAAGGCAGATGTATATTTGCAGCCAGAGGAGGTGAGCCTAGCTATCGGACGTGGCGGACTCAACATCAAACTTGCCTCTATGCTTACAGAATATACTATCGATGTATACCGTGTGGTCAATGAGAACAACCAGACTCAGGATGACGACGATGTTTATTTGGATCAATTCAATGATGAGATTGACCAATGGATCATCGATGCCATCAAGTCTATTGGATTGGACACCGCTAAAGCTGTTCTGAATGCTCCTCGTGTAATGCTTGTAGAGAAAGCAGACTTGGAAGAGGAAACAGTTGACCATGTGCTCGAAGTGCTCCGGAAGGAATTCGAGGGCTAATTGAAAAGATAAGGGATTAGGGAAATAAAAAGATTATATGAGCACCAGATTAAACAAAGCAATACGTGAATTGAATGTAGGACTCCAAACGGCAGTGGAGTTCCTAGAAAAGAGACCAGAGTTGGGCGAGGTAAAGGCAGAGCCTAGCTTCAAGCTCAGCGATCAGCAATATAATGCTCTCGTTGATGCCTTCAAGCAGGATGCAGCCGTGCGCAACGCAGCGGAGAAGCTATTCAAGAAGCCAAAGGAGAAAAAAAACATGGTTGAGCAAAAGCGTGAAGACCATCGTGCCGAGAACCTCTTGGAGTCGAACAACCGCCAGCAATACAAGCCTTTAGGTAAGATAAACCTTGACAACGAAGGCAAAAAAGTGGAGGCTCAGAAGTCTGTTGCTCCCAAATCCACCGAACCACAGGCCAAGACTACTGCCGTAAGTCAAGAACCTGTAAAACCTGTTGAAGTTGTAGAACCTGCAAAGAAAGAAACAGTTGTTGTTGAACAGCCCGTTAGGCCCGAAGTTATCACTAAGCAAGTGGAACAAGAGGCAAAACCGATTCAGCAGCCAGAGCCTGTCATCGAGACTAAGGTTCCAGAACCAAAGCCACAAGTTGTCGAAGAAAAGCCAAAACAAGTAGAGAAAATTGCTGCCCCCGAACCTCTTATTGAGCCAATCAAAGAGGCAGTCGTAGAGCCAAAGGAAGAACCTGTAAAAGAGGTTGAACCAAAAGTGGCAGAGGAAAAGCACGAGGACGTACCCGCTAATACAGAAGGAAAAGAGGAAGAGCCAAAGGTATTCCAACTGAAGAGCGAACAGCGTATCCTCAACCGACCAAAGGTAAATGTCTTAGGTAAGATTGACCTTGGTGCCCTTAACCAAAGCACTCGTCCCAAGAAGAAATCAAAGGAAGAGCGTCGCAAGGAGCGCGAAGACAAGGCTAAGCAAGGAACTGGAACCGATCGTCCAAAGCGTCAGCGCATAAACAAGGAGCGAGTTGATATCAATGCTGCTGCAAATCAGCAACAGCAAAACAACCGCAACAACAACAACAACAACAATAACAATAACAATAACAGTGCTAAGAAAAGCATTGGAAAGAATCGTAAGCGCGTACAGAAGCCTTTGGAGGTAAACGAGGTGGACGTAGCGCGCCAGGTTAAGGAGACACTCGCTCGTCTGACAAGCAAGCAAACCCAGAACAAAAAGGGTGCAAGATATAGAAAAGAGAAGCGTGATGCCGTACACGAAAGGCTTTCTGCTGAGGCACGTGCAGAGCGCAAGGACAGCAAGATACTGAAAATCACTGAGTTTGTAACGGTACAAGAACTTGCTACGATGATGAACCAACCTGTTACGCAGGTGATTGGTACGCTAATGAGTATTGGCGTGATGGCAAGTATCAACCAACGCTTGGATGCTGAGACCATCAATCTTGTAGCAGATGAGTTCGGTTTCAAGACTGAATATGTGAGTGCCGAAGTACAAGAGGCTGTTAGCGTGGAGGATGACGAAGAAACTGATCTTGAGGCTCGCGCACCGATTGTAACGGTCATGGGTCACGTAGACCATGGTAAGACATCTCTACTCGACCATATTCGCAACACCAACGTGATTGCCGGTGAGGCCGGAGGTATTACCCAGCACATCGGTGCATATAATGTGACACTTCCCAGTGGACGGAAGATCACTTTCTTGGACACTCCAGGTCACGAGGCATTTACTGCCATGCGTGCCCGTGGTGCACAAGCTACCGATATCGCCATTATCATTATTGCTGCAGATGACTCTGTGATGCCCACAACACGTGAGGCAATTGCCCACTGTCAGGCAGCAGGTGTACCAATGGTGTTTGCAATTAATAAGATTGACAAGCCAGGAGCCAACTCAGACAGAATACGCGAGGATTTAGCCAATATGAATCTGCTCGTAGAGGAATGGGGCGGCAAGTTCCAATGCCAGGAAATCAGTGCCAAAAAGGGCCTGGGTGTGGACGAGCTTTTGGAGAAAGTGCTTCTCGAAGCCGACATGCTTGACCTCAAGGCCAACCCTAACCGGAAGTCCACGGGTACTGTCATTGAGAGTTCCCTCGACAAGGGACGTGGCTTTGTCAGCACAGTTCTCGTAAGCAATGGTACACTTCAAGTAGGTGATTATATGATTGCCGGAACAAGTTGGGGTCGTATCAAGGCTATGTTCAATGAGCGTAACCAGCGCATAGACTCAGCTGCTCCCTCCGAGCCTTGTATCGTTTTGGGATTGGATGGTGCACCAACAGCTGGTGACCTGTTCCACGTCTTAGAGACCGAACAAGAAGTTCGTGACATCGCCAACAAGCGTGAACAACTACAACGTGAGCAAAGTCTTCGTACGCAGACTCGTTTGACGCTGAGTGATATCAGTCACCGCATTGCTCGTGGAGAGTTCCATGAGATGAACATCATCGTCAAGGGTGACACTGATGGTTCTATCGAGGCATTGAGTGACTCATTCATTAAGTTGTCAACGGATAAGGTTCAGGTCAACGTTATCTTCAAGGCCGTGGGTCAGATCTCAGAGAATGATGTTACATTGGCCGATGCTTCTGATGCTATAATTGTTGGATTCCAAGTACGTCCTTCTGCTGCTGCTCGCAAATTGGCAGAAGCTGATGGCGTGGATATCAACACATACTCGGTCATCTATGATGCCATCGATGACGTGAAAGACGCAATGCAGGGTATGCTCGACAAGGTTAAGAAAGAGATTATCACTGCTCAGGTGGAGGTAAGACAGGTCTACAAGATTTCCAAGGTGGGTACCGTTGCCGGTGCTTTAGTTACCGAAGGTAAAGTACATAGCAAGGACAAGGCCCGCGTTGTTCGTGACGGCATTGTTGTTCACACTGCCCCAATTTCTACACTTAAGCGTTATAAGGACGATGTGAAGGAAGTTGTCACTGGAATGGAGTGTGGTATCGCATTGCGCAACTATAACGATATTCAGGAAGGCGACATCCTTGAGACATTTACAGAAATTGAAGTAGAGCAGAAACTCTGATAGGAATAGGCTAGAATGGATCATGGTCAGACAGGTGTGTACGGTTCCTTCAGGTAACTGGTAGAACCCTAATTCTATCTTTCTAGGTCATTCAAAGCGCAACGAATAGTGGCATTCCTATCAAGGGATGTCACTTTTTTGATTTTTAGTTATTATTCATTTAACTTGTGGCATAGTCATTGCCTGACTATGATTAGATATGGAAATACAAAAAAACGAACAGGAAAAGAACCAGTTTGTCAAACAAGTCGCAGAGCAGAAATATGCTTACGGCTTCACCACTGATGTGGAGACAGACGTTATTCCCGTAGGCCTCAATGAGGATGTTGTTCGCCTAATCTCAGCAAAGAAAAAAGAACCGGAGTGGTTATTGGACTTTCGGCTGAAGGCTTACGGTTATTGGAAGACGCTCACCATTCCAAAATGGGCGCATCTTCACGTTCCGGAAATAGATTATCAAGCCATTTCTTACTATGCCGACCCAATGGCAAAGAAACCCGAGAATAAGGAAATTGACCCAGAATTGGAGAAGACCTTCGACAAGTTGGGCATTCCTTTGGAGGAAAGATTGGCACTAAGTGGTACAGCCGTGGATGCCATTATGGACTCCGTGTCCGTAAAAACGACGTTCAAGAAACAGCTAGCAGAAAAGGGGATTATCTTCTCTTCCATCGGCGAAGCAGTGAAAGACCATCCTGAGTTGGTACGCCAGTATCTTGGTAGTGTCGTGCCTTATCGCGACAACTTTACCGCAGCACTCAACTCGGCTGTCTTTAGCGATGGTAGCTTTGTGTATATTCCCAAGGGTGTACGTTGCCCTATGGAACTCAGCAGCTACTTCCGCATCAATGCAAGGAATACCGGTCAATTTGAGCGCACACTTATTATAGCCGATGATGATTCATACGTATCCTATCTTGAGGGATGTACTGCCCCAATGCGCGATGAGAATCAGTTGCATGCGGCCATCGTGGAGATCGTCGTGATGGATAATGCCGAGGTGAAATACTCGACAGTTCAGAACTGGTATCCCGGTGATGAAAACGGAAAAGGCGGTGTTCTTAATCTCGTAACAAAGCGTGGTGACTGCCGCGGTGTCAACTCCAAACTTTCTTGGACTCAAGTTGAGACAGGCTCCGCCATTACTTGGAAATATCCCAGTTGCATTCTTCACGGCGACAACTCACAGGCTGAATTTTACAGCGTTGCCGTGACAAACAACTATCAGGAGGCAGATACTGGCACGAAGATGATCCATATTGGAAAGAACACTAAGTCAACTATCATCTCCAAAGGTATCTCCGCAGGTCATAGTCAAAACTCTTATCGGGGTCTTGTCCGCGCGACTGCCAATGCTGACAATGCCCGTAACTACAGTAGCTGCGACTCCCTACTTCTCGGTTCCGATTGTGGTGCCCACACATTCCCCTATATGGACATCCACAACGATACCGCCGTGGTAGAGCATGAAGCTACCACTTCCAAGATTTCAGAGGATCAATTGTTCTATTGTAACCAACGTGGTATTCCTATGGAAGATGCCGTTGGCCTTATCGTCAACGGCTATGCCAAGGATGTGCTGAACAAGCTCCCGATGGAATTTGCAGTCGAAGCCCAAAAATTACTATCTGTTTCATTAGAAGGAACAGTGGGATAATATAAACCATTAAAGTTATATATTAATATGCTAAGTGTAAAAAAGCTGCATGCTACCATTGCAGGCAAAGAAATACTGAAAGGCGTTGATCTAACTGTTAAAGATGGAGAGATTCATGCCATCATGGGACCCAACGGATCAGGTAAGTCAACCCTAAGCGCTGTGCTTACAGGCAACCCACTTTATACCGTCACTGAGGGTGCAGCAACTTTTAACGGCAAGGACCTTCTGGCTTTGAAACCAGAGGAACGTGCTTGCGAGGGATTGTTTCTGTCTTTTCAGTATCCTGTAGAGATTCCTGGCGTTTCAATGGTCAACTTCCTCAAGGCCGCTATCAATGCTAAGCGTAAATACCATGGCGAAGAGCCCCTTAATGCTGCCGATTTCCTAAAACTCATGCGCGAAAAACGTGAGATTGTAGAACTCGACCCCAAACTTTCTCGTCGCTCTGTCAATGAAGGTTTCTCCGGAGGTGAAAAGAAACGCAATGAAATCTTTCAGATGGCAATGCTTGATCCACAACTCAGCATCTTGGATGAGACCGATTCTGGTCTTGATGTTGATGCCATGCGGATTGTGGCTGAAGGCGTTAACAAGCTTTTCACACCGAAGAAATCACTCATCGTTATTACTCACTATGACCGTCTCTTGGATATGATCAAGCCTAATATAGTGCACATACTATATCAAGGCCGTATCGTAAAAACCGGTGGCCCTGAGTTAGCCAAGATAATTGAGGAGCGAGGATACGACTGGATCAAGGAACCATCTGCAGACCACTCCGATGGAGCAGGTGCTTGAAGACACATAACAAGATATCTCAAGAATGCAACTCTGTAGCTTCGATGGCGGACTATCGTCTCGTGTTTCCATTTGATTCATCGTGTGATTCAATTTGATTCACTGAGTAATTCAATTTGATTCACTGAGTGATTCAATTTGATTCACTGAGTAATTCAATTTGATTCATCGAGTGATTCAATTTGATTCATCGAGTGATTCAATTTGATTCATCACCCGAAAAGCCATTAAGTAGCAATAAAACATTTTGATATGAACAGCGAACAACAATATATAGACCTGTACGGAGATAACCGCCAGACAATCCTTGACCACGCCTCGGCTAGCATGAATGCCATGCGCGACCAGGCTTTCGAGGACTTTAAGGCGCAAGGATTTCCCTCACGCAAGGTTGAGCGATACAAATACACGGACATGGCGAAGCTTTTCGAGCCAAATTATGGCGTGAATATCAATCGACTTGAATTTCCTCTGGACCCTTACAATGTCTTCAGTTGTGATGTACCAAACATGAGTACGTCGCTCTATTTCGTCGTCAACGACCAGTTCTATAAAAAGGCTTTGCCCAAGGCAACACTGCCTGAGGGTGTGATCGTGGATAGTCTAAAAGACGTTGCTGAGCGTGACCCCGAACTCATCGCTAAGTACTATGCACAACTTGCAAAAACAAACGAAGACGCAATCACTGCGCTCAACACCATGTTGGCACAGGATGGACTACTCGTTTACGTGCCCAAGAATGTGAAGGTTGAGCGTAGTATACAAATCGTAAACATCCTTCGTTCTGACGTTGACCTCATGGTTAACCGCAGAGTACTCGTCATTGTCGAAGATGGTGCTGAGGCAAAGTTGCTCTTTTGCGATGACTCCGCCGACGATCGTAACTTCCTAAGCACACAGGTTACGGAGGCTTTTGTAGGTGAGAACGCATCACTCGACCTTTATTGCTTAGAGGAAACGCACGAGAAGAACACACGCGTGTCTAACGTTTACATCTCTCAGCAGGCCTATAGTCGTGTCAACCACAATGTAATCACGTTGCACAATGGCATCACTCGCAACATGCTTAACCTTGTCTTTAAGGGCGAAGGCGCCGAGTGTTGGTGCAATGGTGCTGTGATTGCCGACGGAAGCCAACATGTGGACAATAACACCATGATCGACCATCAAGTGGGACACTGCGACTCACATGAGCTCTACAAGTATGTTCTCGATGGTAGTGCAGTTGGTGCTTTTGCCGGTCTGGTACTCGTACGCCATGATGCACAGAAGACTACTTCCCAAGAGACCAATCAGAACCTCTGCATGACTAAGCAGGCACACATGTACACGCAGCCGATGTTGGAAATCTATGCTGATGACGTGAAATGCGGCCATGGTTCCACTGTTGGCCAGCTTAACGATGCTGCCATGTTCTATATGCAACAGCGTGGCGTAGATCAACACGAGGCAAAGCTACTCTTAGAGTTTGCATTCATCGGTGAGGTTATTGACCAAATCAAGCTAGAGCCACTTCGTGACCGTCTTCATATGCTGGTAGAAAAGCGTTTCCGTGGTGAACTGAAGAGCTGTCAAGGTTGTAAAATCTGCATGTAAGTAGTGCCATCAGGGCTATCTCGATACATGGTGAACAACAAGTTGTCGAAATGAGATACCTTCTTGGTATTTCATTTTCGACAAACTGATATAACATTCCCTAGTATCGAATTCCTCAATGGAGCTATATGATGGATAATTGCATCACTAACTTTTTATTACACCAACAAAGGAGATTACATATATGTACGATATAAATAAGGTTCGCGAAGACTTCCCCATTCTTTCGCGCCAGGTTCACGGCAAGCCGCTTGTTTATTTAGACAACGCTGCCACGACACAAAAGCCACTCCGCATGCTCAATGCCATGCAGGACGAATACCTTAATGTCAATTCCAATGTGCATAGGGGCGTGCATTGGATGAGTCAACAGGCCACCGAACTCTATGAGCAAGCACGTGAAACGGTGCGTGAATTTATCAATGCTCCGACAACAAACGACATTGTTTTCACCCGCGGTACAACCGAGAGCATAAACCTTGTTGCCACGGTCTTCTGTGAGTCTATGATGCAAGAAGGCGATGAAATTATCGTCAGCGCCATGGAGCACCATTCTAATATCGTGCCATGGCAATTGCAGGGACAACGCAAGGGCAAGAAACTTAGAGTCATTCCGATGAATGACGATGGCACACTAGACATAGAAGCTTATAAGAATCTGTTCAATGAGAAGACCAAAATTGTAAGCGTCACACAGGTTAGCAATGTCCTTGGCACGGTGAATCCAATCAAGGAAATGATCCGCATTGCCCATGAGCATAATGTCCCTATTCTTATAGATGGTGCCCAAAGCGCTCCCCACTTCAAAGTGGATGTGCAGGCACTGGACTGTGATTTCTTTGTCTTTAGTGGCCATAAGGTCTATGGACCCACTGGAATCGGTGTGCTCTATGGCAAAGAGGAATGGCTTGATCGCCTTCCGCCCTATCAAGGAGGTGGTGAAATGATACAGCATGTGAGCTTTGAGCATACCACCTTTGAACGTCCGCCATTGAAGTTTGAAGCTGGCACCCCAGACTATGTGGCTGCCCACGGATTAGCCGTTGCGCTCGACTATATCACACAGCTTGGTCTTGATGATATCGCCCAGCATGAACACAACTTGACCAAATATGCCTTGGAACAGATGCAAGCCATTCCGGACATAAACATTTATGGACACCAAAAAGCGCTCAATATTCAGAGTGATCAATTTGGCGCGGTGGTATCATTCAATGTAGGCAATATTCATCATAGCGACATGGGCACACTCCTAGACCAGCTAGGTATCGCCGTGCGCACTGGTCATCATTGTGCACAGCCACTCATGGATTGTTTAGGAATTCTTGGTACGGTGCGCGCCTCATTTGCTTTGTACAACACCCGTGAAGAGGTAGATATCCTTTTGGCTGGTATCAAGCGCGTAAGCCAGATGTTCTAAAAACTCATCCGATGCTTGCAAATCATTATTTTGATGGACTTGTCGAGGCAGGTTGCGATGAGGCGGGACGAGGATGCCTAGCCGGTAGCGTATTTGCCGCGGCAGTTATTTTGCCACCCGACTACAATAATCCCGATCTCAACGACTCCAAGTTACTCTCAGCCAAGCGACGTTATGCCCTTCGAGAACAGATAGAGCAAGATGCACTAGCATGGGCAGTAGGAATAGTGACACCTGAAGAGATTGATAAAATCAATATTCTCCATGCCAGTTTCCTGGGCATGCACCGCGCCATCGACCAATTGCAAGTACATCCAGAAGCCCTCATTATTGATGGCAACAGATTCGATCCTTACAAGCCCATTTCTGCACAACCATTCGAGGGAAGGCTGAAACGGGTATTTACGTCTCCTGTTGACCCCGACATTCTTCCTTATGAGTGTATCATCAAAGGTGACGGCAAGTATCAATCCATAGCTGCCGCAAGCATTTTGGCTAAGACTTTCCGCGATGATTATATGGATAAGTTGGCTGAAACCTATCCTCAATACGACTGGAAAAACAACAAAGGCTACCCCACCCGTCGCCATCGCGATGCCATTGCACGCTTTGGCATCACTCCTCTTCACCGACGGAGTTTCCGACTTCTAGAACCTCAGCAAACCGAAATATCTTTTGATGGAGCATAACTCTGCCCGCTTTCAGAAGTGGTTTGAACTCATCCTAACCATGCTCGATGGCCACAACCATCGTGTCATGGAACTCGCTGAGGTGCTTGGCACTTCACGTCGCAACTTCTACTATGTCTTAGACGCACTTGGAACAATGGGATTTCACATTGTTCACGAAGATAAATATTATTACATCGATCCCCAATCACCGTTTCTTCAGCGCATTTCCCAATCCGTTAACCTCTCAGAAGACGAAGCGGCTTATCTCTACGGACTTATTGACTCTACACATAGCGACAGTGCCTCGGTTTGTTTGCTCCGCCGTAAACTTGAGAGATTCTACAACCTACAAAACTACACCAACGCCAATAAGCTTAAGCAAATCACAGCCAATACGGCACTTCTAAGTGAGGCCATGACAAATCGAAGAGTTGTCATCCTCCATGGTTACTCATCACCTCATAGCCATAGCCTATCAGATCGAGTAGTTGAACCCTATCTTTTCATTGGCAACAAGGCTGACTTTCGTGCGTACGAAATTAAGTCAAAGCAAAACAAGACCTTCAAGGTCGCCCGCATTGGTCATGTTGAAATAGTAGATACACCATGGTTCAACGAGAACCACCATCGCCAAGTCTATACAGATATATTCATGTTTAGCGATGAGGAACGGTATCATATCAAACTCCGTCTCAGCCTTCTCGCCTACCACCTTATGCTCGAGGAGTTCCCCCAATCTACCTCCTTTTTGTCGAACGAAGACGAAAACCATTGGCTCTTAGATACCGATGTAGTGAATTACATCGGTATTTCACGATTCATCCTCGGTCTTTTTGAGGATGTGGAGATCATAGAAGATGATGGTCTCCGCTCATTCCTAAAATCCAAGATAGAAAAGATGAGTATGTAATAGGGTTACGAGTTTGCTTAGCCCTCTGCATGCACCCATTCAAGATAGCCTTAATTGAGCAAGACATATAGCTTCAATTGGGGGGATGATTCTCTTGAAATATTGATAAAGTTTTTTCAATATGACATTGGAATCAACTTGATTGGTCAAAGATTACTCATTGAAATCACTGACCATGAAGCCTTATCAAAGTACACTCTACACTCGATTAATTACTGTAATTTCTATGAAAAGTGTGAGATAATAATGACTATAGTTGATTATATAAGTCCAATAGAAAAGTTAAGGCTAGATATTTATACTACCCTAGAGATTCAAACTAATTAATAATGCGACAAGAAAAATTGTGAGAAAAACAGATACATGATTCATCTTTCACAAATTATCTTAAATTAATCGAAGTATTTAGGCAAATGCAAGCACACCTCCGGAACTTTTGAACCATCAAATTTTAGAAAAAAAGACAACAACTTTTTAGTCCAAGTGCCTGTGTCAACGAAAATTGAGATATCTGTGGGGTACTGCAGAAGACATTTGTATTAAATATATGCGATTTCTAAATATTTTCCGATTTCTAAACATTATTAATTCTTTTTTTTTCCTATATTTGACATCGATTTATTAATACTAACTTTATACTTTTTATGAACGACCTTAAAAATTCTCCTGAAATCCCTGATGAGGATTCAGTTAACGGGGATTCGGCATTTGACCGAAGACGCAGAATCATTGGAGCAATTTTTGGCCCCATCTGTGCTATTCTCGTGTGGATCACACCTATTGCCGGTCTCTCCCCTGAGGCCCACAAACTACTTGCCATCGTGACTTTGGTGGCATTATGGTGGATTACCGAACCAGTGCCAATCCCTGTAACCTCTCTCCTTGGGCCTACGCTCGCCGTTGTATTTCACGTGGTTAGCGTTAAGGATGCCTTCTCTGCTTTTGCAAACCCTTTGATTTTCCTGTTCATGGGTGGTTTCATCATTGCCAAAGCAATGATGGTAAACGGTGTGGACAAGCGCATTGCTTTCGGTATTATGTCGATGAAATGGGTGGGTGACAGCCCTCGTCGAATCTTCCTTGCCATCGGATTAGCATGTGCACTTGTTTCAGGCTGGGTGAGCAATACAGCTACAGCAGCCATGATGTTCCCAATTGCTTTGGGGTTGCTCGAAGCTATTAGAGAAATGATGGCAGCTAAAGGCAAGACGATCAATCTGAATACATATAAATATGCCACAGGACTTATGCTCATGACAGCGTATGCCTGTTCTATTGGTGGGGTCTTGACTCCCATTGGTACTCCTCCAAATATTATCATGCTGGGTTTCTTGAGTGAAATGAGCAATATTCATGTTTCATTCTTCCAATGGATGATTTGGGGATTTGTGGCTATGGTGGCTTACTTTATCGTTGCCTATATCGTGCTCGTCCGCATGTTCCCTGCTGATGTAAAGCATATCGATGGTGCCGCAGACTTCATTAGATCTAAGAAACATGAGCTAGGGGGATGGAATCGTGCACAGAAAAATACGATGTTTGGCTTTGCCGTGGCAGTCATTCTATGGGTAACTCCAGGTTTCTTGGGTATGATTTATGGCCCAGGCAGTGATGTGCTCAAGAATTATAATGAAATTTTCCCAGAGTCCATTGCAGCAATGGTCGGTGGTCTTTTGTTATTCTTCCTCCCGGTTAACTTAAAGAAACAGAAGATGACCTTGGAGTGGAAAGATGCCGTGAAAGGTATTGAGTGGGGAACTTTGGTGCTATTTGGTGGTGGATTAGCAATAGGTGGCATGATGTATACCACTGGCCTGTCTGCTTGGGTAGGAGACCAGATTATTGCATTGCTCGGTGGAAACCCATCAGAAATGGCGTTTGTTGCTGTATTCTGTGTAATGGCTCTACTACTCTCAGAACTTACCTCTCATACTGCTGCTGTTAACATGATTGGCCCGCTTGCTATCGGTGCTGCTCTTGCTGCTGGTTTCAGCCCTATTCCTGTTGCCGTTGGCGTGGCTCTGTCTGCTTCACTCGGCTTTATGTTGCCAGTTTCAACACCTCCCAACGCTATCGTTTATGCCAGTGGATACGTACCCATCACTAAGATGATCAAGACTGGTGTTTTCATCGATTTCATCGGAATTGCTTTGGTCACCATTCCGGTTGTACTATACTTAGTAAAACTTGTGATGGGATTGGCATAGTCTTTAGCAAAGCATTAGCTTGGAAGGTCAGAATATTCTTTGAATAAGGCATATCAAATCGACCTTCCAGCTAAATAGAAATAGAGTAGCCTACTTATACCAGATTGTCAAGCAATGACGCATTCTGAATAAGTAGGCTACTCTTTATATTTTTAATTATAACAAAGAGAAAAGTAATCTAAGAAAACTCGTATAAAGCAACCCTTGTACTTTCCAAATCGAAGTGCAATATCTCTGTCGTTTTTCACAGATTCGAGAATCATAAAAAACACGGGGATTTGCTTAGAGGGCGGCACTAATTTCTCTTGATGTCTTGCAACTTACTGATTATTTTGCTAAATTTGTAGCAGAATAATCGAACCTTAATATAAGACATATCATATCATATCATATCGTTCCATGTCGTCTCGACTTCACCTTTTGTGTCGGATACTCATCGTGCTGTGGCCCCTCGGCTGCGGAATGACGGCTCATGCCCTCACCATCAGTCAGTTTACCGCCTCGCATCTGGGCATGGCCGATGGCATGCACTCGCAACGCGTCTACAGTCTGTGTCAGGAGGCCGACGGCTCCGTGTGGTGGTCGGTCAAGCGCGGTGTGGAACGTTACAATGGTGTAAAGATACAGCATTATCGCATGGGTAGCACCGGTGGCGACGGACAGCTGGCCGGACTGAAGGTGCTCATCCGTCACACGCGTCAGGGACTCTGCGCCTTCGACAACGAGGGCAACTATTACGTCTATAGCCCAATTCTCAATCGGTTTAATCTTTGTTTCCGCCTGTGGAAGGCCGTCGGTCATCCTATTCAGGTATTCGACGTATGGACTGATAAGCGCGGCACGTGGTTTGCTACAGAAAAAGGATTGTATCTCTGGCATGCCGGAAGGCTGACGCTGGTGCATCATCCAGCGCACCAAAGAGGCGTTAGCGAGAAAGAAGGCAGAAGGTGTTGTACTTGGTCGCCCTAAAGGTCGCAAAAGTTCCCCCGAAAAATACAAGTTATCCGGCAAAGAAATACTCATATCAGAGTTGTTGAAAAATGGTACTTCCCATCGAAAAATAGCGAAAATTTGCAAGGTAGATAGAAATACTCTTGCATGGTTTATTAGGCTCAAAGGATTGGTAGCAAACTAATGAGCGTTTTCGTGCAGCAGAGCGGCTCGGTGTGCGAGTTCTCCAACTCTGATTCATGGGTGATACTCTCTCCTATCGAGCAGAGTATCAAGCGTAAGATTGAAGCAGTGGGTACACCTTTGAAGGATTGGGATATCCAAATCAACTATGGTATTAAGACAGGCTACAACGATGCGTTCATCATCAATACGGAAAAAAGAGACGAAATCTTGTCTAACTGCCAAAGCGAAGACGAGCGTACAAGAACGGCTGAACTTATACGACCGATTCTGCGAGGCAGGGATATAAAACAGTATGGGTATGAGTGGGCAAACTTGTGGCTTATTTATATTCCATGGCATTTCCCTCTTCAATTTGATGAGTCTATTACAGGAGCTTCAAAAAAAGCAGAAACTGCATTTCGAGAACAATATCCTGCTGTATATCAACATATGTTGGAATACAAAGAGCCACTTTCTAAGCGAAATAAAGCGGAGACAGGAATTAGATATGAATGGTATGCCATGCAAAGATGGGGAGCTAAGTATTGGGAGGATTTTAATAAGCCAAAAATTGTTTGGGGTGAAATATCTGACAGAAGTAAGTTTGCATATGAACATAGAGGAAAATATATTCCAGAGGCAACAACTTTTTTGATGGTAGGTAATCATCTACCTTATCTTTTTTGTGTGTTAAATTCCCCCTTATCAGAATGGTTTTTCTCTAAAGTTGGTACAACGACAGGAGTTGGCACTGTCAGATGGAAGAAGTACACAATACAGCAGCTTTTATTACCTAACATTACAGACAAGCAGCGAATTAAATTTGACAACGTTGTTGAGCAGTATATAAAAGGGGGATTGACAAAGACTAATTTTGCAAAAGAAGTTAATGCCGAAATTTACAAATCCGTAGGTCTTACCGATATAGAAATTGATTATGTCGAGAATTACTATCCACCATTAACATAAGAGATTAGCAGGTAGTTATACAAACAACTATCTGCTAATAAGTAGTTTAGTCTCTTGTTCTGACAATCTGTATATTTGAAAAGCCAATTCGTCAATTCGGTTTTCTGATGCGATAGATTTGTTTACTAATACATCATGTACAAGACGTGTCATTTCCTTTTCTTGTTCTCTTGTTGGGCGTGCTATAGGGAACTTCATAACATACTGAGACAACATTCTGAATTGTCTTTCTTGCAATTGGGTAACGTACAGTTTTACCAAAAACTTACCTAACCTTGAATTTAGGATGCCGAGTACATACCTTGGATCCAAGGTTTCGCTGCTCATAATGTATGCTGTGTTTAGAACAACACTTCTTTTATCATCATAAGAATAGCATGGGAATGGGTAGCCTTCTTCGGGATTATCTGTTTGAATCTCCATATATACAACTTTTGGCTTATTAAAATCCTCCAAATAAGCGCAGTTACGAAGGTTATATGGAGTGTCTCCTTTGTCAGCTCTTGTGGCAATTCTATCCCAATACTGGTCTAAATGAGCCTTTACAGCAGGGTAATCTTCTATTTTAATTCGAGGAATGCGCCCACGAACGCCATTATGAGTGTTGATAAGATAAAGGCCATTGTCCACATATCCGTATCTCTTTATATCCCTGCCGCGCAAAATCGGTCGAATTAGTTCAGCCGTTCTTTTACGCTCATCCTCCGTTTGGCAGTTAGCCAGTATCTCATCACGTTTTTGAGAATCTATAATGAATGCTTCATTGCATCCTGTTAGTACACCTCGATAGATGTTGATGTCCCAATCTTTAAGTGGTGTACCTACAGACTCTATCTTCTTTTTGATGCTTTGCTCTATAGGAGAAAGTATAACCCAACTATCGGATGTGGCGAAGTCACAAATGCTATTCTGTTGCTGCACGAAATCGCTCAAATTCTTTACGCTATCTTTGTTCTGCTTGTTGGTAACGGCGCAGACTGTCTTATGCATATTGCTTGACCTGGAGAAAAGCAAAATATTGGTATCAACTGTAGCACTCTCAAAAATTTTTACTCCCGCGAAATCAATCAGCAGTAAGGGGTTCGTTTTGCCGGCGAAGAAATCTCGAGTTTTCTCACCATATCCTGCACGCATCCATTTGTTGGATGTAATGTAGCACAAATGACCATTCTCCTTTAACAACTGCCATCCACGTTCATAGAACAAGCAATAGATATCACCAGTACGGGCAAAGGTAGAATAGTTGCATCCCTCATACAATTTAGCCAGCTCGCCACTATTGTTCTGAAGCTGAATATATGGAGGATTACCAATCACAATGTCAAATCCTTCTGTAACACCAAACATCCATTCCGGGTCAAAGAATGGACTGACGGCATTCTGGTCATAAGGATTCCATGCAGCAAGTTGTTTGGCATCGTCAGGAGCAAAATCGCTATTCTCGGCCAAAACTTGAGCTAATTCTTCACGCAGTTGTTTGTCTTGATTGCGCAAACGGATCTTGGCAGAGGCAGAGCGAGCCATAAAATGCTCATGACGAACATGGTGAAGTCTCGCTTTTAATGGCTCGATGCGCGGATCTTCAAAGAGATTGCCTTGAACTTTCTTTTTCTTTGCAATCAGCGAGTTTGCTGCCACAAACTTTGTTTCCAGGTTAGGTAGTGTCGGGATACCGAAGTTTGGTTCTGAAACATCCTTTTCGCAGTCGCAGATGAGTGAGATGAAGAAGCGCAGTTTGGTAATCTGAGCGGCTATAGTCTGAATATCACTTCCATAGATGCAGTTCTCAATGATTTGTAGTTTCAGATTATAGCTACTTTCCTCTGGTGAGATGCGCTGAAGCAGATGCACTAAGCGTTGCAGCAAACCCATTGGGAAAGCGCCAGAACCACAAGCGGGATCAAGTATCTTGATGGCTTTCAATTTCTCTGCTATCCATTCAAGATCCGCTTCATGTCCGACTTCCAGTTTCTGGCTATAATCAAACAACTGCCTTACCAGCGGACTATCTCCAAGATAGGCAATGAGGCTCTCGTCCACCATATAGTTGACAATTTCACGCGGCGTATAGAAAGAACCACTTTGGTTGCGAGCCGTCTCGCGTGTTTCCGGGTTGTAAGCACCCAGCAGATTCTCGAACACTTTGCCGAGTAATTCAGGATCAAGCGCCACCTGCTGTTCCTGGGGAGAGTTCTCCTCAATTGTGAAATTATAGCGGTTAAGGATGTCGATGAGACCGCGGTTAGGGGCGAAGAAGAGCATATTGGGCACCGTAGCGCGATTGCGATAGCGACCATCGCTGAAAGTCTTGTCATTCCGACTAAATCCGTCAAAGTTAAAAGCCTGTTCTACGCCGTCAATTGTCTTAGTCTTGTCGAGACACTCAAAAAGGCCACCATTGAGAAAAGGTACCTGACTGAAAAGGTCAATAACCTGCTGCTCGCTGATAATGAACAGCTCGGCGTAGCGATATAGCGTCTTGATATCTTTCTTTTCTCCATGAGCAAAGCCGCGAGTGCATCCTTCGTCATCAACAATGGCGCGGTTGAGCGTGGCAAAAAAGAGGTTCTGCAGAATGGCATTGTAGTAAGTGCCTGACGTGGTACTCTGTGGGTCGAAATCGCGTAGAACAGTCTGCAAATAGTTAGAATCGAAAATACATTCAGGGACAAGTTGCTTCTGCTTGATGAACCACACAAACATGATGCGCGTGATCATGCGGATTATCTGCTTCTCTATGTCATCGCGATCATCGTCGGGTATATTGGTATTCTTCGGAAATGTTACGCCTGACTCAGGAGCTGTCGCCCACTGATACCAGTCGAACAAATCTTTGTAGAACTGCTTGGTAAGTGCCTCTACGGAGAATGCGTCAGTAATGTCACTCAATGCCTGTTTGCTTGCTTTCAGTTTCTCAAACTGTTCCACTGCGGTATGGCATCCCCTGCCTTCGCCCAATAGATAGGTATAACGCTTGGTATCAGTAGATACCTTCTCATATTCTCCCTGCTTATTGAAGCCCCAGGTTTCGCTCACATACGAGAAGCGTAACACGCTTTCATTTTGTCGATAACAGAACATGAAAGCACCGGCAAAGCCCATCTTACGCCAATCTGTGGAAAGCATATCACGGATGCCCCGACGGTTGCGCTCAATGTTTACGCAGTCCGCCATTTCTACTTCATAAACAGCAATAGCGTATCCATCGGTTAGCGATATGTGACCCAAATAGAGCGCTTGTTTAGCCAAATGGCTACTTACCTGTACCGACGAAGGCTCACGGAAAGTGACTTTGTTTAAGAATATATCGTGCAGCAACTGCTGCCATGCTACGCGGTTGTACTTTGATTCAATGATGTCTTTATAATTCATCGTTCAGTATTGGGTTATTGAAAACTTTCGGAAAGAATGATTTCAGCATTGGCTTCTTCTTCGTTCAGCATTGATTCCTCAGCTGTATAGTAAGGGGCGTATTTCTTAGCCATGTCTATGATCTCGCATAAGGCTTCATCTGTGGTCATACGTGCTTTACCTCCTGTGCGACGCAGATCTTTCTGAATGCGTTGCAGGCGTTTGGCTATATAGGTAATGACGCCTCGCTCTACCAGCGTTTTCAGCTGAGCAACTTTTAGGTAGAGATCGGAATCTTCAACCTCCCGCATGAAGTTGTTGAGCAGGTTGATGGCTGTACTCACCTGAGCACCCAGATTGGATGAGCCCTCCCTTGTATATTCCTGATTGCGGATTTCTTCGTCCTGAATGATACGAAACTGCTGTAGGGCTTTCTCCACATGCTGATGATGTTGACTGATACGTTCTACCGATTGTTCGTCTTTGAGAGCCTTGAAATAGCTGAGTGCATCAAGTACGGAAATTTCTTTGGCACTCTCGGATACAAGGAAGAAAACCTTGCGGAAATTAGTTTTCAGGAATACCAGTGTGTCATTGGAAAGAGTAACACCTTCAACTGTCTTTGAAGCACGCCCAGTTCGGCTACGCAATGGTATCTTGGCGATACGGTTGTATTCCCTACGATTGGTCTTGTAGAGGTTGCGAAGCTCCTCATAGAAAGGCAATTCTTGGTTGATATCTTTCTTCTGCTCCCTCATCCCCTCCTCAAACAGCTTGCTTAAGTTGCGGTCTATAATCTCCTCTTGAGAATAAATTTGATTATCCTCGCCAAAAGTGCTGTGGAAGGTCTGTATCTTGCTCAGAGCAATTTGGGTAAGATTAATTTCCTTGTTGCCTTCTCTTGATGGATAAAACACATAGTTATAAATGTGCTTAGATACTGAGCCAATACGATTGACACGCCCGATACGCTGCATCAATCGAGTTGAATTCCAGGGTGTGTCATAATTGACTATCACGTTGGAGCGATGTAGGTTGACACCCTCTGCAAGTACATCGGTAGTTAGAATTATGTTATAGTCGTTTATTTTCTTCTTATAGTTAGCGTCAAAGTTCTCTCGAATAGTTTTGAACTGTTGACTGCGATTCTGTGCCGAAATAACCAACACGTCAGGGCGGTTGATGCGACGTTGCAGATATGTCACGGTATCAACAGATTCTGAGAAAACCACTAATTTTTGTTCTGGGTTCCGATCGGTTTTGAAAAGTTCGTGCTTGAGCAGTTCATTAAACTTTGCAAACTTAGAGTCATCCTCGTCAGAAATATCTTTCCAATCGGCCACCATCTGTGTTAAGATAGACTGATCATGACGTAGCATGTCAATATAGTCCTCGCGGAAGTCTGCTACATGAAAAATGGAGTTCTTGGGGTTGACAGAAGCCTTAGTGTTGAGTTTTTCCTCGATTTCCTCTTCAGATAGCCCTGATTCCAGTAGCTGATTAATGTCAAGGTCTGGAGCTATATAGATTTTATCATTGTCAAACATGTCAATCATGTGCTGATTAGCTTGACGAAAGTTCTCAATGGAAACCTGAAACGCATAGAAGCTGCTCTCCAGACGCTTCACCAGACCATTCTTGCGGATTCCTGCAAGGCTTCGGCTTATCAACTCTGCATTGTCATAGAGACCATTGGCTGCTTCTGGCTTTAAGTAGGCAATAGCTTGATATCGGGCATAGGTGAGTTGTTTGTCAAGTATCTGCATCGCTTGTTCAAAGAGATTGGCCAAGCGCTCATTCAGCTCATATCGGCTTTCTATGGGGTGTTCCACTTTTGGGAATCCATTTACATCTTTGTTATACCGGGATATATTTTCTATGTCAGTTCGAGTGCGGCGTACTGTAAGTGGCTTGATAACGCGGTCGCGCACAGTTTCGGCAAGATGCTTAAAGTCTTGGATATTGGCTTTGGGATTATTGCGTAGTTTCTTGAATTCTTTTATTAAAGGAGCGAAGAATGCTGTGAGATTCCCTACACCATCAATAGTGCAATGGCGCGGATCTTGAAAGAGTAAAATCTCGGTGTATAGGTCGGCCGGTGTATTGTTCATTGGTGTGGCAGAAATCAACATCACCTTTTTTTTATAACCTGGGATGTTACCTGTTTCAACTCGCGGCATTTTGCATATTTCCTGAAGCTGTTCAAAAGCGGATGTAGTATGACTGCGGAATTTATGGGCTTCGTCCACAAGCACCAAATCGTATTCATCAGCATTCCAATAGTTGTAATCTTCTTCGTCAAGCACCTTGCCAAGACTTCCATTTGTTATAAATTTGGTATATTTGTCAATTCCAAAATCTTTGAAGGTTGATTTCCAGTTCTGCTCAACAGCAGGTGGATAGACTACAAGAATCTTGGTGTGGTCGTAGCCATTCTCTATCAGAAACTTCTTGGCAATCATCGTGGCCACAACGGTCTTTCCTAATCCCACCACGTCGGCAAGGAAGAAACCATCATACCGGATTAACTTCTGATAGCCCTCGACCACAGCATCCATCTGATAGTCGTACTTGGTATAACCTTCCGGCATATCAAAAGGATCGGTGCTATCAGCTTCAAGCACGCGGTCGGAGAAATACTCCATGAGCATTTTAATATAGAGATCATAAGGGGACACATCGCCTATTAGATAAGTTTTCTCAATGGAGGTCTTGATATCCTCTGATGTGATTTCGCACCCTTCAGACTCCTGCCATAATCGTTCGAATTCGTCTTTGGCAAATTTCACATCATCGTAGCGGTCCATCTTTACATTGAACTCGTATTGCTTATCCTGCGAAATGCCTAAACCGTGGCCAGATAGATTGCTCGAACCTGTGATGGCCATGGCCTGAGAATATTGGTTGAAATTTTCGGGATAAAGTACATATATTTTGGCATGTATCTTCTTGGAGGGGTGGGCACGAAGTTCCAGTTTCCCATCTCGCAAATCCTGCACCATTTGGAACACACCATCTTCTATTTGCTTTTGGTAACTGGATGATTCTATGTCTTTCCTGATTTTTCTCAGGCATTCATCTTTTACTTCTTCTTCGGCTCCAAAAAACATTTTTCCTTGCTGCGCTGCCTTGGCAATATATTTATCTACATCTATGCCAATCAATACTCTGACCTTTCCGATATTATCAAGAAAGGGGCGCAAAGAGAAATACCCAGATGCACGCAGGAACCCAACAACTGCATCAAGATTTCGGATTTGAGGGTTATGCTGTAACACTCCCTCGAACTCTTTCATTAGTGTGTTTCCATCTCTATTGGTAAAGATATGGGAAGATGTATGCGAGTCTATGGTCATATTATCATCTTTTTATTATCTATCCTTGTGGATTTTATTATCTATCCTTACGGATAAAAATAACAAATGTTGTTTTGCGTTCAAAGATACAAAATTATAATATTATTCACACTCACGTTAAAAAAATATATATAAAACACTGCAAAAACATAACAGGTTCGCAGAAATCTTACGATTTGAGGTTGTATAAGGTTTGTTAAAATAGGAAAAACAAAGGACAAATAGATAATGGATAATTAGAATTGCATGTATTCTGCGATATCCCGTGTTCGCAATGTGTTCGCAAGCAAAAGAAAAAGGAGTTGCAGAAACTCTGCAACTCCTTGATATTCAATGTGGACCAGCTAGGGCTTGAACCTAGGACCTCCAGATTATGAGTCTGTTGCTCTAACCAACTGAGCTACAAGTCCAATGGGTCGCCAACAGGGTTAACGACCTATTATGTGATGCAAAGGTACTCTGTTTTAGGGAAAACGCCAAATGTTTTTTGTGAAAAGTAACTAAATAAGATAGCCCCAATAGGCCGTTATGACTATTTTTAGCTAACTTTGCAAAAAGCATTTATATTTGGAATATGAAAAAAGTGGAATCAAATAATGTGAATCGCAATGGTCTAACAGACGCGCAAGTATCCGCAAGTCGTGAACAGTATGGTGACAATATGCTGACACCTCCCAAACGCGAATCACTTTGGAAATTATACTTGGACAAGTATCGCGATCCCATTATTCGAATTCTCTTGGTTGCCGCCGTTGCGTCGTTGATTATGGCATTTGTCAACAACGACTTTATGGAGACTATAGGCATCATTATTGCGGTAGTGATGGCTACGACCGTAGGTTTCTACTTTGAGATGGATGCCGCCAAGAAGTTCCGAGTCCTCACTGCCATCAACGAAGAGCAAGCCGTAAAGGTGCGCCGTAATGGACGTGTCATGGAGATTCCTCGTCGTGAGATTGTTGTAGGCGATATCATCCTTGTAGAAGTCGGCGATGAGATTCCTGCCGATGGAGAACTGCTCGATGCCGTAAATCTTCAGGTGGACGAGTCAAGCTTGACCGGAGAACAGATGACCACCAAGTCAGTGGCAACTGAACAAGAGGAAGAAAAAGATGGCGAGGAAGCTTACCCGGCTCATATCATTCTACGGTCATCGATGGTGATGAATGGACATGGCGAGGCTGTAGTGACACGTGTTGGCGACGATACCGAGATTGGTAAGGTAGCCACCAAGTCAACCGAGAAGACAGACACCAAGACACCACTCAATATTCAACTCAACAAGTTGGCCAAGCTGATTTCCAAGCTGGGTACTGGAGTGGCTGTAGCTGCGTTCGTTGTTTTCCTTGTGCATGACATCATAACCAACCCGCTATGGCAGGGCACGGATTACTTTGGGATGGCTCAGATAGTGCTCAATTACTTCATGATGGCGGTAACGCTCATCGTGATGGCCGTACCAGAAGGTCTTCCCATGGCCGTTACATTGGCTTTGGCGCTGAACATGCGGCGAATGCTTAAATCAAACAACTTGGTTCGCAAGTTGCATGCTTCTGAGACAATGGGGGCAGTAACGGTGATATGCACCGACAAGACAGGTACACTCACACAGAACTGTATGACTGTGAAGGATTGCGTGATGGCCAAGAACGCTGACAAGCCTATTCTTTATCAGGCTATAGCCGCCAACTCAACGGCCTTTCTAGACGATTCCAAGGGTGTCGGCAATCCTACCGAAGTTGCTCTTCTGCAATGGATGAACGGAGAAGGTGAGGATTACCTGCAAACACGTGAATCGTCCAATATTACCGACCAATTACCTTTCTCTACCGAAAACAAATACATGATGACCATCGTGGATCATCAGCGATTGTATGTCAAGGGAGCACCGGAGATAGTGCTCGCCATGTGCGATGTAGCCGAGGACGAGCGACAAATGATCATCGAAAAGGTAAGTGGTTATCAGCGTGCCGGCATGCGTGTGTTGCTCTTGGCAACGGCCGAGGCAGACGAGTTCCGCACGTCAGGTCTGACATTCCAAGCTGTCTTTTCGATTGAGGACCCGGTTCGCGAAGATGTTCCAAAGGCAGTTGCATCGTGCCGCAAGGCTGGAATCAAGGTCAAAATCGTTACCGGCGACAATTCAGCTACAGCCATCGAGATTGCCCGTCAAATTGGAATATGGGATGCCAAGAGAGCCTCATCCAAAGAACAGCGATGCTGGCATATCACTGGAACCGAGTTTGCTGAGCTCAGCGACAAAGAGGCATACGATTGCGTACAAGAGTTGCGGGTCATGTCTCGCGCACGTCCAACTGACAAGCAGCGACTCGTAGAACTTCTGCAAAAGCATGGTGAGGTAGTGGCTGTTACTGGCGATGGCACCAACGATGCCCCTGCCCTCAACTATGCACATGTTGGTCTATCCTTAGGTTCTGGCACTTCGGTGGCTAAGCAAGCTTCCGACATCACCCTACTCGATGATAGTTTCCACTCCATCACATCAGCAGTGATGTGGGGCCGTTCCCTTTACAAGAATATTCAACGGTTCATCTTCTTTCAGTTGGTGGTTAATGTTTCCGCACTTCTGCTTGTACTCTTTGGGGCATTCGTGGGTACTGAGATGCCACTTACCGTCACTCAGATACTCTGGGTCAACCTCATCATGGATACCTTTGCTGCTATGGCACTTGCCTCCCTGCCCCCATCTCACGAGGTAATGAAGGACAAGCCACGCAAACAGACCGACTTTATCATTACCAAACCCATTGGACGTGGTATATTAGGATGCGGAGTAGCTTTCTTTGCCGCCATGTTTGTATTCCTACTTTGGTGTGAGCGTCATGGCCCAGGAAGTGTGATCGACATTAGGGAACTAACGATATTCTTCACTACCTTTGTGATGATACAATTCTGGAACCTATTCAACGCCAAATGCTTGGGCTCCATTCACTCCGCTTTCCGCTATCTTTGGCGTGATCGCGGTCTGCTATTGGTTCTCGCCCTTATCCTTGGCGGCCAATGGCTTATTGTGACATTTGGTGGTCGGATGTTCCGTACGGTGCCACTAAGTCCTTCAGAATGGGGCATCATCATAGGTGCCACGGGTGTCATTGTCTTTGGAGGCGGTGAACTATGGCGTGCTATAAAGCGTTTGATCAATAAGTAAGCAATGGAAACGATTTATCTAAACAGAGAAGAAACCGCATCATTACCACCCAGTGTGGCGACATTAGGTTTCTTCGATGGGGTACATCGGGGACATCAAGCACTCATAGCACAGGTCATTTCCTTGGCACAAGCTACGGGTTTGGCTTCGATGGTGGTAACCTTTGACCGCCATCCGAGACAAGTTCTGCACCAGAACTATCAACCAGAGCTTCTCACAACCCTAGACATGAAGTTGCAACGATTAGCAGAGACAGGCGTCGACCGCGTGGTTGTCGTTCATTTTGATACCCTGTTGGCATCCCTCTCGGCTCACGACTTCATGCAGAATATTCTACTAGAGCAACTTTGCGTAAAAAAATTAATCATCGGTTATGACAACCGTTTTGGACATAACCGTGCAGAAGGGTTTGATGATTATGTAGGCTATGGGCAACAGCTGGGCATCGAGGTTATACACGGTGAGGCTTTTTCATTAGACGATGTACAAGTTAGCTCATCGGTGGTACGCGCCTTCCTGAAAGAGGGCGAGATAGCTATGGCCAACCGATGCCTTGGTTACGAATACACCTTGGGGGGTAGGATCGTCGATGGTGTGAAGCAGGGACGCAAAATGGGCTATCCCACGGCTAATCTCGACACAAAGGATTTTGGTCAACTAATACCAGCCAATGGCGTCTATGCTGTTCGCGTAGGCTTAAAAGGGTACGACAAGCTATTACCCGCTATGACCGACGTCGGTACAAGGCCCACGTTCGGCGATAATCAATTGACAATAGAGACTTTCATCTTCAATTTTCATGAAGATATCTATGGTCAGCCGATGCATTTGAGTTTCGTGCGTCGTGTCAGGGATGACCTCAAGTTTGACAACGTCAATCAACTCGTGACTCAACTCAAGGAGGACGAGCGCATGATTGAGAAAATATTCAAAAAAGACAATAATGAATAACACTTTACGCCGCACGTTGGACATCGTAATGTTCTTCGTAACATTCTTTCTGATCCAATACCTTGCCTACCTAGGGGTACATCTTGTTTCAGGTTGGCTTGGCGGGTCTGCCAACGAGGTTTCAAACGCTGCCACGGCTGGCGCTAACGGTTTGTCAGGGAAGCAACTGGTAGTTAGCTCCGCCATAGCCAGCGTGCTCACAATAGCCATTTTTTTACGTTCGAAATGGGCGCCAATTTCGCGCAATTGGTTGTCCACACACCCTTGGACAGTGCTTGTCTGGGTGGTATTTCTGGCATTAGGCACCATTTTGCCTTCACAATGGATCGATGATCAGATGCAAATCTCCATGCCAGAGCGCACCATCAAGCTTTTTGAAGATATCATGGGTATACCCTCCGGTTATTTGGCATTGGGAATACTGGCACCAATAGCAGAGGAATTGGTGTTTCGTGGAGCCATTCTACGCACGCTTCTCAAATTGTTTGACAATCGTATGCACTGGATTCCCATCATATGCTCTGCGTTAATCTTCGGTGCTGCTCATGGCAATCTACCTCAATTTATCCATGCCACGTTGATTGGATTACTAATTGGCTGGATGTACTACCGTACAGATTCAGTAATACCAGGTATCGTTTTGCATTGGGTAAACAACACTGTAGCATACATCATGTTCAACCTCATGCCACATATGGCTGACGGCAAGCTTATCGATCTTTTCCATGGCAGTGATCGCATGATGTGGCTCGGCATTGGTTTCTCTCTGTGCATCCTTATTCCCAGCCTTCTGCAACTCAACATCAGGCTAAAGCAGAAGTAACCTTCCAAGGTTCAACTGTAATTTCTCGACACCCCCAGATGCTTGCCTTCGCTAAGATGAAAGGCAAGTAATCGTACTGCCAAAAGGCAGGAATCGCGTGTAAAGATTTATACCATTATAAAACAATGCGCACGAAATGGTCAACCATCTCGTGCGCTTGCAATTTATTATAATGGAGGAACGCCTATGGTTAAGGCATTAGCTTAAGTTATTATTGACCCTTCTAGGGCTACCTTAACATTGATTTTTCTGTGCGTCCTTATCGCGAAGTTCCACCCTGCGAATCTTTCCACTGATAGTCTTTGGCAGGCAGTCAACGAATTCTATGATACGAGGATACTTGTAAGGCGCCGTTTCATGCTTCACATGGGCTTGTAATTCCTTGATAAGCTCTTCGCCAGCGCGAGCCTTAAACTTCTCTTTGAGAACCACCGTGGCCTTGACAACCATACCTCTAATCGGATCAGGAACACCTGTCACGGCACATTCCACAACAGCAGGATGAGTCATCAACGCACTCTCTACTTCAAACGGACCAATACGATAACCAGAACTCTTGATCACATCATCTGCTCGTCCGACAAACCAGAAGTATCCATTTTCATCGCGCCAGGCAAGATCACCAGTATGATAAATATTATCATACCACACCTTTTTACTGAGCTCTTCATCACGATAGTAGCCACAGAAAAGGCCTATTGGCTTGCCGGCATTCGTATCTATACAGATTTCCCCATTCTCTCCGTCCTCGCAGTCAGTACCATCTTGATGCAGCAAACGAATTTTATACTGTGGATTTGGTTTACCCATGGACCCTGGTCTTGGCTCAACCCATGGTAATGTGCCCAGGGTCATGGTCGTCTCAGTCTGGCCAAAGCCTTCCCTGATCTTTAGGCCAGTAAGTCCGTAGAACTTCTCAAACACAGCTGGCTCAAGAGCCTCACCTGCAGTGGTGCAATACTTCAAAGCGGACAGGTCATATTTGGAGAAGTCTTCCTGAATCATGAAGCGATAGATAGTAGGCGGTGCACAGAAGGATGTAACGTGGAAGTGTTCCATGGCACGCATGACTTTCTCTGCCGTAAACTTCTCGTGATCATATACAAAGACAGTCGCTCCAGCAAACCACTGACCATAGAGCTTACCCCACACTGCTTTTCCCCAGCCTGTGTCAGCTACTGTAAGATGGATACAATGTTCGTTGAGATTATGCCAGTAAACACCTGTGGTGAGGTGTCCCAAAGCGTAGAGGAAGTCATGAGCAACTGCCTTAGGCTCTCCTGTAGTTCCGCTGGTGAAATACATCATCATAATATCATCGTTGTTGTTAACGAAATCGGGTTTATGGAACTCGGGAGCCATAGGCCACTCAGAGTGCCAATCATGGAAACCCTCTGGTACAGGATGACCCACCTGAACACATGAGTTCACAGCAACCAAGACTTTCACGGTTGGGCTTTCTGCCATAGCACCCGCAATCTGTGAGGTCACATACTCATCGTTGGCACAGATGATAGCCTTAATAGAGGCCATTTGATTGCGATATTCGATATCCTTGGCCGTCAACATGTGAGTTGCCGGTATGGCAACTGCTCCTAGCTTGCAGAGACCCATCATCGAGAGCCACCATTCGTAATGACGCTTTAGTATGAGCATCACCTTATCACCCTTGCCAATTCCAAGGCTTTGGAAGTAAGCTGCTGTACGATCGGTCTGTTCTTTGAATTGAGCATATGTAGTATGAACTTCCTCCCCGCGCTCACTGGCCCAAAGGAGGCATTCCTTATCGGGTTGCTCTGCAGCCCAAGCGTCCATCACATCATAAGCAAAATTGAAGTGTTCGGGGGCGTTAAATTGCAGATTCTTTTCGAAATCTTCCTCTGAAGTGAACTTAGTCTGTTTCAAAAATCTTTCTATCATGTTTTCTTTTGCTATCCAATGGTTAGAAAATAATTGCCAACATTGTAACCGGCTTGTTATCAAGAGCCCTTAAATGATGGGACTGTGTGGAATCAAAATAGATGCTGTCACCCTCGTTGAGCGTCAGTACCTTGGTGCCAATTGTAATCTCAAGACAACCCTCCATGACCATATCGAACTCTTGGTTAGCATGTGAGCTCATGCTGACGGGATGGTCTTCCGGCTTGGGATCAATGACTACTATAAACGGATCGGCCTTGCGTCCACTAAAGCCACTGGCCAAACTTTGGTATTTATATTCCTTACGACGCTCCACAACCTGTCCTTTGCCCTTACGGGTGATAAAGTAGGAATTCATGTGAGGTTCCTCACCAAAGAGCAATTCATCGACAGAGATACCATATTTGCGTGCAATCTTCTGCAGATTGCTTACATGAAGGTAACCAGATCCTGTACCTTCCTCCATGTGTAAATACTCTTCCGGAGTGATCTCACATAATTGAGCCATATCCTCTACGGAAATATCCAAGGCATCTCGCAGCCCTTTGAGCCGGCAGCCAATCTCTAAACTTGTTTCTTCTTTCATAGGGTCATGTTGTATAATCAGGTTCAAAAGTACGAATAAAGAGTGACAAAATGGATAAAAAAATGGAAGAAACGGAATAAATTATGGATTATTGTTTCTTCCACTATGCACTTTTTCAACTGCATCAACGAGATAACAGTAGTGTTTTCGTTGGCTATTTCAGACCTTCTAGTACTCGTTTGAGCACTACTTCTGCTGAGATTTCTCGGTTGGCAGCCTCCGGAATGACGAGGGAATGGTCGCCCTCGATCACATCGTCCGTCACAATGAGTCCGCGGCGTACAGGCAGACAATGCATAAAATAGCCATTATCTGTCCAACTCATGTGCTCTGCATCAATTGTCCAATGCATATTTTGGGACAACTGCTGGCCATAATCTGCAAGATTGGTTACGCCTGGACAGCTCCAGTTCTTGGCGTAAACGAAGTTGGCTCCCTCCAAGGCCTTGTGCTGATCGTATTCCACTTGCGCATCACCTACAAACTTAGGGTCAAGCTCATAGCCCTTTGGATGAGTAATCACAAGGTCCACATCGGCAGCGTTCATCCATTCGGCGAACGAGTTTGGCACGGCCTGAGGAAGTGCACGGCAATGAGGTGCCCATGTGAGGACTACCTTAGGGCGAGCTTTCTGCTTATATTCCTCTATAGTGATAAGGTCTGCGAAGGCCTGTAAAGGATGCACCGTGGCTGTTTCCATGGCCACAACTGGGCGTCCGGAATGCTGCACAAACTGATTGACAATCGTCTCGGCATAGTCGAACTCGCGATCCTTGAGCCCAGCAAAGGAACGTACGGCGATGATATCGCAATAACTGCCCATGACGGGAATAGCCTCCAAAAGGTGCTCGCTCTTCTCTCCGTCCATGATGACTCCACGCTCGGTCTCCAATTTCCAGGCACCAGCGTTAACATCAAGCACGATCACATTCATGCCGAGATTCATCGCAGCCTTCTGCGTGGACAGTCTTGTGCGTAAGGAATTATTGAAGAATATCATGAGCAAAGTTTTGTTTTTGCCCAAGTTTTGGAAGTCGTATCGGTTGGATTTCACTGCCTTTGCTTCGCGAAGAGCCTCTCCAAGGTCTCCTATGTCACTGACATGAAAAAATTTCTGCATAGTTTCTGTAAATTGATGGGTGAATAATGATTGTTGTATTTTTTATGGGCGAGTCTGTCCATGACCCTCGATAAGCCACTTATAAGTGGTCATCTCCTCCAAGGCCATAGGCCCTCGAGCACCTAATTTTTGTGTACTAATACCGATTTCCGCGCCAAGTCCGAACTGTCCTCCATCGGTAAAGCTTGTCGGGGTATTCAGATAAACGCAGGCAGCATCGACCAATGACTGAAACTTTCGTGCGCTTTCCATATCCTCAGTTACAATGCTCTCGCTGTGGCCACTGCCATATCGGTCTATGTGGGCGATGGCCTCATCCACCGAGTCCACGGTTTTTACTCCCATCTGAAAGCTCAACCACTCTGTTTGCCATGTGTCATCGTCATCGGCTTTTACCAGCAACTCCTCTGGATATTGTCCTTTCAAGACTGCCATGGCTCGTTCGTCAGCATGCAATTTCACATTTTTGTCGGCCATGGGACGGCACAACGCTGGCAGGTCCTCGAGCCTGTCAGCATGGACCAGCAAGCAGTCCAAGGCATTGCAAACACTCGGACGACGCGTCTTTGCATTGAATATGATGTCTCGACCAATGGCAACATCGCCCTCCTTGTCGAAGTAACAATGCACGACTCCTGCCCCCGTCTCGATGACTGGCACCTTTGCCGTGTCACGGACAAACTCGATGAGACGCTTGCCTCCACGAGGAATGCAAAGGTCTACATATCCCGTGGCACATAGGAGGGCACCCGTTGCCTCATGAGTTGCTGGCAGGAGAGCCACGATATCAGGGTCTACACCGGCCTTACGAAGTACGTCATGGATAAGATCCACGGCAGCGAGACAAGAGTCAATGGCATCTTTCCCGCATTTTAGAATACAAGCATTACCACTCTTTAGGCAGAGCGCAAACACGTCGAAGCATACATTGGGCCTAGCCTCAAATACTACTCCGATGACGCCAAAGGGAACACTGACACGCTTAAGGTCCATTCCGTTTTCAAGGACAC
The DNA here is from genome assembly GCA_002407775.1 of Prevotella sp. UBA5387. Classification (GTDB taxonomy): domain Bacteria; phylum Bacteroidota; class Bacteroidia; order Bacteroidales; family Bacteroidaceae; genus Prevotella. The sequence continues at coordinate 154,469 of DHOP01000030.1, forward strand.
GATGCTTCTGCACATGTCCTAACGGCGAAGGCAATTGACTTACCTGTCTCATGGCGTCGGCGATATCCTTCAGTCGTGCGTCGGTAAGCCTGAGACGATCATACATCGGGTTGTCTTCAGCCATACGAGCAAGGTCCTTACAGTTGGACACCAACAGTTTATCGGTATTTCGTTCGATGGCATCGGCCACCTCGCTGAGTATCTTATTGCGATCAGCATCGGTCATAAGGCCAAGCCGTTTGCTCGCCTGCTTCACGCGGCTGAATATATCTTCCAAAGCCATAGGGAGTTTGTTTTATTCTATATAAAGATAATCATAGTGGATTAGAGGCTTCACATCGTGTGCCCCAATGAGTTTTTCGGCTTCCTCCGAACCGTAACCACTGCACCCAAGACCAACCGATCGTCCCCTTGTATCGACGATATTGATGATGTCTCCCTCTTCAAAGGAACCATCGATCGATGTGACCCCTACAAGCAACAGACTCACTGCCTGATCACCACGAAGAGCTTCTGCGGCAGGGTCGTTCACGTGCACCACACCCTTTGCAAAACTTTCGCTATGCGCCAGCCATTTTTTCACTGTAGAAGTAGGATTGGGATTCGGACGAAATTCTGTATGCATGGTCTTCTGTGGATGCTGAATGAGGCTCAAAAGAATGTCATCCGTATTGCCGTTGGCAATGATAACCTTGATGCCTTCTTCTGCAACCTTTTGAGCAATACGTACCTTGGTACCCATCCCTCCACGTCCAAAGTCGCTTCGCTCGTCCACCACATATTCGCTGATATCGCGGTCACAATCGACCACGGGAATGACACGTGTGCCTGGTTGCTTAGGATTGCCATTATAGATACCATCCACATTGCTGAGGATGATTAAAGCATCGCAGTCCATCATCGATGCAATGAGCCCAGAGAGCTCATCATTATCGGTAAACATCAGTTCGGTAACGCTGACCGTATCGTTCTCGTTCACAATGGGAATCACTCCATTTGAGAGCATGACATTCATGCATTCGCGCTGGTTGAGGTACTCTGCTCGTGTGGCAAAGCTCTCTTTCATCGTGAGCACCTGACCTACTCGGATGCCAAATTCACGAAAGAAGTCGTAGTAGAGGCCTATCAACTTGACCTGGCCTACAGCTGAAAACAACTGTCGTTGTCCTACGCTGTCTAGTCGACGATCCACCTTTAACTCTCCCCTGCCACAGGCAACGGCTCCAGATGAAATAAGGACGACCTCATAGTCATGTTGTTTCAACCACGCTATCTGGTCGACAATGGCTGACATACGGGTAACGTCGAGTTTTCCATCATCACGTGTCAGTACATTGCTGCCAACCTTAACCGCAACTCGTTTCATCGACTTGCGACTTTCTTTAGGCTTTTTTGTTGCCTCTTTCATTATGCCTTAGGTTTGAGAGGAGCCTTGATACCTTCAATAACAGCATTGGAAAAGCCATACTTTTCCATGGTGTTAAGTCCCCTAATCGTCATTCCACCAGGTGTTGTGACTTTGTCTATCTCTACCTCAGGATGGTTTCCACTGGCCTTTAGTAGCTTCACGGCACCCTCCATGGTTTGCAATATAATACCAGTGGCATCCTTGCCACTAAATCCTAACTCAACACCAGCCTCAGCTGCAGCCCTTACATATCGCATTGCATAAGCGATACCACAGCCAGCCAAGGCATTGCCGGAATTGAGAAGTCGCTCGTTGACAAGCATGGTTCGTCCAAGATCATCGAATATACTTTGCACCTTAGCAGAATCGGCAGAGCCCTTTGTATTGGGGGTGATAAAGCTCATGGAGGCCCGTTCCTCTATACCTATATTAGGCAATACCTGAAAAATCCCAGGCACCTCACCATCTTTATCAAACCACTGCTCCAATTCCGCGATGCTGATAGACGCAGCCATATTGACAATGACCTGCCGACTATAATCAAGGATTGGCTTTAGCTCCTCAACAACGGTATATACCACATCTGGTTTAACCACAATGGCAACGATATCCGCACCGTCGGCAGCAGCCCTATTGTCTGTTGTCACTCCTGCACCAAGACGTGCAAATGGGGACAACTTATCCTCATGACGATTGGATACTGTAATTTCTGATGGTTGAAAAATTGTTCCTTTGAGCAGACCCATGGCGAAAGCACCACCCATCTCTCCTGCTCCGATGATAGATATTCTCATGGCTGATATTGATAAGTCGTTACAATGTGTTCAAAACTCGCTTCAGCCGACCGATGAAATCGTCGACATCTGCCTTGTCAAGGCACAGAGGCGGAAGGATGCGCAGAATGTTGCTACCTGCACAACCCGTAAAGACATGCTCTTCAAACATAAGCTTGCGACGAACCTCTGCATGAGGCACATCAAGCACAACACCTATCATCAGGCCACGACCGCGTACCTCAGTGATATGCTTCTCGGTCTGCTGGAGTTGTTGGAGTTGCGAGATGAAATATTGGCCAACCTCATTGGCATTGGCTACAAGATGCTCGTTCTCGAACACATCAAGAACGGCGAGCGCAGCTGTGCAGCCTAAGTGGTTGCCGCCAAAGGTCGTTCCCAACTGTCCATAAACCGCTTTGAAGTCTGGTGATACCAGCAGGCCACCCATGGGGAAACCATTGGCGATACCCTTTGCTACAGTAATGAGGTCTGGTTTGATACCGAGCCACTGATGAGCGAAGAACTTTCCGCTACGTCCATAACCACATTGTATCTCATCGGCAATAAGCACGGCACCATACTTATGACATGCCTCAGACAGTCCCTGGGCAAACTCGGCCGTAGCCACGACACATCCACCGATGCCCTGGATGGCTTCGAAGATGCACGCGCACACATCACCCTTGGCAAGCTCGCGCACCCACGCAGCGAGATCGTTGAGCGGAAGGAATGTCACATGATCGTTGGCATTGATCGGCGCCACAATTTTAGGATTGTCGGTAACCTCCACTGCCATTGAAGTGCGGCCGTGGAACGAATGCTGAGCGGCCAAGACACGGCGACGTCCATTGGTAAAGCTGGCCAACTTAAGCGCGTTCTCATTGGCTTCGGCACCACTATTGATCAGGAACAGGCTATAGTCTTGGTATCCACTTGCCTCTCCGAGGCGCTCAGCCAACTGACTCTGCAGGGTATTGATAACGCTATTTGAGTAGAAACCTATTTTGCCAAGTTGCTGCGTAATCATCTCTATATAATGGGGATGACTGTGTCCAATGCTGATAACGGCATGGCCACCATAAAGGTCAAGATATTCCTGTCCATTGTCGTCCCATACCTTGGTGCCTTTGCCTTTGACGATATTGATGTCAAAAAGCGGATAAACGTCGTATAAATTCATTATAATAAAGCCTCCCTCCTGCCCCCTCCGATAAGAGAGGGAGTGCCAAATGGAAAGGCATTGGCAATGATTATCAATAATAATATCTTTTGGCTTTCACTCTTACAACTCCCCTAAGTCTTCTTGACACAACAATATCCTTCGTTATTTTCAATTCTACAAGAAACTGAAGAATATGTATATCCCCTACTTCAGAGAGGTTGGGGAAGGTTGCTTAGAATGCGCTTGCCTTTAATTTCAGACCCATTGTCTCCTCCAAGCCGAACATGATGTTCATGTTTTGTACGGCTTGACCGACAGCTCCCTTGAGTAAATTGTCAATGCATGAGATAATGAGTAGCTTGTCCCCCACCTTATCGCAGTGGATGAGAGCCTTATTTGTGTTGACTACCTGCTTCATGTCGAGCGACCCATCCACATAGTGGGTGAAAGCGGCATTGCTATAAAATGCCTTGTAGCCGGCCACAATATCTTCAAGTGGCACATCTGTGTGCACCACTTCGGTGGCAAAAATCCCACGAGCAAAGTCACCGCGGTAAGGTATGAAGTCAATGTCGACATCGAGATTACCTTGAACCTGTTTGAGGCTCTGCCTGATCTCGGGCACATGCTGATGGTTGAACGCCTTGTAAATGCTCATGTTGCCTGTGCGCCAAGAGAAGTGGGTGGTAGTTGACGGCTTCACACCTGCACCTGTACTACCAGTGATTGCATTGACGCTCACTGGCTTGTCGATGAGATGCATGGCAGCTGCTGGCAGCAGACCAAGCTGTATACACGTAGCAAAGCAGCCTGGGTTAGCTACATGCTGAGCCTTGGCGATACGGTCGTGGTTGATCTCGGGCAACCCGTAGACATAATCGTGATGTTGTGGCGTGGGATGATTTAAGCCATTGTTGCTGACGTTATCCGAAGCACCTTCCAACCGGAAGTCCTGCGCCAAGTCGATGATTCGCACATGGGAGGGCACATCGTGCTCTCTTAGGAAAGCCTCACTTTTGCCATGGCCGAAGCAAAAGAACAAAAGGTCCACATCATCGAAAGGCATCTCCGATGTAAAGACCATATCCGTATCTCCATACAATCCTTCGTGAACGTCAGCGATACGGTTGCCGGCATTACTTTCACTATGGATGAATTTAAGCTCTACTTGCGGATGGTTGATCAGCAGACGAATGAGTTCGCCTGCTGTATAGCCTGCCCCGCCAAGAATTCCAATTTTTATCATTTGTAATCCTCTGGTATGATCAACCAAAGGATAAGATATATGATGACTCCGCTAAAGGCAGTGCAGACCGTAAGTAATGCATAGATAACGCGCACTACTGTTGGGTCAAAGTCCATGTATTCTGCAAAGCCCCCAAGTATACCAGCCAATATCCTGTCCCTTGATCTTACTAATTTCTTGCCGTTTGCCATGATCGTAAAATATTTAATGGTTTAATGTTTTGCCTTATCCCGTTTGCTGTAGCCTCCCACGAGGCTACCAAAACGGCATTGTGCGGTAGTGATTCAATTTGTTTCACTCTGTGATTCAATTTACTTTACCGTGTGATCCAAATTGTTTCACTCGGTGAATCAATTTGTTTCACAATCCCGTTATTGTTATTTTGACGATTGACAATGTTAAAAAGTTGCATCGATCTACATTATTTTCAAATGATAGTCGATTGCGTTAAGAGTGGAAAGATCCCCCCCATTGGAGGGGGGACAATTCATATTTCTACCTCTCGTCTGGGTGCATACCGTAGTATACGCGAAGAGGATTGGAGGAAATCTTGATGAACCCTTTAGCGTCCTCGGCTGTCCAGCCATGCTGCATCTCCCCGTACTCTCCAAGTTTCGACTTCGTTAAGTCGTCATCGGAGTCTATACCAACCGTCTGGAAGCCATAGGGGCGCAACTTCAATATAGAAGTACCGTTGACATGACGCTGAGAACTCTGTAGGAAAGCCTCCATATCGGGCATCACCGGCTCAAGATACTGACTCTCATGCAGGAACATTCCGTACCAGTTGGCAATCTGATCTTTCCAATACTGCTGCCATTTTGAAAGCGTAGATTTCTCCAACAGGCGATGTGCCTCGATGATTAGCATTGGCGCAGCGGCCTCGAAACCCACGCGTCCCTTGATGCCAATGATAGTGTCACCAACGTTACAGTCACGTCCTATGGCATAGGAAGCACCGATTTCCTCTATACGCTGAATGGCCTTCATCTTGTCATCGAAGGACTCACCATTGACAGCAGAAATCTCGCCGTTAGTGAAGGTGATGCGCAATTCCGCCTCCGGTGCCTCAGCAGTAACATGCTTTAGGTAGGCGCTTTCAGGCAGGCCCTGTGTTGGGTCCAAAAGCTCGCCACCACAGATACTGGTCCCCCAAATGCCCACATTGTAGGAATACTTCAGTTTAGTGAAGTCGGCAGAGAAACCATGCTCGTTGAGATAATCGACCTCTTCCTGCCTAGATAGTGCATGGTCGCGAGTAAGGGTAATGATTTCCACTCCAGGTGCCATGACCAAGAAGGTCATGTCAAAGCGAATCTGGTCGTTACCAGCACCAGTTGAGCCGTGTGCGATGGCATCGGCGCCAATTTCATTGGCATAGCGAGCAATGGCAATGGCTTGAAAGATACGCTCAGACGATACCGAGATTGGATAGCTATTATTGCGCAGTACATTGCCAAAGATCATATATTTGAGACTCTTGGCATAGTATTCCTGTGTTACATCGAGTGTCACATACTTTGTTGCGCCAAGCTGATAGGCGTGTTCTTCGTTGACCTTCAGTTGCTCTGCACTGAATCCTCCTGTGTTAGCGCAAGCGGCATAGACATCCCATCCGTCGTTTGCAAGCTTCATCACGGTATATGACGTATCAAGTCCGCCACTATAGGCGACTACTACTTTCTTTTTCATAATCATACCATTTTAAGTTGTTACCATTATTATTGTTTATCCCTGAAAACCTTTCTGATCTGGCGCGTCTCCATCTATGCGATGCAATCGCTCCATCACCGCATCGGGCAATTTTGCTGGCAGATGGTCGTCAGGATCGAAGAGCATGGCTGTACAAATGCAATATTTGCGTCCTGTACGCTTCAATATATCCTTATTGATACAACCCTCACAACCTCTCCAGAACGATTCGTCATCTGTTAGTTCGCCAAACGTTACTGGCTTATAGCCAAGTTGGTTGTTCATCTTCATCACTGCAGCACCACTCGTGAGCGAAAAGATCTTCGCGTGAGGCCAACGCATACGGGCCAAGGTGAACGTGAGATTCTTGATTCTCTTGGCTAATCCCACTCCACGAAAGTCGGGATGGACGATGAGTCCTGACGTTGTGACGTACTGTTTATTGCCCCAAGTCTCTATATAACTGAATCCTGCAAACTTTTCTCCTTGCAGTGCTATGACGGCTTTGGCTTCCCTCATCTTTGTGGCTACATATTCGGGTGAACGCTTGGCGATACCCGTGCCACGAACTTTGGCGGCCTCTGCGATGGTCTCCAGTATGGTGTCGACGTATTTGATATGGGTCTCGTCGGCCACCATCACCTGTATTTCTTCCATGTTTCCTTTAAATTTCTACACTTTCGTTCAGTCCTTCAATGACAGCATGGTGATCCACGTTCTCCTTGAGGATAATGATAATTGTGTCATCGCCAGCAATCGTGCCCAATATCTCGGGCACCTTATCACTATCAATGTTATAAGCGATGGCGCTGGCATAGCCTGGTTTGGTGCGTATAACACCTATGTTACCTGAAAATTCAATCGACTTAAACCCTGGATTCTGCATCATCTCGGCCACTGACAACTGCTTGTTAGGGCGCTTGTAGATAGGCACGTTGGGCAGGACATAGACGTATTTTCCTGTTATATCGGCTGTTTTGGCAACCTTGAGCTGTTTGAAATCACGGCTCAATGTGGCTTGTGTTACATTGATTCCAACACGCTTCAACTCACGCAACACGTCTTCCTGACTTCCCAACTCTTGACTTGAAAGGATCATCTTGATCGTTTCCAACCTCTTTTCTTTTACTTTCATTATGTGCTATTTGTTTATTTATATGCTGCAAAATTATGTATTTATTCTGTATTGGCCAAAGAAGATTGCATCTTTTTTAAATAATTACGGGAAATATGCATCTAAATGTGTATTTTTATGATATTAAATATACAAAAAAGATGATATTAATTTAGCAAAGAATTATGGACTTCTACACTTAAAATGTGTGATAATATAGTATCTTTGCAACATAAAAACCGTATCTAATGGACCGAACCTACCTTTCTATTTTATTCTTTTGGTTGTCCTGGTTGGCAGTTCCCGCACAGGTAAAGGTTTATGACGTAACGGCATATGGTGCCGTAGGTGACGGAAAAACCGATGATGCAGCCGCCATTCAAAGGACCATAGATGTCTGCAACAGCAATGGGGGCGGGCAAGTTTATTTCCCCAACGGGCGCACGTTCTTGACAGGACCACTGCAATTGAAATCAAAAATTCAACTTTATCTTGACTTTGGGGCGACCTTATTGGCCAACCCCGATGAATCCGTGTATAAGCTGAGTGCCTTCGGTGAAAACCGAGGCGAGGGCATGATGTGGTTGTGGGGAAAAGACATCAATCACTTGAGCATCGTTGGTAATGGCACTATCAATGGTAACGGGGTTAGCTTTATGGGTGAAGAACTGTTAGATAGTTATGCACTGAAACCTGTTACCTCTTTTGATCCACGTCCACATGTACTGACAATCATTGGCGGCCAAAATATCCGGATATCCGACTTGACTATAAAGGAAGGTGCATATTGGACAGTGCATCTTGTGGGATGCGACGATGTAGCAATCGAGGGCATCAGCCTTTTGAACAACCTAAAGATCCGCAATGGCGATGGCATAGACATTGACCATTCACGCAACGTACGTATTTCCAATTGTTATATCACGTCAGGAGATGACTGTATCTGCCTGAAAAATAGACGTGAATTTGCATCACACGGTCCTTGCCACGACATCGTAGTGACTAACTGCACCATGACTTCGCGCTCCTGTGCCATCAAGATAGGTTCAGAGAACATGGATTCCATATATAATGTGACGGTGAACAACTGTATTATCACAAAAAGTAACCGTGGACTAGGTATTCAGAATCGCGATGAAGGGACGGTGACGGATGTGTCGTTTTCAAACATTATCATGGACTTGCATCTTTGGAGCGATGTTTGGTGGGGCAAGGCAGAGCCGATATACGTGACTAGTTTCCCTCGTGCCGACAGCAATAACAAGGATGGAAACTGGCGGTTCCCTAAGGGAAAGACCCGCGGGGAGTGCGGCGAAATAAGCCGAATTTACTTCAATAACATCTTCGCCACATCTGAAAACGGTTGCTATGTGGGTGGCGACACCTATGGTAAGGTGAATAATGTCTATTTCAACAATGTCAAGTTACGCCGTATGCGGTCTACTTCCTATGATAACAATGTATTTGACTTGCGTCCTCGCCAGGGTGAGGGATTCGTCAAAAACAACAAGTTATGCATTATCGGAGATCGCATATCGAATTGTAAACTTGATATTGAAACAATACGTTAAAGTACTATTAACCATATCGTAACATAATGATGCTACTTTTGCAAATCATCTTTGGCTGACATAAACCATACTAACAATTAAAATCATGCTTAGATTACGAATCCGAATGAAGAGGACATTGGCTAGTCTTGCCTTGCTACTATGCAGTGGTGTGATGCTTGCCCAAAGTCAAAAAACAGGTGTCATCACAGACACCAACGGTGAACCACTAATCGGTGTAACCGTCATGGAAGAAGGAACCAACAACGGAACGGTAACCGATGCCAATGGTCGCTATTCACTGACGACTACACGAGGTAATTCAAAATTAAAGATTTCCTATGTAGGCTATGAAGACCAGGTCATCACTCCAGGCCAAAGCGTCGTGATGAAAGATGACAACCCCACGCTCAATGAGGTCGTGGTGGTAGGTTATGGTACCATGCGCCGCAAGGATGTTACTTCTTCTATTACTACAGTGAAGGGGGAAGATCTGAACGTTGGCGTATTTTCCGACGTTGCCAGTTTGCTTCAAGGTAAAGTGGCAGGTCTTGTCGTAACGACAAATGGCGACCCCAACGGCACCCCAAGCATCACCCTTCGTGGAGCTTCATCGCTCCGCACAGGTGAAGCCATGCAACCCTACTATGTCATAGACGGTATTCCTGGTGTTGATATCTCCATGGTTGCACCTGATGACATCGAGAGCATTGACGTGCTACGCGACGCTACTGCTACAGCCATCTATGGTTCTAAAGCTGCCAACGGTGTTATCATTATAACCACCAAGAAGGGTAAAAACGGTCAGGAACGGACCAATGTAAGCTACTCTGGCTATGTGGCATTTGATAATGTACTGAAGACCCTTGATATAGCCACAGCTGAAGATATTCGAGATTATGCCCAGAAGAATAATCTTGACTATGCTTACGATGGCGGTGGAAATACAAATTGGCAAGATGAGGTTCTTCAGACAGGAGTAAGCCATAATCATAATCTTTCTATAAATGGTGGTGGCAAGAAGTCTACTTATATGACCAGTGTCAACTTTACCAATCGCGAGGGTGTTGTCATAGGTTCTAACATGAATAGACTAAATGTTCGTTCTCTCATGTCCACCAAAATTTTGAAAGACCGCCTGGAGCTATCTGCTGGCTTAAATGGCGTTTATGGTAAGCATAAGGGTGTGGCAAACGGTTGGGATGGAGAGTCTGTACTTGATGCCATGAATTATTTCAATCCTACTAACTCAGTAACGAATGCCGATGGCACATGGACTGCCGGTTCAGGTTCTGCTAACTACAATCCACTGTCATTGATAAATGAGGATACTGCAGAGAACATGTTCAAGCGTCTACAATTCATCGGTAAGGCGACCCTTAACATCATGACAGGACTTACATGGAATATGAACTATTCTTACCAAAACTACCAAAGAACAGCTAGTTCATATGATTCTCATGTGTCACAACTCCCTGGTCTAGTCGATTACAATGGTAGAGCAACGCGTAGTACCTACTTTGGAGACGAGCAGAGCTTTGAAACCTTCGTAAACTATGATAAGACTTTCGCCAAAGTTCATAAACTAGCATTGATGGCTGGTTATTCATGGGCTGAGAAAACAAGCAATGACGGATTCGGACTTACTGTTCACAACTTCTTTGATGACAATCTGAAATGGAATAACCTCACCTATGCAGGTGTGATAGATGGCATGACAGCAGTTCAGAGTGGTACAAAAGAAACTATTCGCAACATATCAATGTATGGTCGCGTAAGCTATTCTTACAACGAGAAGTACATGATACAGGCAACCATTCGTCGTGACGGATCTTCTGTATTTGGTGATAGTCACAGATGGGGAACGTTCCCTTCAGTCAGTGTTGCTTGGAACATCACAGAGGAACCATTCATGAAGACTCAGAATCTTTTCTCCAACTTGAAGCTCCGTATTGGTTATGGTATTAGCGGTAACGACCTTGGATTTGGTGCATACTCGGCAGTAAAGACCTATGGATTTCCTCCTAATATAGTTCCTACGTACTTTACAATTGATGGTAACACCTACCCAACTCTTAGCGCAACAAAACTAGCTAACCCTGATTTGAAATGGGAGTCAACCGGTATGTTTAATGTAGGTTTGGACTATGCATTTGTCGGTGGACGTATCAATGGTTCTATCGAATTCTACAACAAGAAGACAAAGGACCTGATTTGGAATTATCCTGTCTCACCGTTTATTTATCCGTTTGATAACATACAGGCTAATGTCGGCGAAATAACCAATACAGGTATTGAGTTTACCATTAACGCTTTCCCAGTTAAAACAAAGGATTTCACTTGGAATACCACACTCAATTTAGCACATAACAAGAACACTGTCAACAAGCTTTCTAACAACCTTTATATGACATCCACATTTGGACAAGGTGATCCACGCGTGGCTGGTGTGTCTACCAATGGCTTTACGCAGCGTGTCATGGAAGGCGAACCTATTGGTACTTTCTATACCTACGAATTTGCCGGATACGACGACAAAGGAAAGTCTAGCTATTATGTTCATGATGCCACCACAGGCGAACGTACAGGTGAAGTGACAAACGCTCCTGCATATAAGGACCGTGTCATCACTGGTAATGCTCAGCCCAAGCTGAATCTAGGTTGGACGAACAGCTTCAACTACAAGAATTGGAATGCAACCATGTTCTTTACAGGAGTATTCGGCAATAAGGTTTACAACGGTGCTCGTGCCCACTATACTGCGCCTGATTTCTTTGCAGGAGGCAAGAACGTATTAAAGGAATTTATCACTGATCGTCCAGCAACCGACAACCTCTCCAATATTCCTTCTGATCGCTTTATCGAAGACGGCAGCTATCTTCGTCTACAGACTCTTACTATTGGTTATTCATTCAATCATTTTGATCAATGGATTCAATCGGCTCAGTTGTATTTGACTTGCAATAATGTGTTTACAGTCACAGGTTACAAAGGCCTTGACCCAGAAGTTAATTTGGGAGGTATTGATCCAGGTGTTGACTATCGCTGGAACAATTATCCTCACACCCGCACATTCTTAATAGGTCTGAAGGTTAATTTCTAATTTTTAAAACGAATAACGATATGAAAACAAATATAAAACTATTGTTTGCAGCTGGCGTTATCTCGCTTACTGCTGGTTGCACAGACCTAAATGTACCGGTTGAATCTCAATATACCGAATATCCGAGTAGCACTATTGCCATTGAAGCAAAGATGTCAGATATCTATTATCAGTTGAGAGGTCTCTTCGGTCGTCGCTATATGGAGGCTATGGCTCTCTCAAGTGATGAAGAAACGGCTATTTCTTACAGTGGTAACTGGCTTGACGCCTATGCTTACGCACATCCAAGTCTCCATAACTATTCCTATGAAGATGCGACAATCGATTGGATGGGTGAACTTGGCAAAGGCTGCGTGAAAGCTAACGAGGTCATCAACAGTGGAGCCGACGTTAAGTATGTGGCCCCAGCTAGAGCCATGCGTGCATACTTCGAGTTTATCATGATGGACTGCTGGGGAGATGCCCCTATCATTGATGAGACGGTAGAAGGTATCGACATCCGTGATAGACAGCCTCGCGCAGATGTTGCCAAATACATTGAGAAAGAATTACTCGAGATTATTCCTCAGTTGACAACAGAGGTAAATGGTGACAACTACGGTAAACCGTCAAAATATATGGCAGAGGCATTGCTTGCAAAGCTTTATATCAATTGGCCCGTTTATACCGCAGCGTCTGTTGATCAATACGATGCAGCAACGGCAATAAACGAAAAGCTGAATGACTGTATTAAGATTTGCGATGATGTCATCAATTCCGGCAAGTTCAACTTAGGCTCGATGGCGTATCGATTTAAGTTTGCTCCAAACAATTCAGACCTGAAGGTAGAGGACTTTATCTATGTTATGCCCTACGATACTTATAATGCTAAAGGCATGCAGTATGGTCGTTCGCATTCTTATAAGGACATCAAAAGCATGAAGCCAAGTTATTATGGTATGAATCTGTCCAACTCTGGTGGTGGCTATATGACCGTAACTCCGGAATTTGCCAGTCTTTTCAATTTACCGGGCGACGAACGTAATAATTGTATCATCGGCGATACAGTGCATGTCTATGATCCTGTTACACTGTTACCTACCAGTACAGTGGCTCGTGATAAGAATGGCAATCCCTTGGTTTTAACCAAAACCATAACATTAAAAACTCAGGACGAGACCATTGATGTAGGTGATGATGTTAATGGTTGGCGCCAGGGATATCGTCCGATGAAGTTCTTCGTCATCAATGACGACTTCAAAAATGGAAGAGACCAATCCAATGACCTTCCTATCTTCCGCTTTGCAGATATCTTGCTCATGAAAGCAGAAGCTATCGTTCGTGGTGGTACTGCAACCAATGGACAAACCGCACAGCAACTCTTCAATATGATTCGTTCTTACGTTCATGCCCCACAGCTTGATCACAATCCATCATTGAAAGAAATCTATGACGAGCGTGGTCGTGAGTTCTTTGATGAGAACTGGCGTCGCAATGACATGATTAGATTCGGACATTTCGAGGATGAATTCTTCCCTCATTATAAGGGATTCCCAGGTGCTAACTTTGAGAAGACTCGCCGAATATTCCCAATCTATAAGGATGCGTTAGATTTGAATCCAAGCTGGAAGCAGAATCCTGGATATTAAGATTGAATAATAATGATGATGGAAGGGAGTGTTATTCTATCCATCATCTCAATTCTTAAGCAGCGGCAGGCTATGTAGAGTCTGTACGCTGCTTTTTAGACTAAATATGAAAAATGCTTTTACTCTTACCATGTCACATCATACTATTATTTATATGCTGATGAATCGACACATTATTATGTCACTTCTTACATTACTTCCCATGGCTTCCATGGCTAATAAGATTGAAGTGGTGGTCCATCGCGGTGCCAATGCTCTGGCACCAGAGAACACTATCGTATCAGCTGACTCTGCATTGAAGTATGGGGCGGCATGGATAGAGGTGGATGTGCGACCAAGCAAAGATGGTGTACTTTTCAATCTTCATGACGAGAAGCTTGATCGTACGACGAATGGAAGTGGGCTGTTAGCAGAAAAATCGTCAAAGGAAATAGAAAGATTGGACGCTGGAGCGTGGTTCTCTCTACAGTTTCATGGGACACGAATACCCACAATCGCAACCATGCTTGACCATTTGAAAGGCAGGGCTAATGTCTTTTTTGATGTAAAGAAAGGTACGTCAGTTGTCCAACTAGTGCGCTTGGTCAGAAAAAGGGGATATGCAAACCATAGTTTCTTCTGGTTCGGCGATGACAAAATGCTGCGCGAATTCATTCGCCTAGCGCCCGAAATGAAGATCAAAGTCAATGCTGAGAACATAGAACGGCTTAAATATTGGCAAAAGATTTGCCATCCGTCTTATGTGGAGATAGCGCCAAAGAATATCACAAATGATTTTATTGACTATTGCCATAGTAACAACATTCTGGTGATGGCTGCCTGCCAAGAAGATGATACTTCTCAGTTTCAGTTAGTGTTAGATAAGGGGACTGATCTAGTAAACCTTGACCGCCCGGAAATTTTTCAATCGGTTGATAATGGAACCTATCCCATTATTCATACTCGCGATCTTGAGTTGAATGCCGATGGTAAATTCCTTTGTACTGTTCAGCTCCAGCATGCCATTGATTCTATGGCCAACAAAAGATGGGGAACTCTGGTTGTAGACTCTGGTAAATATCTAACTGGTAGCTTGGAATTGAAAACAGGGATTATCCTGCAAATGAATCGAGGAGCAGAGCTCTTGGGGTCGGCCAATCCCTATGACTATTCTCCGATTACGGCTGATGCCGCGGGAGATGATAAGAGGAATGATAATTCATGTCGTGCCTTGATCGTGGCCAATGGAGCGTCGCATATCAGTATCCTCGGTGAAGGCATTATTGACGGCAACGGACTACAGCTTGCGTTGAACGCAGACAGTTTGCATCATACAGGGGAACTCGTTGACAGGAACTACAACGAGAGACGGCAACGTCCTAGCGAACTTGTAAGGCCCAAACTCATATTCTTTTCTAATTGCGAGAATGTCCGATTAGATGGCGTGAGATTTCGCAACAGTGCCAATTGGGGATTGTCTTTGGACCGATGCAAGAACATGATTCTAGAAAATCTAGACATTTACAACAGAGCATACTGGAATAACGATGGTATTGATCTGACAGATTGCGAGAGAGTCATGGTAAGAAGGTGTCAAGTGAATTCTGCTGACGACGGCATCTGCTTGAAGTCATACCATGCTGACAGCGGTAACAAAGATATCCGTATTACTGATTGCGATGTGCATAGTAGCGCTAGCGCTGTGAAGTTTGGCACTGGATCATGGGGGACTTTCCAAGATATTGAAATCGACAATATTCGGATTAAAGACACATTCCGCTCTGCCATCGCCATCGAAAGTGTAGATGGGGCTCAAATCGATAACATATCTGTACATGACATTCATGCCGTGAACACGGGCAACCCAATATTCATCCGTTTGGGCAATCGTGACGGAGAGCGGAATGGTAGCATTCGTAACGTGGTCATTCGTCGGCTCTATTGTCAGGTGCCATTTGGTCGACCAGACGAAGCCTACGATCTGCGGGGACCTGAAGTCGACTTCTTTCACAATCCATTTCCAAGCAGTATCTGTGGCATTCCAGGTAACAACATTGAGGGAGTGACCATCGAAGATGTAGAAATCAACTACCCTGGTCGTGCCACCAAGGGCATGGCATATATGCCTCTGTGGCGAGCAAGAGATGTTCCCGAGCAAGTAGATAGCTATCCCGAGTTCTCCATGTTCGGTGAGTTGCCGGCATATGGCTTCTATATAAGGCATGTCCATGGCATCACCTTTAGGCGTATCAAACTCTCGTTGACTGACAAAGACTTCCGGCCAGCTTACGTATTGGAGGACGTCAATGGAGCGACCTTTGAGCAAGTGGACCCTTATGATATATTCAATGTAAAACCTAGACAAAAGTAAATCCAACGATGAGCATGACCACTAATCAATTCCAACACATGCATCGCAATGTCATGGGGCTACTCTTTCTCCTTATCGGAAGTACAGCCACACTGTCACAGCCTCTCACATCTTGGGTCGATCCAAGGATAGGAAGTGTCGGGGTAGGTCGTGTATTTGTCGGACCATGCTCTCCCTTCGGCATGGCAAAACCAGGACCAGACTGCATCTCCATGCCCAATGCTGGCTGGGCACCCATGCCAGAGGCAGTGAAAGGGTTCTCACAAACTCATGTCAGCGGCACTGGCGGTGGTCAGAAATATGGCAATGTGCTCATTCAGCCATTCTGTCAAGGTGACCGTCCCGCCAAGAATCTTCTGCTTTTGCCCGACAACTCCATTGTCTCTATACCCGTATATGCCGCACAACGCACCAATGAGAATATCAGTCTAGGGTATTATGAGTGCACTTACAACAATGGCATCCGCACCGAGATTACCGCATCCAATCGTTGCTCACTCTATCGCTTTCATGGTGCCGATGCACTTTTGATAGATGCTGCCTCGTACCTTGGGATGGACACCATACCCAATAAGCGTGAGGCACAACAATATGTGAACTCTCAAATCAATATCAATGGGTCTCGAGAGATCAATGGTTTTACAACTATTCGTGGAGGATGGAACAACGGTGGACCTTACACCGTCTACTTCTGCCTACAAAGTAATATTCCATTCACTAAACTATCAGGCAACGATGGAAAAACCATTTCTGTCTATTTCGACAACAAATCCATAGAAATCAAAGTTGGTATTTCATACCTATCTGTGGACCAAGCACGTCAAAACATAGTGGCAAAAGGTTTCTCTAAGCAACTCAAGGCATTGCGGAAGCAATGGAATACCATGCTCGGCCGCGTAAAATATAAGGGTACCGACAAAGAGATGCGCATGTTCTATACCGCCCTTTACCACACACTCTTGATGCCTGTGGATAAGACTGGCGAGAACCCTGGTAGGTGGAGCGGTCCATATTATGATGACTTCTATGCCATTTGGGATACCTATCGCACCTCGTTCCCTTTACTCATGGAGTATTATTCCGACCGTGCGGTGGCAATGATCAACGCCCTGCTCGGTATCTATCAGCACGAAGGCTATTTACCCGATGCACGTAGCGGTGACTGCAATGGCCGCACCCAGGGAGGGTCCAATGCCGAAGTAGTCATCGCCGAAGCCTTTGCGCGAGGCTTAAAGGGAATTGATTATGATTTCGCACTTGGGGCTATGGTTAAGGATGCGGATGTTGCGCCCGCCGATGACGAGAAAGAAGGGCGTGGTGGACTGGAGGAATACAACCGCCTCGGTTATGTCCCCTATGGTATTCCACGAGCAGGAACACGCACCGTAGAGTATAGTTACGATGACTGGTGCATCGCACAAGTCGCTAAAGGATTGGGCCACGATGACCTCTATCAGAAGTATATGCATCGCTCCACGAACTGGAAGAACCTCTGGCGCAATGACTATGAGTGGCAGGGCATGCGTGGATTTATCCTGCCTCGCGATGCTCAAGGCCAATGGCTCGACTCTGTGCCTTGGGGCAAGTCATCGGGTGGGCAGCACGTCATCGCCTACAAACCCGACACGAAGGTGGCTCCTTGGTACATCCCATGGTGGAGCACGTTCTTCTACGAAGCCCTCTCAGCTGAATATTCGCTAAGCATTCCTCACGACATCCCAGGCTTGATACAGCTTTGTGGGGGCGATTCGGCGTTCCGACACAGACTAGATACTTTTTTCGAAAATGGCCATTATAACGTGGGTAACGAGCCAAGCTTTCTCACACCTTACCTTTATCATTATATTGGACGACCAGATTTGAGTGCGGATCGAGTTGCTAAAATCGTCAATAACAACTTTTCCGATGCCCCCGATGGACTCCCCGGTAACGATGATAGCGGTGCCATGTCGGCGTGGTTGCTTTGGGCCATGCAGGGCAGATACCCCGTTGCGGGACAAAACAAATGGCTGGAGATTCCGCCCGTACGCATCGATTCAATAGCCAAAGAGCGGACTAAGGCCGAAAAGATGACCACGAAGTTACCTATTTCCATCCCAACAGGCACTCCGAGCTATGATGTTCATTTCACCCTTAACCGTCAATACCGCACGGGACCTCTCCATTATTGGGATACCGAAGAGGGATTGAACTTCATCCTGAATGGTGCGCACTATGTGGAATCGCCGTCGGTTATTGAGCATGCCACCACCTTCTGTTGGGACAATCCACAAGTGCAAGGAGCACTTTACCATTGCCAAGGCACATTCCTCTCCATCTCACGTGATGCGTATAAGTACCTGCTGACTCATGGTGAAATGAATTACGATGGACTCCATTGGCGTGAACTTGATCGCACCAACGACATCATACACGTGCGCTCAGATGTTGATAATTCGGAAATGTGGATTATGCGCGACCCCGATTTGCCCCTCGTCAAGCGTATGAAAGGCAATAAACTCGGGATTGACTGGTGGATGTCGCAGACCTAAGACAATATACCAAAGGACTGGAGACATCGAGATAGCTGAATAATTCACGCCTTCTCGTGTTCTTACGAATTGATGAGCCGTTTATCCTTACGTCTCAGCATGATTGCATGGTTCTATTTTCATATCCTCAGAAAAGCATGATCTTCCAAAAATAAACGACTGAAAACGAGACAGGTGTCAAATTTTTTACTATATTTGCGTATGAATAGACATTATCTCGATGGCGTCTTGCATCTACGTCAAACCCTTAATAGCAGATAAAATGAATATGAATTTATCAATGAAAAAACATTTCTCATTACTTCTTTTGATAGCAATGATCACTCCATTGTTTGCTATGGCTGCCTCTAACAACGAGGATTCGGTGAAATATGGCAACTTTGTGCGCAACGACCAAACCATCTATTATGGTCTCTTTCATAACATATCAGTGACGGTTGACACCAGTAACGGACTTGATGTACCTATCATTTCAATAGCCAATAATGGTACTTCGGAATTTCTTTTTAATCCCAGGAGCATTAGGGCAAGCGTTTATCATGTAAGTAATTTACCGAAAGAGTTTGCTCATTACATTAATAATTTTATACTCGACAGGGCTGGACTTAGTCAGTTGGATAAGGATTCGCTGATCATCTACAACTATAACGAATACACGAAGAAGCGCAGTCGCAGTACTTATTGGGCTGATATGTTGAGTGATGCCATCATAGGCCTTGCCTATTCAGATGGTTCTGATGCTTCCAAACTTCTCCAATACAAGGCCCAGGAAGACATGGAAGATGCCAAAGTACAAGAAAATAAACGCATCGAGGAAGGCTATTGGCGTTCTAATACTATCTTCCCGGGCACCTCTCATCAGGGTTTTATAGCGATAAAAAAATTCAAAGGCGACAATCTCGTGCTTGACATTCCTGTGGATGGCACGGTCTTCCATTTCGAGATTCTACCAGAAAAGTATAGGAAGTAAGGGTCCCCTGCCTCTAAAATGAGTAACTTTCTCCTAACCTTACTTTTTGACACATTGCTCAAGAAATCATTTTTCGTTTAACAAATTGATTTCTATTTTTTGCACGATTTTTTGCTGATTCTAACTCTTCTTGTAGCTTGGATGGGGGCGTTATACCTTGTTTCGAGAGTCAGATATTGCTAACTGAGGTGCGATAACGGTCGAATGGCAGGACGTCCGCGCCGTAGACGCATCGTCATTAGGCTGTAGAGACACCATGGTTACGGCCTAACCGCACCGCCATGACGGCCTAATCGCGGAGCCAATTATTTGCAAAGATTTTTTGATTAATTTACGAAACACGTATGTATCTGATGTACAAACTGTTGCATATCTATCTTCAAATTCGCGTACTTTGAGCCGGGCATTTACGTTTTCAAAAGAAAAGATTCTCAGCACAGGTCGTTTTGACACGATGATAGATAAATGGCGAATGTTCCTATCGATGTGATCGCAGATGGACTAGTAGTTGATAGATGATAGAATGGAACGTGCGCTTTTTATCGTTCCCTATGTCTTTGTACCCTTAAAACCTAGTGCATTGGTTATTTTTCCTTATCTTTGCGACAATGTTCGTTACGAAATATTTAGTGTCCGGTAAAGATAGGAGTGCTTTCTTTAGCTTAGTGCCAAAGGCACTACATATTTATAACCGAGGACAAAGTCCCCGGACTACATGCCTTAACAAACTTCAGTGCCAACAGGTACTGCATATAGTGAGAACGACTGATTATCAAACATGTGCAGTACCTATTGGCACTGATAAATCATCTGTCATGAGTCCACGGACTTTGTCCGCGGTTACGAATATTCAGCACCTATCGGTGCTGTTGCTACTCTTTATGGATAACATTATGACAAGCAAGCCCCTGTGCTATAGGATATATCATAATATCCTGAAATTCGGTATTTTACTGAAGTATATAGATAGTTTACCAGACACTAACATTACGAAATATTTCGTAATCAATATCGTCTATTATGGAGAATCCTTTTAAGTTCGGTACGCTAGTGCGTACCTTAAATATGGACACAAGAGGTGAAAGGGTATGTGGTGAAGATACGAAATATCTTGCAAGCACGATGATACGGAAGACGTTGCTTGCTTTTTTGCTTCTGTTTCTCTTTGTTCTCACCACCTTTGCTCAGCGTACCGATGAGCAGTTGGGGGGTGTCTATTATGCCTATCCAGTACCAAAGCCCATCTCAGCCGCCGCTGTTCCCTCTGGCTACACTCCCATATATCTGAGCCATTACGGCCGTCACGGCTCAAGGTGGCTACCAAGCGATAGTCGCTACGAGTGGGTATTGACCCAGTTTTCCGATAAGCAGAATCTCACAAAACTAGGTCGTAGAACATACAAGAAACTACAAAAAGTATGGGGTAACGCACGTGGCAATGGAGGAAAGCTAACATCCTTAGGTGCAAAACAGCAACGTGGATTGGCCCAGCGTATGGTGATGCGCTTCCCACTATTGCTTAAGGCTGGTACCGAAGTAGAGGCACGCTCAAGCGTAGTGGATCGATGTCGCAAAAGCATGCTGGCTTTTGGCGAAGAGATAAAACAAAGATTACCTGATGCTCAGGTCTCCATGGTGACAGATTCTGCTGATATGAGCTGGATGAGCTATGACTCTCCGGACGAGATGTTACTCTCGATGGAAACACAGGTGCCACTAACTGTGTCCACGGATGCATTCATGGCACGGCTCTTCAAACATCCTTCCAAGGTGACAAATGCCGAGCGACTCTTTACCGAAATACATACCATTGCCTCCGACATGCAAAATATCGAAGAACTGAAACTATCGCTTTTCGACATCTTCACACGCAAAGAGATAGAGGCTATCTACCGACAAAACTGTGCAAAGATGTGGCATCAGAATGGATATGATGCCGCAAACCACGGTATTCCTGCTCAGTCGGCAGCAACGTTATGGCAGAATATCGTATCTAGAGCCGACTCCGCGCTCTCTACCGGAACACCATCTGCCAATCTACGGTTTGGTCACGATACCGCACTCTACCGCTTATTGAGTCTTCTTGGAATTGACCTTGGTAGCTCTGATGGTATAAATGGACCGCTTGATGAAATTGTTCCTATGGCCGCCAACCTCCAGATGCTGTTTTGCAAAAACAATGACGGTAACGTCATCGTGGGGCTTTGGCTCAATGAGAAGCCTATAACTCTACCAGCTTTGCAACCGGTTGTCACGACGAATGGGCAGCCATGGTATAGCTGGGAAGGTATGAAGGCGCATTATCAGCACTTCATCGACCGCCAGTTGTGGACAGAGCGCACACGCGCCATCAACACTTTGGTGGGCACCGCCTATGCCGTTACCCCATCGGCAGGTCGCTATGGGAAAGGCTCCGAGGAACATGGGCAGACCATTCCTGCCGTGCTGGAACCCCATGGACAGACTTTCTGGACACCACAGACACGCGACACCGAACTGAAATGCATTGCACCCTACTATTACCCCGACTCCCTACTCCAAGGATTTCGTGGCAGTCATTGGCTTGTCGGTGGCTGCACTCAAGACTATGGGTCATTTACTTTGATGCCGATGACAGGAAATCTACGTCTAAAACCTACCGAGCGCGCCACTCGATTCAACCATAATGACGAGCTAGCACATCCATATTATTACGGTGTTTACTTACCCGACGAGCATCTCATGACCGAGATGACGGGGCGAAGCCATAGTGCCATATTCCGCTTTATACCCGACAAGGACGGAGAGTTGCATATCGCGGTGAACCCAAACAGCGACGAGGGAGAGGGATTTGTGACTGTCGACACCGTGCGCAACTGCATCTGGGGTTACAATCCTGTGCATCGCATCTATCAAGGTTGGGGCGAAAAGGCTGGCTTTAGCGGGTGGTTTGTAGTGCAATTACAAAAGCCTATCCATTCGTTTGGCGTTCGTGATACCGTGGCATACGTATCAATGGATGTCCATGCAGGGGAGATGGTTCTGGCTAAGGCAGCAACCAGCTTCACCGATCTACAAGGGGCATGGGACAATCTTCAAGCAGAAATACCCTCATGGGACTTCTTAGGCACACGCCTCGCACTCGATAGCATTTGGCAACGACAGCTACAGACCATAGAGGTTGAGAGCAATGACAAGGCAGCGGTGAATCAATTCTATGGTGCACTCTACCATGCTAGTTTCTTGCCACGCACCATGAGCGATGTGGAGAAGGCACCAAATGGAGCTCGCTATCCCTTATTTGCCAATGAAAACATTATCCGAACACTTCAGAAACCTGTCTATGGGGACTTCAGTATGTGGGATATTTATCGGGCGCAACTGCCTTTGCTCAACATCATTGATTCCAAACGAACATCCGACATGATGTCTTCCTTAGCGAATATGTACTTCGCTGGTGGTTGGATGCCTATTTTCCCTTGCTGGAATTCGTACACAGCAGCGATGATTGGCGACCATACCGGTTCGGCCATTGCCGATGCCACGGTGAAGGGAGTAAATGGTTTCGACTTGAAGTTGGCCTATGAAGGATTATGGCAAAACGCCTTTGAGAGTCCCCAAACGATGGAGGAATATCGTAACGGAATGGGTCGACGCGCACTGAAAAGTTATTTGCGCTATGGTTATATTCCTTTGGAAGACAGTGTTAATGAGGCTTTCCACACCCAAGAACAGGTTTCAAGAACTTTAGAATATGCCTATGACGACTTCTGTGTGGCACAGGTAGCCAAGGCATTGGGGCAGAAGAATGACTATAACGCACTGATGAAACGCGCAAAAAACTGGCGAAACGTCATCAATCCCAACACGGGTTGGGCTGATGGACGGTATAAGAGCGGAAAATGGTTAGGCAATAACGACATCACCCATCGTGTGCCTTTCATCACCGAAGGTGCCGTCATCCACTATAGTTTCTATGTGCCTCACGATGTGTATGGCCTTATGTCGGCTATGGGAGGCAGACAAAAGTTTATATCAAAGTTGGATACTCTATTTGGATATACAGACGATTCGACAAATTATAGCTTATCGCCCGAGCGGTCATATTACTGGCATGGCAATGAGCCTTGCCACCAGATTCCATACCTCTATGCCTATGCTGGACAACCATGGAAGACGCAACAGCTCGTGCACCATATCCTTCAAACAGAATATCTCGATGTTCCTGGCGGCCTGTCTGGCAATGATGATGCCGGTCAAATGAGCGCTTGGTACATTTTTTCAGCACTTGGTTTCTACCCTGTTTGCCCAGGTACACCATATTATGTCTTGAGCTCACCATCATTCCGCCGTGCAATGATTGGACAGATGGTCATTGAAGCGCCCAACGTATCGCCTGCAAATATTTACATACAAAGCGTCTTGTGGAACGGACAACCCTACTCTCGCACTTACATCACACACGATATGCTGATACATGGCGGAATACTTACAATTCTTACCGGCCCTAAGCCTAATTTGACATGGGGTGCAAACAAAGCTGACCTGCCACCTGACGTAATGGGTGAAGTAAGTAAGACGATTGAAAAATAAGATAGATGTACCAGTATCCATGATCATCGATGTATACTAAGAATAATAATCTACTCCATTTCGGCGTTATGAAACGGTATGAGAAATTCTCAATGAGGCAAAAAACATGGCGATAATTGAAGGGCTCGATTTTGTAGCGATAGACTTTGAAACCGCCTCTAATAGTCCGGATTCTATCTGTGAAGCCGGAATCTGTGTAGTACGCGACGGCAAAATAGTGGAGACGCAGTCATGGCTTGTACGCCCTCCAGGCAACCAATACAACTATTGGAATACCCGCATTCACGGTATCCGACCTAAGGATACTGCCAATGCACCGGACTTTCCAGAAGTGTGGAGAGAAATTGAGCCATATCTGGAAGAGAGTCCGGTATTAGTTGCACATAACGCTGCATTCGACATGGGCTGCCTGCGACATGCAATTGAGCTTTATGGCATGGTCCAACCGAGTTTGGATTATTATTGTTCACTTCGCGCAGCAAGACACATCTATGATTTTTATAGTAACACCTTAACCGCCCTCTGTGACATGTTCGAGCTACCGCAGGGTACTCATCATCGTGCCGGAGACGATGCAGAGATGTGCGCTCGGTTGTTTCTGCGCGAGATAAAGGATGCCGGATGGGTTGAGCTAAGTGAGATGACCTATTGCCACGGTAAATTATACCCCAGTTCGGGATAAAGCT
>DHOP01000088.1 GCA_002407775.1 Prevotella sp. UBA5387
TGTCTAGAAATAGGGAGTAGCATATACTGAGGTTTTTGATGGTTGGCGCTGGATTTTCGTTCTAGGAGCTTTAACGGCACTTTTGGGTCTGTGGTTGCTGCGTGGACTTCCCAAAAGATACACTCAGATCAAAGAAGTAGCTGCAGAATTCGATTATCCTGGTGCGATAACATTAACAATCACCCTAGTATCCTTGATGTTGATTATCACCAAGGGAGGTTTATGGGGGTGGTTTGGCTCGACTACTATAAGCTTTGCGGTGGTTTTTTGCCTATCACTTTTCTTGCTCATCAAAATTGAACGAAAACGAGGTAATGACGCTCTTATTAACTTAAGCTTATTTAAGGACAAGAAATTCACTGGGGCTACCATTGTCAATTTCTGTATGAATAGTGTTGCGGGTTTGCTAATCATAGCTATGATGCTCATGCAACAGGCTGCTCAATTCGATGAAAGTTCTGCTGGTCTTCTCACACTAGGATATGGCATATCGCTTGTCTGTTTTATACGTGTAGGCGAGCTCATACTACGCAAGCGCGGAAACAGAGTTCCCATTTTGTTGGGACTATCCCTTGTAATGGTGGCTGCCATGCTGCTATTGCCTACCAATATTATGACAGGACAATATATGGTGCTGGTTGCAGTGTCCATGACCTTCTTCGGACTGGGCCTCGCACTCTTTGCCACCCCTATCACTGATGCGGCTTTAAGCGACCTTGATGAGACGGATGCGGGTGTTGGTTCGGGCATCTTTAAGATGGCTTCTTCGCTTGGTGCCGCCATTGGCGTGGCAATTTCAACGGGAGTTTTCACAGGTGTTAGCATGTCGGGACGGTCAAGTCACTTGCTTGATTTCTTTATAGTGTGGATGGGTCGCCAAGACAATGTAACGATTCGTGAGGGTGCCATGATAGCAGTCTTCTTCAATCTTGTGATTGTTATCCTTGCCATCTTCATCACCTGGCGTTCACTTCCTGGCAGAAAAGAATTGACCAAGAAGTAACAACAGCTATTGGCTCATTTGGAAATTAGCGGGAGTAACTAACTAGTTTCTCTTGTTTTTTTAGTTACTTTGCAGTTGCAAATAAAGATATCTGCCGATGAAAAATCAGAAGATGTACGAGGCCGATGATAAGTTGATATCGATAATCCAAGATAATTACAATATATTGCAAAGTCTTGGGTCGTTCGGAATCAACCTTGGATTTGGAGACATGACGGTGAAGGAGGTATGCGAGGCACAACAGGTGGACTCCTATACTTTTCTCGCGGTAGTCAATTTCACCATCAATGGTTTTCTCGACATTGACAGTATTGGTCGACTTTCGATTCCTACGCTTATAACGTATTTGCGTGCTAGCCATGCTTATTATTTAGATTTTCAATTGCCAACCATACGGGTGCAACTTCGTAATGCCCTCGATGAAGATCAAAGTTTGGCCCGGTTGATCATCAAATTATACGACGAATATGCCCGTACGGTACGCAACCATATGAAGTACGAGGAAAACACTGTTTTTCCTTATATTGAGGAGTTGCAAGAGGGCAATGTATCTGGTAGCTACGATATTGAGACCTACTCGAAGCACCACAACCAAATTGATAAGAAACTAAAGGAACTCAAGAACATCATCATCAAATATTTGCCTTCTGACGGACTTCACAACAATCAGCTTACAGCTACCTTATATAATATCTATAACTGTGAGCAGTGGTTGCAAGAACATGCCAATGTTGAGGATGAACTTTTCGTTCCCGCCATCAAGAGGGTGGAAGAGAAGATGAAGCGAAGCGATGTAAGTACTAAAATCAGCAACATGATTAATGCCACCGCAGCTCCCCAAGAGGCTTTATCCGAACGTGAGCGTGAGGTTATTGTTGCACTTGTGCAGGGAATGACTAATAAAGAAATAGCCTCTCAACTTAACATCGCATTGAGTACAGTAATCACTCATCGCCGAAATATTGCTCGAAAACTTCAGATTAGATCGGCTGCCGGTTTGACAATTTATGCCATCGTCAACAACTTAGTAGACATTAGTACAGTGAAACTATGATGCAACGTCCTAAAATAGCTATCGTAGATTCGAATGTGCTGTCTATGATTGGTCTGAAGCAAATACTTGAGAATGTCATGCCAATAATGGATATTAAGACGTTTAGCTCTGTCGAAGAATTGGAACAAACTAACTCTGACGATTATTTTCATTATTTCGTGGCTCAGAGTATGTTGCTACAACAGCGCCAATTCTTCATCGCTCATCAGCATAAGACTATTGTCCTGACACAAAATAGCGATCCTTCCAATCAACCTACAGGCTTTCATTGCATTAGTACCAACGTGACTGAAGAACAGCTTGTGCGTTCTATTCTGATGTTGGAACAGTATGCTCATGCACATGGAAAGAATCTACCCGCTATGCCCAAGGCTATCACAACGAGTACATTGTCTGCTCGGGAGATTGAGGTACTTGGGCTAATCGTACAGGGGTACATCAATAAAGAGATTGCTGACCGCCTTAACATCGGCATAACGACGGTTATTACTCATCGCAAAAACATCATGGAGAAGCTTGGGATGAAAAGTGTTTCTGGTCTGACAATTTATGCCGTTATGCATGGATACGTCGATATTAACGATATCTAACACTGGAAATTACTGGTATTCTTATCTTATAGTCATTTAAAAGCAATATTATCTCAGCCTGTTCGCTTCTATGCCCGTAGGCAATAAGTAAGTGGATACAATACTTAATCATCTTGTTATTAATCGCTTTCGAGTTTCTCAAGTTGGAGAAACTCTCAAAGGGCTACAAAGAGTTTTCATTCTTACTTGAATATCCTTAGTTTAAGAGGAGGGATATGTGTAGCATAGCCTCCCTTGTTTAACTCAACCTCTAGACCCATTTCTACAACATATATGTTCAATTGCAAAGGAACATTGAATCTATAGAATAGAAACAGCTAAGTAGTCGTTAATTTATGACATAAAGAAAGCCTGCCGTTGATGAAACGTCAGGCTTTAGAGTAATCTTGGTTTGCTATGAAAATCTAGTCAATTAATTCAACAGTTCATTTAATGAGTCATGTTTAGGCCCCACAGAAGAATAGAACTATGATCTGAGCAAATAGAATTCTAAGGAACATACTCAAAGGATATACTGTAGAATAGCCTACAGCTGGTGTCTCCTTACTACAACTGGCATTAGCATAAGCCAATGCAGGAGGGTCAGTATATGTACCGGCAATTAATCCCATGATGGTGAAGTAGTTGAATTTGTACTTCAATTTCGCAATAGGACCTACGATAAGTATTGGGAGAATGGTAATGAGGAAACCAGTATAGACGTACTTGAGTCCGTCGCCTGCAACCACTGTTTCCCAGAAACCAGCACCTGCCTTGATACCAACACTAGCCAAGAAGAGAACCAAACCAAATTCACGTAACATCAAGTTAGCTGAAGTAGTGGTATAAGTTACAAGCTTGAAGCGGTATCCAAAGCGACCAATGAGGATGGCAATGATTAGAGGGCCACCGGCAAGTCCAAGTTTCAGTGGAGCCGGCATGCCAGGAATAGCAAGCGGAATACTTCCGAAGAGGATACCCAAAATGATTCCGATAAAGATAGTTGCAATATTTGGAGTGTTGAGACGCTTAGCGGAATTGCCCATCATCTCAGCTACACGGTTCACGTTATCCTCACGGCCAACAACCATGATGCGATCTCCCACGTGGAAATGGTGATTGCGAGAAGCGAAGAGATCCATGTCCTGACGAGAGATTCTGGTGATATTGACGCCGTAAACACTAGAGAAATGCATCTTGCCAAGGGTCTTACCGTTCATCTTAGGGTTGGTTACGACGATGCGCTTAGAGATCATTGGCTGTGTTTCCTGCTGATTTAAATCATTCCAGTCCACCTCAACTTCTGGGCCAATGAATGCCTTGACAGCCTCTGCATCAGCCTCAGCGCAGACGATATATACCTCGTCATTCATATTGAATATGGTGTCACGCTTGGGAGTATGGAGCTTGCCATCTTGCATGATGCGTGTGCAAACAATGTCACGATTAATAAATTCAGAAACTTGCTGCAAGTTACGACCAACTAAAAAGGAGTTGGTTACTTTCAATGTCATGCCATATGGCTTAGCATGTGGGTTTTCCTCTTCAGCCTCGTCGAGTTGCTTTTCTTCGTCTTGAAGTTTAGTTTTGGTGATGAATCGGATAGCAATGGTAGCACCGATAATACCAAGAACACCGAGGGGATAGGCACAAGCATAGCCGTTTGCAATCTGAGGTGCATTACCATTAGGGAATACAGCAGCAAGAGCTTCATTGGCAGCACCAAGTCCTGGAGTGTTGGTTACGGCACCATAGAGGGTACCTACCATCATAGGGAGATTGTTAGGATTGCTTGTGTCGAAGAAAAGGTAGTAGCAGGCAAACATCACTAGTACGTTGAGTACTATCATGGTTGTAGCCATGAGGTTGAGTGTGATGCCACCCTTACGGAATCCTTCAAAGAATCCAGGACCCACTTGAAGACCAATGCAGAACACAAAGAGAATTAGGCCAAAGTCTCGCAAGAAATCGAGAATGGGCAATGGAGCAGTGAAACCAATGTGTCCGGCAACAATTCCGGCAAACAGAACAAACGTGACACCAAGTGAAATGCCGCCGATTTTCACCTTTCCCAAAAGCACACCGATCGAGATTACAAGTCCGTACAGCAAAACAATGTGTGCCACGGAGTCTTGTGTGGTGAACAAATTAATTAACCAATCCATAAAAACAAACTTTTATTTAAGTTGCAAAATTACTAAAAAGCAGTGATATCAATGCAAAACTTATTAGAATATATTACCCAAACACGAAGTTAAGGATAAAGATGACGGACAGGATGGCAAGCGTCCAGTTAAGGTCACGCCACTTTCCAAGACAGAGTTTAAGAATGACATAGCTGAGAATACCCAAGCAAATGCCGTCGGCAATGCTATAACAAAGTACCATGGTAATCATTGTGATGAAAGCAGGAAAGGCTTCTGACACGTTGCCCAAGTCAATATTCTTTATGGAATCGAGCATGAGTACACCCACAAGCACTAGGGCTCCTGAGGTTGCAGCGGCAGGAATGAGCATAAAGATGGGAGAGAAGAACAGTGCGATGATAAAAAAGAGTCCAACGACAAAGCTAGTTACGCCAGTGCGTCCACCCTCGGCGATGCCCGAAGCGCTCTCTATATAGGTGGTGATGGTACTTGATCCAAGCATAGCACCAGCAGTTGTACCGATAGCATCGCTCATCATTGCCTCCTTCACATGAGGGATTGTGCCGTCTGATTTTACGACACCAGTCTTTTCTGCAAGGCCTACGAGAGTGCCCACAGTGTCGAATATATTGACGATAAGAAGGGAGATGAGGACTAATAATGTGTCGTACGAGAAGAAGCCATTAAAGTCAAACTGGCAGAAAGTGGGCTCTAAGCTATGTGGAGCAGCTACGGGAAGCCATCCTGTAGGTGTTTGCGTGACACCCATGGGGATGCCAATGATGGTAGCAATGATAATGCTATAGAACAGTGCCCCCTTTACTCGACGTGCCATAAGGACTCCACTAAGCAAGATGGCAATAATACCTAAAATGCTCATAGGTGTGAAATCGCCCAATCCAACGAAAGTGCCTTCTTTTGGAACAATAATCTCAGCATTCTTCAATCCAATGAAAGCGATGAACATACCAATACCCGCAGAGATAGCATAGCGTAGGTTTTTGGGTATGGAATTGAGTATCATCTCTCGTACATTGAGAAAGGTTAATAATAGGAAGATAACACCTTCAACGAACATTATAGCCAAAGACTGTTGCCAAGTATAATGCATTGCTTGACAAAGCGTAAATGCAAAAAAGGCATTAAGGCCCATGCTCGGAGCTTGTGCAAATGGCAAACGTGCCATGAAAGCCAAGAGGAGGGTAGCAATAGCAGATGCTAAGGCTGTAGCCGTGAAGAGTGCTCCCTTATCCATTCCTGTGGTGGCCAGAATCGTCGGATTGACGGCGAGGATGTAACTCATTGTAAGAAATGTGGTGGCGCCTGCGATAATTTCAGTGCGAGTGGTTGTTACGTTAGGGTCAAAGCCTAGCGCTTTCTGTAAAAAATTCATGTAACTATTAATTAAATTCGCTGATTTATTCTTGTTCTAAGATAATGCCATATCCTGAAAGCCAATTATCTATGAGTTTTCGAGCAATGGATAATCTTTGTGGAATGCGTGGTAAGTTGTCGTAACGGAACCAACTACCTTTAGAAAGTTCTGATTTTTGGAGGTGCACATCTCCTGAAACGTAGTCTGCATTGAAGCCTACCATTAGTCCGGATGGATAAGGCCATGGTTGTGAACCAAAATAGCGGATGTTGTCAATGGAAAGCCCAGTCTCTTCCGATACTTCGCGATGAACAGCCTCTTCTAGTGTCTCTCCTGTCTCAACGAAGCCCGCTACAAGTCCGTAAAAATCGCCTTTGAAGTTTCTAGCATGTACCAATAAAGCCTCATCACCACGATTAATGAGAACTATTATGGCGATGGCTAACTGAGGCCAGACTTCCTTGCCACACTCGGAACATCTCTTCGAAATATCTGTTGACATCTTCATAGGTGCTCCGCAGACACCACAGAACTTTGTATTTTGATCCCAATAAAGTAATTCACGGCATTTACCCGCCATCAAATACAGTTGTAGGGAAAGATGATAAAATGATTGACGAAGTGAGATGAAGTCGTAGCCATCGTCACAAAGCTGGTCATCAGTCATGACTAAGCTTAGAGGTGAATCTACTTTGAAGGCTTTTACTTGTGTGCCATCCTCCATTGTGGCGACGTTCAGAATATGCGTCCATGGCTTGATTTCGATAGGCGGCTCTGCAGTGCATGGGATGGTGTGGGTGTCGTAGGGTTGTCGCTGCAAGAGCAAATCGTCTTTGCAGAAAATAAAATAATATGATTTCAATGAAGCCTCCAAATGTTGCTTATATTTAAATGGTGATAATCTATTTTTCTTTAAATAGCAATGCGCGATCTCGAGCAGCTGCAGGCTTTACCCATGCTTCAGGCACAAAGCGCCAGTTATGGTTCGGCTGTGGGTCGATTATACCTTCCTTGCGTATTTCATCAGCAAGATAGTCACGTTGGTTCTTTCCCGATCGCCATACGATACGGCTTTCAAGACTATCCTGTGGGATACCTGCTCCTCGTGTTAGAAGCTCTCCTCCGCCGTTGCCACGATAGCTATTTAGGGCTACACGATACCATGCATTCTCGTCGAAAGGCTGTCCATTGCTCATACGGAGTATGTTTACCTTCTGCCCATTTGGTTTTGTTACGTCTACTTCGTAATCGATTCCGGATGCAGAATCAAAGTTGAATGTGAAATATTTAAACCCTAAGCGCTGAGCATCTCCATGAGTTTGTGCGTCAAGCAACAGCAGATGGTCATCTGGCGAATTCATGGTATTAACCCATTGGCCATAGCTCATCTCCAAGTATCGATGTATTTCGGCACCTTTTAGTCGCATGACGTAGAGTTGGTTCTCAAACTTATAGAGATTGAACATGTCGCCCATGGTTATTGGTCCGGCCTGAATACTCTCGTCAAAGGATAATGGTGCATTAAAGGAAATGTCTGCACCAGTGATTTGTGACTGCAAGTTGAGGATGAGATCGTTGAACGCAGAATTGCCGAAATAGCTGTCGCGTGTGTAAATGGTCTGCTTGAACTCACCAATCTTTTGGTTCACAAAATCGTTCACTCGGTCGGTAAACGGTTTAAACTTTGTTGTGAACTCTTCATCAATAGGCTCGTCCTTCATACTGACGAGCTGGCCTCTGCCTATTTTAACATGCCATTTCCCTTTCTGTTTTGCTAACGTTAGGGTAGCTTCTCCTACAGTCATAGCATTGTTGGCAGGGTCAAGACATACAACGGGTTGTCCTGATTTAGCTGTTAATGTTTCGCAATAACGAGTATGGTCATGACCAAAAAGTACCACATTTAAACCGGCTACTTCTCGAGCAATGGACAAAGCGGCATTTTCCATATAGTTTGGAGTAGTAATTCCACCCTCCTTTCCACAGTGGAAAAGGCCAACAATCACATCTGTTTTCTCTTTTTCATGTAAAACCTTGACCCACTTTTGGGCAGATGATACCATTTCTTCAAAACGTAATCCCGACCACAAGTCTTGTGGTAACCAATTGGGAATAGCAGGTGTGATGAGCCCAAGGATGCCTATGCGCACACCATCTCGCTTGATGATAGTGTAAGGCTTTACATAGGGCTTACCTGTTTGCGTGTCAATGATGTTAGCTCCAAGTACAGGGCAATTTATCTCGTCAATCCACTTGTCATAGCATCTGTGCCCAGTTTCCACATCATGATTACCAATGGCTTGGGCATCATAGCCGAGGTAATTTGTCACATCGGCTGCGATGTTATGATTGAGTGTGTCTATATAGTTGGAGAAATATGATAAAGGCTGCCCTTGTAGGATGTCGCCATTTTCAAGCAAAATGACATTCTTACCGAAAGTTTGTCGCAGTCTTTTCACATAGCTGCTCACGCGAGCCAAAGAACCAGATTGCGGTTTTCTGTTGATAAAATCATAAGGGAAGAATGCCCCGTGAACATCAGATGTTTCGATAATTTTTATTGTTACCGTCTTTTCCTTGGCCATACCTGCATTAAAAAAACAGAATGCGAATAAGCATCCTGTAAGAATAGCTTTTCTCATATCATTTAAGAATGATGGTTGGAGATAAACATTTATGTTAATCGAATGTTGTGCGATTCATGTCTCCAGTTTCGAGACCAAGTTTGAGCCATTTCATGCGTTGCTCAGAGGTACCATGAGTAAAGGACTCCGGTTGTGAGTAACCGTGAGCTTTCTCTTGCAAATAATTGTCTCCGATCACCTCTGCACAGCGTATTGCTTCTTCGATGTCACCATCTTCAAGACTTTTGAACTGCTCATTGTCATAGTGTGCCCATACTCCTGCATAATAGTCTGCAAGCAATTCCAACTTCACACTTATCTTATTGGCTTCTATGGGGCTAACTTTTTCCATTTCTGCATGGGCTTTGTCCAGGATACCAAGCAAGTATTCCACGTGATGCCCCACCTCATGAGCTATTACATAAGCATAGGCGAAGTCTCCGCTGGCACCAAGTTGCTTTTTCATTGTGGTGAAAAAGCTCAAGTCAAGGTAAAGCTTGTGATCACCAGAGCAATAGAAGGGGCCTACTTCTGACGTAGCACCGCCACACGCGCTTTGTACGCCGTCAGTGAAAAGCACA
This sequence comes from Prevotella sp. UBA5387, assembly GCA_002407775.1. Lineage (GTDB taxonomy): Bacteria > Bacteroidota > Bacteroidia > Bacteroidales > Bacteroidaceae > Prevotella. The sequence goes on from DHOP01000088.1 coordinate 9,354, forward strand.
AGTGTAGGTGTTGTGTATTCATGTCCCATTTTTTGGAACACTTTCGTCCACACATCCTCTGTGCCTGCTAAAATCTGACTAGAAAATTTAGCAAGTTCCTGCTCTTCATCAGTAAATTTACGCTGTCCCTGTTGTGTTTCAGTCTCGGATACTTGGTTAAGTGCACCAGACTGCATCACGTTGCCCACAATATCGCCAAGGTTACCGCCCGAGAGAAGAGTGAATAGAGCGATGACAATAATACCGCCGATGCCACCAATACCAGCCTTTGCTTTGCCGCTCATTCGACGTCGGTCTTCCACGTTGTTGCTTTCGCGCCTGCCTGTCAGTCTCATAATGCGTAGAAAAATTAGTGTTACACTGAAATTTCATGCAAAGTTAATGATTTTATAAATAATACTAAGATTTTCGACACGAAATCTAATGGAATTAATTTTGAGGAAGAATGGTATGTGATGTCATCGATAATCGCTGCAGATACTTTTTCATTTACCTGCTTATTATTGTAATAGTGTTTCACATTAACATCTCAAGGTTTTATCAACGATTACGAATCGTTGTCTGTACGATAGTTGTACTCTTTCTCTAAAGCTTAATAATATTCATGGCAAGATGTTGATTAACAAAATCTTCTATTAATATATATGATGACATACTCTTGGCTTTTCTGGCGTAATGGACATTTGGTA
>DHOP01000047.1 GCA_002407775.1 Prevotella sp. UBA5387
TTTTTGTTAAATGAATTCTTAAATAAGCACTGCTATCCAGGTCAATAACCGCGCCTTGGTCATCGGGTAAAAAGGCGTCTACGAACTGCTTGGCAGCAGTTTTTCGCAAACCATTTGGATCATTCCAAGCCATGCTTCCGGAACTATCTATTGCAAAAGCAATATCATAGTTTTTAACTCTCTCATAGTTCAATTCTTGTCTCCACGCATCGAACCAAGTCTGCTTGTCTATGAGTAAGTACTCACTGAAGTGGCTTGTCTCTACACTTACTGTTTTATTTTCTTTGTCTAAAGTCGAATTCAATAGTTCAAGGGAATTTTCTTTTTCATTGAACCAAAGAATTCCAAGCTCATCCTCATTAATGTGCTTGGGTAGATTGCCTGCATAGGAAAAGGAAATAACAGCGGTAGAAAACTCACTTGTTGATACTATATCGACGGGATAACCAACCCTGCCCACTGCATTTGAAGTGACCATATTTCGACCCAATGTGTTGATTATTTGAGTTTCTGCTGCAGCGTTGCCGACAGCGGAAAAGGATACAACGACATTTTCAACAATATTTAACTTATCACCAGTTTCCACGGTATACTCCTCGACGATACTGTGGGAGTATATTTCCTTGTCATCTGTTATTCCATTGCCATTTGTGTCAACCAGTAAAGGATGTGTTCCTAGAACATATTCGTCCCCATCTGAAAGCCCGTCTTCGTCGGTATCAAACTTTAACGGATCTGTCATAAACTCTAGTATTTCGAAGGCATCACTTAAACCGTCTCCATCGGTATCTGCGTTTGCTGGGTCTGTATCAAGAGACACTTCCAGTATATTAGAGAGACCATCGTTATCACTATCCTCGTCTGGATCTAGGGTACCATCGCCATCGGTATCAGGATTTATTGGAGAACAGTAAGGGTATAGGTTGATTTCAGCAAAATCATCTAGGCCATCGTTATCAGTATCTGGGTTAAAGGGGTTTGTCCCCAGAAGCAACTCAATCCCATCCGGAATCAAATCCTGATCGCTGTCAATGCCCGATTCCAATAGGTTAACGTCATATGATAATCCCATACAGTTTAAGCCTTCTAAGGCCTTCTCATATGCATTCCTATATAATACTGCCGCTGAAACTAATGAGCCTTTATGTAGTGATTTTTCAGCATTCTCGAAATTTATTTCAGCTGCATTGAGTTGTCCTGTAGCTTTTCCTGGAATCTTTTTAACACTTTCCGAACTTGTAATATTTCTTAAATCGTCTATGCCTTGCTGGCATAAAATCCTATCAGCAATAAAAAAGTGCTTCAGGGCATCTACCAACATTAGCGTTGTGTCATCATCGTAAATCTTGGAATCAATATAGTAGACCGCATCAATTGTCAGCTTATGTTTTATTTCTAAAAGCTTTTTTGATTGGTTCCAGTTTACAAATACATATTGAGTCTGAAGTTCTTGTTCAAATTCATTTAATAACTCTTGTGAATACCTAATCTTCTGAGTAGATTTTTCTGCAATACCCAATTTGTCTAATGCTTCTTTATAGAGAGATAGACCTTCCATATCGTGCATTTTGGCGATTATTAACTCTGGTTTATAAGCCAAAACATCTTGCCCCAGGGTTTTAAATATCATTTCTTTAGGATTGTCTTGCTTTAGCGCTGAAGCGGGCTGCCCCATTATAGATGTTAGCATGATGCACACAGTAATGGTATGTACCCAATAATTTGCGTTTACCACAGGACTGACAGTTCTGGCTAGCCATTGAGGACCGTTCCCTACTAACTGCCAGATCCTTTGGAGCGGAGACTGAGGGAGGTTGGATTCGCCTCCCGCAGACTGAAGACAATAACGGATTGCAATGGACACCAGAGCACTGGCTAGGTAATTGCAAATCTCCTGAAACCAATGCTTCCAGCGGGTAATTGTAGACTCATCTGCGGCAACGGTTAGTTCACTCTCGCCGCTGGCCACTGCTTCAATGCTTTCACTCCCATACCGCTTGTAAGGGGTGAGGATGTCTGGAAGCTCATGGTGAACTTTAGAGCAGTGAGAACATTGAAGCCTGTGGATTACCAACACTACTTTCTCACCAATACCGTTTATGTACTTGCGTTCCCTGCTGCCAACGACTTTCAAGCTACCACCACAGCAGGGGCAGGGGTTCTGCTCTCCGCTCCTAACAAAAAACACCCATATTAGGGTTTTCAACCAGCTCGTAACTTGATATAATGACCATGGTTTTGAGTTGGGACGCCTTGGTGCTACTTGTGGTGTAGCACGCTAACGGGGCGTCCTTTCCTTTCTTTAGATACGGTATTATATATGGCAATCCGTGGACAGGCAATACCGTCAGCATAGGGACTATATGGTTTAGCTAAAACACCAGACCTGCTACAAAGGAAGTAAAACGAGTTAAAGTTATTTATTTAAATCATTCGATTGGCGGATATGTAGTAGAGCTTTTAGATGAACTCAAAGCTAACTCTTAAGCCTTTGGGCGGTACAAGCATAGTAACAAAACAACCGCAGAAAAGTTTCAATTGAGGAGTTGCCGGCTTACATTGTCAGCGAAGAGCTTAGTGACAATAATAAGAAAGCCCTGGCTCACCAGAACAATAGTGTTACCGGGACCTTAGTGCCTACGACATTTGTTGATATTGCTGAGTTTATTTGGAATAAATTGCCTAGATTCTAGGATGTAGCCGTGGGCAAGTATCAACTATGGTGCCATTAGGTCGCTTGGAATATATTGCCACGACTCTTGAAAAAAGAGTAATCAACTCCGAAAAATAATGTCGTGGCAATGATTGCCACGACCGTGGCAGAGTATTATTATACACATTACTCCTGACCAGCGGCTTAAGCTAGTTAAAGACTTAGCCAAGGGCATATCCATAAGACTAAGGCAGGGCCAATTTATAAAACTTGCAAGAGAACCGATTCAAAAGGCATCGGTGGTGGTTAGTGGTTTCTATCTCTATAAACAAAATTACGATGTCACAAGGTGACAATATGGCATGCAGACATGGATTGCCTAAGCTTACGGATCATGATGCGGACCGGAAAAATTATATCAGATGTAGCACACAAGTTAGTAGACGAAAATGATTGCAAAGTAGTGTGTGATATTGTCTGT
>DHOP01000040.1 GCA_002407775.1 Prevotella sp. UBA5387
AATGAGTTATTCTTATAAATGAACATGGCGGGTTGTAGACGCAAGTTGAATTTATTGATAAAGCTACTCAAACGATCTGATAAATTATTAAAGATAGCGATATAATCGTTAACACTGCCGACAGTATTAGAATAGTTCGTGTTTATTTTGTCCACAAGAGCGTTAATCTCATCTATCGACAAAGTCTTCTCTGTTCCATCATTATACTTAATTGTAACTGTATATGGCTGAGAGGGACCGAATGAATTAACATATAAAGTATCAATATTAACACCTAACTGCTGTAATGCTGTAATCTTAGGCAGCTGAATATTTAGATTCTGCAAAGTACCAAATGATAACGGATTGACCGCAGTTGCTGCAACGCTATATTGAGAAAGAGCACTATTAACAGTGCCATTAGCATCCCAAAAAGTCTTTAATGCAAGAGCAGGTAAGACATCTTTGAAATTAGTATAAAGTAAACCAACTACCTTAGTAAGGTCAGTGGGGCCGCCGGCAAATGTGTTCACTAGTTCTGCAGCAACCTTTGCAATATCAGACTTTACCAATGCTGGCTGTACACTCTTAGCAATATCTGCCGTAACGGTAGCCTTTGTCTCATAGAAACCATTTGTGTTTGCACGAGTATAGCCAAATGTAAGCACTTTATCAGAAGAAACAACAGGAGACAACTTGACAGCAGACTCTGTACCTTGGCTATTAACCAATGCAAACGTCTTGCCAGTAAGATCAACATTTGTCGGATTAAGAGTCATGTAGAGTGTACCAGCATTTCCTTCTTGTCCATCTTCAGAAACAATTACTGTACCTCCTTCTAATGGACGACCTGTCTGACCAGTAATTTCAAGGTCAGCATCTGATAGAGTATATCTACTATCTGCATAGAAAGACTGAGTAGATGTTGGGAAACGGAAACTAGCTGCATCACCATAATATGCTGAGAGGATAGTATTGCGAATATCGCCCATAGGCAAAGCATAACTTCCAATGATTGGACTATAAGCACCATTCACCGTAATGCTAGTAACCTGCTGTTTGAGTGCATTCTCCAAAGCAGTGATGCGACTGTCTAGAGCATCAAATTGTGTTTGAAGTTGAGCCTTTGCAGCAGCAATAGCGGCATTAAGCTGTGCAACTGTCACCCTTGATGCTTCTAGGTCCTCGATGCGTTGCAAACTAGATGTCGCTAACAAGTTAGTTTGTTGAGCCAACTTCAAAGCATCAGCTGCAGTTGTGGAATCTGCTAATGCTTTAGCGTAAAGCGCAACTACATCATCTTGCAAACCAATCACAGTGTTGTGTAAAGCATCCAAGCGAACAGAGTCATCTTGTGCTAAGGCCATTGCCTTAATCGCAGTGAGATTAATGTCTTTAATTGCGTTGACTACAGAGTCCACGCGTGTGCTTACTGTGCTATATTTATCAATTGAAGCCTGCATATCTTGGACTGTGCCTTCAAGTGTCGTAACTCGAGCCTGAAGATCAATAATATCAAGACTGTTCTTTGCAATAGTTTGACCATTCGCTGCAACAGCTTGATTCAATAGATCAATAGCTCCGGCATTCTGCTGAATAGCGACTTCTGCAGCAGCGATTCGCTGTGCGTTAGCCGCAATATCTGCCGAGTTCTTTTCTACCAATGTTCTCAAAGCAGCGATATTCTGTGCATTCGTTGCAATCTTTTCACCATTTGCAGCTATAGCATCCTTATTAACATTGATAAGATTTAAAAGTGTAGCTTTATTCTGATCGCATTCTGTCCGACAATTGGCCAAGTCCGTTTTCAGATTGTTTACCTGTTGAGTAAGCGCCTCAATCAGATTTGCATTCTTTGCAACTCCCTCGACAGCTGCCGAGTCTTCATAGTCTTTACAAGACACAAAGGTTCCTGCTGTCGCTGTAAGCAGCGCAAAAGCAAGAAGATAATTTGTAATTCTCTTTTTCATGAACCTAAATTTATATAACCTTAATAAATAATTCTAAAGTCGCATCATTAATTAGCTAAAAGTTGTTTAATCGTAAGTTCTCACAAAGTTAGGTAAAAAGCCGAATGCTTCAAACTTATTTTACATTTTTTTCATCTTAAAGTCCGAAACTTCATGGAATTGAAACCATTCAAAGGAAAATAATGGTTATAATTAATCGAAAATAATCTTTCAACATCCACAAACAAAAAGATTATTAACGCTTAACCATAGCTTACTCATATAGTAGCATATTAGATAATTTCATTTAAAAAGATATAAGATGATACCCGTTGGCGGAATTAATTTAGTGCATATTTAATTCTTCCGATAGGTTTGTTGTTGATGTAGTTTACATATTGCAACACTGTTAGTGCACTAATTTTGCCAATAATTCTGGCAAACAAGCCTCCTGTTATCTTAGCATAGTTCCTGATGACCAGAAATTTCCCCGTCAACTGGGAGAAGAGTGTCCCAATCCTTTTACGGGCTTTGGCGAAAGTGACGAAGGTCGGCTTCCAGCCCTTTTGGTTAAGCCGGTAAGGACACTCCAGCCTGATGCGTGCCGTCTGAAAGAGGTCAAGCTGCACATCTGCTCCGACATATCCCATATCCCCATAAATGCTGCAGTCGTGACAAGTCAGTTTCACGTCCTTCACATAATTGAGGTCAAATACGCTGGCCTTGGACAGGTCATAGAAATCTATCAACCCACTCAATCCGCAAATTGCGTGAAGTTTGTACCCAAAGTAATATTCATGCTGCGAGGCACAGAAGCCGAAGTCGGGAGCTTGCATGAGCTCCCCTGTCCGTCCCATCCTGCAACGCCTGCCTCTTGCCACTCTGCACACTGCTATCGGCTTGGAATCCACAAAGAAGAAGTCTTCCCAACCGTCCATTTCCATGGCAATCCTCTTTCGTATGTCTTCACATAACCCTGCGGTGTTCTTTCTGTGGTCATTGAGTTGTCTGCGTGATATGAGGTTGGGTATTTTGTCTTTGTACTCTTGCAGCTTGTAGTCAAAAAGCCATTTCCCACTGTCTATGCTCTATGACTCGGCTGCTAACGACAAGGCCACGACCTCCAAGTCGGAAAATTCAGGTACGGGGCCACGACGGGCTATATTTGCATGCTCGTTGACAAGGTTTTGAGAAAACTGCTTGCATATCTCGAGTGTTTTGACGAATTTTGTGTGTAAGTTGTGCATGCGATGGTTTGAACTTAATGATTTTGACACTATTGAGTTACTAAAAACCAATGATATGCACAACTTTTTGTTTGTCAATTTCTCAACTATTTAATTCCGCCAACGGGTAGAAGATGATATTTTTTAAGAGTATCAACAGTGGCAAAATCATTTGTTCAGTCATTTGCGTTTGATATCTTTTGATAGTGCGATTGAAATCCAATCGCAATGCGTTAAGGCAATAATGGCAATGCGAAAGGGTATCAATCACAGTACCAAAGGATGTTAATCACAAAGCCATAAAATATCGAACACGAGAACACTTCAACCTTAATCTTCATTTTCATCCATTCAGGGCAACCGCACAAATGAAAACTTCTTTCTCTTTCGCCTTATCCAATAAGAATCCAAAACTATTTTTGCTTAACGGAATTACTAGCATAAATAACAAATCACTTGAATTGGAATTATGGACTTAAGTTATTCTTTCTCAAGATAACCAAGGGTTTGCAATAAAAAAAATCTCGATGAATAGAATTAACACAAATAAAAAACGAACTAAAAAATCTTCATCATTTAATAGGTTCGGTTTTATTCGAATCAACTACCTAATACTTAGTTTTTATATCATAAAAGTTTCAAAAAGGTCCTATTTGAAACAAACTCTCTTAATAATCTTTAAATATTACATCAAAAACAGTAATTTTTCAACTTATCGTTTAACTTTGCAATGTGTTTTTCATGGTATTAGATTATTAAGGTTAATTTTGAGGCCGGCAGACTCGCGAGAGTGTGCCGGTTTTTATTTCATCGTTTACATAATGACACCATAATGAATAAAACTGAGATTTACATATTAATTGCAGTATTTACGCTCCTAACTATAATTTTAGTTTGGTTTGGCGCCAAGAATCTATTGGATATGCGCCAAAGGAAACAACGCCAGCAAGAACGGCGTAAAGAGCATCTGAAAAAAAAGCGTTAGCCTAAATGTCTATCTCTAGGTTAACCGAGATACTGTCTTAATGTCGAGGCATATTTGCTAAATCGTATCTTTCGCAAAGCCTTCTCCTTAACCTGGCGAATGCGTTCACGTGTCATGCCCATGCTATCAGCAATCTCTTCAAGACTTTTCTCCACCTCTCCAATACCAAATGACTCTCGGATAATGTTCTGTTCACGTGCGTTGAGGACTTCCCGGAGTAAGTCTTTGATGAATTGATTCATAGATTCTTTATCCAACGAACTGTCCGATTTCAAGGTGTTATCGTCCGAAAGAAGCATGTCTGCCAACGAACCATCATCCTCGTTGCCAAGCGGTGCATCGATACTAGTGGCATGTGTATTAGCATTTAAAACCGAATTTATCTGCGCCTCATCATATCCAGTTAAATTTGCCAGCTCCTCTAAAGAAGCAACTCGGCCTTGCTCCTGCAAGAACTGCTCTGCTGCACGACTCACTTTTCCATATATTCCCACTTGATTAAGAGGCATACGCACGATGCGGCTCTTCACTGCCAAAGCCTCCATTATGCTCTGACGTATCCACCAAACGGCATATGAAATGAATTTAAAGCCACGTGTCTCATCAAATTTCTCAGCTGCCTTCACGAGTCCCATATTGCCTTCATTAATGAGATCTGTGAGCGTAATACCCTGATGCTGATATTGTTTAGCCACAGAGACGACGAAACGAAGGTTTCCTCTAACTAAACTGTCGCGAGCCACACGCCCTTCTTCACCACCAATATGAATGATACGGGCAAGTTCAGCCTCCTCTTCAGGGGACAGCATTGGCTCCTTCGCGATCTCGGAGAGATAGCGATCAAGCGATTCGCTATTGCGACTCGTTATGTTTTTTGTGATTTTCAGTTGTCTCATTTCAAGTTAAGATTATTGCGAGTAGCCTCATTATGGTTTGACAAAAGTACAAAGAAAATCGGATAACCAAACAATATCATAGAAAAAAACAAAAAAACCATATTACAGCTATTTCTCCCCTGCCAAAATAATTGGAATACACTGAAATAAAAAAACTTTCTTTTTTTATTTATTTTGAAATAATATTTATCTTTGCCACATATTATGTAAATGACACAAACACCTTGAATATACTTAGGTCCAATATTTAATGAAATACTAACTATGAAGAATTTTATCGAATTGGTGGAACATCTAAAGGCTAGAAAAGTATGCCGTCGTGTAGCTGTTGTCAATCCAAAAGACAAGGCCACATTAGAAGCGGTTAAACTAGCTACATCAGAAGGTTTCATCGAACCTATAATGATTGAAGACAACGACTTAACTGATGCTGCAGGAAAAGCAGTCATCATGGCACAAGAAGGACAGGTGGATATGATCATGAAGGGACTTATACCTTCCGAGACTTTGCTCAAGGCTGTCATCCGTTATAACGGGGGGCTTTTGCCAAATGGAGGGCTGCTCTCTCAAATAGGTTGTGTGCAGATTCCTTCACATCACAAGCTACTTCTATATACTGATGCTGTGGTAATACCATTCCCCACTCACGAGCAACGAATTCAACAAGTTCGATATATCGCTAAACTAGGTCGTGCTATCGGCATTGAAGAGCCCCGCATATCTCTTATTCATTGTAGTGAAGACATAGACGTCCGCCATTTTCCTTACACTGGTGGTTATCCCGAGATTATCCAAATGGGAAAGGATGGCGCATTCGGTCGTTGTATCATCGACGGACCATTGGATGTGAGATCATCTTGTTCTCTTGAGAGCATGCAAACTAAAGAAATTGATTCACCTATAGTTGGAGAGGCAGACGCACTCGTGTTCCCAGACATAGAGTCTGCTAACACTTTCCATAAAACTGTAGCACTGTTTGCAAATGCCAAAATTGGTAGTATTCTACAGGGGTCGAAGGTTCCTGTGATGGTACCCTCAAGAGCAGACAGCGCAGAAAACAAATACTACAGCTTAGCTTTAGCATCTGCGTTAGGGTCTGGAATAGACTAATGCCCAGATTTTTCTTTCTAGTGCGGAAATATTAAACTACTATTTCATGAAGATTTTAGTTATCAATCCTGGTTCCACATCTACCAAGATAGCTGTCTTTGAAAATGAGAGCGCAGCATATTCGAGAAGTCTTCACCATGATAGAGATGAATTAAGTCGACTCAAAACCATTGACGATCAATATACATTTCTGAAAAATCTCGTCCTGAAGGCATTAGAAGACAACCATATCACATGTGATTTTGATGCCATAGTAGCTAGAGGGGGCTTAGGCAAACCAATCCCTGGAGGTGCATACAGAATAAATGAGTTGATGATATCTGACAACCTCGGTGCTGACCATCCTCATCCAACAAATCTAGGCACTAAGTTAGCTTATGAGCTAGCGTCTACAATTCCTTCATGTCTGGCACTCACTGCAGACCCTGGAAGGGTGGACGAGCTATTGCCAATAGCTAGAATCACTGGTATGCCTGAGCTTCACCGCATCTGCTTCTGGCATGCTCTAAACCATCGAGCGGTAGCACGTCGCTATGCCGCAAAAGTGAACAATCGTTATGAGGACATGAACTTCATCATATGTCATCTTGGTGGAGGAATATCAGTCGCTGCCCACAGCCATGGCCGAGCCATTGATGTGAATAACGCATATGATGGAGGAGGTTCATTCAGCACTGAGCGATCAGGTACACTTCCAAGTGCCGACTTGGTACGTCTGAGTTTCAGCGGTAAGTACACTGAACAGCAATTGCTTCATAAAATCACCGGACAAGGTGGACTATATGCTTACCTTGGAACTAATGATTTGCGCGAAGTTATGCGTAGAGTTGAGGAAGGTGACGAGCAAGCAAAAATCCTTGTTGACGCAATGGTATTGAATGTTTCCAAACAAATATGTGCAGAGAGTGCCATTCTGTGTGGTCATATAGATGCCATTCTTATCACAGGAGGAATGTCTCGTAATGAGTATGTTGTCGAAGAAATTAAAAAGCGCGTAAGCTTTTTGGCTCCCTTTGCCTGCTACCCAGGAGAATTTGAGATGGAGGCGCTGGCTGAAGATGCCCTTGCCGTACTAAAAGGGGATATGGAACTAAAGGAGTACGTGTAGCAATTACTACACAGTAAAAACAAATATAGATCTTCGGTTGTTGCTTAATGCAACATCTTTTTACCGTTGTGAATGTAGACACCTTTAGTCAAAGGCAATACTTTCATTCCCTGGATATTATAATAGATGTCAGAAGGAACCTCGTTTTGGGGTAAACCAATAGACGTAATGGCACTATTGACATCTGCCACAAAACTGATATTATTGATATTGGAGATACCTGTTGTTGAGGTCAGACCAAAAATGGTCTGACCTGTACATATATTGATATTAGTAATTGCAGATATATTATCAGCTATGCCGCTTTAGGTCATGTCCCAAGTATTACCTGACAATCCTGATCCCCCACCTTAGCAGGCTTCGCAATAGTTGGAGGTACCTGTGATCCGCGGTTCATTCCATTGAGCCACCACAAGTACGAAGCACCGGAATTGAGGCTTAGGTTACGACCTACAATCATGAGATATTTCTGTTGAGGTGTAATATAATAGTCCAAGTTGTTGTAGTCAAGCATGAGACAAACGTTATTACTGCCACTTTTATTCACAGTGATAACATTTTGCACTGCGTCATAGCTAATGTTTGTTGCTGGAACTAGGCCAGCATCTCCGGTCACCCAGTTATTAGCCACAAACTGATAATGGTTGTCTTGATAGTCTCTCATTAATCTAAGATAATAGACGCCAGGACAAAGTGTAGTAGAAGAAGCAGTGAGCCGCACAACGAACTTGGCTTTGGCTGTTCCGTTTGTATTAACAGCCAAGTTGGCAGGAATAGGATATTCCACGTTATAAAACCCATTTACAGACCCTTTCATAGTTGCTGGAATTGTAATATCAGCAATCTTTACTCCATCTACAGAGAGTGTTGCCATTCGTCCTTTGTCTGCTGTTGTAAATCGACAAAGGATGGACAGGCTGTCCTTAACTCCATTAGGGTTGAACAAAGAGTACTGAATAAATCCACCAGCTTTTGCGTCACGATATGTTTCATTGTTATAGCTTCCTGTCGAAGAATCAATGCTGTAACTATATTCATGTCCTGCTTCACTTTGCTGCTCACCCGTAGCTACAAAGTCTATAGTACGTTCTGTGAACCGTCGATAATACATCTCCGAAGCAGCCATGTCACTCTTCGCATAATTCTCTGGTGTCTGCTGATACCAATAGCACATGTAACGTGCGTGTTGTATCTGGTAGAAAGGCTTCAATGTAAGCGCTTTCCAAGTATAATTGACAGCGGAACCATCACGGCTTGCATCTATGGTGAACTGCAACCTACTCAAATCCTTCACTTTAACTTTGTTCAACACATCAGCACGTTTACCAATAAGAAGAGGTGCCGTAGTCAGTTCCATACTTCTTCCCATGGCTCCCGGGGAATGATCCATACGTCCTTCTCCCGCATACTCGTTTTGTAGGGCTTCTTTTACCAAACCAGTTGTGTCAGCATCAGTCTGAGACATTGCTGTAGTCTGAGCTCCGAGTAAAACTGGGCCATATTCGAAAGCTATGTAGTCGCCATAATTAGGACATTCCTCCGTTCGCAGTTGCATTGGAACACTCACAGTGATAACATCGCCTGCGCTCCATTGACGATTGACCCGCACATATCCAGCCTCACCAACAGGAATGGTCGCAGATTGTTGAACCCCATTCACTGACACCTTGAAATCTGATGTAGTCCACCAAGGATGACGTACAGCTATCGTATAATTGCCAGCCTTTCCAATCGTCAGCTTTGTCTGTTGTTCGTAAGGATAGTTTGTTTCCTGAGTCAGATTGAAGCTTCCAGAAGCCAACTGACTAGCCGTAAAAAGATTTACATACAACACAGAGTCGCCATCGTGTGTGTAGACAAAGTGTCCGTACTTGCTATGATTCTCCATGCCAGTACCGACACAGCACCACATACCTTGGTTCACTTGCGAGTAGATACGGTAGCCTTGTGGACGCAAAGTGGTGAAATAGACATAACCACCGGTTTGTGGATCCTGGGTAGAAAGAATGTGATTGAGCATTGTGTACTCGTAAAAGTCTGCATAACGAGCATCATGCGTCTCATCACTCAACATCTCCGAAAGTTTCATCATATTGTTGGAGTTGCAACTTTCAGGTCCATCAAGCTGATCGATGTACCTATTACTATTGCCTACAGACAAGAAATGCTCATTTACACTGTTGCCTCCGATACAAGTCGTACGATCGTTTGCAACATCGGCCCAGAAATTTTGTGCAGACATAACATAATTGGTTGCCTGCGAATCATCCTCCCCAACGCGTTCAAAACCTATGTATTTTGGCACTTGGGTGTTGGCATGACGATTATCGAGGAACGTCTTATTAAGTGTCTGCATTCCATTAAGCATCACCTTATGACTATATTTTTGCGCTGCGTTGAGGTACTTCTGGTCACCAAACAGCTTATAGGCATCTGCCATACTTTCGTTCATGCCACCATGTTCGGTATCAAGCACCGATTGCATGTCTGTGTCCGACAGTTTCGCAACAACGTTGACACTCCAGTCTGCTAGCTTGCGAAAGAGATCACGTGCCAAATCACCTCCTGCATAGATATAAGCATCACGGAGCCCTGCCAACACTTTATGCTCGCAATAGAATGGTACCCAGCCCCTCACCTGAACAAAGCCAGAGATGTCTCCAGCATAAAGTTTCTTCCACGCATCATTGATGGGCTGGCCTCCAATGAATCCATAGAGCCCTTCAGTATTGCTATTGTAGGCGTCTTGGCAATCCTTGAGCACACCTAACATATAGTCTAGTCGAGTCTTGAGCTGCTGCTTCATATCAGCATCACGACAGGCAGCATAAGCCAGAGCAAGAGCTGACAAATAATGTCCTCCAACATGACCAGACAGATCAAAGCCATTGCCTCCCCAATTCATGAAGTTTGGGTGAAGCGTTTGCCAGGTGGCATAATTGCCCGTGGTAAGTCCAGCTTGCCTAATAAAAGGAGTCAGCAACCGGTCCACATCGTATTGCATGAGCGTTTTGAAATTCAACTCCATTGCATTTTTCATAGGACCATCTAGTAGTGTCACCTCAGAAAGGTCAAAATGGTGTGGATAAAGTTTGCTTTGAGCATGAGTCGGTAACGTAAACCACCACATAGCAATTGCAGAGAACAGAAGGGTTTTTCTTAGTTTCATATCTGTTTAGTAAAATAATGTTAGTGTTTCGGACAAGAAATAGTTTACTGGCAAATTTAAAAAAAGTTTTGCTTAAACCAATAACTAAATCGATTATTTAGTGAAAAAACAACACTTTTTATATTGTTGATTCATAGTGCGTTCGCTGTCAAGCCGGATCATTGGCCTCCAAAGAAATGACTTAGAATGCTTGTACACATATCCGTGATCTTAAATTTCAGCATTGTGAACTATCAATCATATGTACGCTTAATTTCTCACCATTTCGTCATAATAGTATCAAATACCTTGAAGAATTGATCAGTCGAAAAGAAAAATTCAATAACTTTGTCTCTCTTAAATGTTGCGATTATTTTTGTTAAGCTTCGATAGTTAACACCTTAAAGTCAAGACATTATTTTCAGTTCATCAAATTAAACCAAAAATAAAACTCGTCGAACTAGCTTCAACAATATTATAACTAATGAATAATAAAAAACTGTTCGTCATTAATTTGATAATCTGTGGATTTCTCTCCGGCAAAGCTCAAGTTGTATCTGTTCATTCTCCCAACAATAAAATATATGTGGAAATGAAAGTGGAGAAAGGTGTTCCCACTTTAGAAACCGAGTACCGAAATGGGAAGCAGTATGTTTCAGTTAGTAAAGTGCAGACTGGAATAGCTTTTGATAAAGACGCTACTCAAATGGAATTGTTATCAGTATCTCCGGCAAAGAAGCACAAAGACGATTATATGATGTTGTCTGGCAAACGCAGTCACTGTGTTAACCAAGCCAACATCCGGACATTCCGTTTTAAGGATACCAATGGAAAGGAAATTGACATCGAACTTAGGGCATATAATGATGGCATAGCTTTCAGATACCTCACTCCAAAATCAGACACCATCCAACGGGAGATGACCTCCTTCCATGTAAGTAATGGCATCAACAGGTGGGCACAACCCCTCGACCTGAATGGCTACGAAGACTTTTATTATCAAACGAACAACGGCAAAGAAGTGCCTAACCCTAAGAAAGAAACAGGGAAGTGGGGCTTTCCATTACTGCTCGAACCAGCCAAAGGGTTTTACGCGCTCCTTACTGAGGCTAACATTTTGCATGGAAACTGCGGGGCTCATTTAGAGAATATCAACAACGAAGAACAGTATGATGTCATTCCAGCCTCTAACACTGTCATTGGTGATAAGCTTTCCACTCCATGGCGAATAATGATTATCGGCAGTCTTGCTGACATTGTTCAGTCCACGCTCGTAACTGATGTATCAAATGCCAACAGAATTGACGACACAAGATGGATACAGCCTGGTGCACTTTCTTGGGTTTATTGGGCTTATAATCATGGGTCCAAGGACTTCCAAATTGTTAAGCAATACGTTGATTTGGCTTACGAGATGCAATGGCCATACGTTCTCATCGACTGGGAATGGGACGTGATGAATAATGGTGGAAACATTGAAGATGCCATCGCTTATGCCAAGAGCAAAGGCATCAAGGTTGTGTTATGGTACAACTCTTTTGAGTCATGGGGAGGAGATTCCTCTTTTGCAAAAGCTCATGATCTTAGAACACCGGAGGGACGTGAGAAGGAAATGGCATGGCTGGAACAAATGGGCGTAAGTGGAGTGAAAATCGATTTCTTCTACGGGGACAGTGAAAAGACCATGAACTATTATCTAGATTTGTTGGAGTGTGCAGCCCGTCACCACCTGATGGTCAATTTCCATGGGGCCACTGTTCCACGTGGATGGCAACGCACCTATCCCAACCTGATGTCGACAGAGGGCGTCTATGGTGCAGAGTATTACAACAATGGTCCTACCTTGACCGATAAGGCAGCATGGCATAACACCGTCTTGCCATATACACGCAATGTTATTGGACCTATGGATTATACTCCAGGGACTTTCTCAAACAGTCAACATCCACATATTACGACATTTGCCCACGAATTGGCCCTTCCCTTTGTTTTTGAATCTGCTTGGCAGCACATGCCCGATAGGCCCTCTGCTTATATGAGCTTGCCTACAGAAGTCAAGTCGTTGCTCTCTTCTATTCCCACTGTTTGGGACGACACTCGACTAATCAGTGGTTACCCAGGACAATCAATCGTCATTGCAAGACGAAAGGGGAAAACTTGGTATGTCGCTGGTCTCAATGGAAAAAACGAGCCAACTACAATTGATGTCGACCTTTCCCGATTAGGAAAAACTATACGTATCATCTCGGATGGTGCTGATGGTCAATCCTTCCAAATCACCAACTCAAAGACTCTTAGCAAAAACCCAACCATTAAATGTAGGAAACAAGGCGGCTTTGTTGCCATTGTTCAATAACATAATCAAGACTAGACTAATGAAAATATCATCTCACTTATCAATCGTAGCAGTCTTCTGCATGTTGATGCTGACGCTCGGCTTGAACGCCCAGGACAAGAAATTATGGTATAGCCAACCAGCGAAAATATGGTTGGAAGCTTTGCCTATCGGTAATTCTCACATGGGTGCCATGGTGTATGGCGGAACAGACAAAGAAGAAATACAACTCAATGAAGAAACTTTTTGGTCCGGATCACCTTACAATAATAACAGCACGGAATCTAAACCTCATCTGGACGAAGTGCGCCAGCTCATCTTCGATGGTAAGGAAAAAGAAGCAGAAGACTTAATCAACAAGTATTTTGTTAAGGGTCCACACGGCATGAGGTTCCTGTCTGCAGGAAGTGCCATCTTTAACTTCGGACATCAGTCAATCACCGATTATTATCGGGATTTGAATCTTGAGAACGCTACGGCAACTGTTAGCTATAAAGCTAATAATGTAAAGTACAAGCGAACAGTCTTTGCTTCTCTTACCGACAATGTGATTGTTATGGAAGTCAAGGCCGACAAAAAGCGCGCACTTAACTTTTCCTTTACCCACGCCAATGCATTGCCGACAAATGGAACAAATGACCGTCTGTACTTCGAAGTTGACGGTAAGGACCAAGAAGGTATCAAAGCCGGACTAAAAGCCGAAGGTTGCATCATGGTCAAAACTGATGGCACGACTACCAACGACGGTTCCACAGTCAATGTAAACCATGCAACAAAGGCTACGGTTTATATCACCATCGCGACAAATTACGTCAATTATAATAATATCACTGCTGATGCCAAAGCTAAAGTGGATGCCGTCATGCGTTCTATAGAACATAAGTCTTATCAACAGTTGCTAAAGAACCACATTAACAAGTACCGTGAGCAATATGGTAGGGTAACGCTTTCCTTAGATAAGGCATCCACTTCCACGTTTGAAACCGACAAACGACTAGCTGCTTTCAACAATAGCAGTGATATGGACATGGTAGCACTGATGTTTCAATATGGACGTTATCTTCTTATCTCGTCGTCGCAGCCTGGAGGTCAAGCCGCCAACCTACAAGGAGTATGGAACGACAAGCAGAATGCACCATGGGATAGCAAGTACACTATCAACATCAATACAGAGATGAATTATTGGATTGGTGATGTGGGAAACCTCTTTGAGGCGGAAGAACCCCTCTACTCGCTGATTGGAGATTTAAGTCAAACCGGAAGTAAGACTGCCCAAGAGATGTATGGTTGTAAGGGATGGATGGCTCACCACAACACCGATATCTGGCGCATAGCTGGTCCTGTGGATGGTGCCTATTGGGGAATGTACCCCAACGGAGGCGCTTGGTTATCCACTCATTTATGGCAACATTACTTGTTCTCGGGTGATAAGCAGTTCCTTAAGCAATGGTATCACGTCATGAAAGGTGCTGCAGATTTCTTGATCGACTACATGCAGCTTGACCCTCGCACGGGTTGGCTGGAGACCGTTCCAAGCGTATCGCCGGAGCATGGACCTAATGGCAAGTCACCCGTCTGTGCAGGATGTACCATGGATAACCAGATAGCGTTCGATGTTCTAAGCAATGTGTTGAAAGCTTCACAAATGCTCAATACCTCGAAAGAGTATCAAGATACCCTACAAAAAGCACTCGCACAACTCCCGCCGATGCAAATCGGCAAATATGGACAGCTGCAAGAATGGCTCGTTGATGCTGATGATCCCAAAGACGAGCATCGCCACATCTCTCATCTTTATGGTCTTTATCCAAGTAATCAAATTTCTCCATATAGCCATCCCGAACTGTTTGAAGCAGCACACAACACTTTGATTCAACGCGGTGATATGGCCACAGGGTGGAGTCTTGGCTGGAAAATCAACTTCTGGGCTCGCATGCTCGATGGTAATCATGCCTTCACCATTCTCTCCAACATGCTCAAGCTGTTACCTTCAGAGAGTGCAGCACAGCAATATCCTGATGGTCGCACATTTCCCAATCTCTTTGATGCTCACCCACCCTTCCAAATTGATGGAAACTTCGGATGTGCAGCCGGTGTAGCTGAGATGTTGTTACAAAGCCATGATGGTGCCATTCACCTGCTACCAGCAGTACCCGAAAAATGGAAAAACGGTAACGTGACCGGTCTGCGCGCACGTGGTGGATTTGTCGTTGACGAGAAATGGTCCTATGGTCGTCTTGACAAGGCCACGATACTCTCTACTGTTGGAGGCAAACTCAGAATTCGTTCCTACATCCCATTGAAGGGAAAAGGACTTCAAGTGGCAGCAGGCGTGTGCACCAATGAGTTGCTTACACCTGCCCAAGTTAAAGATCCCATCATTCATGCCTCTGATTTAGGCACTCCAAAAAATCTGATCAAGAAAGTCTATGAATACGATATTGAGACACGGCCTGGCTCTGTTGTTCGCATTACTACTGGCAACTGATGCCTTAGCCTATGACATCCAACTAAAAGACGGCACTCTGACACTGACTCCTATGGCAGATAATGCCGTTAGGATACAGTATCACAACGCACAAACCCATGAGTTGCCCGAATGGGTATATCAGCCATCATCTGATAAGGTAAAATGCAAAATTAAGCGAAGTTCGCGACTCGTCACGCTTTCACTCAAACGTATGACGCTAACGGTAAGTCTGCCCGATGGACTTATCCGCGCCGAAGATGCAGCTGGAAAGGAAATCTTTAGTGAATCTGCCTATCAGCTTTCCCCAACAACCGAAGACTCGAAATTGGGACAAGCTGCAACTCTCAGTTTTAAAACACCTGAGGACGAAGCGCTGTTTGGGTTAGGACAGTTTCAAGATGGATACCTGAATATCCGTGGCTTGTCTCGCCGACTTACACAAGTCAACACCCAGATTTCTATTCCAATGATTACCTCTAGTAGAGGCTATGGGTTGCTTTGGAATAACTATGGACTCACTGAATACAATCCAGGAGACCATCACATCGCATTGCAAAAGACTGATGCAGAGGGACAGACGCTTGTTGTGGACCAAACCTCGACGCATGGAAATCAACGTGAACAAAGGCAAAGCAATACTTTTGAGGCGCAATTAAGCATAGCCGAAGAAGATGACTACGCCATATTACTAGATGTTGGACAGCCCATGGCACGTCGTCATCAACTTATCATCGACAATGACACGGTGCTAAACATGATGAATATTTGGCTTCCTCCAACTGCGTCGATCATCGTTCATTTGAAACCGGGACAGCATCAAGTTGTCTGCAATGCCGAGCACAGTGACAAACCAAGTATTTATTACCGCAAAGTCAATGATACAACCACATTTTATTCTCCTGTCGCCGAGTGTGTTGACTTCACGCTCTTCACCGGTTCGGCAGATGAAGTAATTGCCTCCTATCGCAACCTTACTGGCAAGGCGCCGATGATGCCCTTGTGGGCACTTGGCTATATTCATTGCAGAGAGCGTTTCCATTCTTCGGATGAGATAATCCAAACGGCTCGTCAGTTCAGGCAAAAGAAGTATCCTATCGATATGATTGTGCAGGACTGGCAATACTGGGGGCCAAATGGATGGAATGCAATGACCTTCGATAAAGCCAATTATCCTAACCCTGGCCAATTAGTAGACAGTCTGCATGCCATGGACATGCGGCTCATGCTCTCTGTGTGGTCTAAGATAGACAAGAATAGCGTCGTTGGCAAGGAGATGGAACAACAGGGGTATTATATCCCCGGAACTGACTGGATAGACTTTTTCAACCCCACAGCCCGTAACGCTTATTGGAATAATTTCAGCCGCAGGTTACTAAAACCGTTCAAGATTGATGCTTGGTGGCAAGACGCGACAGAACCCGAAAATGATGACTTGAAGGGCAGAATCATTGGTGATGGCAAATGGAAGGGAGAACAATTCCGAAACATGTACACTTTGTTGGTGAGTAAAACCGTGTACGAAGGTAGCCGAAAGGACATGCCCAACAAGCGAACCATGATTCTCACCAGATGTGGATTCCCTGGCATCCAACGTTATGGCTCTGCTGTTTGGTCTGGTGATGTCGGTTTCAACTACGAGACCTTGCGACGTCAAATCACCGCCGGACTAAGTCTTTCCGTCACTGGTCTACCTTGGTGGACCTATGATGCAGGTGGCTTTTTCCGCCCTGGACAAAGCCAATATACCAACAAAGATTACCAAGAGACCATGCTCCGTTGGCTTCAAACTGCCACCTTCCTCCCATTGACTCGTGTTCACGGATATATGACAAACACCGAATTTTGGAATTACGGGACTGAGGTCGAACGCGTTGCGCACCAAAGTCTCGATTTGAGATACCGACTAATGCCCTATATCTATTCGCTTACGGCTGATGTAAGTCATATCGGAGGAACCATTCTCCGACCGCTTGTCATGGACTTTGCATCGGACACGAAAGCCCTTGCACAGAAATACGAATATATGTTTGGAAAATCATTGTTGGTATGTCCAATTGTTGAGGGTAACTTATCTTCTACCGATGTATATCTACCGGCACATCAAGGTGGATGGTATAGTCTTATGAACTATGACCATTACCAAGGTTCACAGACTGTGACCGTTCCCGTCACAATTGACGCTATCCCTGTGTTTGTGCCAGCAGGAGCCATCCTACCTTTGGCAAAGGCAGGTACACAGACTACCCAGGAAGCCATGAACTCGCCGTTAGAGATTCAGGTATATCCTGGAAAAGATGGTGATTTTAGCCTTTATTTCGATGATGGCGAGACCTATCAATGTGAAAAGGGAGAGCACGAAAGCATTCGATTGCACTGGGGTGATCACAAGGGCGTTTTGTCCGTAAGTCGTCGTGAAGGCACCTACTCTTCGATGCCAACCATTCGCAAGATGACCTTCGTCTTTATGGGACAATCTGGTTACACTCAAACCATCGACTATCAGGGACGCACGATGAAAATAAAGCTAAGATAAAAACATCGTTTGTTGAAACCAGGGCAATTATATAACATAATTAAAGCATTAGCTTAGAAAGCTCAAAACTACAGATAACACTAGTACAATCCCAATTAGTGCTTTCCTAAAAAGTTGTCAGCTAGTTCTAGGACATTTCACATCAGCCCCCACATTATTATCCTATGGGGTTGTGATTCAAATTGAAACACGGAGTAATTCAAATTGAAACACAATGTGAATCAATTTGAATCATGGCGTGAATCAATTTGATTCACAATGTCAATGATGCCAGTTCGAAATCCAAATACGATATAAGTCAAGAAAAATCATTATCAATTAGGAAAACGATATAAAAATTCTTTGAATGCTGATAGATTTTCACTAACTTTGCCACAACGTGAACTCGCCATGGGGTTGATGCCCCGACAACTGCCCGTCACGTCCTTGACCCTCACTGACAATACATGGACAAGATAAAGAAAATAGTTCTCACCGGCGGTCCCTGCGCCGGAAAGACGACCGCTTTGGTAAAAATCATCGAGCATTTTTCTAGTCTCGGATACAAGGTTTTTACCATTCCGGAGGTACCTACCCTATTCCAGCAAGCCGGCATGGATTATCTGACTCAAAATCGTCAGTTCTTCTACGAAGGCGAGAAGGCCACTTTGGAGATACAGCTTCAGCTTGAAGACAAATTCACACACATAGCAGAGCAAGTGGAAGAGCCAACAGTAATCATCTGTGATCGTGGTGCCCTTGACATATCGGCTTATCTCAAGCCAAAGATGTGGGACGAGATTACGGGCTTGGCCGGTACCACCACTCAGGCGCTGCTTGATCGTTATGATGCCGTACTTCACCTCGTCTCAGCGGCTGACGGCGCAGAACAGTTTTACACCACCGCAACCAACAAAGAGCGCACCGAGGGTTTGGAGTTAGCTAGAGAACTAGATAAAAAAGTGATACACGCATGGAGCCAACATCCTCATCTCCGTGTCATCAACAACCACGACAATTTCGACACCAAACTCAATCGAGTCCTGAAGGAGATCTCGTTCGTACTTGGGCTGGCTCAACCTATCACCGAAGAACGCAAATATATCGTGAAAATCAATGGTGACCTACCCACTACCATTGACAGTGACATTCGTCAGATCTACCTCGTTGCTGACCCAGACAGTGAGGTTCGCCTACGCAGACGGTCATGGTCGGATGGCAAGCTCGTCAATGTGCACACCATGAAGAAGGTAATCAACGGAAAAGAAGAGATAGAGACCGAGAGACAAGTGAGCAATGCACTCTATGAGTCGCTCCTCTCACAGGCCGACCCCTATAGACACGTCATTCACAAGAAACGCCGCAGCTTCATCTGGAAGGGCCAATATTTTGAGCTAGACAAATATCTGGAGCAGCTAGAGGGCCTCGTCATACTTGAGACCAAGGGGATCACCTCCTCCGAGGATGTCAACTTCCCACCATTTTTGCGAGTAGTAAAGGATGTCACTGGTGATCGCAACTATTATAATTATAACTTAGCGCTTAGGAAACCATAGATATGCACATCGTTATCGCAGGAAATATTGGAAGCGGAAAAACTACGCTTACACAGATGCTTGTGCGTCACTATGGCTGGGAAGCACGCATGGAAAGCGTGCAATACAACCCCTATTTGGAAGATTACTACAACGACATGAAGCGATGGTCGCTCAATCTGGAGGTATATTTTCTCAAGGAAAGATTCCGCGACCTGATTGAAATAGACCGTTCTGACAAGACAATCGTGCAGGATCGCTCCATCTTCGAGGGCGTCTACATCTTCACAGCCAACAATCACGACATGGGAAACATGAGTGATCGCGACTTCAAAACCTATATGGGACTCTTTGAGTCGATGATGATGATAGCGCGGAAACCAGACCTTATGGTCTACCTCCGCTCCTCCGTGCCCCACCTTGTCGACCATATCCACCGGCGTGGACGAGAGTATGAACAAAACATGCAGCTTGATTACCTCAAGAATCTTAACGACCGCTACGAGGATTTCATCAACAACAAGTATAAAGGACGCATGCTCACGATTGACGTGGACAATCTCGACTTTCTACATTCACGTGAGGATTTCGCCTTCGTCATCCGCCAAATTGACGAACAACTTTCCGAGATGAGCAACAAGGAACGCACACTCTTCAGTGCCGTTCCATAATCCATTGCTTCTCACAATTATTTCGTCACACTATCTTTTCAAGTCACTAATTCACCAAAAAATATCATGCACATCGCAATAGCAGGAAATATCGGCAGTGGCAAGACCACACTCACAAAAATGCTTGCCGATCGTTACGGTTGGATACCACGCTTCGAACCCGTGGACAACAACCCTTATCTGGATGACTTCTACAAAGATATGAACAGGTGGTCGTTCAACCTCCAAATTTATTTCCTCAACAAAAGGTTTAAGGAAGTAGTGGAAATTGCCAACAGCAAGGAGTCCATCATCCAGGACAGAACAATCTTTGAGGATGCTCGTATCTTTGCTCCCAATCTCCATGACCAAGGCTACATGAGCGACAGAGACTTCGAAAACTACAGCAATCTCTTCGACCTGATGATGTCACTAGTCAAGCTTCCTCAGCTCATGATCTACATCCGGTCGTCCATCCCCACACTTGTGAATCATATCGAGAAACGTGGACGCTCCTTTGAGAAGAGCATCAGAATTGATTACCTAACAGGTCTTCAGAAGCGTTACGAGGATTGGATAGCCGCCTATAAGGGTCCGATGATTATCATTGATGGTGACAAACTCTCCTTTGAGGACAACCCCGAGGACTTCCGTAAGGTCACTGACTTGATAGACGCTAACCTCTTCGGTATCTTCCCATTGAGCGATTCACCACGCCCATAAAGCTTCGCCACAAACCTTATTATCCCAACAAATAGTTAAGTTGGTTTTCGTAACATTGCAGTTCCAAACACTTCAAAACGTAACACCATGACAGAATCTAACGAAATCAAAACTTCTAGCATCAACTCATTAGCCATATCCAGCGATGGTGGACAGCAAGTGCTCCTCGTCGGACTAAAGCCCGCCTATCGGAATAAGCCACAATACCAAAAGGCTTTGCAACGGGAGTTAAAGGCAAACCATGAGTTGGACCACCAAAATATCTTGAGATATGTTGGGGAGAAGGACTCTGACGTCTACGGATCCTGCATCGTTATGGAGTGGGAAACGGCTCGCACTCTGACCGATTACCTGCAAGAAAGACATAGTGAGGAGGAAAAGAAAGACATCATAAGGCAAGTGGCCGATGGTGTCAGTTATCTTCACAGGAAAGGACTGATACATAGCGCACTTAACGCATCGTCTATTTTTATTACTACCAAGGGCAATCATGTAAAAATACTCAACTTTCGTCAGCGTTTCGCCGACCGTCTCTTTGAACCGCAGAGTTCACTGAAGTTCCGTGCGCCGGAAGCTAAAGATGGTACGCTCGCACTTGATGCCCGCACCGATATCTATTCCTTGGGAATCCTTCTGAGAGAGATGGACCTTGGCATGGAATATCAACCCGTCATAGAAAAATGTACCAGTATAGGTCGCAATGACCGCTATCCCGATGTCGATGCATTCCTTGAAGCTTTCGAGCATCGGCGTATGTCTCACAGACCTTCAAGCAGTGACGGTCCTGCAACAGGCGGGAATAAAAAAGTAGCCATACTCATCTCCACCATTGCTGCACTCCTTGTTATTGCCGTCTTGGTATTCTTCAACCGCAATAGCGACAATGACGAATCCAAACAGCCATTGACAGAGATGACCGACACGGTACAGAATTCCATTCCTGATGATGCAACACCCATACCATCCGCTGCACCTCAGGAAAATCAGGAGTCGATAGAGCCTAATAACAATGAGACAACCAATACGAGCGAACTGGCTTTTCTCGATAAATTGGTGCCTCAGATGCACATCGACATTGACAAGATTTATGCAAGCGGGAGTGAAAATGCTGTGATCGACAAACGTGTTAAGACTTACTACAAAGGTTTAAGAGAAACGCTGAAAGGACTAAATGACAACCAGTTTTCAGCCTTTGACAAGGCCTTTGCCGACTATGTTCAGCAGAAAAATTCGACTCGATGATGCGCATCAGAGTAAGCTTTACACTTCTCTTTTTCTTTATTATCCTCACCTCCCCCCTCTCAGCACAGACCGAAAAGATGGGAGGGCATAGGTTGCCCAATATCGCTGTGGGCATCAACCATCATCACGATTCCACACTTATAGGCTACTTCAATGTCGGCTTTCGTCCCGAGGTTGATAGTTTGCGTGGTGTGCAACTTGGCGTCTTCTATGGTGGCATACGCCAAGATGCGCGCGGGGCAATGATCTCAGGCGTGGCCAATGCAGCACATGCCATGCAAGGTGTGCAGGTAAGTGGCTTGAGCAACATTGTCTTTACGCCCATGCGTGCCATCCAACTCAGTGCGATCTCAAACATTGCCATGGGCGTGAAGCACGGAATTCAACTCTCAGGACTTGCCAATATTAGTTCTGGACTGATGCATGGTCTACAACTTAGTACTTACAACTACACCGACACACTTAATGGCTCACAAATAGGTCTCTTCAATGTTGCCCTCAGACACCCCAAAGGATGGCAAGTGGGCATTATTAATTACACACAAGATACCATTGCACACAAACTTGGTTTGGTCAACATCAATCCCAAAACACGTATTGATTTACTGACCTATCTTGGCACCATGACAAAGCTAAATGCCGCACTTCGTTTCCGAAACCGAAGTACTTTCAGCATGCTTGGAGTGGGGACTCATTATTTGGGGTTCGACGAAGACTTCTCTGGCGCTATTTTTTATCGCATTGGCCAATACTTCAATCTTTCCCCAAGATCTTCTATCAGCGGTGATTTAGGGTTCTATCATGTGGAAACTTTCAAAAAGAAAACGGCCGATAGTCCCAGTCGACTCTACTCCTTACAGGCACACATCAATTACGATTACCAAATCAATCCCACTGTGGGGGCCTTCATTTCTGCTGGCTACGGTACCACAAGGTATTACGGCTCTAACCAAAATTACCGTTCACGGCCAATATTGGAAGCTGGCTTGAGCTTCCGCTACCGTAACAACACCCGTCAGGAATCACGCTGGATCTCTGAGCGACAGCGAGACAAGGAGTTTGAATTGAGTAGACTACAGCATACACCAGACGACATACTCTATCGGTTTACAGATCCTGACTACACCTATCCACAATGGGGCCGGGCCGCTATCATGGCATCTGCAATAAATGTTGGCGTACATTGCTTTGACAGATTCGTGCTCAACGAGGACTTTGCCAAGGTCGACTTTAAGTCTATTGGTGAAAACCTCCACCATGCATTCGTATGGGACAACGACCAATTTTCCACCAATCTGTTTGCCCATCCCTATCATGGCAACCTCTACTTCAACTCAGCACGTAGCAACGGTCTTAATTTTTGGCAATCCACACCCTATGCCCTCGGTGGCAGTTTAATGTGGGAATTCCTCGGAGAAGTTGAACCCCCTGCCATCAACGACCTCATTGCCACAACCTTTGGTGGCATCAGCCTTGGTGAGATTACTCACCGCATTTCCGCTCTAATCCTTAACGACCATACTCAAGGATCCAGTCGCTTCTTTCGTGAAGTTGCTGCGACGCTCATCAATCCTATGCAAGGACTTAATCGAATCCTTAACGGTGATGCCTGGAAGATACGTCGAAACAAATATCTCTATCATGATTTTGCTCGTATTCCTGTTGAGTTTTCCATGTCATTGGGAACACGATATCTTGCCGATAATGGTGCATTATTCAGAGGAGAACGACAGACTTTCCTAAACTTTCAGCTCACATATGGTGACGCCTTCAGCGAAGACAATGACCAACCTTACGACTATTTCACATCCGACGTAACGATGGGTATTGCCGGCAACCAGCCTCTGTTCAACAAGATCAACCTTATGGGCAAGCTCTGGAGTCAGATAGTCTATAGCGGACGTGAGGGGAAGACCATTGTTGGCCTTTTCCAACACTTCAATTATTATGACTCAAAGCCAGTAAAAGACGGTTCTTCCCTTACTCCATATCGCATCTCCGAGGCCGCAGCGCTTGGCCCGGGCATCATCTGGGAATTCCCTAAGGTGGGTAATCTTGCCAGACTAGAGCAGCGTGTCTTTGCCGATCTTATCTTACTCGGAGGCACCAAGACCGACTATTATAACATTATCGACCGCGATTACAACATGGGATCGGGTTTCAGCGTCAAGTCATATACGCTCATGGACTTCCCTCATCTAGGTCGTTTCACACTTGATATAGACTATTATCGCATCTTTACTTGGAAGGGTTACGAGAACAAGGACCTCACCACCACCGATCCACTTTTCCTCAATGCCCAAGGCGACCGGGGAAATGCAGGTCTCTTAGTCGTCAATCCAAAGTTTCTGATGCAGCTCAAGCGCAACTTTGGTATAGAGCTATCAGGCAGCTACTATACCCGAAACACGCATTATACATACCACGACGACGTACAGTCTGACACTTTCGAACTGCGTGCAGGCTTGCTCTATAGATTCTGATTTTCCGCGAATAAGTTGATATCATTACTGAAAATAACAAACTAACATAAACTACTGATATGCAAATCTTTAAAAGTTTAATTCTTTCTGGTGTAGCAGCACTTTTGGCCTTACCAATACAAGCACAAACTATCATGCCTCAAACAGCTAGTATGGATAACCTAAAAAGTGTACATCCTTGGTACGGGGCACGCGTCGCTTATTTTGGAGACTCGGTAACAGACCCAAGGAACAGTGGCTCCAAAGAAAAATATTGGGGCTATCTACAGGATTTCTTGGATATCACACCATTGGTTTATGGCGTAAGTGGGAGAACATGGGGCGACATTCCTAGACAGGCTAGACAGTTGCAAGCCGATCATGGGAATGACTTCGATGCAATCCTAATATTTGTTGGCACCAACGATTACAACCAAGGTGCAAAGTTAGGTCAGTGGTACGAGGAGGGCGATACAATGGTCTATTATGCTAGAGGTAAGCAAAAGGCGCTTGTTGAGCGCAAGTTTCGACGCATGAGCTATGACGCCAGCACGTATCGTGGAAGGATCAATACAGCACTCAAGACACTCAAAGAGATGTTCACTGATAAGCAAATTGTACTTCTCACACCACTCCATAGAGCCTATTTTGAGGGCAATGATACAAACGTTCAGCCTGATGAACGGATGCAAAATGTTTCTGGCGAATACATTGACCCCTACATTGAGAGCGTCAAGGAAGCCGGCAACATTTGGGGTGTGCCGGTTATCGACTTCAATGCAGTTTCGGGTCTCTATCCTCTTATCAATGGAACAACTTATTTCCACAACGAAAAGGATCTTCTCCATCCAAACGATGTCGGTCACAAACGCATGGCCATGACATTGGTCTACCAACTCATGCAACTCCCTTGCAAGCTATAACGGCACCGTTTTATTTCGCAACGTACACAATATCTCATGCCAATTGAGCGTTTTTGACCATATTAACATCAATTCACTCAATACACATGAAACTAAAACATCTTTTTATTATGATGGCCATTAGCATTGCTACCCTTGTAGCATGCAAAGGTCTAGATCCACGGCCAGCCTTTCCTCCCTCGGAGGAAACATTGGCATTGAAGGCGAAGTACTGGGACAAAGTCGTGGGAGTTTGGACATACGAGGGCGTCACGGATTCCATCAAAGGCTTCCATCTCTTCGAGCAATATCACTTCGAAGCTGACGGAAGCATGACGGGTGTCATCCGTTGGGGTAAGACCGACTCCACGCTGGTCACATGGAGCACTTGCACAGTTAGCAAGGACGGACAATTCTGTACCCCTAAGCAGTCTCGTAAGTTTCGCTATATCATCAATGACTCCATCAAAGGAAAATGGAATTTGGTTCATAGCGATGATGAAAACGGCGACTTTCTTACCATGGAATTCACGGAGAGTAGCACCAGACAGAACAAGCGTGACACACTTAACGCCTCTTTTCCAGCAGACTTCACCATGTCCCGCTCTTTCTCATTCTGTAACGGCGAACAGCTTTTCATCAAATCATACATAAGAAAAGACGTCACTTTCAAACGCGGAAAGAATCCTCCATCTTTCTAAGCCCTCCAACAACATGATTCCCTCTGGATTGCGGTTGCTATCCTTTTGGTTACGTAGTTGGATAGCGGCGACGGTGTGGCTAAGCACTAACGACAGTGCGATTGGGTAGCAACCGCACCGTCATAACAATGCCTTCGATGCACCGTTACTATCCTTTCACTAGAGGGATGCAAAGTAACCAAAACATATAAAATTAACGGACAAGACACGGAAAAAACGTAACTTTTACTTTTTGATTATCAGATTATTTCTTAACTTTGCGTCAATTAGGATATAATCGGGCATACCATTGTGGGAATAACCTTTGTAATTGTCGGCATATTGCTATTGGCATATATACTCATTGCTACCGAAAACGTGACTAACGTGAATCGGGCGGCTGTGATGATATTTGCTTGTACTGTCGGTTGGGTGCTTTATATCGGCTATGGCTCTGATTTTGTAATGAACCAACATTCCCAAGAATATTTCACTTTTCTGCAAGGATCCGCCACTTCAAGCGTAAGAGTCAAGGAGTTTATTGCAAACCAACTCTTGCTGAAATACGTTGGTAGGGCCTCCGAGATAGTGCTTTTCCTTTTGGCTACTCATACCATAGTCGAGATTCTCGACAACAATGAGTGCTTTGAATTCATCCGCCAGATGCTACGAACACGAAGCAGTCAAA
Source organism: Prevotella sp. UBA5387 (assembly GCA_002407775.1). Taxonomy (GTDB): domain Bacteria; phylum Bacteroidota; class Bacteroidia; order Bacteroidales; family Bacteroidaceae; genus Prevotella. The sequence goes on from DHOP01000040.1 coordinate 26,601, forward strand.
AGATGCTTTGGCTTCTCGGTATCGTGACACTTGTCATCTCAGCTAACCTTGACAATCTCACTACCACTGTGATGATGTTGGTTATCATGCGTAAGTTGGTGCCGAATCGTCGACAAAGACTCATTTATGGATCGGCAATCGTAGTCGCTGCCAACTGTGGAGGAGCAATGACCGTGATTGGTTCACCGGCAGGTTTGTTGCTATGGAACAAAGGTTTGCTCACGGCTTCGGACTTTTTCTTGATGATGTTCATCCCATGTCTATTGGCTTGGGCCATTCCTACGTGGTGGATGGGCAGGGAGTTGCCAAGTCATGTTGAGGCCGACCTAGGGATGCTAGCTTACCGTGGCGATGACTCCAGACTTCAGGTGTGGCAGCGAGTTCTAATGCTTTGCTTGGGTATCGGTGGGCTTTGGTTTGTCCCAACTTTTCATAACATTACGAAGTTAAGCCCTTTCTTGGGTGCATTGTGCGTATTAGGTCTGCTTTGGGTTGTCAATGAGATTTTCAATCATAAGCTAATGGACATGGATAGCATGAGCGACCGCCGTGTCCCTAGGTCACTTTATTATGGCGGCAATCAACTCATCTTCTATGTGTTGGGCATGCTGCTGTTGCTGGGTGTAGTGGTTGAGACCGGCGCAGTGGGCGATGTATGGAACTTCTTGCAAGCCAATGCTGTTCCAGAGTGGCTGCTTGCTGTTACTGCAGGTGTCGTTAGTTCCGTACTAGACAACTTTGCTACCGCAGCATCATTTTTCGCCCTCAATCCATCTACTGAGATTAATGCGCCTTATTGGGCAATGATATCTTATATGTCTGCTGTGGGCGGCAACGTCTTGATAATAGGGTCTATCGCCGGCATTGCGCTGATGCGCACAGAGAAGATTCATATAGGATGGTATTTTATGCATGTCGGATGGAAAGCTATGGTAGGTGCAGCAGTGGGATTTGGAGTTCTACTGCTGATTGTCCTAACCTGTTGGCGGAATTAATTTA
>DHOP01000104.1 GCA_002407775.1 Prevotella sp. UBA5387
AAAGTAAATTTAGGCATAGTCAATTAGTGTCGATTGGCACTGCCATTGATGCCTAATGGCACTGCGATAAGACCGTAAACGCAATGCGTTTAGGTATCAATCGCAACGCCATTAAGGCCGAATCGCACCGCCAAAGGATAGTAACCGCGCGTGAAGGATTTTCATACCACAAAACCGTTTGTCAAAAAAGACATACCGGCTATGTCGTAGAATACTTCATATCAAGCCTCTGAAGTGCGTTGATACTGTTCAATGAGCCACTGCTTCTGTTCCTCAATAGTGAGATTTGAGTTATCAAGGAGTAGCGCATCAGATGCTTGCTTGAGAGGAGAAGTCTCGCGATGGGTGTCAAGATAGTCACGTTCCTCTACGTTACGTAGAATGTCTGCGAAATCAGCCGGCATTCCCTTTCCTTTCAACTCATCGTAACGACGCTGAGCACGAACTTCCGGGGAGGCAGTTACAAAGACCTTCAGTTCTGCATCAGGAAATACAGTAGTACCGATATCACGTCCATCCATCACTATGCCTTTGTCCTTTCCCATACGTTGTTGCTGCTCAACCATAGCCGTTCTCACAAAGGGAATTGCAGCTATGAGACTGACATGGCTACTTACCTCCATGCCACGGATTACTTGTTCGACTAGTTCGCCATTGAGATAGGTGTCTGGTCGCCCTGTGCTAGGATTGAATTGAAATGTGATGTGGATATCCTTCATCTGGCTTTTCAGTTCGTCTGTTTTCACACTACCATCCTCAATGAACAATCCATGACGAAGGGCAAAGAGTGTAACTGCACGGTACATTGCCCCAGTGTCAATATAAACATAACCGATTTGCTTGGCTAAATCCTTAGCCATCGTGCTTTTTCCACACGACGAATACCCGTCGATGGCTATTGTAATCTTCTTCATGATGTTTTAAAAATTGCTGATTCTAAAGACTATAGGCTACACTCAACATGATGCTCGAATTGGAAACATGATACTTTCCGAAGGCTAGGTTGAGCTTGAAACGCTCCAAATTGATACCCGTTCCAAAGGAAAATCCTGCCCCATGACTGCTACTCTTACCATCCGAGGTAGAAATACTCATCTCGTGAGCACGACGAAAATTATATCCTCCTCCAATCCAGATGGTTTCAGATAAAAGGAACTCTGCACCGAAGACAAAGTGATCGATGAACTTATAGTCAAGATGATTGAGGTCTACAAGGGTAGCCGAAAGGCGCAAGGGTGAGTTGACGAATCGCTTGCTCACTCCCATTTGCACGTCAATAGGCATTCGCTCGAAGCGATCATCATAGGCTTTGAGCTGACCACCAAGATTCTTAGCGACCATGGATAGCGACCATTGACTTTCTGGATTGTAATAGTTGAGTCCAAGGTCAACGCCAAATCCAAGAGAGTTATAATTGCCTATATACGATGTGATCAACTTAGCCGAGATACCGCCCGCCAACCGATCTGTTAGCATGTATGAGAAATAGCCAGCCACAGATATATCACGTGCAGAGAATGTACCAGTCTCAACATTGTTCTCATCAACCTCCTTCATCTGCCCATAGTCCAGAAACTGACCAGAAACTGCCCACGAGGCACGCTCATTCACAACACGGTTATAGGCTGCACTCGCCGTATTTGCCCCAGCCATATAGTTCATATAGTTGAGGTTTATGGTCTTGTCGGAAACGGAAGAAAGTAAGGCTGGGTTATGGAAAATCAACGCTTCGTCGTCCTCAAGGAGCGTGATATTGTCCCCTCCAAGTGCGGCAGCATGGGCACTAACTGGCAACCGAAGGAAGTTATATTCCGTTCGGCTCTCTGTTTGGGCCATGGCAAAACCTGTCATAAGTACAAAGACGCAGGCTAAGAGGACTGCTTTCATTTAATTTTCCTAATTATTCAGCAAAGGTAAGGCTTTTCTAAAGATTTGCTGTACATTTGCAATGCGATTTCTACAATAACGCATCGACCGAACTAATATTGTGAGATGGAAATCCGGAAGAGTAGCAAGGCTAGTCAGGAGTTTATTCGCGGTGAGAATTTTCTGCCAGATATGATAAGTTATTTGGCATCCGACATGAACCAAAAGACTTCATTGACTGAGGAACAAAGTTTAGAATAAGCGATCTTGCATTAATCATAAACTAGGCCATGCGTATCGTCATACTAATGCCCAAGATGGTCATATGGCATGTCAATAAGGAGATGTTGGCAAGTCATGTTTGCCATTACCATCAATTTCAAGATCTAACCGATCCATTTATTATCTAGAAACAAATAACAGAGAATATGATCTATACAGCCGACGAGATTTTATCGAAAGTCAATGCCTTCATTGAGCAACTTCCTAATGACCGCAAGCCTGCAAGCCTCTATGCTCCGGTACAGTATGTACTCTCCATGGGTGGCAAGCGTATTCGTCCCACGCTCATGCTTTTGGGATATAATCTTTTCAAGGAAGATCCAGAAAGCATCCTTATGCAGGCCACTGCATTGGAGACGTATCACAACTACACACTACTCCACGACGATTTGATGGATAATGCCGACTTGAGGCGTGGCCACGAGACTGTACACCGCAAGTGGAACGCCAATCAAGCAATACTTTCGGGAGATTCGATGCTTGTATTGGCCTATCAACGCATGGCTGACTGTCCAGGAGACAAGCTGAAGCAGGTTCTCGACCTCTTTACAGAGACCGCCCTGCAAATCGGCGAAGGTCAACAGATGGACATCGACTTTGAGACACGCAATGATGTAAGTGAGGAAGAGTATATTGAGATGATTCGTCTCAAAACAAGCGTTCTATTGGCCTGTGCCTTAAAGATTGGCGCTTTGCTGGCCGGCGCTTCCGAAAAGGATGCCGACAACCTCTATAAGTTCGGTGAAAAGATTGGCTTGGCATTCCAACTGCAAGATGATTACCTTGATGTCTACGGTGACCCCAAGGTATTTGGCAAGGCCATTGGCGGAGACATCACTTCCAACAAGAAGACTTATATGCTCATAAACGCTTTCAATCGCGCCAAAGAAGGACAACGCAAAGAAATTAGTCGTTGGATAGCAGCAACGTCATTTGACCGTAATGAGAAAGTGGCTGCAATGACAGAGCTTTATAATAATATAGGTATTGCCCAACTGGCACAAGAGAAAATCGTCTATTACTTTAGCGAAAGCAAGCGATATATCGATGCGGTTGAAGTACCTGAAGAGCGCAAACATGAGCTAAGAGCTTATGCTGAAAAGATGATGAAGCGTAATTATTAAGCCCCCTTCATGCTTAGATTTATAGATACGCATGCCCATTTGGACGGTGAGGAATTTCAAGAAGATTTGCCCGAGGTAATTGCCAGGGCAAAGTCCGCTGGTGTTGCCGCTATCCTTGTGCCAGGTGTCGAGAGCAGTTCAATTAATTCGGTAATGGCGGTATGTAGCCAATATCCAGGCTACTGCTATCCGATGATTGGCCTTCAGCCAGAGGAGGTTAAGGCTGATTGGGCTGATGTGCTCGGCGAGATGCGGAAGGCTTTGGACAATAACATTCAATCTCAAGACTCGTCACCTCTGAAATATATTGCTATTGGAGAGTGCGGACTCGACTTCTACTGGTCTCGCGACTTTGAAAAGGAACAGTTAGCAGCCTTCGAAGAACAGGTGCGTTGGTCTATAGAATTACAGTTGCCACTAATGATACATTGTCGCAAGGCACAAAACGAGTTGTTGCATCTGATGCGACCCTACGAGAAACAGCTGACTGGGGGCGTATTCCATTGCTTCACAGGTAACCAACAAGAAGCAGAAGAGTTTCTTCGCTTTGACCGTTTCTGCCTGGGTATCGGTGGCGTATCAACCTTTAAAAGCAGTCATCTGCGAGAAGACTTGCCTGCTGCCGTACCTCTTGAACGCATCGTTTTAGAGACCGATAGTCCTTATATGTCCCCTGTCCCTCATCGAGGAAAGCGTAACGAGAGCGCTTATGTTATCGAGGTGATTCAGACTTTAGCTCGAAGCTATGGAGTAACGGAACAAGAAGTGGCAGAGAAAACCAATGACAATGTACGCCGTATCTTTGAAGTCGGTATCTAGAAATCTGCAGAATTCGATTTTTTTTAAAACCTTAAGTATACTTTTCAAAAACTCCTCCTCCTATTTCGAAAGCTTGGAGTACTACTTTCTGATGCCTTCTATAACAATTAAAGAATTATAAAATTAACCTGTTTTGAAATTTATTTAAGGAAAATTTAATACTTTTGCAGTCGCAATGAAAATTGCTTTGTAAAGCCATATAGGGAAAGATGCTCGAGTGGTTGAAGAGGCACGGCTGGAAAGCGTGGATACGCCAAAAGTGTATCGCGGGATCGAATCCCGCTCTCTCCGCGCCAAAAGTC
>DHOP01000019.1 GCA_002407775.1 Prevotella sp. UBA5387
AGTAAATTTAGGCATAGTCAAACGGCGTTGCGATTGATGCCGAATGGCGTTGCGATTAGGCCGTAAACGCATTGCGTTTAGGCATTAATCGCGAGCTGATTAGTACTTAATCGCACCGCCATTAGTATCCTTTCGCAAAATGATGTGTGAAAGGGAGGCAAAAGCTATGTGATGGAATGTTATTTCCATGAGATATTTCAAGTCATTTATTTAGGTTGAAATAATGTCTCCAATGCATCAAAAAAGGACTAAAAATATAGATTTTGGTGAATTCAATGTCACTCAAACACTTATCATTCTTCCACTTTTTAGCAGTTCAAAACAAATATTAAACGATTGATAGCCAATTGTTTAAAGTTTAATTTTCTGTTTGTTTATCCACTTTTTATTTATATACCCTTTGATGGATAGAGATTTCACCATATCTTTGCCGTGGACTAAAGACCATAGCTACCATTAGACTAAACCTGTTGAACCTACTGCATGGATTTGTCCACTTGAATCTTATTTTACTAACTTATAAACATAAAAAATGAACAGAAAAAGGTTCTTTATCGTGTTGTTGACAGCTCTTATGTCAATAACGGCCTTTGCACAAAAGATCAGTTACAAGGGCACCGTGACAGACCAAAACGGAGATCCCGTTATCGGAGCCACGGTTACGCAGAAAGGCGGTGATCGAAGCTCCGGCGCAATCACTGACCTCGATGGTCAATTTACAATCGAAGCTGATGCCGGCTCTACACTATCGGTGAGCTATATCGGCTTCACGACACAAGATGTGCGTGCCGCTCAGGACATGCGCATTGTGTTACAGGAGTCTGCCCAGTCTCTCAGTGACGTGGTTGTCATTGGTTACGGCGTGCAGAAAAAGAGTGTGGTAACGGCTGCCATCGCCAAAGTAAGTGCCGAAGATCTGGCCAATAAGACTCCGGTGCGTATTGAGAATGCACTCAAGGGTTTGGCCGCTGGTGTAACGGTAACCTCGTCATCTGGTCAGCCAGGTGATGCTGCTCGCGTGCAGGTGCGTGGTATTGGTACCATTAATAATAACAATCCTCTATACATTGTGGACGGAATGCCAATAGGCGGCGGCCTCGACTTCATCAATCCCAATGATATTGAGTCCATCGAAGTGCTTAAGGATGCTGCTTCAGGTGCTATTTACGGTGCTCGCGCTGCCAATGGTGTTATCCTTGTTACCACAAAAAAGGGTAAGGTGGGTAAGCCACAGGTAAACTACAACTTCTCTCATGGTTGGCAGTCTGCTTGGCGTCATCGTGACGTTACCAGTGCTACTGACTATGCCATTCTTCAGAACGAAATGCGCCTTAACGGTGGTGAGAAACAAGTATTTGCAGATCCATATAATCTTACTGATGCCATGGGCAATCCAGTCCAAGGTTTTGGTACCGATTGGCAGAGTCTTATCTTCAATGACAATGCCCCTGTTGAGAACCATGACGTGACCATCAGTGGCGCTAACGAGAAGATAAACTATTACCTCTCAATGGGTTACTTCACCCAAGAAGGTATCGTCGGCGGTAACTATGGACAGTCCAACTACGATCGTCTGACCATGCGTTCCAACACATCTTATAATGTATGGGATGCTTCCGCAGAACGTAATTTCCTCAACAAACTCGACCTCTCCATTAACTTGGCTTATGAGCGTGCACATAGTACGGGCATTTCCACTAACTCCGAGTATGGCTCAGCTCTTGGTTCGGCACTTTATCTGTCACCAATCCTCACCCCGACACTCACCGGTCAAGCAGCTGCCGACATGATTGCCAACTATTCTGCATACGACTTGCCTCGCGCCGCCAACGGTGATCCTTATACAGTTCCTAGCTATCGTGGTGCTTATCAGGAGATGAACAACCCATTGGCCATGATGACAATGACCCCGAATAAGGAATGGTCACACAAGTTTGTACCACGTTTTGCCATCGACTTGCAGCTCTGGGACAATCTGAAGTACCACTTCTCCTATAGTGCAGACCTCGGTTTCTGGGGCAATGAGGGTGCTGTAAAGAGCTTGTATTATCTTTCTGGAAACAACAATGCTACTCATACCAATGCCTCTAAATATGATGCTAAGAGCACGACATGGCAAATAGAGAATACTTTAACCTATGACAAGACTATCGGCAAGCATACCTTTGGTGTCGTGCTCGGTCAGTCAGCATTGAAGTATAAAGGCGATTTTCTGGGCGGCAACCGTTGGAATCTTTCTAACGTGGACAAGCCATCCATCGACTATGCCACAGGTAATATTAAATATACATATGACGCAGACAACGTGATGACAGGAGCCAATGCACAGTTTGGGGTATATGGTGGCAACAATACCCAGTATCGCATGTCATCCCTCTTCGCTCGCTTGAGCTACAACTACGACGAGAAGTACATGGTTCAGGCCACTGTGCGCCGTGATGGATCGAGCCGTTTCGGTACAAACAACAAGTATGGCACGTTCCCATCCTTCTCTCTTGGATGGAATGTGATGAACGAGCAGTTCATGGAAAACACCCGCGATTGGCTCTCTAATCTCAAGGTTAGGTTCAGTTGGGGTCAGAATGGTAACGATAACATCCCTGACTTCGGTTATACTTCCCTCACCGCCATGGGTAACAATGTACTCTTTGGCAACCCGGCAGTGAAGTTCAACGGATCCAAGGCTCAGCGTTTGGCTAATCCAGACCTGAAGTGGGAGGCCAGTGAGCAAACCGATATTGGTGTGGACTTCGGTTTCTTCAATAGTGCTCTGACGTTCACCGTGGATTATTATAAGAAGAAGACCAACGGTATGATTCTTACCATGCCTATCCCAAGCTACGTAGGGGAGACCAAACCTCTTGGCAACGTCGGCGACATGGAAAACAGCGGATGGGAGTTTGAACTTAGTTATAAGTGGCGCGTGGCAGATGCCAACTTTGCTGTGAAGGGCAATGCGACCTATCTAAAAAACAAGCTTGTTAATCTTGGCAACGACACCGGTTATATGGACCTTGATGGAATTCAGGGTTATACAGGTGGCGGTACACGTGGATCCAACGGACAGCCTTTCCCCTACTTCTTTGGCTACAAGACCAACGGCGTGTTCCAGAATATGGATGAGGTCAAGGCTTACACCAATGCCGATGGCCAGATGATTATGCCTACCGCAGTGGCTGGTGACACTCGCTTTGTGGATGTGAATGGCGACGGCGTGATTTCTCCCGAGGACCGTACCAATATTGGTAACGGTATGCCAGACTGGACCTTCGGTCTCAACTTCAATGCCGACTGGCGTGGTTTGGACTTCAATGTGTTCTTCCAAGGTGTTCAGGGTGCTGACGTTCTCGATGGAACCTATCGTAGCGACGTGCTCTCAGGCAACTTCCCCACATGGATGCTTGCTCGCTGGACTGGAGAAGGCACATCCAACAAGTACCCCAGATTGGCTTCTGGCAACACCACCAACTGGATGGTATCCGACCTGTATGTTTGTGACGGCTCCTATATGCGCCTGAAGAACATCACACTCGGCTACACTCTTCCACGAAAGTTCACACAGAATCTCTTCATCAACCGTTTGCGTGTGTATGTTCAGGCCGAGAACCTCTTTACCTGGACCAAATATTGGGGCTTCGATCCAGAAATATCATCCAGCGCAACATCGCTTGGCGTGGACCGTGGTGTCTATCCACAAGCTCGCACGTACACCGTGGGACTTAACGTTACTTTCTAACCGCTATTTTAACTGAGAACAAAATGAAGACAAACAAGATACTGGCCATTGGCCTATTAGCCGCATCGACAACCTTCGTAACCGTGGGTTGCAGCGACAGTTTCCTTGAGGTAGATAATCCTACGGGCGAGCCCTTGGAGTCCTACTATAATACCGATGCCCACATACAGGAGGCACTCATCGCTGCCTACGACCCCATCCACTGGCCCGACTGGGGACTTAACCAATACAACGCACTCAACATCGACGGTGAGATCATGGGCGACAACTTCTGGGTAGGCGGTGGTTCCAAGACCGATATGCAGAACTGGCACATGCTGGCCAATTATACCGGTGATGAGAACAATACGCTCGGTTCACTCTGGACAGTGGACTACTCTGGCATCAAGCGTTGCAACGACGTGTTGAAGTACCTTGACTGGGGTAAGGACCTTACGCCCGAGAACCGTCAGCTCTATGAGATGCAGGCAAGATTGCTACGCGTGTACTATTATAATATGCTGTGGCACTACTTCGGCAACATACCTTTCTATCTCGAAAACCTTAGCACACCTCCTTATACTGCACCACAGTTGAAGGCTGATGAGGTATATGCCAACATCATCACAGAGTTGGAGGCAGTGATCGATTCCAAGGTGTTGCCTTTGAAATATTATAAGAATGCCAGTGGCGGCAATGACGAAGGACAACGCGGTCGCGTGACACAGGCCATGGCTTACATGATCTATGCAGAGATGGTGATGTACCAGAACGATGAGGCTCGGTTCCCCAAGGCTCTGGGCTACATGAAGGAACTTATCAGCGGCGGACAGTATGCACTCAACCCCGACTATGCTAATATTTGGGCAACAGAAGGAGAATGGTGCGACGAATCCATCTGGGAGATCAACTATGAGCAGACCAACAACGAGCGCGGATGGGGTTCCCCTCTGGCCATTGGTGGTACAGTACTTCCTACTTTGATTTCTCCCAACTCGTTTACAGGTGACGATAAGTGGTCGCAAGGTGGTGACGGATGGGGCTTCATGCCAATGAAAAAGGAGACCTACGATATGTTTGCGGACAACGATACACGCCGTGCCGCCACATGCTGGGTTATTCCTCAGGAAGTGAGCTATACGCTGCGCTATCAGGATACACACATCTGGCTACAGAAATATCGTCCCGAGGACAAGAATTACAAGCAGTCTGTGGGTGACCAAAACCTGAACTACAACAACAACTACCGCTATTATCGCTTTGCTGAAACATTGCTCAATGCAGCCGAGCTGTCTTTGCGTACAGGTGGAAGTGCTACAGGCGAGGCTTTGACTTGGATTAATAAGGTGCGTGAGCGTGCTGGACTTGATGCTCTGACTACCGTAAGCGTGGATGATGTGCTGACTGAGCGTCGCTTGGAATTCGTTGGCGAGGGCAAGCGTTACTTTGATCTCGTACGTGCTGAGGGCATCAGTGGAGCATCTGCTGCTAACAAAGCCACCGGCGTGCTTGTTCCCGACGAATTAGGCTATCGCACTAACTCATGGTCACCGAAGAAGAAATATATCCCCATTGCACAGGGCGAACTTGACTCTGACCCAGCTTTGGTACAGAATGATTACAAATAACGACTTTAAAATTGCAACCAAAATATGAAGAAGATATTTGAAAACTTGGCGATGTTGCTGCTGGCAGTTCTGACTTTGTCAGCCTGCTCGCCAGAGGAATTTACTGGGGCCGACCAAAATGGGCTGCCGACTGTTGACGGCGTCGACTTTACGCTGGATGTCGATCAGACAGTGAACCAGATCACAGCAAAGGCACCCAGTATGCCGGGCTGTTATCCCCTTTGGATTATCAACGGAGCCAAGTACTCTACCTTGAGCGATGTTCAATGGTCGAACAAGAGGGCTGGCACCTATGATATAGAGCTGCACATTGCCAATCGCAATGGTGTTTCACAGGCCTCTATAAAGAAGCAATTCACCTTTGAGAAAACGTTGGTGGACTTCTCACCTTACTATGACCGCTTCAATGGCAAGGTATGGCGCATCGACTACGACGAAACTGGCCATCTTGGCTGTGGTCCTAGTGGTACGACTGGTGTTGACTGGTGGAAGGCTCAGCCAAATGACAAGAAGGATTGGGGTGTATATGACGACCGTCTTACATTTACTGTTGCCAACAAGGGCGATGATGGTGGAACCTATACCTATAATCCCGGCGAGGGCGGAACCATGTTTGTGAACACAGGTACTACTTCTGTCTATCCAACATTCAATACCAATGACGGCAAGGATTTCATGGCAACAGTAGCCGAGCAGACCACGACGTTCACCTTGGAGTCAGGTACATGGACCGACTCCGAAGGCAAACAACAGGACGGTGTATTTCTTGTTTTCCCAGCAAATACCTGCTTCCCGTATATCTCTGCTGACACACAGTGGTCTAATCCACGTTTCCGCATCGAGAAGAGCACATCCGAGCGCATGGACCTTGTCTATGACGCAGGCTCGATCGCTTGGCACTTCACATTGACCAGCAAACCCGAAGGTGCACCTCAGGAAGATGTGTTCCAAGGCTATAAGTATGACAGCGAGTTCAATCTCTGGAAGAATGCCACTTTCACCAACGAATTCTATTATGCTAACACTGGAAGTTGGACTCCAAACCCAAATCCTATCGGCTTCGAGAACAAGGGCAATGGAAATTATGTTGTCACCTTGCCGGATCCATCAGAACAGCAATGGCAGGCTCAGGTGAAGTTCCTTACCAATATGTCTGCAAGTGCAGCCCTCAAGTATGACTTCTCTGCTAAGTTCACGGCTTCTCAGGAAGTTAAGGGTGCAACGATTAAGTTGACTATGCATGGAGACGATAACACATTCTTCTTTGTGGAACGAGTTGACCTCCCTGCAGGTGAACCGGTAGTGTTCTATAAGGATGGTTTCGATGGCATCGACATGGCTAACGTGGATCTCGTGCTTGACTTCGGTGGGGCACCTGCTGGTACAGAAATAGAGATCAGTAATGTGGTCCTCAAGGATCATGCCGCTGACGACGGCGCAGGTCATCCAAAGCCAGTAGTGGACAAGACTCCATATACCTACGACACCGCCGACAACGAGTGGAAAGCAGTGGATGCTGGTACGCCGGAAATGTTCTTCTACTATGCCGATGCCAACTGGGCACCTTATGCAAATCCTCCTGGCTATGCACACGATGGCAACAAGTACACCCTCACTTTGCCTTTGGCAACAGCTGCGCAGTGGCAGGCACAGGTGGCATTCTACACCAACCTATCTTGCAAGGCTGCCGATGTGTATGACTTCGGCTGTATCATGACACCCAATGTGGACCTGAAAGGTGTTACCGTGAAGCTAGTGAAATACGGTGGTGGTGATAATGACAATATCTTTTTCTTCCTTAAGAACGTTGATCTTGTTGGTGGAGAGGACAATGTCATCAAGTTCCCCGCACAGGTATCGCCTGCCGACATGGATCGCATCTCTCTCTTCTTGGATTTTGGTGGCAATCCGGAAAACACCGAGATTGTAATCAAGGACATCGTCTTGAAGAAGACGGCAAAGTAATTTGATAATTGATTTGGAAGCGTGCCTAAGTGTCGAAAGGCCTCGGACACGCTTCTCTTTTTTTAAAGAATAAATTTATAGGAATGAAGAATAAACTATTTTTATTCTTGTTTTTACCATTGGTCACTGCTTTCATAGGCTGTGGTAGTAGCAATGGACCCGGCGAGATCGACCCCATAACGACACTGTCCGTCTCGCCCGAAGCCGTCTCGCTTACGGCAGAAGGCACGGCTGTAAGCATCAATGTATCGACAACCCACGAGTGGGGCACGGCAGTCTCCGACTCATGGATTAAGGTCACGCCGTCCAACGCTGTCAAAGATGCGGTAGTCACCATCGCTGCAGATCCTAACGTGGACACCAATCCGCGCACCGGTACTGTAACGTTCATGGCTGGTAGTGCACGCAAGATTGTCACAGTGGAGCAGGCTGCTGCCAAGGAGACTACAAGCTACGTCCCCGCAGGTTATAAGATGGTATGGAATGACGAGTTCAACGAGGGTACCGATCTTGACCCAAGCAACTGGACCCACGAGGTACAGAGGTCAGGATGGGTGAACAATGAACTCCAAAACTATATCAAAGGTTCCTTTGATGGCAAGCCCGTGACAGAAATCAAGGATGGAAGACTCAATATCAACTGCTTCAAAGGCTCCGATGGCAAGATCTATTCTGGTCGTGTCTATGCCAAGGTGAATACCGGATGGCTATATGGTTACTTCGAGGCACGTATTCTCCTTCCTAAGGGAAAAGGCACATGGCCGGCATTTTGGATGATGCCTGCAAACAACAACTTTAGCACAAATCCATGGCCCGACTGTGGTGAGATAGATATTATGGAAGAAGTTGGCGCAGTGCCCAATGAGGTTTCGTCCTCCATTCACTGTAAGGCTTACAACCATATGATTGGTACTCAGAAGACGCAAAAGCTCAATATTGGCACGGCAGAGTCTGAATATCATACTTATGGCTGTGAGTGGACAGACCAAGTGATACGTTTCTACGTTGATGGTAAGCTCTTGTTGAGCTTTCCCAATGAAGGAAAGGGCAAGGACACTTGGCCGTTTTACTATGCTTTCTATCCCATCCTGAATCTTGCATGGGGTGGCAGCTGGGGCGGCATGAACGGTGTCGACGAGTCGGCATTGCCCCTCACGATGAAGGTGGACTATATTCGTGTGTTCCAGAAAAAGTAACTTGAAATGAGAATAGATAGGATGAGAAGTTGGCTTCTGGCCATCATGATGTTGCTGTTGGGTTTTGATCCAAGCCAATCGGTGCAGGCAAAGAGTAAGTTTGTGGCCATACAGGGGAAGGACTTAGTACGTCCCGATGGCTCAAAGTTGTTTATTGTAGGCACCAACCTTGGCAACTGGCTCAACCCAGAGGGGTATATGTTTGGGTTTTCCAAGACCAACTGTGAGTGGATGATCAACGACATGGTCTGCCAAATCGCAGGCCCTGACTTTGCTCGGGAGTTTTGGGAGGTATTCAGAGAGAATTATATCACTGAGGAGGACATCCGCTTCATCCGCTCCACTGGTGCTAATACCATCCGCTTACCCTTCAACTACAAGTTGTTCACCGCCGAAGACTACATGGGTCTCAACGATCCCCAGGCAGGATTTCGCATGATCGACCGTGTGATGGAGTGGTGCCGACGTGCCGGTCTCTATGTCATTCTTGACATGCACGACTGTCCCGGTGGACAGACAGGCGACAACATCGACAACGGTCACGGCTATCCTTGGCTATTTGAGAGTGAGACGAGCCAGAAATTGTTCTGTGATATTTGGCAGCGCATTGCCAAGCGTTATCGCAATGAGCCAGTGATCCTTGGCTATGAACCGATGAATGAGCCTATCGCTCCATACTTTGATAACAAGGATCAAATCAATGTCGAGTTAGAACCATTATATAAACGAGTGGTGCAAGCTATCCGAAAGGTAGATAGAAACCATATCGTTTTGCTTGGCGGAGCACAATGGAACAGCAACTTTGAACCATTCAAGGATTGGTCGTTCGATGACAAGATCATGTACACCTGCCATCGTTACGGAGGTGGCACGGACAAGGCGGCCTTCCAGAGCTTCATCGATTTCCGTGATAAGACTGGTCTACCAATGTATATGGGGGAAATTGGGCACAACACAGACGAATGGCAAGCTGCTGTCGTTAAGACCTTGATAGACAATAATATCGGCTATACCTTCTGGCCATACAAGAAGATCGACTCATCATGCATGATGGGTATCACCCGTCCCGAGAACTGGGATAGTGTGATTGTGAAGTTCTCCGAGGCTGACCGAAGTACCTTCAAGGCTATCCGAGAGGCACGCCCCGACCAGGCTTTGGCTCGAAAATCGCTCATGCAATATACCGAAAACGCAAAGAAGACAAACTGTAAGCCGCAGGAAGGCTATATCAAATCTATTGGATTAACAATCCAACAACCAACACAAAAATGACAAAAATACGAATGATTACCCTATTGGCATGTCTCGGCATGGCCATGGAGGGATTTTCTCAACAGGTTCCAGTTTATCTCGACGAGACCAAACCTATAGAGCAAAGAGTGGAAGACGCGCTTAGTCGCATGACCCTTACCGAAAAGATTAGGGTTATCCATGCACAGAGTAAGTTCTCTTCGGCAGGTGTGCCACGTCTCGGCATCCCTGAATTATGGACAGACGATGGCCCTCATGGTGTGCGACCTGATGTACTTTGGGACCAGTGGGAACAGGCCGGACAGTCCAACGACTCTTGCGTGGCTTTCCCAGCGCTCACATGTTTGGCTGCAACATGGAACCCTGCCAATGCTTTGTTATATGGACGGAGCCTTGGCGAAGAGGCATTGTACCGTGGAAAGGACATGATCCTGGGTCCTGGTGTCAATATTTACCGCACACCACTTGGTGGTCGCAACTTCGAATACATGGGAGAAGACCCATATCTCGCATCACAAATGGTCGCTCCTTACGTCAAAGGGTTGCAGTCTTGCGGCGTGGCTGCCTGTGTGAAGCATTATGCGCTCAACAACGATGAGGAGTATCGTAACCAAGTGAACGTCGTTGTCAGTGATCGCGCGCTGCACGAGATCTATCTTCCGGCTTTCAAATCGGCCGTTCAGCAGGGTGGAGTATGGGGCCTTATGGGCGCATACAACCTCTATAAGAACCAGCATAACTGCCACAACGACATCATGCTCAATCAGATTCTGAAGCGTGATTGGGGATTTGATGGTGTGGTAGTAAGCGACTGGGGAGGTGCACACGACACTGACGAGGCTATACACAATGGTCTCGACATGGAGTTTGGCACAGGAACGGATGGCTTAGCCCATGGTACGAAAAATGCCTACGACAATTATCATTTGGCCAATCCATACCTTTCGCGCATTCTCAGCGGTAAGTTGGGCACCAAGGAACTTGATGAGAAGGTACGGCGCGTGCTCCGTTTGTTCTATCGCACGAACATGAGCAGCAACCGAGGCTTAGGCTCTCTTTGTTCCGAGGCACACTATGACGCTGCTCGAAAGATTGCAGCGGATGGTATTGTGTTGCTGAAGAATCAAGGCAATGTGCTTCCTATTCCAACCACAGGCATTAGCAAGGTGCTTGTAGTGGGTGAGAACGCCGTCAAGATGATGACTGTCGGTGGTGGCAGTTCATCGCTCAAAGTGCAGCATGAGATTTCTCCACTCGATGGATTGCGCGCTCGTTTGGAACCGACAATTAAGGTGGACTATGCCCGTGGTTATGTCGGCGACGTCACAGGAGAATACAATGGCGTGACGACAGGCCAAAGCCTGAAAGATACTCGCTCGCCTGAGGAACTCATCAACGATGCAGTCGAGAAAGCTAAACAGGCCGACTACGTCATCATGTTCGGTGGTTTGAATAAGTCTGACTATCAGGATTGTGAGGGCCATGACCGCAAGGAATATGGCCTGCCCTATGCCCAGGATCAACTTATTGAGGCTCTTGCCAAGGCTAACAAGCGCTTTGTGTATGTCAATATCTCGGGCAATGCCGTGGCAATGCCATGGGTTAGGCAAGTTCCTGCTATCGTTCAGGGATGGTACCTCGGATCAGAGACAGGTCATGCCATGGCAGACGTGCTGACAGGTGACGTGAACCCAAGTGGCAAATTGCCATACACTTGGACGGTTTCGCTCAATGATGTGCCGGCCCATGCATTGGGCACATTCCCTGGCACATGGCGACCAGATCATAAAATCATCGATGAGGAATATAAGGAAGGCATCTATGTGGGTTATCGTTGGGCCGACAAGGTAAAGACAAAGCCGCTCTTTGCTTTCGGTCATGGACTGAGTTACTCCACATTTAAGCTCTCCAACCTTCGTCAAGACAGTCCAACGATGACCTCCGATGGTAAACTCACGTTCACGGTGTCCGTAAAAAATACTGGCAGCTGTGCAGGTGGAGAGACCGTACAACTATACATTCACGACGACCGATCCTCTGTGGACCGTCCTCAGAAAGAGCTCAAGGGTTTCAACAAGGTTTACTTGCAACCTGGCGAGAGCCGTGACGTGAGCATTACAATCGATCGTTCCGCACTATCTTTCTATGATGAGGCACAGAGTGCTTGGACGGCCGAGCCAGGAAGTTTTACCGCATTGGTTGGTACCGGCTCTGATAATCTGCCACTCAAAAAGGCATTCTCTTTGACAGAATAAACATATAACGACAAATCAGAGAGTTTTTTTTTAGGTTCCTTGAAGGGGCGGTGTCCGTAGGATTAAATGATAATTGAAAGGTAGGCTATGGGGATCAAGCCTTCAGTATAATTCCACAAAATTTCGTTTTCATTCATTTATGATTACGATATCGCCCCCTAAAGGTTTTTCTTTAATGGTAGTTTTAGTTTAAGTAGTGGCTTATACATTATTTGTATAAGCCATTTTGCATTAATAAATTCCTTGATTTTATAAGGATTTTTCGGCTATTTTTGTCCAAAGAGGGCAGGTTGTTATCGTAGTGTGTGTTTTCGTCGAAATGTCCGGAGTTCCATTCCTGACTGCTGTGCTTTCCTATCTTTAGGCCTTATCATTTCAATATCATATAGTGTCAATGAGCCAATTATGCTATTCTTGCCACAAGTAGCCATAAAAATAAAAAAGCGAAATCTCATAGAGACTTCGCTTTATTATAGAACTTGCTGAATCTTCGATGTTGTGCTTGATAGATGGTTTCCGCCTCACGGCGTTAACCAAAAATCTTGCATCAAATGTTACCTGAATCTTTTATTACCTTAAACTAAAAACCTACTGGTCTGAACAATCTCTTTGTTCAATTTTAATGAAAACTAAAAACCTAATTATACTACTAACCTATAACCTAAATGATTTATTCTTTTTGTTGATGCAAAGTTAAGTGATATATCGTCACGGTCCAAATTATTAAGTGTACATTTAACGTTTTTCAATGTTTTTGTGTCCGCACACAACATCCGTTAACGTTCTTTAAGTGTATTATTACATATATGTCATATTTGTTGTCCTTTCCCCAAATTCAATCTGAGCAATAGCAGACGGCTTTAGTTGTCTTTATCAAATATCATGTTTTCCATTTTTGTCCAGAATTTTTTATTCAGCAATTGCACCTTTCTCGATTCGTGAATCAAATTGATTTACTCACTGTTTCAATTTGATTCACAGAGTGATTCAAATTGAATCACAAGCCCGAATAGCACCAACCGCAAGCCCAATGATGCGTAAACACTGGGGATTTACGTGTGAACCCTCAATGTCTGTTGCAAAACAGTATGAATACGATGATCCAAAAGCGATGCGATGAATGAGGTAAGGTATATATGTTTAAAAGCTATCTAGCAATAGTTATACACGGATCTGATTTAGATTCTTACTGTTGTTTTGTGTTAACAATTGGTTTTCCCATAGTCACAAGGTCTTTATTATTTTCTGTTTCTTTTGTTGCTATACCAATTTTTATCTAAATTTGTGGAATAATAGTTGATATGCTAGAATTCAAGAATGTCATTGTTAAGTTATCATCGGGCGACATGACGAAGCCCTTTTCCTTGGTCTTGAACCGCGGCGAGGTGGCATGCATATGCAGTTCGAGCATTTGGGGCAAAACCAAATTACTTCATTCTGTTCTAGGAATGGCTCCTTCCGACGGTGGCTATATCACTATTGACGGCGAACAAGTAGTCCCCGCGGCGGCTGACTATTTCCGCCAAATGATTGCCTATGTACCCTATCAATTGCCAGATGTGCCCATGCTTGTGTCTGAGCTCTGCGACATGGTATTCGGAATAAAGGTAAATGCCTCTGCCAAACTTAACCGTGAGGCTCTTCAACCGATTTGGCAAGGAATGGGTATTGATCAGAGTTGGTTCGATGAGAATATTACCGAGTTAACCACAACACAGTTGCAACTCGTTATGATATCTATGCTTCCCCTGCTCAAGCGCCCTATTGTGCTGATAGACAATGCACCCCAAACACCGATGGTGGGGCAGCTGATGCACGACCTCGCCAGTAATGGGGCAGAGGTGCTATACACTTGCGAGGACAACATGATTGCCAGCGACAAAATCATAAACTTCTAGACGATGGAAATAACACTGCTTGGTTTCGTTTTGGGAATGCTGTTGCTGGTCATTCCTCTCTATATCATCATTGCCTTAGACCTACGGCAGATGTCACACTTCCTGGTTTCACTAGGTAAGCTGTTGGCATTGGTGGTACTCACAGGTGGTATCACTTATCTCCTCATAAAATGGAATAGCGTGGGTGCCAACATTTTGGCAGCAATGGTAATGGTACTAGTCAGTGCCACCCTAACTATTCACAAGGCCAACCTCAAATGGGGAAGGCTTATTGTGCCCTTGACATCTGGTCTCCTCATTTCGGTTTTTGTCATTGGACTATATGTACTATTCTTGGTGCTTGGTCTGAAGAACCCCTTCGACACGAAGTTCTTTATTCCTATCTTCGGCCTGCTCACAGGGTGTAGTATCGGAATTAACGCCAATGCGCTGCATACTTATTATATGGGTTTGCATCATCATCACCAGTTATATGACTATCTCATCGGCAATGGAAGCACCCACGGCGAGGCGGTCAGTTATTTCACAAAACGTTGCTTTCAGTCTGCCCTGGCCAGTATGATGCGTCATATGTCGGCAGTGGTGTTGCTCACAGCACCTGTCTTGATGCTTGCAATGGTGATGAGTGGTGTAACTATCTTTACCGCGATGGCAATGCAGGTGATGTTGTTTGTCATGGTGCTTGCAATGTCGTTCGGCTCGCTATATATCACATTGCTTATGAGCCGACGTTACACTTTTGATGCTTATGATCGTCTTCGACCCATGAAACCGCAGTCAACGACAGTCCCCTCTTCTTCAGCCTCTAGTGTTCAGGTCGAAGTGTCCACGCCCCAACAGCCTGATTACGACCAATTTTCCTCCGAGGAATAGTCAATTGTTGTAATGTCAAGCCTCGGCATTCCACAGGTAAAGATTATTCATGGAAAGCTGAACAATGATATAAATGTAAAGTCGCCCTTTCAGGGTTCAAGAACCATAAAGCGTATAAAAAGCCCAGGGTATGAGCCCTGGGCTTTTAGATTTTTCCCATCGGGGTTATGATTGTGTTACTCCGCTTTGGGGGTTAATACCTTATATTTCAATGCTTCTTGGCTATGGCCTATTCCGCATTACCGTTTTGGGCTTGCATAGCTATTCTCGCCATGACCTCCCAGGTACGGATGCGATCCTTGTAGAGGTTATAGCGGTTGGTCTTCTCACGGCTCAGGTCACCATCGGAGTTGTCATCCCAACGGCGACAGTTATAGAGCACGTCATAGATACGACCTATCTGGTAACGTCGGCTGATGGCCAACCCAAGTGCGTAGTCCTCTCCATAATTCACGTTGGGAAGGTTGATCGTGCGAAGTATGGGCGTGAAGAAGGCGCGTGGTGCGCCGAGTCCATTGATACGCAGGGCGTTGTTGCGACCATTCTCTGGTGTCCACTCACGGTGCTCGATCTTTCCGGGGGGGAGTTCGCGCATGTTAATATCGGTCAGCATATAACTTCCGATAATCATTGCACATTGCTGTGCATGGAAGGCATCAACGATTTTCTGCAACGTGTCAGGACCTGAATATACGTCGTCTGAGTCAAGTTGAACGAGGAATCGGCCGCAACGCTCATCATGTGCCGCACGATTCCAACTACCTCCCACACCGATGTCGTTGCGCTGTGGGATAAGGTGGATCACGCGTGGGTCGTCCTTATATTCATCGATGGCCTCGGTGGTGCCGTCGGTTGAATGGCATTCGGGCCCATTCTCCACGATAAACACATTGTAAGGGAATGTCGTCTGCTGACTGAGCGCACTATTGATGGCATCACGAACGGTCTTGATGCGGTTGCGCACAGGAATCATGATAGAGGCTTCAACAGGAAAATCATCCTTGTCGATAGGCACTTCCTCAAACTTTGGCTGCAAGTAGGCACCAATTTCCTTGAGATATTCCGTGCAAGCAGCTTCCATCTCAATCTGTGAAGCACGGTTGCGCGGGTCTACATAGTCGAAGAGTTTCTCACCCGACTTGCGTGTGTCAAGCTCCATTTCGGAGTATAGCGGCTCGGGAATATGCTCGATGCGCTCCTTCTCTGCGAGCTTCAGACGAAGGTCATAGAGTCCTGCGGCATTATGGTCAGCTGTCATTCGAGAGGCGGCGGACTTGAAAGCATCAGTACGGAAGAGCAGTACGCTACCAAAATCGAAGTCGTCACGGAGACTACCTAACTGATAGTCGATGACCGGAGCATCTGTGCGTTTGCCGTCAGCGGATACGTTGTAATGGTCGGCAAAGAGCATTCCGGCATGCGTTGCCTCTGCTATCTGTAGCATCCTCTCCAAGGCGAGGAAGCCCATTCGAGTGTAACCACCCTTCAGATAGAGTAGGGTATAGGGGGCTTCGGTCTGTGCAGCAATGTCACGAAGTGTTTTGCTGGTGCTCATGGAACCGTCTACGACAGTCACGTTGTTTACTAATTCGAGGTCTCCCAGTGCCTCTACATTCTTAGATGTCTCTTCTTCTGCGCCACGTGGCACGAAGCAATCTATGATTCTTTGCATAGGTTTATAGTGTGATTTGTGATTATTCTAATGAAAAGGTCTTCTCCAACGTTTGATGACTACAGGTCATCGAAGTTGATTGGCACCTCCACGGGTGTGATCTTCACGGTCTTGGATGCCCATTGATGAGCATGTTTCTCAGATCGTGGAGAGAGCTTACCGGTAAGATATTGTTCGATAAGCAGCGAAGCTAGGGGTGCAGATAGGTCTGCTCCGAAGCCACCGTTTTCCACATAGACTGCCACGGCGATGCGCGGCTCTTTCATCGGGGCGAACGCCATAAAGATAGAATGGTCCTCTCCCTCATTCTCAGCGGTTCCTGTCTTACCACAGATGGCATAGCCGGGTGTGTTGATGCTTGCTGCCGTGCCATTGACCACGCACGCGCGCATGCCCTTGACAACAATGTCGTATGCCTTTGGGGAACCCATGGCGATATGCTTCTCGGTGAATTTTTGAGCCAATGGTCGGTCAGGTGTAGCGGCATGAATATGGGGTGTCAGGTAATATCCACGATTGGCTATCACCGCAGCGAGGTTGCATAGTTGCAGTGGAGTGGTGTGAATCTCCCCCTGTCCCATGCCTACCCACATGAGGGTGGTACCGTTCCAACGTCGATGAGTAAGTCGGATGTTGGCAGAATCAGGCACTATGCCTGCTGCCTCATTTGGTAAATCCACCCCAAGGGGTCTGCCAAGGCCGAAGCTCCTCATATATTCTGCCCAGCGATTGAGGGCGCGGAACTGTGTGGGATAAGCCTTGCGGTTGTCGATCATCTCTTGGAATGCCTTGCAGAAATAGGAGTTACACGACTGTCCGATCGCTTGGACAAGTGCCAATGGTGCTTTATGTGGATGGCATCCGATGCGAACTTTATTGAAATAGAATCCCTCGTGGCATGGATAAGTCTTGTCGGTAGTGAGGGTTCCCTCAGTCACCATCTCCAGAGTTTGTGCTACTTTGAACGTGGAGCCAGGTGAATACTCCATGGAAATGGCACGGTTCACGCCATCATCCACCTTGTCGCGACTCACCAAGGCGAGTATATTACCAGTCTTCGGTTCGATGGCCACGATACTACCTTGCTTGCCTTGAAGCAGGCGACTCCCTAGATTCTGGAGAGCCGTGTCAATGGTCAATGGGCCGTCTGTGGGCAACTGCTGAGCCATGACATTGGCGGCAGTCAGAATGTTCAATATAAAAAAAAGCAATTTTGTCATCCTTAGATTTGCTAAATCACTGCAAATTTACGATTAAAATGCGATGTTTACTTGAAAAGGAGCGTAATTAATGGAATAGAAATCATTGCAGCGGCAGTGCTTACAAAGGTGAGTTCAGTCATCAGCGAGGCGTCGCGACCGTATTTCAGGGTGAACATCGTACCGAAGCTGGCCACGGGCATGGCGATGAGCACCGTGTTTATGGCCACTACCTGCGGGTTGAAACCTAAAGTGATGAAGATGAAATAGAACGACACGGGAATGATCATGAGTCGCATCGCCGCTGTGACATATATGGCTGGAGACCCCATCATCTTTCGCAACGATAGGCGGGAGATGGACGACCCGATGACAAGTAGTGACACGGGGACTGTGATGTTGCCCACAAGCGTGATGGGCTCGGTGATGAATTTCGGCATGTTTGCTATCCTCAGCGCCACAATGATGATGGCGAGGTAAGAGGCGATCATGGCTGGTGTGAAAAGGATGCGCGGGTTGAAGTCGCGCAGACGATGCGAGCCCTTGATGAGTAGTACACCAATTGTGAACACGGTGAGCGTGTTGGGGATGTTGAGTATGGCGGCATAGAAGACGGCCTTTGGACCGAATATTGATGCTACGACGGGATAACCGATGAACCCAACGTTGCCATACATCATGGCAAAGCCGTAGATGCCTTGGTTGTCAGTGTTTTTGGAGATGAGTCTTGGAACGTAAAGCGCCACTACGGTGAGCAGTAGATAGGTGAGGGTGCCGATGCCGAGAAGTGGCAAGATGAGGCTGCGGTCAGGCAGTTCACGTCCCATAGTTGATGCGAGTACGAGCAGTGGACAGGTGATATCGATGACAATCGAAGAAAGCTTGCGATCAAATGCCTCGTTCATGTAGCCCAGTTTGCTAATCACATATCCTAAGATGACAATAGCAAAAAGTATTATCATCACTTGCATATTCTCCATATCCTATTGAAATTTGTGGTGCAAAATTACGTAATTATAGGGAGATATGAAGTAAAGAAGTATGGATTTTGTCTCGGAGAGGGGGAATTGCTTGATGTAAAGCAGACCAAGATAATGACAAAGGGATAAACCTATGAGCCTTCTGATGCTGCCTAAGTCTACTTTATTCTAGGTCATCCTTTGCCCTCATTTTCTGAAATTTAACTATCGATAACGCTATGATCGTTGTTATTTTTACTACTTTTGCATAACATGAGTAAGCCTTTAGCAGAACGTATGCGTCCAAGGACGCTGGACGACTATATCGGGCAGGAACACGTGGTGGGCAAGAACGCTGTGTTGCGCCAAATGATAGAGTCTGGCCATATCTCCTCTTTCATCCTCTGGGGTCCTCCGGGGGTGGGGAAGACGACGTTGGCCTATATCATCGCCAACATGCTCAAAGTTCCCTTCTTCACGCTCTCTGCTGTTACCAGTGGCGTGAAGGATGTTCGTGAAGTCATCGCAAAAGCAAAAAGCGGAGGCTTCTTCAATGCTCAGTCGCCTATACTCTTCATCGATGAGATACACCGTTTTTCCAAGTCTCAACAGGACTCTTTGTTGGGCGCAGTCGAGAAAGGCATCGTCACACTCATAGGTGCCACGACGGAGAACCCCTCGTTTGAGGTGATACGTCCTTTGCTCTCAAGGTGCCAACTCTATGTGCTGAAGTCGCTTGACAAGGACGATCTGATGGGCATCCTTCGACGTGCCGTCACCGAAGACCCTGAGTTGAAACAGCGTAAGATCAACCTGACCGAGACCGGTGCGATCATGCGCTACAGCGGTGGTGATGCCCGCAAACTGCTCAACATCCTTGAACTGGTCACCAACTCTACCGATGCAGAAGAAGTAGAGGTTACTGACGTATTGGTGGAAGCCTTGTTGCAACAGAATCCACTGGCTTATGACAAGGACGGAGAGATGCATTACGACATCATCTCGGCCTTTATCAAGAGCATTCGTGGCTCCGACCCTGATGCGGCGCTATACTGGATGGCGCGCATGATCGAAGGAGGCGAGGATCCTCAGTTCATCGCTCGCAGGCTCGTTATCAGTGCAGCGGAAGACATTGGACTCGCTAATCCCAATGCATTGTTGCTTGCCAATGCTGCCTTTGATGCGGTGATGAAGATCGGTTGGCCCGAAGGACGTATTCCTTTGGCTGAGGCCGCAGTCTATTTGGCCACTAGTCCCAAGAGCAATTCAGTCTACAAAGGCATCGACCATGCCCTGGCAGAGGTGCGAGAGAGCGGCAATCAACCGGTGCCACTGCCCATCCGTAATGCGCCCACCAAGCTCATGGCTGATCTTGGTTATCACGACGGTTACAAATATCCGCACGATTTCCCGGACAACTTCACCGATCAGCAGTATCTTCCCGATGAGTTGACTAAGACGCGATTCTGGCACGCCCAGCACTCGCCTACCGAAGAGAAACTCTATCAGCGCATGCTGAGCTATTGGGGAGACCGTTTCAAGGATTGAAACAAATTTCGTTCTGCCTTAGTGGCATGAACATTTAACAAAAGATTAAAAAGAAAAACAAAATGAATATCGTAGTATTAGACGGTCATCCCGCCAATCCTGGCGACCTTACATGGGAGCCGTTAGAAGAATATGGACATCTCACAGTGTATCCGCGCACACCCGTTGATAAGGTCGTGGAATATGCCAAGGATGCCGAGATCGTACTATTGAACAAAGTCAATATGACCAAAGAGGTCATTGCCAAACTGCCCAAGCTGAAGTATAT
Organism: Prevotella sp. UBA5387; assembly: GCA_002407775.1. Lineage (GTDB taxonomy): Bacteria > Bacteroidota > Bacteroidia > Bacteroidales > Bacteroidaceae > Prevotella. The sequence continues at coordinate 20,428 of DHOP01000019.1, forward strand.
CGGCGTGTTGGCAACGGGCTACAATGTGATTGACATCAGATTTGCCCACGAGCGTGGCATCGTGGTGAGCAATATCCCAGCCTATAGCACCGATAGCGTGGTGCAGATGACTTTTGCCCATATCCTCAATATCACCAACCAGGTCGGTCATTATGCTGAGGAGGTACGTGATCAGCGATGGAGTCGTTGCAAGGACTTTTCCTATTGCGACACGCCTCTGATAGAACTTTCAGGCAAGATCATGGGTATTGTCGGATTGGGAAATATCGGCATGCACGTTGCCACTGCCGCCAGACAGTTTGGCATGGACGTGTTTGCCTTGACCACCAAGGAGTCTGCCGCGCTTCCCGATGGCATCCAGAAGACGACATTAGAGGGCTTGCTGAGCATCTCGGATGTCTTGTCGCTACACTGCCCACTCACACCGGACACCGAGAAGTTGATCAATGCAGAGCGCATCAAACTCATGAAGCCAGGTTCAATCCTCATCAACACTGCCCGTGGTCAACTCGTTGACGAGCAGGCCGTGGCAGATGCCCTTGCAAGCGGACATCTCTTCGGTTATGGAACGGACGTGATGACTAACGAGCCGCCTGCAGCTGACAATCCTTTGTTGCAACAGCCGCATGCCCATATCACACCTCACATTGCATGGGCATCCAAGGAAGCGCGCACCCGACTGATGAAGATAGCTATAGACAATGTACACGCGTTTGTCGAGGGACGTCCCCAAAACAAGGTGTAAGCCAAGAGCTGACAAAATGACTAATAACCGAGATAGACAGGACAGCGCTTCTCTTAATCGTTAAATCATGACGTTTTCTAATCCCGAATTGGTTCAAACCATACAGCAGGTACTAGAGTTGCTGGGAACATTGGCTTTTGCCATCTCCGGAATCCGACATGCTGCCGCCAAGCGTTATGACTGGTTTGGTGGTTTTGTGTGCGGCTTTTCGGTGGCCATCGGTGGTGGAACGATGCGCGACGTGATGCTTGGCGTCACGCCGTTCTGGATGACTTCGCCGTTCTACATTATCTGCACCATCCTCGCTCAGGTGCTTGTCATTATGTTTGCCAAGTCACTTGTTCGACTCAACAACACTTGGCTGGTGTTCGACACTTTGGGACTCGCCTTCTTTACCATCGCTGGTATGCAGAAGACGCTGGCTTATGGGCATCCATTTTGGGTGGCCATTGCTATGGGATGCATCACTGGCTGTGCCGGTGGTGTACTCCGCGATGTGCTTCTCAACCGTACGCCCGAGATATTTAAGAAGGAGATTTATGCCATGGCAAGCATTGCCGGTGGCTTAATCTATTGGCTGATGGCTATATTGCACTTCAATGCAGGTATCACGGCTATAGTGGTATTTTTCATCATTATCACCATTCGTTTCCTATCATTGAGGTATCATATCTCTCTGCCAAGGTTGAAGGATGATAATGAATAAAATGAGTGTCAGTTTGGGCAACTCATTATTTTTTAGTAATTTTGTCGCGTTTTTATAGTGGAAAGTAAACACATTAATTCATGAAGATTTCATATAAGTGGCTGAAGGAATATGTTGACTTCGACCTAACTCCCCAGGAAACCTCCGACGCATTGACGTCAACTGGTCTAGAGGTGGATGCTCTTGAAGAGGTTCAGGCAGTTAGAGGTGGGCTGAAAGGCCTTTACGTAGGTAAGGTTTTGACCTGCGAGCTACATCCAAACAGCGACCATTTGCATGTTACAACCGTCGATTTGGGCAAGAACGAGCCACAGCAGATAGTCTGTGGCGCACCCAATGTTGCTGCCGGACAAAAGGTAATCGTGGCCGACTTGGACTGTATCCTCTATGATGGAGACAAAGAATTTGTCATCAAGAAGTCGCGTCTACGTGGCGTTGACAGCTACGGAATGATCTGTGCAGAGGATGAAATTGGCATCGGCACTGACCATGCAGGTATCATTGTGCTCCCTGAGGATGCTGTAGTAGGCACACCTGCTGCTGAATATTACCACTTGGAAAGCGACTGGATGATTGAAATCGACATCACAGCCAACCGTGCCGACGCATTGAGTCACTATGGCGTGGCACGCGATCTTTATGCCTGGCTACTGCAACGCGGCTATAAGACTTCACTTCATCGTCCCGATTGTTCTAAGTTCAACGTTGACAACGAGGACCTGACAATCGATGTTGAGATCGAGAATAATGCTGCTTGCAAGCGCTATACCTGCGTAACCGTTACCGATTGCGAGGTGAAGGATAGTCCCAAATGGATGCAGGACAAGCTTATTGCCGTAGGTCTGCGCCCTATCAATAATATTGTAGATATCACCAACTATATCATGCTTGCCTATGGCCAACCCATGCACACATTTGATGCAGACATGGTTGAAGGGCACAAGATTGTGGTTCGCACGCAGCCAGAGGGCACGAAGTTCGTTACTCTGGACGGCGAGGAACACACCCTTGGAGAGCATGACCTGAGCATTTGCAATGCTGAGGAACCGATGTGTATCGCTGGTATCTTCGGCGGAAAGGGTTCTGGAACCTACGATACCACACGCAACGTGGTGTTGGAGAGCGCCTATTTCCATCCAACATGGATTCGCAAGAGCGCCCGCCGTCATGGACTGAGCACCGATTCAAGCTTCCGTTTTGAGCGAGGCGTTGACCCAAATGGTCAGGTTTATGCACTCAAGCAGGCAGCCATACTTTGCAAGGAGTTGGCTGGCGGTAAGGTATCCATGCAGGTGAAGGATGTTTATCCTGACCCAATGCCCGACTTTAAAGTCGATTTGAAATACGAATATTGCGACCGTCTTATTGGCAAACACCTCGGTGCAGACACCATCAAGAGCATCGCCCAGAGCCTTGATATGCGCATTGACGCGGAGGATGCCGAGGGATTACAACTCTCTGTACCCGCTTATCGCGTGGACGTGCAGCGTCCTTGTGATGTGGTAGAGGATATCCTGCGCATCTACGGCTATAACAATGTAGAGATGCCGTCACAGCTTCACTCCTCACTGACTATAGAGGAGCCCACCGATCGTGAGCACAAACTGGAGAACCTGATCGGCGAACAGCTTGTAGGTAGTGGATTTAACGAGATTCTTAATAACTCGCTCTCTAAGCAAAGCTATTACCAAGGCGACGACTACAACGCCTATACATGGGCAAATACCGCTAAGGTGATGAATCCATTGAGTGCTGATCTCGGTGTAATGCGCCAGACATTGCTCTTCGGAGGGTTGGAGTCTTTGGTACGCAACATCAATCGCAAGCGCACCAATCTGAAGTTCTTCGAGTACGGAAACGTCTATCGTTATGACCCCGAGAAGGATGATCACGATGCTTCTATCAAGGCGTACACCCAGGAGTACCACCTTGGCTTGTGGATAACCGGCAAGCGCATAGAGGGTTCATGGGCTCATCCCGACGAGCCAACATCATTCTATGAGTTAAAAGCTTATGTGGAGAATATCCTTCTTCGGGCAGGTGTTTCAAAGGGAATGATTGTATCGGAGAAGACAGAAAATAATATCTTCGCCTATGGATTGACACTTCGTAACCGCGGTGGCAAGGTATTTGTCGAGTTTGGCCAGCTTGCAAAAAAAGTGCTTCACGCGTTCGATATTGACAATGACGTGTACTATGCCGAGATCAATTGGGCAAGCATTTTGAAGGCTATCAAGAAGAATAAGGTTGAGTTCACCGAACTAAACAAGTTCCCAATCGTGAGCCGCGACCTTGCTTTGCTATTGGACGACAATGTGGAGTTTGCTCAGATTGAGCAGATCGCCTTCCAAACAGAGAAGAAACTATTGAAGCGAGTAGAGCTCTTCGATGTATACCAGGGCAAGAACCTGCCTGCCGGAAAGAAGAGTTACGCTGTAAACTTCATCCTTGAGGACGAGGAGAAGACATTGAACGACAAACAGATCGATGCCATCATGCAGAAGCTCATCAAGAACTTGACGGGCAAACTGGGTGCCGAACTGCGCTAACATTTGATTAGAACATAACAATAAAAATAATTATTCCGATGGGAAGAGCATTTGAATATCGTAAAGCTACGAAACTGAAGAGGTGGGGACACATGGCCCGCACCTTCACGAAAATTGGTAAGGAGATTACCATAGCGGTTCAAGGCGGTGGACCCGAACCAGAGAACAACCCAACGCTTCGTGCCATTATCGCCACTGCCAAGCGTGAGAACATGCCGAAGGACAACATCGAGCGTGCCATCAAGAATGCAACGGGCAAGGATAAGAGCGATTACAAGCACGTGAGTTATGAGGGCTACGGCCCCCACGGCATTGCCATCTTCGTGGATACCTTGACCGACAACACCACCCGTACAGTGGGCGATGTACGCTCAGTTTTCAACAAGTTTGACGGCAATCTTGGAACAACCGGCTCTCTGAGCTTCCTTTTCGACCACAAGGCTGTGTTCACATTCAAGAAGAAGGATGACGTTGACATGGAAGATCTCATTCTTGAACTTATTGACTATGGAGTGGAAGAGGATTTCGATGTGGACGATGAAGAGGGTGAAGTAACCATCTATGGTGAGCCGACAAGTTTTGGAGACATCCAGAAGCACTTGGAGGAAGCCGGATTTGAGATTACCTCTGCCGAGTTCACCTATATCCCCAACGACTTGAAGGACGTCACGCCCGAACAGCGTGAGACCATCGACAAGATGATCGAGAAGCTGGAAGACTTCGATGATGTGCAGGATGTCTATACCAACATGAAGCCCGAGTAACCTTACGCTACTTAATTTAGAACAAATCATTATCAGCTCCGAACACCATGGCGGGGCTGATTTTTTTATGCCTCTCCTTATCTTTCCCTCACGCAGAGTTACGGAGTGAAAGGAGAGGGGAACCCCTATGGCGTTCAAATACTTCATATCACAGGTGTCTCAGATAGTTCCATCAGTGAGCGTGGACGATGGTTTCCTCCTTTCACTCTTTTACTCTGCGTGATCTTTTACTCTGCGTGAGAAAAAGGGAGCGCAGGGCTATGTGTTTCTCGCGCGCGGAGCCGCGGAATGAAAAGAGAAGGCAATGCATACTTTATACAACATTGAACAAGAGGAAGGTCTATGGCGTTACGGAGTGACGAGAGACGAAGCTCAAATATACTACCTACTCAATTCGTTTTAGCACCTTTTTTAAGTTTTTTTTGTCGGTTCAAAGTGTTTTATTTAGTTTTGCAATGTTGATACGGCTATTGTAGGGTCGGTGACGCATCTTATATGTTTCTTAAGTCCTTAATAATGATGGATGATGGTGTGTGTCCCACGTCTTTCACTCTTATTAAATGCTTAGACGAAAACTATCTATCCTTATTTAATATACTAATAAAATGAAGAAACTTTTTGTATTACTACTCCTTGCATTCTTCTCTATCGGTCCATGTTTTTGCCCAGGACGTAACCATCGATGGGTTGGGATATTCACTCCTGAGTGATGGAACTGCATACGTTTCCACTTTTCAAGACGCTACTCTTACCGGTGCAATAACCATTCCATCAAGTATTACGAGCGATACAACTACATACCAAGTTATTGCCCTTGGGAACAATTGTTTCGATTCTTGCACGAAGATTACTTCAGTAAAGCTTCCTGTTGGTATTAAGTATTTGGGTGATCGTTGTTTCTATGGATGTTCGGCTTTGGAATCTTGCAATATCTCAAACACTGTAATTGAAATAGGAAATGGATGTTCTGTGAAATACATAGATCATGCTTTCCCGGGGGGTATAAATCTTGAGAAGATAATTTGTCATTGGACTTCGTTGAGTGATTTAGAATTGAATGGTAATATGTTTCAAGATGTTCCAACTTCTTTAGTATTTCTATTAGTGCCCAAAGGAACTAGTTATATGTATAAATCGACCTTTCCATGGTCGGAATTCGGTAATGTCATAGAACAGGATAGTAGTACAATTGTGAACCAATGGGAGTTACCCTCCATTACTTATAAGGATAAAAAGCTAACTATTGAGACAGCAACTGAGGGCGCAAATGTACATTATGACATTACGCTTTGAGCGAGACACAAAGTATAGTTGTGTAGATAGAGAGACATCTTATAAAAAAATAATCTAAACTACATAACTCTAGGAGGTGGAATCAATTAGCCCAGGGTGCAAGCCCTGGGTTAATTCGTAGATGGGGTAAGTGAGAAGTGCTGAAAGTGCGATATCATTCTATTCATTTAAAAATGTAACGAAGCTATGTGTCAATTTTCGGAGGCATCATATTTTTAAGGTTTCATCATTTCATCTTTTCATGTTTTCATTATTTCATTGTTTAATATTCCAACCGGGTTCCTTAAATATTCTTAACACATTGACAAAAAGTTGAGACATAATGAGATAGGTGTGGTTTAATTATAGTACCTTTGCAGCCGCTGTCACGAGATGGCAGCAATAATTCAAACCTCAATAAAGTTTAAACAAAAAAATGGCAACAAAGATTAGATTGCAGCGTGGCGGTCACAAGAACTATGCGTTCTACCGTGTCGTTATCGCAGATTCAAGAGCTCCACGTGATGGACGATTCGTTGAGAAGATTGGTACTTACAACCCTAACACCAAGCCTTCTACTGTGGATTTGGATTTCGAGCGTGCTCTTTACTGGGTGGAGTGTGGCGCACAGCCCACAGACACCGTACGCAACATTCTTAAGAATGAGGGCGTTTACATGATGAAGCACCTCAAGGGTGGTGTAGCTAAGGGTGCCTTTGACGAGGCCGCTTGCCAGCAGAAGTTTGATGCTTGGAAGTCTGGTAAGGACGAGAAGTATGCTGCTATGCTAAGCGCTACCGAGAAGAGTCGTAAAGAGGCTGCCGCTAAGGAGTTAGAGCAAGAGAAGAGAGCCAACGAGGCTATGGCCAAGAAGGTTGCCGAGAAGAATGCCGAGGCTGCTGCCGCAGAGGCAGAAGTAGAGGCAGAAGCAGAGGCTGCTGCAGAAGAGACCGCTGAAAACGTGGAGGAAGCTCCAGTTGAGGCACCTGCTGCTGAGACTGAGGCTCCCGCAGAGGCATAAGCTCTCTATTTCGTATTCCATCTCTCGCATCATGATGATGTGGACGAGTGGAAACAACAACTATCAAGAGGGTGTGTCAAAACAGGCA
>DHOP01000070.1:0-33462 GCA_002407775.1 Prevotella sp. UBA5387
CTGTTTTGACACACCCTCTTTTTTGTCTAATTTTCCAAAGCAAGGTAGTGGTTGAAAGTCACTAAGTTTTGAAAAACTTCAGGTGTGGTCATCTTTGGACGTGACGCTTTGCAAGATCAAAGGTATGTCACTCGCAAACATAATTGGGATTATGAGTCAGCATTCTAATTGCCAAGATAGTCGCATGCTTCAAAATTGTGCCAAAGTTTTTTGCGACTTCGATAAAAAAGAGTAACTTTGTAATAATGTAACTCTCTGAATTTATGAAGAAAACAATTGCACCATTCATATTATTGATACTAGCGCTAGTCGTGGCATCTTGTCACACAAGATATGTTATCACAGATATTACACGAACAAGAATCGTTGTAGATGAACGTTATGACGCTCATCCAGATGCAGCAGCAGAAACCTTTGTCAAACCTTATCAGCATGAGGTGGATAGCTTGATGATGCCCGTAGTAGGGCAAGTGAGTCTTTACATGCGTGCCCATCGTCCAGAAAGTGAGCTTTCAAACTTGTTAGCTGATATACTTTTGTGGAGCGGAAAAGCTTATAATGAGTCTCCTGACTTCTCGGTCTATAACATGGGTGGCATACGTGCTGCTTTAGCCAAGGGCCCCGTTACTCTCGGCAATGTAAATGATGTAGCTCCTTTCGACAACAAGATATTTTTCCTATCGCTCACAGGTGACAAAATCTTGGAGCTTTTTTCTCAGATTGCCAAGCGTGGCGGAGAAGGGGTAAGTCATGGCGTGGAATTAGAAATCTCTCGGGATGGAAAGCTTATTAAAGCACGATTAAATGGTGAAGAGGTGGATACGAATAAAAGTTATCGAGTAGCTACACTTGACTATTTAGCATCTGGAAACGACGGCTTGTCTGCCTTCAATTACAAGAGTGATGTGAGGTCACCACAAGGTGCTGACGATAACGTGCGTGTTTTGATAGCAAACTATTTTAGAGATAACTCTGGTAAGGGCTTAGTAGTTGACGGTAAAGTTGAAGGACGTATAAAAGTGGTAAACTGATGAAATCGAGAAACATATTATTGATGATGATATTCTGCTTGTCGGCAAATTTTGCACAAGCACAGAAGGAGTTGGTGGTTCTTCATACTAACGATACTCATAGCCGCATAATGCCTCTGAGCAACACCCTCGCAGACACTATGGTGGCTGGACGTGGTGGGTTCATACGTCGCATTGCTATGCTTAATGAGGAACGTAAGAAATCACCCGATTTGCTATTATTTGATAGTGGAGACTTCTCCCAAGGTTCTTCATACTACACGCTATATAAGGGTGATGTGGAAGTTGGTCTGATGAATCAGATGAATTATGATGCAGGAACATTGGGCAACCATGAATTTGACTTTGGATTGGAAAACCTTGCTCGAATAGTTTCAAAGTCCAAATTCCCAATTGTATGTGCGAACTACAAGTTCTCGGAATATGGTCTCGATAAGCTTGTGAAACCTTATGTCATTCTAAAAAGAAAAGGTGTAAGGATAGGTGTGTTTGGTCTGAGCCCTGCACTTAAGGGTCTTGTGGATCAAAAGAATTATGGACAGACCCAGTATTTAGATCCAATAAAAGCGGCACAGGAGACAGTAGAAAAGCTGAGGAAGAAAAAGTGTGACATTATTATTTGTCTCTCGCATCTTGGATGGTTAGAGAAAGGTACGGACGACCATAAGTTGATAGCGCAAACTCGTGGCATAGACTTGGTGCTTGGAGGCCATAGCCATACTTATTTCACAGAACTTCGTTATGTGAATAACCTTGACGGCAAACCAGTTGCCGTAGATCAAAACGGAGGACAAGCGTTGTTTGTTGGAAAGATGAAGATTGAAGTCAAACCTGCAAAAAAATAATAGAGGAGAGAGAGACTTATATTTTTAAGTTTGCAAGAGAGTGGATATTGTCTAGAAGGATTTGTGTTTTACTTAATACCTCCAGATAACCTTGTTTCATTCACGTTTATATAGACCTAAACATTTGATGTGGGCGGTTACAATACTCCTCACACAAAGGTATCTATCCTTTCAGTCTCATTTTGAATTATTCAAAATAAAAAGTTAGCACAATCATTTTTGACCTTGCTCGGTTCACGGACATGGTATAAGGAAGCATTGTCTTATCTTTGAGGTGAGCGGCATGTTCTGTGTCTAAAGAATTAGTAAACCCATACATGAACTTCAGTTCAGGACGCAATTTGAAGAAAGGCAAGTAAAAATCACAACCTATTCCCGCTTCAAGGAAAAGGTCATAACGCTTTAAGCTAAGGTAATCGTTCTGCGAACCAGAAAGATTGATGATCGGGTTCAAGCCGACCATCATGTAAGGTCTATGATTGTTGAAGCGTTGTGCTCCAAAGATGAGATCCGTAGCACAACCTATATAGACCGATTTCATGTTTTGTGTGCGTGAAATAAGAGAGTCGGTAGCATTCGGATTCATATTGTGAAAGGAAATGTGTCGCGAACCGAAGTAGAGTGATGGAGCCACTCTGAACTGGAATTGATCGCTGAGTCGCATTTCACCTAACACACCAACTTGAAATCCTGTATCCCATCTGTCTTGGTCGGCCGTAACGACATAAGTCTGCGGAGCGCCTTGCTCGTCAGTGATGATTTGTGGTCCGACATTACGAAATTCCATATCCTGAACGTGTGTTCCCACAAGAATTCCAAAATGGAATGGGCGCAAATCCGTATAAGGGCTGTTTTGCACAACACGTCCTTGTGCATCAACCTTTTGCGCGAAGTTCAAAGCTATAATGATAAAAAGCAAAATCCTTTTCATGCTATAATAACGTCATGTCGCTCCTATTATTGCAATGCTATTTATCAACATGGTATGAGCAAGTTTTTTCTCATTAAAAATTATTGTGGATTGTGGGAATAAGAGAAAAATTAAACTCTAAAAGTAGGTAATTCAAATAAAGTTATTTATCTTTGCACCGATAAAGTAGTGGATAGTATTCACTTCTTGGATGCTCTTTTACAATATCAATATTAACAATAAAAAATAGCAATTTATTATGGCTTACGTAATTAGTGATGACTGCATCGCTTGTGGAACTTGTATTGACGAATGCCCAGTATCCGCAATTAGTGAGGGTGATATTTATCATATCAACCCCGATGAGTGCACAGAGTGCGGTACATGCGCATCGGTTTGCCCTTCAGAGGCAATCAGTCTAGCAGAGTAAAAACTTAGTGCGCGGTTGTCATTTGACACGTGCGCATAAGCATTACTTCTGAGATCCTCACTTTTTGTTAAGGCAAAAGTGAGGATTTTTCATGTCCAATCCATATTATCGAATTATTCGATTTTTGAAAGGAAAATACATAGAAATGATTATATTTGCAACTGATTTCCAATATAATTGAAACCAATATGAAACTAAAACAAATCATTCTCAGTTTTTTTGCAGCAATAGGGTTACCAGCACAAGCTCAATTGCCCTATCAGGATGCCACACTTTCTGCTCATCAAAGAGCAGTAGATTTGTGCAGTCGTCTCACCATGGAGGAGAAGGCGAGCCTCATGATGAATTCATCACCCGCTATTCCACGACTTGGTATTCCTAAGTTTGATTGGTGGAGTGAGGCTCTACACGGAATTGCTCGCAATGGTAAGGCTACCGTGTTTCCTCAGGCAATGTCTATGGCCGCGAGTTGGGATGATGCATTGCTCTATCGTGTATTTGATGCCGTAAAAGACGAGGCGGTTGCAAAGAGCAATCTAGCCGAAAAGGAAAACAATATCGCACGCTATCGTTGCAGATCGGTTTGGACACCCAACATCAATATCTTTCGTGATCCCCGCTGGGGACGCGGTCAAGAGACCTATGGTGAGGACCCATATTTGACCTCGCGTATGGGACTAGCCGTAGTCAATGGACTACAAGGACAAGGATTCCAGTTTGAACCTAAGACTTACACAGATCGTGCTAGTGGAAAAGACTACTATCCTCTTCTTGCATGTGCAAAACACTTTGCGGTGCATAGTGGTCCAGAATGGAATCGTCACTCATTCAATGTTGAAGATTTACCGGCACGAGATCTTTGGGAAACATATATGCCAGCGTTTAAAGCCCTTGTGCAAGAGGGTAATGTACGTGAAGTGATGTGTGCTTACCAGCGCCTAGACGGCGAGCCCTGTTGCGGAAATAATCGATTGCTCCAGCAAATTCTCCGAAATGAATGGGGATATAATGGCTTAGTGGTGTCAGATTGTGGTGCTATCAGTGATTTTTGGGAAAAAGGGCATCATGAAGTCGATGCCGATCAACAATCGTCTTCTGCTCATGCCGTAAGAACTGGTACCGATGTAGAATGTGGTAGTGACTATAAATCCTTGCCAGAAGCGGTTAATGCTGGACAGGTAAGCATGGAGAAAGTAGATACCAGTGTCGTGAGATTGTTGGAGGCACGCTTCACATTGGGTGAATTTGATGGTCCAGACCTTGTGTCTTGGAAGCGCATTGGACCTGAAGTTATAGGCTCCTCTGCCCATCGTCAGCTTGCACTTGATATGGCTAGAGAGACAATGACGCTGCTTCAAAATCGAAAGAATATTTTGCCTCTACGTCGAGACTTGAAGATCGTTGTTATGGGACCAAATGCGGTTGACTCCGTTGCACTTTTGGCAAATTACAATGGTTTCCCGTTTTCTACCGTGACATTGCTTCAGGGCATTCAATCAAAAGCTAAAAATGTGACTTATATTCCTGGAGTTGGCTATACTCGTAATGTTGATTCAGAACTTTTCCATAATGAATTTAACAAGCCCAAGAACAAAACCGACTTCAGTCCTGCCACTCCGGAACAAATGGCCGCCAAGGCTAAGGATGCAGATGTCGTGATTTTCTGTGGTGGTATATCGCCAAAATTGGAAGGTGAGGAGATGAAAGTTGATGCACCGGGCTTCAAAGGTGGTGACCGCACAACTATCGAACTTCCACAAAGTCAGCGCGATGTAGTGAAGGCATTACACAAGATGGGTAAGCGAGTAGTCTTTGTGAATCTCTCGGGTGGCGCCATGGCTTTGGCTCCAGAAACTCATAATGCTGAGGCTATTCTACAAGCTTGGTATGGTGGAGAGTCAGCCGGTCAAGCTGTTGCAGATGTTCTTTTTGGCGATTACAATCCTGGTGGTAAGTTGCCTGTTACATTCTATGCTTCTGACAAAGATCTACCGGATTTTGAAGACTATCATATGACTGGGCGTACCTATCGCTACTTCAAGGGCAAACCGCTCTTCCCATTTGGTTACGGTCTAAGTTATACAACCTTCAAGTATGATACTCCAACATATCAGAACGGAGAGTTGAAGGTGCGTGTTTCCAATAACGGGAAGTATGACGGTGATGAGGTTGTACAGGTTTACATTAAAGATCCTCGTGATGTTAAGGGACCCCTGAAGACACTTCGTGCTTTCCGCCGTATCCATCTTAAGTCAGGTGAAAGTCAGGAAGTAAGCTTCCCTATGACACAAAAGGATTTCGCATTGTGGGACTATACGACTAACACAATGCGTTATCAGCCAGGAAAGTATCAGGTTTGGGTAGGGGATGAAAGCCTGTCCAATGTAACGCCTGAATAGTGTACGTATATTGAATGTAAGGACACGCCCTATCTTTATTCTTGAGGATAAAACAAGCAATGGTTACATTAAAAAGAGTGGGAGATAGATGAAAGCTATATCTTACCACATTGAGTTAAAATATACAATATTGCTTGTTGTCTGATAAATATTTCTGAAATTTGCAATGGTGTAAGTTCTGTTTTATTATTTGCCTATAATACAGATAATAAAATAGAACTTATATTTTTTGGATACATGGTGTACGAATGAGTATTATGAGAGATAGACTTATATTGCTAGCAGATAGACAGGACATTACTCGTGCGGGAATGACATTCCTTATTGAGCAAGAAGACCATCATTGTCAATATAAATATATTTCTGACAAGGTTGAGCTACTCGAAGCACTTAAGCGTTCCAAGAATGCCGTAGTGATACTTGATTACACGCTTTTCGATTTAAATGGCGCGGACGATGTACTTATTATTAGTCAAAGGTATCCAGAAGTAAATTGGCTCTTATTTTCAACCGATCTCAATGCAGAATTTGTAAAGAGTATTACGGTACAAGGACCCCGAATTGGAGTGTTGTTTAAAGAATCGTCATTGTCGGAGATCAAAGAGGCATTGAACTATACTATCAGCGGGCATCGTTATATCTGCCAACGAGCGATGGAGATGATGCTTATGCCAGAAACTAAGAATGAGGAGGTGTCTGTGCTTACCAAAACCGAAACAGAGATTCTCATCGATATAGCCAATGGGATGACCACAAAGGAGATTGCGGAAAGACGATTTTCTAGTTTTCACACCGTCAATACACATAGAAAAAACATATTTCGTAAACTCAAGGTAAATAATGTCCATGAGGCTACGAAATATGCTATAAGGGCTGGTCTTATTGATACCGCGGAATATAATATTTAGAGTGGATACTCTTCAAATGCGTAAAGCACAGTACTGAGATAGCGTTCGCCAGTGTCAGGGAAGAGAGTTACCACCTTTTTACCTTTGTTCTCGGGCCTCTGGGCTATTTTTATGGCACCTACTGCTGCAGCACCACTACTAATACCGATTAAAATACCTTCATTTTGGGCTATCTCCCTTCCAGCACGTATAGCATCATCGTTGTCTATGCCGATAACTTCATCTACAAACTCACTACTATATGTCTCGGGAATGAAACCAGCTCCAATACCCTGGATCTTGTGTGAACCACTCTTTCCACCTTCTAATACTGGAGATGCGGAAGGTTCTACGGCAATAATCTTCACATTAGGATTTTGTTCCTTTAAATATCGTGCAACACCCGAAATGGTTCCACCAGTACCTACACCAGCCACGAAGATGTCAATCTTTCCGTCAGTATCACGCCAAATTTCAGGACCAGTAGTCTCATAGTGCTTCTGAGGGTTCACAGAGTTTGCAAATTGCCCCAGAATAATGCTTCCGGGAATGCTCTCCTTGAGTTCATTAGCAGCCTTAATGGCACCAGTCATACCGTCCTTGCCAGATGTCAGATGCACCTCGGCACCATAGGCTTTAACAAGATTCCTACGTTCGACACTCATAGTTTCGGGCATTGTAAGAATAAGATGGTATCCTTTAACGGCTGACACCAACGCAAGACCCACACCCATGTTTCCACTAGTTGGTTCGATGATTGTTGCACCAGGTTTTAGGATTCCTTTTTGCTCTGCATCCTCTATCATTGCCAAGGCAGGGCGATCCTTAACGCTTCCGCCAGGATTGAAAAATTCAACTTTTGCGATGATTGGTGTACTAAGTCCATAACTCTGCGAAAACTTACTAAGCTCTACAAGTGGAGTTCCACCTATGAGATCAGTGATTTTACTGAAAATACGTGCCATAATTCTATATGTTTAATAACTTACTATAAAAATCTTGTCTATTACGATGCAAAGGTACGACGATTCTAGGTTAGACAAAATACCCATTGTGGGGCATTTGACATACCTCATTTGTGGTATTTGTTTCTTTACTATAATTATTTGGTATCACTTATACATGATGATAATAATTCTACACGATAGTTTTAATGATACATGATTTGGAACTTACCAATCAAAAAAATGGTTAGAGTATGTGCAAAGTCGCAAATACCAAAGCAAATGTAACAACTAAAAAAGATTGTATCGACTTATTATGTTACATTTGCAATATAAAATCTCCTTTTGATGAAACATGAACTAAAAACCGATGTAACAAAAAGATGTTTGTTGCATATATTGATGATGTTTACCATAGTAAGTGTCTCAGGGCAATCTGTGCGTTTTTTCCCCGCAAGTGAGACCATCAGCAATAGTCTTATTTCTGTTATATATCAGGATAGCATTGGATATGTTTGGATTGGAACAAGTGATGGATTAAATCGTTATGATGGTAATACAGTTAATATCTATAGACATGAGCGTGGAAATAAACGCTCATTGTCGTTTAATGAGGTGTTGAGTGTCTGTCATGATGCCAAAGGACATCTTCTTGTAGGTACAAGGAAGACGGGACTACAGCAATACCATTACGATTCCAATGATTTTACTAGTATTCCAATTGTGAAAGAGAATACAGGTGTAACCCAGATTTATACATCACCAGACGGACGTACATTTATCATCACGGTTCGTTATGGAATATGGTCGCTCACTTGGAATGGAGAAAGCCCAATTGTGAAGCCTGCGAATATTCTTCCTAGTCATGTGAGTGCCAATCAGATGGTGGCCGATGATTTGGGACGCTTATGGTTTATAGGTAGCTATAATCGTGTATATTGTAGTGTCGGTGGAGCTATTGCCATTCCCATCAAGGTCGAAGGAACTTTTTCGGATGTGAGGTTTACCCATGTTTTTGTAGATGATCATGGAGTGGTTTACGCTGGTACTGAGAATCATGGAGTATATGTATACGATACCATGACACGTTTTATGAGGCCACGCTTTACAAACATCCAGAAACCAGTCTCCGATATTGCACAGGCAGACGGCACTCATCTTTTTGTTGCTACTGATGGTGGAGGAATGAAAATCGTGGATACCATCACTGGTTTGATTCAGCCTGCTTTCGCTTACCTCTCAAAAAGTGATATGAGCCAGGACAAAGTGGTGTCAATTTATCGAAACAAGCAGGGTGATCTTTGGGTCGGTGCATTCCATAAAGGATTCTATTTATGTCCGAGAATCAACTATGGCTTTGGTAGATTAGTTCCATCATTCATCAAACGTCAAACTGATGGAAACAACGTTACGGCCATTGCTTCTGATGCTGAAGGTGGAGTTTGGGCAGCTATTGAGGGTAATGGTCTCTACTATTTTGACAAAAACGGATATCAGAAGTATCATTATCCTTACACGGCAGGTGTTAAAGGCATTCCATCAGATATCCTGTCACTAATGCTTTCCTCAGATGGTCGACTTTGGGTTGGATCATTTATCGGTGAGGTGGGCTGGATCGATACAGCCTCCGGAAATTTCACACGTTTGTCATCTTTCACAAAAGCCAAGGGTATTGACTTTACTCGTATTAGTGGAATGGCTGAGGCTCCAGATAGAAGTATATGGTTTTGTAGTATAGGGAATGGGTTAATCCACTACGTTCCATCGAATGGGCAAGTGAAGCAGTTCATTCCATTCTATAAAAAAGGCGTGTATTCTGTGTTTCAATTTAATTTTCTCCAATATGTCTATGTTGACCAAATTGGACGAGTGTTTTTCGGTGATGGTGGAGGCCTAGGCTGCTATGATTCGCGCACGGGAAGTTTGACGTCGGCACTAGGAAAAGATCGCATTTTTAATGAGAAGTCTATAAGCTCTATACGCCTCGATAGTCTTGGTAATTTGTGGGCAGCAAGTAATGAAGGGCTTCTTTTTTACGATATGCACAAGCACATCGAGAAACACATTACCACCTCTGAAGGACTTCCTTCAGATGCTGTGTGCGCCCTAGAGATTGATTCATATGGTAATGTGTGGGCCAGCACTCTGACCGGATTGGCAAAAGTTCCACCTAATGGTAAGGGCATTATGAGATATTATTCCACAGATGGCCTGCAAGGTAATGAGTTTTGTAAGTCAGTCTCATCCGCCTCACCTGACGGAATGTTCTTTTTTGGAGGTGTTAATGGTATTACCCGTTTCATTCCAGACAACATTGTACATGTGGCACGTAAGCTTCGTGTCATTCCCTCAGAGATCACAGTAGGTGGGGTCAATGTTACAACGCTCACCGAAAGTAGTGGTAAAAAGATTATAGACCGTCCAATAACCGACGTGGACCATATAAGGCTAAACTATCGAGATGCTTCGTTTAGTATCGGTTTTACCACATTCTCCTATATTGGTTCAATGGGTATTACTTATTATTTCAAATTAGACAACGGCAGATGGACTCCAATCAGACGTGGTGAAAATCATGTATCTTTTACCGATTTGGCCCCGGGTCATTATAAGCTTCGCGTCAAAGCTGTAGTGGGTGATGCCACAAGCGCTGAGCGTCTCATAAATATTCTGGTCTCACCGCCTTGGTATGCTTCATGGTGGGCTTATATGCTGTATCTACTCATCGTTGCCTCTGCTGTCTATCTTTTAATTCGCCGTTATCGTGAACGTCAACAGGAGAAGCTCAACGAAATGCGCCTTCGATTCTTCACGGATATTTCCCATGATATTCGCACACCGATGTCACTTATTATCAGTCCTCTTGACCAACTCCTACGCGATAAAAGTCTCTCGCATGAAATGCGTAGTACATTACAGTTGATGTATGCCAATGCTAACCGCATACTTGAATTAATCAATCAGTTGCTCACCATACGCAAGATAGACAAAGGCCACATGCGACTACAATGCCGTGAAATCGACATTGTAAAATATCTAGATCAAACTTACGAACGTTTCTCTGAACAAGCGAAGAAAAGAAATATCATTTTTACATTTGAACATCAGATGGATGAGCTGCTTGCGTGGGTTGATACTGATTTCATTGGTAAGATTACGGATAATCTTTTGGGAAACGCCCTGAAATACACACCTGATGGAGGGAACATTACGATGCATCTCTCGCTTGGCACAGATTCTAAGCGCCAAGGCGCATTAACCCACTATTGGCAAGTAGATGTGATTGATACGGGCAAAGGATTAGACGAGACAGAGATACCCCATCTTTTCGAGCGGTTTTATCGATCCAAATCATCGCTTGCTGCTGGTGGAACTGGCATCGGACTTAACCTTTGCGAAATGCTCATAAGCCGTCATCATGGTTTTATAGGGGCAGAAAGCCGCAAGGATGCTGTTCATGGGAGTCGTTTCTTTTTCCAATTGCCTTTGGGACATAGCTATCTTCTTACAGAGGAGATTGCTACTAACACTACCCTTGTGGAAGCTCAAGCTGATGAGAATGAGGAAGAATCTGTCCAGCTTACAGAGAAGGTTGATGAGCTAGAGACCAAACATTGCTGTGGTTCAGGGTGTAAGCTGCTAATTATTGATGACGATATTGATATTCTAGAGTATCTTTCAACCGAACTTGGCAAGCGATATACGATCATTACCGCAAATAATGGTCGTGATGGCCTACAGATAGCATTGTCGCGTCTACCAGATCTTGTTATAAGTGACGTAATGATGCCCGACATGGACGGCTATGAATTTGTGAGAAGGCTAAAACATAACCCTAATATCAATGATATACCTGTTATTCTTCTTACTGCCAAGGGTGATATTCAGGATCGTATGGAAGGGCTAAATAGAGGGGCTGACGCTTATATAGTCAAACCTTTCCATCTTGATGAACTGAACACACAAATACGTAATCTAATTGATAATCGCTTACGTTTGCGTGGCAAGTATACAGGACAGCAGGAGCAAGTTGATACTGTGGAGAACGTTGAGATTCAGAGTAATGATGATCTTTTTATGGAGCGTTTGATGCGGGCTGTAAATCAGCATTTTGATGACTGTGAATATACAACAGAGCGTATGGCGCAGGATGCAGGTGTAAGTCGTGTACACCTGCATCGCAAGTTGAAGGAACTTGCAGGAGTTTCTCCAGGAGAGTTTATCCGAAACTTACGTCTGAAACAGGCTGCCCGTCTATTGTTGGAACAGCATAGTGACATTACGCAGATTGCATACGGTTGTGGATTTTCTTCTATTTCCGTATTCTCTACAGTATTCAAGAAGTGCTATGGTGTGTCTCCTAGTGTGTATGTAAAACAAGGAGGAATAATAAACAAAGAAGAAAAGGAGCAAACAGAACTATAAGATACTACAGGGTTTTTTTAGTTATTAAACCACAAGAGAGAAGTGACATATATTTGTCACTTCTCTCTTTTTTTGTTATGTCAGTCTTTTCCCATCTTCCCTTCAATTTTTTTCTTGATTTACCATATTTAGTGAATGAATGTTACAAAACATAAAGTATGCGTAACACCAGAATTTGCAGGGTATTTGCGTACAGCTTATCTTTGTTCGCAGAAAACTTTATATCAAACATTAACAATTTAATCAGAATGAAACATTCATCTCGTTACTCTCTAAGAGAAAGAGTTGCAGGCGTGTTTTTGACGTGTTTGTTGGGAAGTGTTGCTGCTAGCGCACAAAGCCCTACACGTACCGTCATAGGACACGTCACAGACAAGACGGGGGAACCCGTTATTGGTGCTACGGTTATGGTGAAGAATGGAAAAGGTCAAGGAACTGCGACCGATTTTGATGGTAACTTCACTATCACTGTGCCTGATGACGCAAGCATTCTTCAGATTTCATACGTCGGTATGAGTCCGCAGAATGTAAAGGTAGGGCCCCAGCATCAGCTGAAAGTAGTACTTCAAGACGATGAAAAGGTACTTGGAGAAGTAGTTGTCGTGGGTTACGGCCAGCAAAAGAAAGCATCTGTAGTGGGTGCTATTACTCAGACTTCGGGAAAGACCCTTGAAAGAGCTGGTGGTGTAACTAATATCGGAGCAGCGCTTACGGGAAATCTTCCTGGTGTGATTACAGCAGCATCAAGTGGTATGCCTGGTGCTGAGGATCCCAGAATCATCATTAGAACTCAGAGCTCATGGAATAACAGCGACCCTCTAATCCTTGTTGATGGTATCGAACGTGAAATGAGCTCAGTTGATATTTCATCTGTAGAAAGTATTTCTGTTCTTAAAGATGCTTCTGCAACAGCTGTCTACGGCGTGAAAGGAGCCAATGGCGTCATATTGATAACCACGAAGCGTGGTAAGGAAGGGAAAGCTAACATTGAAGTTAAAGCCAATATTACAGCAAAGGTTGCTTCGCAGTTGCCGAAGAAATATGATGCGTATGATACTTTCTATCTTATGAACCAGTCTATCGAGCGTGAAGCTGCGCTCAATGCTTCAGGATGGGGAAATTACACACCTGTGGCTATCATTGACAAATATCGCCATCCTGCTAATTCTGAGGAATGGGACAGATATCCCAATACTGACTGGGAGAAAGCCTTGTTCAACAAAATGGCTATGTCATATAATACGAGTATTAGTGTATCGGGAGGTAGCCGACTTGTTAACTATTTTGCTGCTGTAGACTTTGTACATGAGGGAGACCTTTTTAAGCAGTATGATAATAACCGCGGATATAATGCTGGCTTTGGATACAATCGTATAAATGTGCGAAGTAATCTGGACTTTAAGCTCACTCAAACAACCAAATTGGCAGTTAACCTTTTTGGTTCTAATGCTCAACGTAAGACCCCTTGGGACTATAGCGATAATGATGCTACATATTGGGCTTCTGCTTATAAATCTGCTCCTGATGCCATGCGACCTATCTATTCTAATGGCCTATGGGGATGGTATGCACCGCGTAATGCTGATGTCCCTAATTCTGTTTATCAGCTCGCAACTTCAGGCCTTGAAAAATCCACTACAACAAAGATGACTACTGACTTTTCGCTTGGTCAGGATCTTGACATGCTAACAAAAGGTCTGTCGGCCAAAGTCAATGTCTCTTTTGACTATACCTTTCAGGAAGTTAATCGAGGGCTCAACGACTTGTATCACAATTCACAGAGGTATTGGGTCAATCCGACAACTGGAGCCATAGCATTAGAAAAAGCTGATCCAAATACAGGTCTTGATGCTGTAATCAATCCCATACTATGGCAAACCCAAAGTGGTTATGTAGACATTGGAAACACTTCACCTTATCGAAAATTATACTATTCCGCGCAAGTCAATTACGACCGTGATTTTGGCAAACATAGTGTAACAGCACTTGGTTTATTTAGCCGTCAAAAAGAAACTTGGGGAAGCGACTTTGCCCATTATCGTGAAGATTGGGTTTTTCGTCTTACCTACAACTATGCATTGCGCTATTTTTTTGAAGCAAATGGAGCCTATAATGGTTCTGAAAAGTTTGGCCCTAACAATCGCTTTGCTTTCTTCCCATCGCTTTCTGCTGGTTGGATGATAAGTGAGGAGCCTTTTATGAAAGTTTTACGTGAGAAGAAAATTGTCGATATGCTGAAGTTCCGCTTTTCATGGGGACGAGTTGGAGATGATAACGTAGGCGAACGCTGGTTATATCAGGATCAGTTGTCCTATGGAGGTAATATCGCAATGGGTTCTGTGAGCCCAGCAAACACTCCTTATACATTCTATAGAATTTCCAAATTGGGCAACTCAAATATCTCTTGGGAGACTGTAGAAAAAAGGAATTTTGGTATAGATTATGCATTTCTTGACGGATTAATTGCAGGATCTGTTGATATATTCAATGATAGTCGTACAGATATTCTAATGAGCGGTTCAAGTCGTGCAATTCCATCTTATTTCGGCCTGAATGCACCTTGGGCTAACCTTGGCAAGGTGAATAGCAAGGGCTATGAATTGGAATTACGTCTCAATCATACTTTCAATAATAGTATTCATACATGGTTAAATACCAGTATGACACATGCAACAAACATAGTGAAGTTCCGTGATGACCCTGTGTTGAAGCCAGATTACCAGAAAAATGCTGGACATTCGCTTGGGCAGACGCAATCATATATAGATCATGGCAACCTTAGTTCATGGGATGATGTGATTGGCAGTACCGTCTGGACAACAGGTAATGAGGCAAAATTGCCTGGTGATTATGATATAGTTGATTTTAATGGTGATGGCGTTGTCAATGTTAATGATATGGCCCCTTACCAATACTCGTCCATGCCACAAAACACTTACAATGCTTCGCTTGGTGTAGATTGGAAAGGTTGGAGCATTTTCGCACAGTTCTATGGAGTAAGTAATATTACTCGCGGAGTGCAGTTTAACACATTCCGTTCAACAGCGCACGTTGCCTACGATGAAGGAGAATATTGGTCTCCTACAAATAATGCAACTCTTGCTCTGCCTCGTTGGGGAACAACAATAGATGCATGCGCTCAAGGCACACGTTACCTTTTCGATGGGTCATACATCAGATTAAAGAATGTTGAAATAGCCTATACCATTAAGGGAGCGTGGTTGAAAAAAATGGGCATAAGTACATGCCGTATTTATGTCAACGGTAACAACCTCTACATGTGGACCAAGATGCCCGATGACCGTGAGATAGGCAGTTCTTCAGACGGTGTTTACCCCACTATGCGACGTTTTAACCTTGGCTTTGATATCACCTTATAAAAGAATATGAAAATGAATATACATTTTAATCGTTTGTTTCTTGGACTTGCCGTAGCCGCTACGTTCATGTCTGGAACTTCATGCACAAACTATTTGGACAAAGCGCCTAATAGTGACATAGAAGAAACGACACCATATAAGAACTTCAGAAATTTTCAGGGTTTCGTAGAAGAACTCTATAACTGTATTCCTGTGATTTCAAATTCTGATTATCACACAAGTTTCAATCTCGGTGAGGATGTTTACTGGGAGCCACAAGAGCTACGAGTATTGTCTCGGAGTATTGACTATGGTGATTTTTGGGGCTATACAACTTCTTATTATGGGTACCCGTCAACTATACGAGGGGGAGATCCCAGTGCAACAACCCGTGGAAACAAAGGTAATTTATGGAAGTTGTGTTGGTATGGTATTAACAAGGCAAATATTGGTATATCCAAGCTTGATCAGTTAGTGGATGCCACTCCCGAAGAGCAACGTCTTGTTGAAGGTCAGCTTTATTTCTTTCGTGGTCTTTTTCATTTCATGTTGATGGAATGGTGGGGAGGAATGCCTTATCTTGATAAGCCTTTGGCATCAGGTGAGACTCCTACCAATCCTCGTGAAACATGGCAGGCTTGTGCTGATAAATGTGCAGCTGATTTCGACCGTGCTGCTGAACTTTTGCCTATAGATTGGGATCAGACAACAGCAGGGAGGACTACACTTGGCAATAACAACATGCGTGCTAATAAGATTATGGCCCTAGCTTATAAGGGGAAGACGTTGTTATGGGCTGGCAGTCCACTGATGAATTGGGATTCCCATAACCGTGATAACAGTTATCGTAAATATGACGAAACCTATTGTAAGCGTGCTGCCGATGCTCTGGGCGAGGCATTGAAGTTAACTGAAGAAACAGGTAGATACGAACTTGCTCCTTTTGAGAATTTCAACGATATCTTCTTGCTTCATAATTCTTCAGGAAAGATTCCTGGACTAAAAGAAGCTATTCTACAGGAAAATCTTGCTGAATACAACGGCCGTTGGGCATGGAACATGAATACCGACTTCCGTTCACAACGAATGATACCGTCAGGCATAAAGTGTTGGCCTACTGCTAACTATTCTTCTTATTTTGGTATGGCTAATGGATATCCCATTAGTGATATGTCGAAATCGGACACAGAGTCGGGCTACGACGCAACTCATCCATGGAAGGAAAGAGACCCACGTTTTTATAAGACTTATGTCATTGATGGTGAGTTTTGTGGAACATCAGGTATTGGTGAAACTGCCATGCTTTATACGGGTGGTGCTGACCGCGAAAAAGCTAACCCACAGAAAGGATGTTACACAGGTTTGATGAATGCAAAACTCTGCTTGAAATCTGTTAACAACGCAAATGTGCGTGATACCTATTTTTTTGTACTAAGCTTGATGCGTTTGGCAGATGTTTATTTAATGTATTCCGAAGCTACAGCCGTGGGATATGGTGTAAAGACTGGTACATCTCAATTCAATATGACAGCCGAACAAGCTATTAATAAAATTCGTGAGCGTGCAGGAGTAGCAAATGTTTTGGACAAATACACCAATGATACTCAGAGTTTCCTCGGGGAAGTAAGGCGTGAACGTGCGGTAGAGTTGGCCTTCGAGGGATTCCGCTTTACTGACCTTCGTCGATGGATGTTGTTGACTCAGCGTCCTTATACTTTGAAAACAGCTTTTCAGTTTGACCGTGATGTGTTCGATAAAGACAATCCTACACAGAGCTCAGTCAAAAATTTACGAGAGCAAGTGCTTGTAGAACGTGATTATACGGATCGCCATTATTGGCTCCCTCTACCAAACAAAAACGACACCTATCTCTATGAGGGCTTTAAGCAGAACCCAGGATGGTAATCAAACAATTTAATATCATAGATTATTATGAATAAGAAACATATATGTTTTGGCTGTACGACTTTGGCGCTGTATCTATTCGGCTGCATCAATGCATTGGCGCAGACAGAAACAATGGATAGCCTAATCAACGTGTCCTTCGGCCAGCAGGCAAAGAAAGATGTTGTCCATGCCATCTCACAGGTTAATGTGGCTGAATTAACGAAGAAGTCTGTCAATAATACAAGTAGTTTAGATGGAATAGCAAGCTACGTAGGAGGCTACAATGGTAATATTTGGGGTCAGGAAGCATTGATTCTTGTAGACGGAGTTGCCCGAGATGCAAGTCTTGTTACTCCTTCCGAGGTCGAGAGCATAACCATATTGAAAGACGCTGCTGCAGTCGCATTGTATGGCAGTCGTGCAGCAAAGGGTGTGGTATTGATTACCACAAAACGGGGCAAAGAAGGCCCGATGAAAATCGACTTCCGTGCTAACGTAGGAGTCAATATCCCTAAATCATATCCTAAATATCTTGATTCCGATTGTTATATGATGCTTTATAATGAGGCATGTCGTAACGATGGAAAGGCAGAACAATATGATGCAGCGACCATTTATAATACGCATGAAGGGAAGAATCCTTACCGTTATCCCAATATGGACTTTTTCTCTAATGACTATTTAAGGGAGTTCTATACCAACACTGACTTTACTGGGGAGGTATATGGCGGAAATAAAATGACCCAGTATTATCTCAATCTTGGCATCGATTATAATAATAGCATAATAAAGTATGGTGAGGCTAATAAAGCACATGACCTCAACTTTAATGTTCGAGGTAATGTGGATATGACACTCACTTCATGGTTAAAGGCGACTACTAACGCAGGATTTATCTATAACGATAATTATTCTGGGCGTGGTGATTTCTGGGGTCAGGCTACTTCTTTGCGACCGAATTGGATATCCCCTCTGCTTCCAGTGGATATGATGGATCCAAACAATGCCACTATACAAGATTATATTTCGACTAGCAATCATCTTATTGATGGCAAATATTTGCTTGGGGGGACAACTTCTAATCAGACGAACGCCTTCTCGGAGTTACTTGCGGCAGGGTACACACGACAACATTATCGCAAGTTCCTTTTTGATGTTGCTGTTACAGCCGATCTTAATAGTGTTCTTCAAGGTCTATCATTTAAAACTGCTTTCAGCGTTGACTACAGTACACACTACTCTGAGGCTTATGCGCAGTCCTATGCAGTTTACCAGCCTACATGGAGTAATGTCAATGGCGAAGACATGATTATAGGACTGAAAAAAATAAATGAAGACAAGTCATCCACAAACGAGTATGTAGGTGAGACCCAATATGATCAGACGATAACTTTCAGTTCACAGTTTGATTATATGCATACGTTTGCCGAAAAGCACAATGTTTCTGCGACACTAGTTGGCTGGGGGTATCAACAACAGCACTCTGCGGACGAGAATCACAGTAGCAGTGATTACCATCGTACGAGTAATGTAGACCTCGGTCTGCGTGCAGCCTATAATTATGCGCACAGATATTATTTTGACTTTAGTGGAGCATATGTACATTCTGCAAAATTGCCCGCTGGAAATCGTGATGCTTTGTCACCATCCTTCACACTTGGCTGGCGGGTTAGTGACGAGAGCTTTATGAAAGACTTAAACTTCATAGACAACATTATGCTCACTGCATCCTTTGCTAATCTACACCAAGATATCGATATTTCCGACTACTATTTGTATCAGGGATACTATCAGTTCAGTCCAAGTTCCGGTTGGTATCAGTGGGCAGATGGTACTGTAGGTGGTCCAACGTCAACATCACAGCGTGGAAGTAATTCGGAATTAGGTTTCATTACCCGCAAGGAGTTCCGTATAGGTTTTGATGCATTGTTGTTTAACAGAATGCTTAGTGTTAATGCAAATTACTTTTCCAACACTACCAATGGACTTCTTACACAAGGGGCAACTACTCTTTATCCTTCGTTTTTCAATGCTAATGGAAACTTTTTGCCTTGGTCAAATTACAACGAGGACAAACGCAGTGGTTTGGACTTTAATCTCAATGCAAACAAACAATTTGGAGAATTCGATTTTTCACTGGGATTCAATGGTATGGTATTCACTTCAGAGGCAAAGAAACGAGACGAAGTGGCCAATGAGAAATACCTTCTTACAGCTGGTCATGCTCTTGATGCTTCATGGGCATATGAGTGTGAAGGATTCTTTGCCGACCAAGCAGATATTGACAGCCATGCTAAGCAAACGTTCGGCGGAACACTTCGACCTGGTGATTTGAAATACAAAGATATCAATGGAGATGATGTTATTAATTCTGATGACCGAGTTGATATTGGCAAAATGGGATGGTCAGCAGCACCATTCACCTACGGTGTAAATTTATCAGCAAAATACAAGAGCTGGACACTTTATGCTAGGGGGATTGGTCAGACAGGAGCCTATGGTTTCAAAAACAATTCTTATTACTGGAATCGTGGCACAAGCAAATTTTCTGAGATTGTATTGCAACGTTGGACTGCTGAGACGGCGTCGATTGCAACCTATCCACGCCTCACTACCGAAAATGGTGACAACAACTATCAGAACTCCACATTCTGGCTTTATAATACAGATAACTTCCGTCTAAGCAATATTCAACTTACTTATAATTTTCCAGAAAACTCTTTCGGCAAAACCTTTGTCAAGGGATTAATGCTTTATGTTGGCGGAACAAACTTGCTCACCATCTCAGGAGAGCGAGAGTATTTGGAAATGAATATTGGTGCTCCACAATATCGAACATTCTATATAGGATTAAAGGCAAACTTTTGATCAAACGTTATTATAGAAATTATTTATGAAAAAGATTTTATTATCTATATTACTGGCTGCAGGGGTGTTTACTCTAACCAGTTGTGACGATCTCTTTGTACCGGCCATAGAGAATTTTAAGGATGTCAGCCAAATGGAGGGAGAGTCTGATTTTGCTCAGGGATTCCTAACAAAAGCTTACGGTAGTCTTGCTGGATATTATAATAATAGTGAGTATGCCACAGATGATGCAGTAGTTAACGCTGCTAGTGACGCATTCCGTACAATGGCTACTGGCGGATGGACATCACGCCAGTATACTGCAATTAACGAATGGAGCAGATCCTATAGTGGAATACAATACCTCAATCAGTTCCTGGCAAAGGTAGACAATGTGAATTGGGCCAGCGATGCGGCTCGAGGTAAACTGCTAGCCATGCGCATGAAGGGAGAAGCCTATGGTTTACGTGCCATTCTGCATTATCAAATATTGCGTGCTCATGCAGGATATAGTGAAGATGGGACATTACTTGGAGTACCATATCTTACAGAATATCTTTCAGCCAATGATGATCTTAATCTAACTCGACTCCCATTTAAGGATTGTGTTGAGATGATCAAAAAGGATTTGGATGCTGCTGCAGAACTTCTTCCACTGGATTATGAAGATGTTTCGACTGTCCCCACAAAATATCAGAGTATCTCCCAAGATGCAAGTGTCTACAATCGTGCCATGGGAAAGAGCTTCCGACTTCTTGTAAGTGGGCGTATTGTTTCTGCTTACAAGTCACGCTTGTCTTTGCTTGCTGCAAGTCCAGCTTTTAGTGAAGCTAGTGCGGCTTCATGGGAGGATGCAGCCAAAGATGCTGCAAAAGTCATCAATGATAATGGTGGGCTAAGTGGGCTAGCTTCAGATGGTGTTGAATACTATGCAGCAACTATTGCTGACAATTTGAAGGAGGGCATAAATCCAAAAGAAATTCTATGGCGTGAAAATGTGGTAACAGATAATGCACAGGAATCCACCAACTTCCCCCCATCACTTAATGGGAATGGACGTATGAACCCATCTCAGAATCTGGTTGACGCCTTCCCTATGGCAAACGGATATCCAATAACCGATGCAACCAATAGTCAGTATGATACTTCAAATCCTTATGCTAACCGCGATCCACGTCTTGCAAAATATATTATTTACAATGGAAGCAAAGAAGGGGTTGATAATTCTGTAGTCAACATCATTTCTGGTACAACAGACGGTGTAGACAATGTAGAGGAACGCTCTACTCGTACTGGATACTATATGAAGAAACGTTTGCGTATGGATGTGAACTGTACTTCTGGATCTGCAACGACAAAAACTCATTATACCCCACGCATTCGTTATACTGAGCTTTACCTTAATTATGCGGAGGCAGCCAATGAAGCCTGGGGCCCAAATGGCGATGGTGGCAATGGATATTCAGCATATGATGTTATCAAGGCCATTCGTAAACGTGCTGGAGTTGGTGGCACAAATGATCCTTATTTAGAAGATTGTGCTGCAAGCAAAGAAAAGCTGAGAGATTTGATTCATAATGAGAGAAGATTGGAATTATGCTTCGAGAATTTCAGATTCTGGGACTTACGTCGTTGGAAAGCTAATCTTAACGAAACTGTGCAGGGAATCAATTGGAAGACTGATGGTACCTATGAAATAACTAATGTGGAAACCAGAGAGTATGATAACTACATGTTGTATGCCCCTATTCCGAATTCGGAAATCTTGAAATACAGCAATCTCAAGCAGAATAAAGGTTGGAAATAAACATTAAAAGACAATCAGAATAAATATGAAAAAGAATCTATTATATATAAGTTTGGCCTCCTTGATTTTCACCTTCACTTCATGTGAAAGCGGAATTAATGAATTTCCCAACTTCGACTATAGCACAGTAAAGTTTGCTAACCAATATCCCGTTCGTACACTGGAGTTAGGGGTTGATGAAAATGTTGATCTAACAATGGACAATCAACACACAATCAGTATCAAGGCCGTGTGGGGTGGGGGATATACGAACCCAAATGATGTTCTGATCGATTATGTGGTTGATCCTTCGCTTTGCACAAATCTTTACTTTGCAAAGAGTGGGGTGGCAGGTAATGCGATTGAAATAATGCCCGAGACTTACTACGAGTTGAAGGACACAAGGATTAGAATTCCAGCTGGACAGATAATGGGTGGAGTAGACGTCGTATTGAAAGATGCATTCTTTGCCGATCCCAAAAGTGTCAATACAAGTTATGTCATTCCATTACGAATGACACAGGTAACTGGTGCTGATTCTATTCTTTTGGGAACTTCTGTGGTAAACAGTCCATCATGGACGACAGCCTCAGATTGGTCAACACAACCCAAGAATTATGTGCTCTATGCATTAAAGTTTGTAAATCCATGGCATGGTCAGTATTTGCGGCGCGGTGTTGACACTTTTGCCAATAATGGCACTTCTACACCACGCCATCAGCAATACGTTGAAAATGATGAGGTCGTAAACCTTAACACAGTTGCTTACATGGATAACGACCTTCCTCTTACAGTAAAAGATGCGTTAGGTAATAATGTCACTTATACTATAAGAATAACATTCAGTCAAGATGGAACTTGTGTACTCTCAAGTAATAATGCAGACGTGGAGATCAGTGGAACAGGAAAGTTTGTTAGTAAGGGTGAGAAGAATAGTCTTGGTGGTAAAGACAGGGATGCGCTTTATCTAGACTATAATGTGAACTTGAAAAATCAAGGAATGAACTTTGCCACAAAAGATACGCTTGTGCTCCGTACACGTAATGTTGTAGGTGCAGAATATTATTCTGTTATCAAGCAGTGAAACTTTAAATAATTAGGAAAATGAAAAGGATTTACGGTAAGATAATAATGATGGTCTTTGCTACGTTGATGCTATTTTCTTGCACCGACAGCTTCGACTGTATTTTAGATAATCTTCAGAAACCTGACGAAGTAGCAGTCAATGAAGAATTGAACAAGTATGGTTTGTTGAAATCGTATATTGATGCCAATACGCCATCATTCTTGTTGGGAGCAAAGGTAACTGCAACAGACTTTAATCAAAAGGATATTGTTTATAGCACTATTGTGAGTAATTTCACAGCAGTTGACATCAATGGTTCTTTCACACCTCTCAATACCTTGTCATCTGACAATTATGACTTTAGTGCTTTGCAGACGCTTACTTTCACAGCCGCAAACGCCCCAGATGGTATCAAGGTTTTAGGTGGGGATTTATGCTCTGATCAAGGACAGCGTGCCGAATATCTTAATAACCTTTTGAAACCAATATTTGTCCCGTTTGTGCCAGAGAAGGGTAGAACTAAACTGTTGGATTTCGAAAATGATGCTATTGGTACAGAATATGCCATGTCAGGAAATGCCAAGGCCGTTGTAGAAAGTGATCCTACTGGTGAAAGTGGCCATGTGTTGCATGTCGGTTCTGATGCACAAAAGGCTTCCTATTCTTGGCCAATCTTCCATATCAAGCTACCTGAAGGACGAAGGCTAGGCGATTATACAAAAATGTATGTCGACCTTCGTTTCAATAATAGCGATGGCATATATGGTAATGGTTTGCACATCTTTATCAATGGTGTCGATTATACTCTTGGTGGAAATGGTGCCGACTTCTGCGGAAGTGGAAATACATGGAAACGTGAAGGTGTAATAAAGCTTAATGATCCTACAAAGTTCGGTTGTGACTTGAGCGCTCATAAGGATTTAACTGAGTTCGACCTCCAGTTTGGGGCAGGATCTGGTTCTGCACAATATTTCTTAGACAACATTACCATGGATTTTGAAGTAGCTGGTGGAGGATACACCGATATAGCAAACTTCGAGAAGGATGCTGTAGGAACTAGCTATACGATGTCAAATGGATCAACGGCTGTGGTAGAGGCTGATCCCACGGGAGAGGTTGGTGGAAAAGTGTTACATGTGGGAACAAGTACTCAGAAAGCAGCTTATTCTTATCCTGTATTCCATGTTGTTTTGCCAACTGGAATGACACTTGGCGACTATCAGTCCATGTATGTTGATATGCGTTTTGTCAATAGTGATGGTATATATGGCTCGGGTTTACACCTGTTTATCAATGGTGTTGATTATACCTTAGGTGGTAATGGTGCCGACTTCTGTGGAGGAGGAAATAAATGGAAAATTGATGGTTTGATAAAGTTGAATGATGCCACAAAGTTCGGTTGTGTTTTATCAGATCAACACAAAGCCTTGCATGAATTTGATCTTCAGTTTGGAGCTGGCTCTGGTGCAGCACAGTATTATCTAGACAATCTACGTTTCTATTGGAAGTCGGCAGATAAGTATGTAGAAAAGACCCCGGAACAGAAGAAGTCGATTCTGGAAGGCGAAATGAAAAATTGGATCTGTGGTATGGTACATGCAGGAATGCATGAAGATCCAACCAAGAGTGTTAAGGTGTGGAACATTGTAAGCGAGCCTCTCAGTAAAGTTGAAGATGCAAATACTTTCCATTGGGGAAACTACATTGACAAAGCAGATTATGTCCGTGATGCCGTGAAGATGGCACGAGATACGGCCAATACAGACCTTCAACTCTATGTGAGCAATACATTTGACCAGAATGACGATATGGCTAAGAAGGTAGACAGCCTGGTTACACTTGTAAAGTCATGGGAGGGTGATGGCGTGACAGTGATAGATGGTTATAATGTACTATTGAATGCAACTTGTTATGGTGATGATGCGTTGATGCAGAATAACAAGAATGCCATCAATGCACTCTTTCAAGAATTTGCGAAATCTGGGAAAATGGTTCGTATCTCTAATCTTAATGTGAAGTTTAAAGATGGTGATGGAAATCTGATAAGACCATCCAACCTTACAGTAGCACAATGGAAAGCTGCTGCCGATTATATGGCATATATCATTCAAATGTATCGCTCGACTATTCCTGCTGCTAAGCAAGCTGGAATCTCTCTCTCGGGCATTACGAGCGGCAACAATTACGATGTCTTCCCTTGGACATCTGTATATAACCGCACGTATATGTATGAGGGTATTGTGAATGGGCTAAGTAATTGATTCCATGTTCTAAAATAAGTTGATAAAAAATCTGAGACTTTCTATCTACGAATATATATAATGCTCACTGATAGATAAATTGTTGTTCCAGAGTACCTAGGTCAAATCATTAGTAAATATTTTTGATTTTTGACATCACAGTATAGTTTAACCCATGTTACAGTTAGTCCATTACTACTGTAATATGGGTTAATCGATTTCCGCAATCTGTCAATATATTTATGATTTTGTTTACAAAGTGGAAAAATCAACGTCTCTTAGAATTGAGTATTATGAAAATAAAGAGAAGTCGGGCGAAATAGCTGCTAAAAACAAGCTTTTTCATAAGCCGTTAGTTATCAACGGCTTAAAAGCTTTTTCTCATATTTTATCTGTTTTGTCCTAGCCTTTTATCTGATTTCTTGTGCATTGGAATTACCATTGCTGCTTATTGGCAATGCGATTCCTATGTAAAGGCAATGCAATATCAACGTAAAGGCAATGCGATTAAAGCTTAAACGCATTGCCTTTAGGCATTAATCACAAAAGAAATTTCATCTTTACAGCCATTATATTGGTTTATGCGGATAACATACCAGCATTTTTCAATTTTTTAGAGCTATATTCTTGTTTGTTTTTTAAAATCAGATTGTCAGTGTTCCCGCATGATTTCTCTCTTTCTGTCATGTAACTCAAACTATTCTTTTTCATCATCAATTACCTACATATTGTAACATCTAGGTAAGTCTATGATACTTGATACAAAGAGGATGAAAGTAAAATGCTTTATCTTTGCAATTGATATTTTTTGAGAATAATACAACCTAATATCGGAAACTAAGTATGAACGGACATTACGTTATATCATGCCGACAGTTGTGCGTATTTACATAGTGCTTTTCAGATAGTAAAACGGTGACGAACTCACCCAAACAACGCCTAGGTTTTTATTTCAACATATTTGACTAAAAAATGAACTTTTTATCAAGATTTTTTTTTCTTATTATTTTAGGGTGCTGTCTGCCAATGACTCCTTGGAATGACAGCAGGATAATGGGGCAACAAAAAGTAAATGCAACGCCATCTTACAATCAGTTTGCTAACCCAATGCTATGGGCGGACGTACCTGATCCAGATGTTATTCGTGTTGGAGACTGGTTTTATATGGTAAGCACTACGATGCATCTCATGCCTGGTGCACCTATCATGAGATCGCGAGATTTAGTAAACTGGGAGATTGTGAATTACATCTTCGACAAGCTTACCGACTCTCCTAAATATGACATGAATGGCGGCACTGTCTATGGTCGAGGACAATGGGCCACGTCTTTGAAATATTATAAGGGACATTTCTATGCACTCTTTGCGCCTAATGATGAGCCGGGAGGAAATACATATATCTGCAAAGCTGACACGCCTTTGGGACGTTGGACCGTCTTGTCACGTTTGAAGCACTTTCACGATGCCTCACTGTTTTTCGATGATGATGACCGTGTCTATGTGATTTATGGTACAGGTCATATTTGTGAGCTAAAGACTGATCTCAGTGGAGTAAAGGAGGGTTCGGAATCTTATCTATTCAAACGGGAGGCGGATGAGACGGGATTGCTGGAAGGCAGTCGCATGCTGAAGCATAATGGCAAGTATTACCTTCTGATGATTTCATGGCCCCATGGTAAACCACGTCGACAAGTGTGTTATAGGGCAGATGACATTCGCGGTCCTTACGAGAAGAAAACTATACTTCAGTCTGAGTTTGGAGGGTTCTCGTACGTGGGGCAGGGAACAATAGTCGATGCACCTGATGGTCAGTGGTATGGCGTTATATTCCAAGACCGTGGTGGAGTAGGGCGTATTCTTACTCTCATGCCCTGTACTTGGAAAGATGGCTGGCCCATACTTGGCGACAGCTTGGGCCATGTGCCCACTGCCATGAGCTATCCCGTGATGGGTGGACCGGAGCACCATATCGTGCAGAGCGATGATTTCAACAAGAGAAAACTTAATCTCGTATGGCAATGGAACCACAATCCCATTGATGCCGCATGGTCACTATCAGATCGTCCAGGATATTTGCGGCTTAAGACCAGCAATGTAGTAGAAAGCATCTTTGCTGCGCCCAATACTATCTCTCAGCGTATGGAGGGCCCACAATGTACAGTCACTGTTACCCTCGACATCTCCCATCTACATGATGGAGACCACGCTGGATTGTCAGCTTTTAACGGTGATTCGGGATTGCTCTTCATTGTGCGAGAAGGAAAAAAGACTCAGCTTGTCATGTCCGAGGCATCTGTCTTGCTCTCAGACAAGGATAAGACCATTACGGATGTGAAGTCTACCAACATCGAAAGTGTCCCCCTAAAGCAGGGTCGTGTGTACCTTCGTATGGATGCAGACTTCCTGCCAGGCCGTGACATCGCGTCGTTCTCCTATTCTCTCGACAACCGCAATTGGAAGAAGATAGGACGCGACTTCAAGATGAAATTTGACTATCGACGAATGTTCATGGGCACTCGCGCAGCTATCTTCTGTTATGCCACAAAGAAGTCTGGAGGTTATCTTGACGTCGATAAATTTGAATATCAAAAACATGAGTCACAATAAAACTTTATATTGAAAAATACTACTGGATTTATCTGTTGTTCAGGCGTCAAAGTTGCTTTCATGCCTCAGAGGCTAGTGATAGCTACCAATTTTCTTCTTTCAAGAAACTAGAAATGATAATGACCGTGTAACAATAACAAAAGACGATGAAACATCTGAATAATAATGCCAACATTAATTTAGCTATCTTTGCAATTGTCAGGCGTTTTCCTGCAAAACATAGACAAAACCAGTGAGACATTGCCAACACAAGTATATCTTAAACTTTCACAACATGCAACCTAAAAAATCTTTTCTGCTAACAGTATTCATGCTGATGCTTTCGTATATCACGATGTCGGCTCAGTCAAGGCGGCCGATTGACAACCAGCACCCCCTTTGGTTGGTCCACGTCGATGTGTGGAATAAGGCTGATCCACAAAAAATCATTGACCTGATTCCCGAAGATATCAAGCCTTATGTATGTCTCAACCTTTCACTCTCTTGCCAGTACGACACCGCAAAGAATGTTTACAAGATGCCACAAAATGCCGTGTACACTTATAAGTCGTGGGCTTCGGTGTGCCAGGCTAACAAGATGTGGTTCACCTGTCAGCCGGCAAGCGGTGGTCATACGCACATACAGGACGACGATCTGGTGACCTTCGAATATTTCTATAAGCATTATCCCAACTTCCTTGGGTGGAACTATGCCGAACAGTTTTGGGGCTTTGACGAACCTAACGATGAAAGTTCAAGCACACAAAACAGTCGTATAGCCTTGTTCGCCAAGCTTATCCCGATGGCTCACCAGTACGGAGGTTTTCTAACCATCAGCTTTTGTGGGAATATCTGGTCCCATGGTCTCAGCCCCAATGGCATGGTAAAGCGCAACGCAGACCTTCTTGCCGCTTGTCAAGCCTATCCGGAAGCTATACTTTGGCTATACAAATATACCACCTCTTCATGCTTTTATAACAACGAGAGTGTGACCATCTCCCCCTTTATCTCCGGTCTCGCTAAAAACTATGGAGTGCGTTATGACAATTGCGGTTGGAACGGTGCCAAAGACATTCTTCTTGGAAATAACAATGGCGCCAAATATCCCGAGGCGGCCGGCATTGGCACTATCATGGAGCAGACAGCAATGAATGGTGGTGCGGTTTGGGACGGACCTGAGCTAATCTGGACGGAGGACTTCAAAAATCTTAATAATACAGTTGTCGATACTTACACCCGACGAAATTGGGGCACGTTCCCAGGCTTCCGAAATGTCTGGATAGACATGTTCAGGAAGATCATCGATGGAACTATCTATATTCCCTCTCGCACCGAGGTCGTGGGAAAGACCAAGGCTGTTATAGTGAATGATATTGCCTCCGGAAGCGATGAGGAGAAATATGCTTCATGGGGTGATCTATACAACGGACTTTACAAAGTCGATGATCCCTTCAACAAGGATAATGGACAGATGATGAATAATTTGACCTACTTTAAACGGTCGGGCCGTTATGGTACGATACCAGTCGTAACAGGACTCTACGATGCAGAGGCAGAAGCAATTTCCACCATCATCAATAAATCAAGCTATTCATCGCGCTGGGCCACCGAAGCAGATAAAGTAGCGGAGTTCAACAAGCTTTATCCAGAGGTGAGCACAGGCGACCTCTATGTGCAACGGTTCAAGAATCAACTCGTAACTTATACCCCGTATACCTATCTAAATAAGAAGACATCTGCATCTGCCATCATTCCTCTACAATATAATAGTTGTGGTAATCTTCAGCTTACCTACGGAAAACTGAGTAGTGGCGTAATTCGTGAATATGCGGACCATATAGATTTCTACCTGAACAACTATCGCTCTGACACCCTCACTTTGGTTAAAGACCAGGTAGCCATCACTGGTTGTAGCAGCAAGCCCACCTACTCCTTAACACCGCGTCAGGAAACTACTAGTACGGCGAGTGAGATATGGGACGCGCAAAGTGGCACGTTTTCACTCGATGTTTTCCACAATGGTCCCATAGATCTCACGCTCAATTGTGTGGGTAATGCCACAAAAAACAATAGCGACGTCGTGACCACCGCTAAAACCAACATACAGACGCCCCAGCAACCTGGTGATTTTGATGGAAAAATCATTATAGAGACGGAGGATATGGATTATAAGTATGTGAAGAGATGTGTGCTCAATCCCTATGATGAGTATCCTAACGAGCGAGGTCATTCAGGCAATGGCTTCATGGATATGGGAACCAATATGAGTGGATCATTACGTCATACGGTAGATATTGCCAAGGCGGGAACCTTCCGTGTGGCATTGAGATATTTGTCTACAATGTCAGGCAACATTGAGTTGGACCTCAATGGACAGAAACAGCTCGTCGCCATTGAAAAAACGGAGACCAACCAATGGAAGAAGGCAATTGTTAAAGCTCAGTTGGTACAAGGCGAGAATAAGCTCAATGTCAACAATATTCAGGGTCTTGATTGTTATCTCGATCAGGTGGTATACACGCCAGAAGAGATGCCAGACGAGAAGTTTTTGGTCACCATTCAGTCGGTAGAACACGGCTCAGTGATTCCCAACTTGGGCGAGGCTCAGGAGGGAGAAAAGATTTTTCTCACGGTAACACCTGACAAGGATTATGCCCTTGCAGGTTGGGAGATCGTTCATGGGAACTTGACAATTGCCGAAGACAATAGCTTCGTCATGCCAGAGGACAATGTAACGCTTCGCCCCATCTACATCAACACCGCACAAATCTACAACCTCGACTTCAGCACAACAGGTAATGGCACCCTACCTCCGGGATGGCAGACTTTGCAGGAGGATAATCAGGTGCACGCCTATCCAAATACTTATTCTAGTGGACCCCGTACATTCTCTGGCTTTACAGGTTATCAAGGCAAGGCTCTCTATTGGAGAAATGGCAATGCCGAGTATGGAAAAAATGCCAATTATAGCCTGACTTTGGAACCTGGAAAATATATTCTCACCTACGCTATGGCGGCCTGGAAGAATGCTCCGACATATAAAGCGGCCATCACGACGCTTGACGGTTCAGCCATTGCGACGTCAAACCAGCTTACTTCTACTCCCAATGCTAGTGGAAGCACTTCGGCGAACCTGAGTACAGCTGCGGAGAATACGCTTGGTTTCAATATAACTACAAAGGATAATTACGTTATCAATTTCTCTGCTGACGCAGGCTATAACGAATATTTGCTATTGGAATGCAGCATCAAGAAAGATGATACGGATAGAATAATCGGCATTCTCACACAACAACCACAACAATCGACAGTCATTGGTATATACAATGCATCAGGAGTGCGTCTTTCTCATCTACAACAAGGACTAAACATTGTTAGATATGCAAATGGCAGTACACGAAAAATCATCATGAATCTATGACTTTTATATCTCAAGTTAAGAGACAAAGCTATGCCATTGTCGACGATCACTACTCCGAACAATCTGTGTATATGATCAAGTCAACCCTTAACTCAAATATAGAATGATGAAAATCTATATCAATATGATTTGAGAATGAATAGCATCTCAACGAAACGAGGGACGTAATGTACTCAACTGTTATCTAATAAGAACCAGCAATCCATAATTCGAACATGAAGTTAATATTTAGAATAACATGTATTGGACTATTGTTTTTTTCATCCGCATGGACATCAACAGGTGCCTTTGCAGCTGATAGATTTATCGACTTTGGTCAAGGTGATATCCATCTTAATGATGGAAACAAGGTGAATATATTTGTTGCTGAAGGTACTCCTCGAGGTGTTTTGAATGCCGCTAACAATCTTTGTGAAGACATTAAGAAGGTATGTGGTGCACACACCTCTATTGTTACAACGCAAGAGGATGCCAATATTGTGGTTCAAACCGTATCTGATGGTCGATGGGAGGCCTACGACCTAGAAGTAGCAAATGGTAAAATTATCATTACCGGATCTGATCGTCGAGGAGCTATATATGGTTTGTATGAGATAAGCAGGCAGATAGGTGTGTCACCCTGGTATTGGTGGGCGGATGCTCCTATAGCGCACCATAGAGATGTTTATGTAAGAAATGGGCACTATACAGATGGAGAACCAAAGGTGAAGTATCGTGGGATATTCATCAATGATGAAAGTCCTTCATTCACTGGTTGGGCGAAGAATAAGTTTGGGGGAGTAAATTCAAAGCTCTATTCTCACGTTTTCGAGCTTCTTTTGCGGCTAAAAGCAAACTTTCTTTGGCCTGCAATGTGGGACAACGCATTCAATGAAGACGACCCTAGAAGTCCAATGCTTGCAGACTCTATGGGTATTGTGATGGGAACAAGTCATCATGAGCCCATGATGCGCTCTCATAAAGAGTATACAAAACGTCGGGAACAGATAGGACCGTGGGACTATATCAATAATAGAGAAAATATAGATAATTTCTTTTTGAAAGGACTTGAACGTAACAAAGCCTACGATCAAGTAGTAACAATAGGTATGAGAGGTGATGGGGATACACCAATGGGTATGGGTAATGACGATGAAAACATAGCCACCTTGAAAGATGTGATCAGTAGCCAGCGTAACATTATTAGTAAGGTATATAACCTTGACCCATCTGATGTGCCTCAGCTTTGGGCTATTTTTACCGAAGCACAACGCTATTATGATAGAGGGTTAACAGTTCCCAATGACGTTATCAAGTTGTTCTGTGACAATAATTGGGGCTACATCCGCCGCACGGGTCCGGC
The DNA here is from genome assembly GCA_002407775.1 of Prevotella sp. UBA5387. Taxonomy (GTDB): domain Bacteria; phylum Bacteroidota; class Bacteroidia; order Bacteroidales; family Bacteroidaceae; genus Prevotella. The sequence continues at coordinate 32,406 of DHOP01000070.1, forward strand.
ACAGGAAATAAAATCACATAATCCTATGGGACTTTACTATCATATTGATATGAACGGTGGACCGTGGAATAACCGCTGGATAAACTGTGAACCTGTGCCAAAACTTCGTGAACAGCTCAATCTAGCCTTTCGCACGGGGCTTGATGATCTGTGGATTATCAATGTGGGCGATCTCAAACCTAAAGAGTTGGCGATTGACTTTATAATGCAGTATGCATGGAATCCGGATTTAATAGGCCCTGATGATGTAAAGAGCTATACTTTGAATTGGGCTAATAGTATCTTTGGGTCGAAACATGCTGAAGCTATTGCAAGTATTGTGTCGCGATATACTAAATATAATGGTATGCGCCACCCCGAGACTCAGGACTCAAAAATCTTCAGTGTAATGAATTATCAAGAGGCTGACAGAATGATAGCTAAGTGGGATGTGCTTGTTCATGATGCTGACTCAGTGAGGACATTGCTTCCTCGTGAGGCACAAGATGCCTATTATCAGCAGGTGTATTATCCTACTGTGGCTTCGGCGGGAGCTGCTGAAATCTACCTTTATGCAGGAAAGAATCAAGTGTATGCAGCTCAGGGTCGCCCTTCTGCTAATGTTTATGGCACTAAAGTTGCACAGCTGTATAAACGTGATAAGGAATTGCAGGAGTACTATAATACTAGCATGTCAAGTGGGAAATGGAATGGCATGATGCAAGATGGGCATTTTGGTTATACCAACTGGGCTATGCCAAGACGCGACTCGATTCCTGCCGTTTGTCAAGTAACCCCTCTTGGCAAGGCTGCCCTAGGGATTGTGTTGGAAGGGAATGATGACCTGCCTACATTTGACAATATGGACTGTCAAAGCTATTACATTGACTTATTCAATCGTGGAATAGGAAAACTTAGCTGTAAGGTCAAGTCTCGCAACAAGTGGATTGTTTTGAAGAAAGGAGAGGTCTCTGCTGCTAAATTTGGTTTAGAGCAGGATGAAGTAAGGCTAAATGTCAGCATTGATTGGACCAAATTATCTAATGGTAGTCATACGGGAGAAGTAATTATTAAGGCC
>DHOP01000070.1:33619-34567 GCA_002407775.1 Prevotella sp. UBA5387
GGGAGAAGTAATTATTAAGGCCAATGGAGAGAGGAAAATAGTGAAGGTAAGGGCTTTAAAGGGGAATCTACCCCAAACAAATCAACCATATTTTGGTAACATGACTGGTAGAGAGTACTCAATTCCAGCCACTGCATACATCAAAAACGAATCCTCGTCAGAAGTGCGATGGAGAGAGTTGCCCGATTTAGGACGTGACGATGGAGACATGGGCTTATGGCCAGTGACAGCCAGTTCTGCACATGACGAGCAAACACCATTTATTGATTATCAGGTTTATGTTGACAAGGCGGGCCAAATTCCAATGCTTATCGGAGTTATTCCCACACAAGATGTCAATCCTGAGCGTGGCTTACGCATTGCTATTGCTATAGACAACTCAGAACTAGTAGTGCTTGATGCTCGTCAGGGTATGCTCGATACATTCAATGAGTACACGTCCAGTAATCTGAAGAAATCCCCAGTGCTAGATGCTTTGCCGAAGGCTGACAAGAGCATGAAGCTGATAGTTGGAAATAATTTCTGTCGTAATGGTCTTTATGATGCCGTGCGTTGGCTTTCTGCTAAGCTATCGGTTAAATCTGTTGGTTTGCATCACTTGCGTGTATATATGGTAGACCCAGAGGTTGTATTGGAGCGTATTATAGTCAATCCAGATAATAAGCACCCTAGCTATATGGGAGCACCAGAAAGTATGAAAAATGCAACAGGTAATTATTAATTTGGAAGATAAAATCTTAGAAACGAAGTTTACCTTTTTGAGAACCCCATTACGCATGAGTAAGGGTCTTTTGTAGTGATAAATAAAAGATGCATTTACATGTTATATGTTGCAACTTACACCCTATTAGCACCTGATAAAACAAGAAACCCTGCAAGTTATTAACTTGCAGGGTTTCTTATGTAGCGGGGGTGGGACCCGAACCCACGACCTCCGGATTATGAATC
>DHOP01000070.1:34718-55176 GCA_002407775.1 Prevotella sp. UBA5387
CCCACGACCTCCGGATTATGAATCCGACGCTCTAACCAGCTGAGCTATCCCGCCATCATGTCTTTTCCTTCTGTTCTTGAAAGCGAGTGCAAAGTTAAACTTTTATTTTATAAGTGCCAAATTTTTCGCAAAAATTTATTTGATTGTACTGGAATATTGCTACATTTGTAGCAGTTAATAGACATCATTTGTATAACTTTACCGAGTTATTAGCAATTAAACTGAATGCGAAAAAAGAAAGTTACTATCGAGCGAGCATTACGCTCACGCTCTGAATCTATTATATGGAAACTTATATCTACACCTGATGGACTAAGCCGATGGATTGCAGAAGAAGTAAAACAAGATGGAAATACTTTGATATTTACATGGGGAAAGCCTGGACAAGTTCATGAGACTCGATGCGCTGATATCCTTGAAGTGGTAAGAAATTCATCCATTAAATTCAGATGGGAGGACGAAGAAGATTCAGACGCTTTTACTGAGATAGAAATGTTTAAATTGGGTGTTACAGACGAATTTGCACTTTCAATAAGCGATTTCAGTGATTCAGATGACATCGAAGGTACTGTATATATGTGGAACCATGATTTGGACCGACTTCAGCACAAAACAGGCGTGTAAGTTTATTTGCTGAATATTCAAATCTTGCAAGAAAAACCTTTTATCATGGAGTTTACGATTTCATGTATTAGTCCTTTTATAAAATAAGGTAAAATCCATGGTTTCTGAGTTTTTTCCATTAACTTTGCATACTAATTGATGGGTGCTAAGCATCTACTGTAGGTAAGAGTGCAGAGAGACCGTTTATGAACTTTCGGATAAAGAAACTCGACATATTCATTGTCCGTCAATTCGGACTTTTATTCTTAGGAACTTTTTTCATCTGCCTCTTTGTGCTGATGATGCAGTTTTTATGGCGCTTTGTGGATGAACTCATAGGCAAAGGTCTTTCTTTGGAAATCTTAGCGCAGTTCTTCTGGTATATGGCGCTGATGATGATACCTCAAGCATTACCGTTGGCTACTTTACTTAGCTCGCTCATTACGTTTGGTAATATTGGAGAAAGTTCCGAGTTAACAGCTATCAAGGCGGCTGGAATATCATTGATGCAGACATTTCGCTCACTCATTGTGATTACCTTGCTTATATGTTTTGGCTCGTTTTATTTTCAAAATAATATTGGTCCATCTGCCAATATGAAACTAACCCAACTCCTCATCTCTATGAAACAAAAGAGTCCGGAGTTGGAGATACCTGAGGGGGTCTTCTATGATGGCATACCCAATAGTAATATCTATGTTCAACGAAAAGACCTAAAAACAGGCAAGCTCTATGGCATCATGATATATAGGATGACTCAGAGCTATGAAGACGCTGCTATAATCTTGGCAGATTCGGGCATGTTGCAATCAACGGCCGAGAAGAAGCACCTGCTGTTGTCGCTATGGAGTGGGGAATGGTTTGAAAATATGCAATCTTCTCAGTTGGCAGGTAGTGCCGCGGTTCCCTATCGTCGGGAGACTTTTGTGTCAAAGCAGATAGTACTCGATTTTGATGGTGGCTTTAATATGACTGACGCATCGTTGCTTTCCAACAACGCAAAGGGCAAGAGTTTATCGCAGATTTTTAATAACATTGATTCGTTGAATCATACTTATGATAGTATTGGTAGAGCATTCTATAATGATGCAAAGCATCTGTATTATGCAGTGCCGATTACTTCAAAACAAGACTCTCTGGTTGCGGTCAAACGTGGAGCAACGAAAACGTTTGATATTGACAAAGCTCTAGATATAAAGAAACTGGACGAGAAACAACGTGTCTACTCATCTGCGCTTTCCCAAGTCCAAAACGAAGTGAACGACTTGGAGTTCAAAAGCATGATTACTGGTGACAATGAGAGGTTGATTAGAGAACACCAGATAGAAGCTATTAATAAGTTTACTCTGACTCTACAGTGTCTGATATTTTTCTTTATTGGAGCTCCATTAGGTGCTATTATCCGAAAAGGAGGATTAGGATTGCCTGTGATAATCTCTGTTTTTGTGTTCATCATTTATTATATTTTGGACAACTCGGGATTTCGTATGGCCAGACAGGGGGATTGGTCAGTGTGGTTTGGTAAGGGTTTGGCACCTGTAGCGATGACCCCAATCGCTGTTTTCATCACTTACAAAGCCAATAATGACTCCATGGTGTTTAATGGAGATCTGTGGGGTAGATTTTTCATGCGCCTCTTTGGCTTCCGCACAAAACGTCACATTGCTAGTAAAGAAGTTATCATTAATGATCCTGATTATATAATTGATAATGAGAAGCTGGTAGCCATTAGTCATGCGGTGTCGGCTTATTCACGAGACCATAACTTGGTGTCACCGCCTAATATAATCAAGGTTTTCTTTAAGTATCAACCTGATCATGAGATAGAGCGAATTAATGATAAACTCGAAACAACTATTGGTGATCTTTCGAATACTCGAGACAAGCAGGTTCTTCACTATCTAAACCAGTATCCTGTGCTTGCTCTTAAGTCACATACTCGCCCATTCGAACGAAAGTGGCTCAATATTTTAGCAGCATTGATTATACCACTTGGACTATTCTTTTATTTGAGGATGTGGCGTTTCCGCCTCAGGTTGCTTCGTGATTTGAAAGTAATCAATTACACAAACAGCAACATAATTAATTATACCGAGAGAATTTTAATTAAGTAGAATACATTATATATACAATACTATGGCAGACTTCAAACTGAGTAGCATCGAAGATGCACTGAAAGATTTTAAGGAGGGTCAATTTGTTATCGTTGTTGATGACGAGGACAGGGAGAATGAAGGAGATCTGATCATTGCAGGAGAGAAGATAACGGCGGAAAAGGTTAACTTCATGTTGAAGAACGCACGTGGCGTTCTTTGTGCCCCAATCGAAATTTCACGTGCGGACGAGCTTGCTTTGCCCCATCAGGTTGAGGATAATACATCCGTTTTAGGTACACCATTCACCGTGACCGTGGATAAATTGGAAGGTTGTACGACCGGAGTGTCTGCTCACGATCGTGCCGAGACTATCAAGGCTTTGGCCGATCCAAGGTCTACACCTGAAACATTTGGTCGTCCAGGACATATCAATCCTCTCTATGCACAAGACAACGGAGTGCTCCGTAGGTCAGGGCATACCGAGGCTGCTGTAGACCTTTGTAAACTCTCAGGACTATATCCAGTTGGGGCTCTGATGGAGATTATGAATGATGACGGTTCCATGGCACGTATGCCTGATTTGCAAAAAAGAGCAGAAGAATGGGGCTTAAAAATAATTTCCATAAAAGATCTTATTGCTTACAGACTTCAACGAGAGACTAGCATCGTTGTTGGAGATGAGGTTGATATGCCAACCATCTATGGTCATTTCCGTCTTATACCTTTCCGCCAGATCAGTAATGGGTTAGAGCATATGGCACTGATTAAAGGGGAGTGGAAACCGGACGAGCCTGTGCTTGTAAGGGTGCATTCTTCGTGTGCTACTGGTGACGTCCTTGGTAGCCAACGTTGTGATTGTGGTGAACAGCTACACAAGTCAATGCAAATGATTGAGCAAGAGGGAAAAGGTGTGTTGATTTACATGCAACAGGAAGGCCGTGGTATTGGTCTGATGAATAAAATCGCCGCTTATAAACTACAGGAAGAAGGGCTTGACACCGTTGATGCCAATATACACCTTGGATTTAAACCTGACGAACGTGATTATGGATGCGGGGCTCAAATGTTAAGGCAACTTGGTGTTCACAAGATGAGGCTAATGACCAACAACCCAACAAAGCGTGTTGGTTTAGAGGCATATGGTTTGGAAATTGTTCAGAACGTGCCAATAGAGGTGTCCCCAAACAAATATGATGTAAAGTATCTCAGAACTAAGAGAGATCGTATGGGACATCAATTGAAACTAAAATAGTCCAATTTGTTATATTTTTGTTCATATAAACAAAATTTAGGAAGCAGAAATTTAGGTTTTTGATTAAAATGATTACTTTTGCATCACCAAACTTTTATTTAAATATATAGCATATGGCACAATTATCAGACCGTCTCAATCGTATGGCTCCTTCAGCCACCTTGGCAATGTCGCAGAAAAGTAGCGAGATGAAAGCAAAGGGGATAGATGTTATAAACATGAGTGTTGGTGAGCCAGACTTTAATACGCCTGACCACATTAAAGAAGCAGGAAAGAAGTCGATCGACGATAATTACTCTAAATATTCGCCAGTCCCAGGCTATCTCTCATTAAGAAATGCCATTGCGGCAAAACTGAAGAAAGAAAATCATCTTGATTATTCTTCAAGTGAAGTGCTTGTAGGAACTGGTGGAAAGCAGGGGATTTGTAACACTTTATTGGCACTTGTTAATAATGGTGACGAGGTGATTATTCCCGCACCATATTGGGTGAGCTATCCTCAAATGACAAAGCTTGCTGGAGGTATGCCTGTTATTGTTCCTGCTGGATTTGAACAAAACTTCAAGATGACCCCTGATCAGCTTGAGGCTGCCATCACCCCTAAGACCAAGTTAATAATACTTTGCTCACCTAGTAACCCTACGGGAAGTGTATATTCCCAGGACGAACTGGACGCATTGGCAAAGGTGGTGCTTGAGCATGAGGACCTTCTTGTTTTGTCTGACGAAATCTATGAGCACATTAACTATCAGGGTTCTAACGGAAGTATCGCGTCTTATCCAGGAATGAAAGAGCGCACTATCATATGTAATGGTGTAAGCAAGGCCTATGCTATGACAGGCTGGCGCCTTGGATGGATCGCTGCTCCGGAATGGATAATTAAAGGTGTAAACAAACTTCAAGGTCAGTATACCAGTGGTACTTGTGACGTAAGCCAGATGGCAGCATTAGAGGCATACGAAGGTTCTCAGCAATGTGTCGAGGACATGTCTAAAGCTTTTGAACGTCGTCGTGATCTTATCGTAGGATTGATCAAGGATATTCCCGGTATAGAAGTTAATATTCCAGAAGGTGCATTTTATGTCTTCCCGAAATGTTCTAGTTTCTTTGGAAAAAGCAATGGAGATTTCAAAGTAAATAATTCTACCGATTTTGCCATGTACCTTCTTGAGGTAGGACATGTGGCTACCGTTGGTGGTGATGCTTTTGGAGACCCTAAGTGTTTTAGAATTAGTTATGCCACTAGTGATGAGAATATTCGGGAGGCGATGAGCCGAATTAAAGAAGTGACCTCTTTATTAAAATAAAATAGTGTTAAAATGTAGCAAACTTACTTGCAATAAGTCGAAAGTTGCTATCTTTGTGGTCGCTTGTACCGCCGTAATGTGCCAAATTTATATGTGGCATTGTAAGAAACAAGAGGAACTAATTGTATTATCCAAAATAACAAATAACAATTTATTAATAATTAAAATTTAAACTTAAAATTATGGCAACTACACAAAAAGCCGCAGCTCCAAAGGCTGTAAAAAAGTCTCAGGGCTTCACTGGTATTAGAGGCGCATTCTGGATACTCGTCGTATGCTTTATTGCTGCTGAATTGTTCTATTCCTTGGTTCTTGGCAATACCGCTAACTTTCAGGGCAACGACAATGCAAATGCTCCTATCAACATGTTGGGTACAATTTTCAAGGGTGGTGTCATCGTGCCTATCATTCACACACTTTTGCTCACCGTACTTTGTCTTTCTGTTGAGCGTTGGTTGGCTTTGAAGACTGCATTTGGAAAAGGTAGCTTAACCAAGTTCGTGGCTAACATCAAGGCTTCTTTGAAAGCAAACGATTTCGCAAAGGCTGAGGAGCTTTGCAATAAGATGCAGGGGTCTGTTGCAAATGTTGTGATTGCTTCTTTGAAAACTTATAAGGAGATGGACAATGGTGCTAATACAAATTTGAAGAAGAGCCAGAAAGTTGCTCGTATTCAGCAGGCTCATGAGGAGGCTACACAGCTTGAGATGCCTACTTTGCAGATGAACCTCCCTATCGTGGCTACTATTGTGACTCTAGGTACACTTACCGGACTTCTTGGTACTGTAACGGGTATGATTAGATCTTTCTCTGCTTTGGCTGCTGGCGGCGGTGGTGACTCACTTGCTCTGTCAACTGGTATTTCTGAGGCTCTTATCAACACAGCTTTCGGTATCGCAACATCTTGGTGTGCAGTTATTTCTTATAACTATTTTACCAATAAGATTGACAAGCTGACATACGCGCTTGACGAGGTAGGTTATTCAATTGCTCAGACATACGAAGCAAACCACACAGACGAGGCTTAATTTTTGCTAACCCTTTAATAAATTTATCGCTATGGGTAAAGTAAAAATTAAGAAAAGTGACGTCTGGATCGACATGACACCTATGTCGGACGTGATGGTACTTTTGTTGACCTTCTTCATGTTAACTTCAACGTTCGTGAAGCAAGAGCCAATTAAAGTAAACACGCCTGGTTCGGTGACTGAGATTAAAGTTCCGGAATCCAATGTTATAGGCGTACTTGTCGGAAATGATGGCAAGGTGTTTATGAATATGGATAAGACTACAGATGTTTCTGCAGCACTCAGTGATGTTACTGGCCAGTTCGGTATATCATTGACACCTCAGCAGCAGAAGAAGTTCTTGAACGATCCAAACTGGGGCGTTCCTATGAATGATCTTCAAAGTTATCTTAGTCTTGAGACGGTTAAGATGCCAGAGGCAATTAAGAAATACGGTATTCCCCTTGATTCTGTCAAAGGTAAGACTGGTGATGCAGCTATGAGCGAATTCCAGATTTGGATTAAGGCAGCAAAGAATGCCAATGCCGATGCTAAGATTGCAATCAAGGCTGACGAAAATACGCCATACAAGACGATTAAGAAGATCATGAGTGAACTTCAAGATATGAACGAGAATCGTTATTATCTGATTACTCAATATAAGAAAGTGGAGGACTAGGCTATGGAGATGATGACAACAAATGGCAAAGGAGGAAAGAGCAAGCAGAAGAAGATGAATGTCCGTGTGGACTTCACTCCTATGGTTGATATGATGATGCTCCTTATCACATTCTTCATGCTTTGTACCTCCTTGGCGAAGCCACAGACGATGGAGTTGAGTATGCCAAGTAACGATAAGAACTTGCAAGACCAAGATAAATCAGTAACTAAGGAATCATATACCATTACAATTTATTGCGCAGCAGATAATCAGGTTTATTATGTTGCAGGACTTGTAAAACCTGAGGATCCTACAATTCTTAAAAAGACAACATGGGGTTCTAAGGGTATTCGCTCTGTACTCTATAATCACGTTACGGATGATGGGACATATCCTGTGCAGGATGTGATGAAAGCCAAAGCAGAATTAGACAAAGAGAAGGCTGATGTTACCAAAAAGATGCCAGATTCTATTTATAATGTAAGGCTGAATCAGATCAAGGCTGGTATACTTAGTGATAAGAAGATAACGACGATGACAGTCATTATTAAGGCCTCAGACAATGCAACATATAAGAATCTTGTTGATGCTCTCGATGAGATGCAGATATGTAGCATTGGTAAGTATGTTATCGATAAGCTGAATCAAGATGACTTTACTCTTCTTAAGAAGAATAATGTCAAACTGTAAGGCACATGACTAAACGAATTAAAAGTTAAGAAATGGCAAATATTGATGTAACAACCGAGGCTTGGACAGATCTGATCTTTGAAGGAAGAAATCAATCTTACGGAGCTTATAAGCTACGTAGGAATACTCCTAAGAGAAATATATATTCTATTCTTCTTATAGGATTATTGGTTGCTTTGTCTATCGCAATATATATGGCAAAGTCTGCATACGATCAGTATCAGGCTGCACATAGTATTAATCAATCGGTAACAGAGTTGTCGGCTTTGAATCAGCCTAAGAAAAAGGCTGAGGTTAAGCGCAAGGAAGTTCAGATTCCAGAAAAGAAGCAAGAGGTTGTCAAAGAAGTTAAGTCTTCTATCAAATTTACGGCACCGGTTATCAAAAAGGATGATGAGGTAAAGCCTGAAGAAGAAATGAAGACTCAACAAGAGTTGATGCAGACTAACACTGCTATCGGTGCTCTCGATGTAAAGGGTAATAGTGATAATGGTGAGGTCTTGAAGGTGACTCAACGTGTTGCAGATGAACCTGTTAAGCCGAAGCCTGAGGTTGAAAACAAGGTGTTCGATATTGTAGAACAGATGCCTTCTTTCCCAGGTGGACCTTCAGCTTTGATGCAGTATCTATCTGATAACATTAAATATCCTGTTGTTGCACAGGAGAATGGTGTACAAGGTAGAGTTGTAGTTTCCTTCGTGGTAGAGCGTGATGGTTCTATTACAGATGTAAGAGTTGTTCGCTCTGTAGACCCTTCACTTGACCGTGAAGCTACTCGTGTAGTTTCTGCGATGCCTAACTGGATTCCAGGTAAGCAAAACGGATCAGCTGTACGTGTAAAGTACAATGTTCCTGTATCATTTAAATTACAGTAACATGTTTTTATGAGCAAATTAACATCTTACATTTTCGTGGGATTAACACTTTCTGTATGTCTTTTCTCTTCTTGTGACAACAAGAAGGGAAAAGACGGCAGAACAGATACATATTCATCAGGGGCGATTAGTTTCGTCTCTGATGAAAGTTTTAGTCCTATTATTGAAGAAGAGCGCTTTGTTTTTCAAAAGGATTATCCACAGGCGTTTGTTACTCCGGTTTATACTAACGAGTCTGAAGCTATTAGTAGGCTTTTGAAAGGTAAAACATGGTTAGCCTTTACCTCTCGTGATTTTAAAGTATCTGAGCTCAACAGTTTAAAGGAGCAAAATTTCAGACCGTTTACTATTAAGTTAGCTTACGATGCTTTAGCATTTATAGTTAACACTTCAAATAATGATACCCTTATCTCTGTGGATGATATTAAGAATATTATGACAGGGAGATATATCAAGTGGGGTGACATCTACAAAGGTTCTAAACGAGGAACGATTACTGTTGTGTTTGATAATCCAAGATCAAGCACAGTTCACTACATAGAAGATTCTGTTCTTGGAGGTAAGCCAATCGTTAATCCAAATGTTACAGCAGTTAATAAAACAGAAGAAGTAATCAAATATGTCGAGAAAAATCCTGGATCGATCGGCATTATTGGTAATAACTGGCTTAACGACAAACATGATTCAACAAATCTTACTTTCAGGAAAAATATACAGGTTATGAGCGTAAGTCGCATTCATCCAGCTACGGCTGCGAGCTCTCGTAAACCATACCAGTATTATATTTATAACGGGGAATATCCTTTGATCAGAACTATTTATGCCCTCTTAAATGATCCTCGTCAGGGATTGCCTTGGGGATTTGCACATTTCATAGAAAGCCCTAAAGGACAACGAATAGTTATGAAAGCAGGTTTACTACCTGTTCTTGGAAATATTAATGTGAGAGATGTTAATGTAAGTCAATAGATGATACATCATTCTTTTTTTGACGTCATTAAGTAAAATATTTAGCAAGTAGTAAACTTTAAAAGTAGAAAATATGAAAGCAATAAAATATCTATTAATTGGTGCTGCGATTTTTACATCGCATGTTTCCACTTTTGCTCAAGATAACAATAAGATGATTATCGAGCAAGCCACCCAAATTATTAAGAATAAGGGTGCAGATTTTGGTAAACAAGTAAAGCAACTCTACAAGGATAACAAGAAAAATCCAGAAGTTCTAGTTGCAATTGGAAAGTTATTCCTTCATGAAAAGGATACTGCCAATGCTATTGCATTTGCTGATTATGCCTTAAAAAAGGATACTAAATTTGCTAAGGCTTTCTTGTTAAAAGGTGACATAGCTGTTGCCCAAGATGATGCAGGTAAAGCAGCAGAAAATTATCAGCAGGCTAAATATTTTGCACCAAAGGATCCTGAAGGTTACTACAAATATGCTATGATTCTTCGTGGACGTAGTCCTGAGGAAGCCGTTGCCAATTTGGAAGACTTACGTGCTCAACGTCCAGATTATCCTGTTGATGCTCTTGCAGGACGTATTTATTATATTGCTCAAAATTATCAGAAAGCCTCTTCTTACTATAGTAAGGTTACTGACTTTAGCAAGATGGAAGATGAGGACCTTACTAATTTTGCTATGACTGAGTGGTTGCTTGGAAATCGCGAAAAGAGTATTGATATTTGCAAAAGAGGTTTAGCACGCAACTCAAGACGTGCAGGATGGAACAGAATAGCTTTCTACAACTATACTGACCTAAAGCAGGCTGACGAAGCACTCAATTACGCAGATAAGCTTTTCAATCAGAGTGATAGTGCTCATATTATTGGGGAAGACTATATCTATTATGGAACAGCTTTGCAGCAAGCTCAACGCTGGGATGATGCAATTAAAGCATACAACCAGGCACTTAATCTTGATGCAAGTAATCCTAAGCAGTTGGTTATTATCAACAAGAATTTGTCTGATGTATATCTTGGTAAGGGTGATTACAATAATGCCGTTACTTATTTCGAGAAATCATTTGAGGGTACTGAACCGACAATGGAAAATCTTGATAACTTAGGTACACTGTATGCTGATATCGCCTCAAAGAAAACGCAGGCAGGTGATACAGAAGGAGCAGCAAATGCTTTCAGAAGTGCCGATCAAGTTTATGCTCGTTTAATGCAGGCTTATCCTAATTACAATAACTATTGTAACTTCATGCGCGGACAGATCAATGCAAATCTAGATCCGGATAGCAAACAAGGTTTGGCAAAGCCATACTATGAGGAGCTGGCTAAGTCTTTAGAGGCAAAGGCAGAAAAGAATGATAGCGAGATAGCTATGATGAAGCAGGCATACCTATATCTTATAGTTTACCACTTCAATGTGAAGCAAGATAAAGAAACTTCAAAGGTGTTTGCTAACAAAATGCTTACCATCGACCCTGAGAATGAAGTTGCTAAGCAGGTTATTGCAATAAAGTAGAGCACTTTACATGTACTCATTATGAGTATCATTATGGCTTTAATCTAACGATATAGTCCCCATTAGTTCGAATGAAACTATTGGGGACTTTTTAATTCAAATTTCAATAATAGTTAGGTAATGTTCTTCATTATCTGAATTATCAATTAAAATTTTAAGCATAGAAACTATAGAATCAATAGCAGTAATTCAAGTTTCTTGACCGATAGAAGAGGTCTTTGAGGCTATCATTGATCCCGAAATAATGAAGAATTATTTTATTTCTAAGGGTTTAGGTCGACTTGAAGCTGGGAAGACTGTTTACTGGAAATTTCCTGAATTTCCAATTGACTCTCCAGTACGAGTTAAGGCAGTTGACCCAAGTTCATTTATTAGCTTTGCTTGGGAGAGCGTAGACGGACGGGACTGCTAATGGTGGAAATATCTTTGGAGTCGATACACGATACTGACACAGTTCGTGTAAAGGAATATGGAATGGGGCTTTGTGAAGTGGGTTTAAAATGGCTTGTCGGTAACACTGAGGGATAGGCCAACTTTCTTGCTTGTCTCAAAGCATGGATGGAGTATAAGGTTAATCTTCGTAAGGTTGCATTCGACTTTATGATTTAGGTTACTAATAAATTCTAACTATAAATGAATTGTCTTATTTCTAATTTGAATTTGTTTTACTTTCTTTACTATTTATTTCTTCTAATAACAAGTCCATTTGATCAAAGAAGAATATAACGCTTTTATTTTACTCCTGCTATGCCTTCTTTTTGATTTTTAACCTTTGATAATTGACAAATGTACCCACTGATATATTAAAATGCCGCTTTTTGCTCAATTTCAGTTTGTGAGATTGAATTAAAGTTACTAATTTTGTCAACGTTTAATCTACTGATTGAATTATCAAACAATAAATAACTAAAACAAATTATGAACAAACTCTTCGTATGTATCACTCTCATTAGTGTGGGGTTGATGGCTTCTTGCGTTGACAAAAATGCGGAAGTGGATGAAGATTCTAAGCCGGCATGGTTGGGAGGGAGCATCTATGAGGAATTACAAAACCCGAATCAGGAGTACCTGACCGGAACGTTCACTACCTATTTAAAGTTGGTCGACGATTTAGGCTACACCTCTACACTTTCACGTACGGGCAGCAAGACGATATTCCCAGCTAACGATGATGCTTTCCAGCGTTTCTTTTCTGGCAATTCCTGGGGGGTTACTTCTTATGACAAACTCTCTCTAGCCCAAAAGAAATTACTGCTCTATTCGTCGATGCTTGACAATGCATTGTTGGTCAATATGCTCTCCAATGTTTCGAGTGGCTCGTCTTCTGTCGAAAATGGTCTAGCAGTTAAGCATCAGTCGTCTGTTAGTGTCATCGATTCCGTTACCCATCTTTATGGCGTGTCACAAATGCCAAAAAATAACGAATGGTGGACCAAATATTTTAACAAAGGAATTGATATCGTATCAGATGGCACTCGGCCAATGATGGTACATTTCACCCGAGAGCAGATGGTAAACAATGGTATTACTACGACTGGTGAAAATTCCGATTTTCAAGTCTTAACAGGTGAGCCCTATGATGCTATAGAGAGCCCTGCTTATATTTTTGACAACAAAATCATAAGAAAGGACGTTACGTGTCAGAATGGTTATATTCACCAACTTCAAGATGTGTTGGTACCACCGGGTAATATGGCTGATGTTCTTCGCTCGACGAGTGAAACAAGCCTTTTTAGCAGAATGGTAGACTATTATGCAGCACCATATTACAGTCTTAACATCACAAATCAGTACAATGATTGGGCGATAGCCAATGGAGTCGCCATCATAGATTCGATTTTTGAAATGAGATATGTCAGCTCGCGTTCCAAGAACGCTGCATTGACTCTTGATCCTGATGGCAATGCATTAGGCAATGGTCGCTATTTAAAGTATGATTTGGGCTGGAATCAATATTATCCTGCTCATGCTAATACTTCGTCTCTTGATTATACCATCACAGATATGGGAGCACTTTTTGCTCCCGATAACGACGCTGTTAAAAAATATTTTCTTCCAGGTGGCGCAGGTGCTTACTTGATTGATATATATGGAGCAAAGACAAATACTGAGGCTAACCTTGTGGAAAACCTTGACTCCATGCAATCTAGAAATCCAGCCATTATTACTGCGTTTATTCGTAATCTGCAGCAAAATTCCTTCGTAGAAACCGTTCCAAGTAAGTTTAGTACTATTATTAATGACGCATCCGAAAACATGGGTATCTCCATGAGTATGTTGCGACAGGAAAATGCTAAGTACGATATAAAGATAGCTAATAATGGAGTTATCTATGTTACTAATGTAATGATTGCTCCTGATGAGTATAGGGCAGTGTTGGCGCCCTCTTCTTCATATCCGGATATGTTTGTCATGAACTGGGCTGTTCAGGATCGCTCTTTCCTTAACGTCGACTTCCGATACTATCTTTTAGCAATGAGTGCCAATTATGCTTTCTTCATTCCAGATGACGAAGCCTTTGGTAAGTTTTATATTGATCCTACATCCTTAAAGACTGCTAATCCCAGGGCTCTACGTTTTTACAAATATGTGCCTGAAAAGCTGAACAGCGCTCCGAAGCTTCGGTGTGAAGTTCACCCATATGACCCGATATCTGGAAAGATCTCTTCAGATGTAATCGAGACCGTAGAATATGGTAGTGCTGCAAGTGCCAAGTACACTTCTCAGCTTGTTGACATTTTGAACTATCACACTTTGCTACTAAAAAGTGGAGAAGTTATTGGGTCGAATAATTATTATAAGACCAAGCATGGCGGTGAAGTATATGTTAGTGGAGGCGGAGTTGGCTCAATTGTTGGCACAAGTGCCCAAATCGATCAAGATGCAAAACTTTCGACATCTAAAATTGATGTGGACTACACTGAAGTTAATGGACATGCCTATCGAGTGGACCATGTGATACAACCTGTGCAAAAGAGCGTGAGTCGTGTTTTGCAAGATAATGCCCAATTCTCTGAGTTCTATGAATTGTGTTCCGGATTTGCAGCAACCGATGTACTCCTCAAGGCTGGTATTTCGGATGTAGTTAATAGTTTCGGCACAACTGAACAAAGTCAGTATATTATCTTCACAACAAGTTATGGGTCAGGGACAAATAAGATAAACAATGCATGTATGGATGAGAACGTGAAGATGTTCAACACCTATAACTACACTCTATATGCACCTGATAATGCAGCCGTGGAGATTGCATACAAGAGTGGCCTTCCCCGCTGGAGTGACATCCAAACTCAGCTAGATGCCTATGAAACAGCTGAGGATGTTCCTGCGAACGTTAAAGAAGAAGCAAAACTCAAAATTCAGGCTATCCGAGACTTCTGTCGTTACCACTTCCAAAGCACTTCAATATATGCAGACAAGATCGTGGAAGGCGGAGTCTTTGGCAGTCTTTGTACTAATGCCATAGGTATGGCTGACACTTATACTGTTTCTGGTGGCAATGGCCGTTTGCAGATTACAGATGGAGCGGGTGAGACACATACTGTAGTAGGTGGCAACGGTCGACTTATCAACCAGATGACGCGCGATTACTGGTTTAATGCTCCGCGCAACATGGCCAATGCGATAACCACCTCATCATTTTGCGCAGTTCATGAACTCACGACACCACTTTATCTTTATAAGGATGGCTCTGGTAATCCATCATGGAATCCTCAAGTCGTTGCCACTCAGGCAGCAGCAGCTGCTAAGAAAAAAGCTATGTTGAGTAGAGCACGTCACTAATAAAAACTAACGACTAAACAACTATGTCTAATAAAAGAATCATTTTATCGGTCGTTTTGGCACTGATGTCGATTGGCATATATGCTCAGAGCAGGCGAATTTCCGGCACTGTCATCGATCCGCAGGGTCCAGTGATGATGGCAAATGTTACCGAACGTGATGCCAATGATCGTATTGTTTCGGCATCCCAGACGGATATCAATGGCAATTTCTCCATGGAAATCAAAAGTCCCAATAATAAGTTGGTCATTACCTATGTGGGCGATAAAACCAAAACATTGACTATTGGTAGTAAGGAAACCTTTGAGATTAAGCTAGATGCAGATGACCACACATTGACTGAGGTTGTCGTTAAGGGTGCACGAACCTCTTCAGGTGGATTGTTTATCCCTAAGCGAGAGGTTTCAGTAACCCAACAGACTTTCAATATGGATGCTGTAGAGGGTATGTCCTTTACTACTGCGGATGAGGCCTTGCAGGGAGAAATCGCAGGTCTAGACATTGTATCCAACTCAGGAAACTTAGGTTCAGGAACCACAATGCGATTACGTGGTGTAACCACCATTAATGGAAATGCTAATCCATTGATTGTTGTGGACGATAAGATTTTTGACAACCCTGATCAAACCTTTGACTTTGCTAACGCTAATGAAGAGCAATATGCATCATTGCTTTCTGTAAACGTTGAAGACATTGCCTCTATTACTGTGCTAAAAGATGCTGCAGCTACCGCTATTTGGGGTGCTAATGGCGCTAATGGTGTTATTCAAATAACCACCAAGCGTGGTGTAAGGGGTAAGACACGCATCAACTTTTCCTATAAGTTCACTGGAACATGGCAGCCAAAGGGTTACAAACTGCTCAATGGTGATGATTATACAATGATGTTAAAGGAGGAGTTTTATAACCCATCTCAGGAAGCTACATCTACTACCAACATAGCAGAGTTGAATTATGACGCAAGCTGGGCTGAGTATGAGAACTGGAATAATAATACCGACTGGGTTAAGGCAGTTCAACAATTCGGCCAGATGCATTCCTATAACATGAATCTTACTGGTGGCGGCCAGAGGGCGCAGTTCCGTATAAGTGCTGGCTATGACCAACAGACAGGTTCCATCATCAAACAAAAGCTTGACCGTTTCTCTACACGATTGGTTCTTGATTATAACGTGTCAGATCGTATAAAGTTTTCCACAAACTTTGCGTTGACCTATACTGGCAATGATATGAACTACAGCGGCTTATTAGGAATCGCCCAGCAGATTGCTCCTAATATGAGCATCTATCGTCAGAATGCCGATGGTACTGATACAAATGAATATTATATAATGAATCCTTCGGGTAATGCTTCTGGCTCGAACAATCCTTACACTGGTAACTTTTCGTCCTACGAAATGCGAGACGTTCGTGGTATGGGAAATCCGATCGCCATTGCGAACTTGGCATGGAAAAAAGATCAGACTTATCGTATAACGCCGGATTTTGCCGTGAAATATGAATTGCTTGGTACTGGAGCAGACCAACATCGTCTAACTTTTAATGGTAGAATAGATTTCGATATCTATGCACGTAGCGTACCCACCTATTATCCAGCAGCGTTGGCTACAGACATTTGGACAAGTAATTCCTATAATGTGAGCACAAATACTGAGAGCAATCGTTTCAAGATGGGTGGTCTGGTAGAGTTGATATATACTCCATATTTCCGCAATAAGGATATCTCTGTTATGATGTTGGCTCGATATGAGATGGCAACTGCTAAAAGCAATGGACAGGACATCACTATGAATCGTCTTCCCGATGGAATTATTTCGCCTACAGTACCTGCAGACTTGCAGGAAATGAGCAGTTATAATAGTCGTAGCAATTCGCAAGACTGGATATACACAGCCCATGCCGCTTATAAAGGAAGGTATATTGCAGGTTTCTCTTTGCGTGCCGATGGAAACTCGAAATTCGGTCCAAAGAATAGATGGGCATATTTCCCTGGCGTTTCCTTTCGATACAATATCATTGACGAGTCTTTTATGAAGAGTTTGCACTCTTGGCTCTCAATGGCTGCTCTGCGTGCCAGTTGGGGAATTGTGGGTAAAGCCCCAGATGCTGACTATCTATTCTATTCGACCTACAATACGAGTGCGGGCTATTATGGCAATGGAAATACTTCTTTGCCAGTTGCCAAAATCGATGGACTGAAGCTGGATGATTTGAGATGGGAAAAGACAGCCTCAGTGAATCTTGGTTTCAATCTTGGTTTCCTAAATGATAAAATTGAGGTAGATTTCGACTGGTACCATAAGTATACAAAAGACTTATTACAAAGGTCAGTATCCATTCCTTCAACAACAGGATATAGTTCAGTGGCTTATGCCAATGTAGGTAGTATGACGAATGATGGATGGGAAATGAACATCAATGCTAGTGATTTAATTAAGATTGGAAAGTTCGCAATGAGTGCAGGTGTCAACTTCGCTCAGAACTACAATGAGATCAAGGAGATGGATCAACGTGTGCTTGATGCTGTCAACTCCAAGTGGTCAGCCACTACACGTGGTGCTTATTTGAACAGAGTACAAGTAGGCAATGCCCTTGGGTCTATTTATGGATTCCGTAGTAACGGTGTTTACCAGTATAGTTATGAGTATCTTCAAAATTATCAGAAGGAAAACAACCTTTCCCCTTCAGCTTATGAAGGGTGGGTCAATGAGCAATTGGCAGCAGGTAGAACTTTTCCTATAGCCGTCGGAGCTGACGGGAAAGCTATTATGACAAGCAATGGTGAACCACAACACTTGGTTTATAATTATGATGCAGGATCATCTACCTATGTGTTCCAAGGAGGAGACGCCATCTATGAGGACATTAATCATGATGGCCAGATCAACGCTCTTGATATTGTTTATTTAGGCAATTCTTTGCCAAAATTACAAGGAGGTTTTAACTTTACATTTAGGTATGGTCGTTGGAGTCTTAAGACTCGATTTGCTTATCGCTTCGGCAACAAGGTTGTGAATGCTGCCCGTATGTCTCTTCAACAGATGTCAAGTACAGGAAATCAGACAGCTGCTGTGAATTATCGTTGGCGCAAGGATGGTGATGTTACGCCGATGCCAAGAGCTATTTATGTCGATGGATCTACTGCAGCTTATAATTATCAAGGTTCAAGCAGGTATGTGGAAGATGGATCCTTTGTTCGATTCAACAACTTGCAGTTGGCCTATAACTTTGATAAGAAGAAGATAAAGAAGTGGGGTCTTAATAATCTACAACTCTATCTTAGTGTTAATAATCTTTGGTTGTGGACCAAATATAGTGGGACTGACCCCGAAATTTCAACAGGAGGTTGGGGAGTTGCTATAGACGATTCACGTACCCCTCGTTCAAAGTCTTTCACGGCAAGTATCAATATTGAATTCTAAAACGCATCTAGATATGAATAAGATAAAGAAAATGACAAGTGGCGTACTGAAAGTCATAGGTGCAGTGCCTATGTGTCTCTTTGCGACTTTGCTAATGAACAGTTGCGTTGATACTGTACTTTTACCAGACGATAAAACTGTTGATGAGGACTTCTGGAAAACTAAGTCAGATGTTAGTTCAATGGTTACGGGTGCATATTATTCAATGCTTTCATCGTCTGTGCTCGATAAGCTGATGGTATGGTCCGACTTTAGGTCTGATGAGTTGGTTCCAGTCAGTTCACCGACGAAGGTCGCCCTTACTGAAATCTATGCTGTAAACATTCAGACCACTAACCAGTATGCAGATTGGGGACCTCTATATAGTGTCATAAACAATTGTAATATTGTATTAGACAGGGCAAAAAATGTTATGAATATTGACCCGTCTTATACAGAGGGGGATTATTTGACTGACCGTTCGCAAATGCTCGCATTGCGTGCGTTATGCTACTTCTATCTGGTCAGAAACTTTCGAGATGTTCCTTATAGCAGTCATGCGTATATGAACAGTTCAGAAAAGATGAACATTCCGCAAAGTTCACCTGATAGTGTGTTGACGCTATGCATCAATGATCTACAAGAGGCTGAGAAGACAGCTCTGGATCCAACAGCATTTGTTGATTGGCGAAGTAAAGGCCTTATTAACCGTGATGCAATCCAAGCAATTCTTGCTGATATTTATCTTTGGCGGGCAAGTATTAACCATTCAACTGAAGACTATGCGCAATGTGTGTCTTATTGCGACAAGATCATTGAATCAAAGAAAACTAATCATATCCAAAAGCCAAATGAGACTATATTGAAGGATTATCCGTTATCAGATGGACAGGATATGTTTAATGATTTGTACATCACTCAGAACGCTGAGGAAAGTATCTTTGAACTACAATTTAATGGTGTCAACAATAGTAATGCTGCTGTTTGTCAAAATCTTTATAAGTATTCTAGCAACAGCTCTACTACTGGATATATGAAAGCGTCTACGCTTTTTGGGTCGAACGCAGTTATATATGTAAATAATAATGCGGGAAAGTACTCAGATTATCGTTTTTGGCAGAACTGCTTCAAAGTGGATGCGGGAGCAGAGTCATATGATGTGCGCAAGATGACCACATCTACTCAATCTAGTTCGGGTGATCCAAACACTCGCAAAGCATACATCAGAGATGAAAGGGCTTACGACCGCTTCGCTCAGAACTATATCTTCTACAGACTCTCTGATATTATGCTGATGAAGGCAGAAGCAATGACTCAAATGGCTATAGATGATAAGGATGTTCAGTTGCGTCAGGCTTTCAATATTGTGAAATACATTAATAGTCGTTCGATTTACCAGCCGAATTTGTCATCGGATTCGTTGAAATGGTCTTATTATAATACTAAGTTAAGCATGGAAAACCTAGTTTTAAATGAACGGCTGCGTGAGTTGAGTTTTGAAGGAAAGCGTTGGTATGACTTGATGCGTTTTAACTATCGTCGTGTTACAGGTGTTGATTATACTACAACATTGGCAACACAGGCAGAGGAAGGTCGTGAGTTTGTTAGAAATAATGCAGATATGTTGAACCTTGTAGTGAGAAAATATACTTCGGGAGGACAGGCTGCCGCATCTAAGATGCGTACCGAACCCTATCTTTATATGCCCGTTCTCCAGCGTGAGATGGATGTGAATCCAGTTTTGAAGCAGAATCCAGCATACAGTTCCAATGAAGATTATACAAAGAATTATTGATCAGAGGAGGATTAGATATGAAATACAATTTATTTAGATCCGTACTCGGAGCGTTTTCCATAGCGATAATTTTGGGATCCTGTAACAAGGAGCCAGATGAGTCGAACCTTTATACGATGAAAGGAGAGACTGTTCAGAGTTTCATCGAGAACGACAGTGACTTGACCTCGTTCAAATATATCCTTCAACGTACTGGTCTAGACCGTAACATGGCCACTTATGGACAGTACACCTGTTATGCCCCGACAAACGAGGGTGTACAACAATATGTGGATAGTCTATGGAACGATCCGGAGGCCGTCATCGAACATAATGGCATGACAGCTAACAGCCTTGAAGGGTTGAGTGACAGCCTTTGCAATGATATCGCGCGTTACCATCTCACAAATGGACTCTACAGCATCATCGATATGGGTGGCTCTGGAGCGACGATAACGACCATGCTAGGCCGACCGATTTCGACCTCTGTCGATAGTTTGGGAAACACGGTGCTTAACGGTGTATCCACAATT
>DHOP01000048.1 GCA_002407775.1 Prevotella sp. UBA5387
TGCCTGTTTTGACACACCCTCTTAATATTTGTATGGTGAGTTATAGAAAGCTTACTTTTGCCCCTTTACCCTCAATGTGTCAATAGAGGAGGGTAAGAGGTGGTTTCTATTTGTTGTCGTCAGGTGCCTTGTCAATTAAATCCATGAACTGATCTAACTTCGGTGTGATGATGATTTGAGTACGACGGTTGCGCTGACGACCAAGTTCGGTGTCGTTCGTTGCGATAGGATTAAACTCGCCACGGCCACCAGCAGTCAGTCTCTTGGGTGCTACTCCGAAATGGTCGATGAGATATTGTACCACCGATGAGGCTCTTAGCGAGGACAAGTCCCAATTGTTGCGGATGTTTGTCATCATGGCTGAGCTATTGTTGATAGGCACATTATCCGTGTTACCTTCGATGAGCACGTCATAATCCTTATAGTCAGTGATTATCTTGGCTATCTTGCTTAGTGTCTCCTGGGCGCGATCGTTGATCTCATAACTACCGCTCTTGTAGAGCATATTATCAGCAAGGGAAATATAAACCACACCCTTGAGCACCTGAACATCCACTTCCTTCATCTCCTCACGACTCAAAGAGCGTGTCAGATTGTTGGTAAGCACCATGTTGAGAGAGTCGCTTTTGGTCTTCACTTCTACAAGATGACGGATATACTGGTTTGACTCGTTAATCTGATCTACGAGCTTTGAGATATTGATATTGTTGTCACTGGTGTTGGAAAGGCTTTTGTTGAGACTCATTTGAAGTGCCTCGTTGTCCTTTTTCTGTTGTGCTAACTGGTCCTCCAACGATGAGACGCGAGTCTGTGATGCGGCCAACTTTTCACGAGTATCCTGATAATTGGCAGTCAATTCGCGATTTTCAGTCTGGCAATTCACCAAATCTTTTTTGCTTGCGCAGCTCGAAACGAGTAGCACACCGGCCATCATAGTCAGTAATAATGTCTGTTTCTTCATATCCTTATTTGCTTAAAATTATTTCCTTAATTCTGTTATTCTAGTGAGTACATACCTCACCCATTCATTGACATAGACGCTAGAATAACCCAAATGTTGCTCGTCATTAAAATTATTTAACAGCAAACAACGAATTTCCAGGCCATTTTGACATCATTTTAGTACATTGAAGGCTTAGTGGCTTACGTCCATATAATCAATGTCTGGCATCCAATTGGTGTCGTTTCTTAAGCTAATGATATTGTTTCCAGTTTGTAATCTGGCTTTAATTTCTACTATACCTTTATTGTTGACAGTAACTGTCTGAATGTCTTGACCGTTTACGCTCACTGTGAATTGCCTGCTTTCGGGTGACAAATAAGCAATGGCAAGCGTATATTCACCGGCTTTCGCTACATTGACATGCTGCCATTGCAGACTGTTCTCGGGAGAGTAGCCAAGCCATGTAGCCTTCATTCCCGTGCTACACTGATCGTCATATTCGTAGATTCCTGTTTTTCTGGCCTGATTATTCCATAGCTCTTGATAGCTGCTGATGTAACCAGTCTCAGCTTCATAGTGTTGTCTGTCAAGACGCTGGCCGCCGGTAAGCACAAAGATACGGCAACCATGGGCGGGTACTACCACTTGCATCTTATCGCCATTGAACATCCCAACCTCCCTGCGCATGAACACGGAGCGTACAGATACTTTTCCTCCAAGATCTACATCCCTAAACATTAACGTGGCTGTGGCTTCTTTATCTTCTGGATTATAAAATGCTACGGCACGTTTCTGACCGCCAATTGCCTCTACGTCTTTTACGAGAATATAGCATCCAGCAGACTTTGCCACAGGATAAGCTTGCTGATGTGGGCCGGCCTGACTCAATGCAAGAAGCTCCGGATTGGTGAGCAACTCCATTGTTTGAGGTCTGATCTTCTCTAAGTCGCAACCAATCAGCAATGGACTTTCCATCATGCACCATAGGCCAAAATGGGTCTTGTCCTCCTCCAAACTCATGCTTCTACCCACTTCCAGCATGTCCATGTCGTTGTAATGTCCATCGCTTTGGTAAGCCGATAGATAGAGATTTTCCTTCAATATTCCGCGTACCGATCGCCAACTATCGTTGATGTCTCCTGTTGTTCGCCAACTATCGGCCACTCCACTCACCCAGGTACCAGGATAGGCCCACCTGCAAGCATTCAATTGAACATCTCTCCGCCCTGTGCCATCGATGGCCTTACGAATTGCTGTATAACGCTCGCACTCGTCCAGTTGCAAGCTATCGTGGTTCTGATGGGCACTTCCTCCACAGAAATCGACTTTTATAAAGTCGAATCCTAGGGTTTTAAAGAAGTACAGTGCATCCTGATCGTCGTGGTCATAGAGGCCCACATTAGTTGAAAGCGTGTCATTATTGTAAAAGTTGCCGCAAGTACTACGTCCTGCATCTGAATAAATTCCCGCTTTCAGGCCTTGAGCATGAATGAAGTCAGCTACTGGTCTGAGTCCCTTGGGAAAACGGTATGGGTTGATCTTTAGATTGCCATCCTTATCGCGACCTCCTTGAAAGCCATCGTCAATATTAATAAATGTGTACCCTGCTGCCTTGAGTCCACTATTTGCCATGCACTTAGCTTGATGACAAATCAATGTTTCACTGATATGCACACCATAGGTATTCCAAGAACTCCATCCCATCATTGGAGCTGCTTTTTGTGCTGATACTATACACGGAATAGCTGCCAGCAAGACCAAAAGATTTTTTTTCATTGTATAGTTTAACAATTTAGGTAAAGTCATTTCGTAGCCAAAGTTAGCAGTTTTCAATTGAATTGGAATGCAAACAGACCTCAAAATATGTCCATTATGCTCTAATGGTTGACAAGACTGACAAAAATTAAAGGAAATAGTCCTTTTTAGGACAAAAATCAAAGGGGCTAAATGCTTGAAAACCGTATCTTTGTCCGCACATCAAATCATTATAAACCTACTTAATAACCAATGAAAAGATATCTTTTCCTACTATTGACAATGGTCTGTGGGCTTCACATTGTTGCCCAGCAGAAGCCAGCAAGCGTTTATATATCGGCAGGACAGTCAAATGCTGATGGACGTGCATATATCACCGAAGGTTTGCCAAGTTACATGCAAGGCGGTTACGACTATCTGCATTTTGCCAATGTTACCTCTGTGGAGCGCACCAATTTTTATGATCGTGTCTTCAATTCGACAACTGAGGGAGGGCGTTTTGCCTTCAGTGACGTAACCAACTATTGGATAGAGAAGGCGCTGAATGCTGATTTTTATAGCATCAAATGTGCCTATGGAGGTACTGCCATCGCATTGGGGCAGACCGTAGAGAAGATTCCTTATTGGAACGCAAGCCAGACTTACTTAGATACAGCGCGTGCTTATCGCGGTACAGTGGGTACGGGAACGTCACTTGCAAAGTCGCTCACCGAGGGTTTCAAGGTGCTAGCCGACAGCGTGCTTGCCAAACTATCACAGGGTTATGACGTGAAGGCCATTCTATGGCACCAAGGCGAAAGTGACCGAAAGGCCGCATCGGCCTACTATGACAACTTACGCGATCTAATCAATTACTTGCGTGGCGAGATATACAAGGTTACGGGAGACCAGGCTGATCTCACGTTGCCTTTTGTCATGGGGACAGTACCTCGAAGTAGCAACCAGTATAGTTCGGTTGTCGAAGATGCTCAGATAAGACTGGGGCATGATTTACCCAACGTTTATGTCATCGATCTTAGCGATGCCGGATTACGTTCGGATAATCTCCACTTCAATGCCGAGTGGACCGAATATTTTGGCAAGCGTGCTTACAATCAGTTGGTCGATATTGGCGCTGTGGAAGGAGAGAAGATAGAGATAGTGAAACCTGACAATGATGTCGTAACCGAGCAAGTGAACCTCAACCCCATTAATCAATGGGACTTCACTCTGTCTAATTGGAGCGCAGAGACCATTGCTTGGTTGGCAAGCTACACTAATTACAATAGCGGGTATGGCTATCGCAACAATTATGCCATGACCAATGCCGAGCTGTCATTCAATGGCTACGCCTTTCCGGAGACCCGAGGACTGCGTTTTACGGTGTCGCGTGATAATCGTCTGGGGGTACATCCAACGCAGAACGCCATATGCTTCGTAAGCAGTGAGGCCAAGGTTATCATACCCAATGTAAAACCAGGACAGTTTATTTATATTAAGGGTGGTACAGCAAAGGCAGGCACCATTCGTGGTATCGTTGCCACGGACGCATCCAAAGCAAACCTCGATGTCATCGCTGGGGACACCGTTTCGACTGGTGTCGTGGAGAGTATCTACTGGGTTCAAGATAGCTATACAATGCCGGTCAATGCCGAGTTTACTGCATCGGGTGGCGTTTCCTATCTTTATAAGATCATGGTTACTGACCACGACCCTAGAAACAGTACACGTCAGCTTAAGCCGCTTGCAACCCCTGCAACAGGAATTACGACCTACTGTGCAACCAAGGACCTTGACTTCAGTACTGCAAAGACAGACTCTCTTGAGGCATATAAGGCTACGGTGTCGACAGATGGCGTCCTGACTTTCACTCGACTCATGCAGGTAGGCAAGGGCGAAGGGGTAGTGCTCCGCACCAGGGATGGAGTCACGACTGCTGCAAAAGACAGTATTCTTATCGCTGAAGGTTTGCAGAGGCAGTTCGAAAATGCTCTTGTTGGGTTGCTTGACACGAAGACCATCAGTCCGAAAGAGACAGTTGAAGGTGCGGAATATACCAACTATGTGCTGGGGACCACTGGTAACTTTGAGCGCATAGACGCAGATACCATGCTTCAAGCCCGAGAAGCCTATTTACGTGTGAAAAGCTCGATTGCCGATAATTATTCCTTTCTGGTGCCAAATATTTCATCAGAGACTTCTGTAGCCGTCCTCCCAATCGGACTGGATGACGGTACTACTGATTGTTATAATTTGGCAGGGCAGCGTGTCAATCCCTCATACCACGGTGTAGTTATTCTTGACGGAAGAAAGATAGCTAACTATTAATCTTTCATCATTCTTTTATTTATAGCCGATCTCGGCCAGTTGGGATAGTGATTCAATTTGTTTCATCGAGTGTTTCAAATTGAATCACAGCGTAATTTAATTTGATTCACTGAGTAATTCAAATTGATTCACTCGATGAAGTAGATTGAATCACAAACACATTTGAGACCCTTTTGTTCGTCATGGTCTTAAGTTTTGCATAACTTTGTATGACTTTGGTAGTTAATGCATACGTTATAAAAAACAATCAAGTTACTATGTGGTGCCAGGAATAAAGATGTGTTTACGCTAATCTCATATTTCTTCCGATACTCTACATTGCTGGAAAAGCTATCGCTTGAAAGCTGATAATAGATATCAAAAATTATTTTTTTCGTATCAATTGCCATTGAATGGGTCCCTTTCAACTATATTCCTTTGTCTAATGTCACAGTTCTTGGTTATTGCTGCTGATCAAGACACAATACGACAATATTGCTGGGGCGCTGAACTGTTACTAGTGCTAGGGATGGCCATTACCGCAGATGAGTATGAAAAGAAGTGGCTTAAAAACAAAACTTGTATGGCTGTGCAAGTAGGGATGTGATATGCTGCCCTTCCTCAGGATAGCGATGCCTATGCACAGGACTATGGTTACCCTGTATTTACTGCCGGCCTGCGCTATCATCTCAATCGAGGGGTAACCATGCACCGAGATCAAGATCCAGCGTGGGGATTGCTAGAACCTGTGGATTATACCTCGAAAACGGGTAATGTCCTGACCGGATTTGCGTTGTTTGCACGCCCATTGTTGCGTACAAGACACTGGGAGGCTGATTACATCCTGTCTGCTGGTATTGGTTATATATATAGGCAGCAGGGCATCTATATAAAGCACTGTCCATGGTCATATGGCTTATCTGCAAACACCGTGTCTACTATCACAATTTGTTCGTTGATATGTCACATGGATGGTATCTATATATAGGCACATGGGTGACAATGCCCGACAAGTGGAAACTCCATGTTATGAGTGCATTGGTCTGCATTGTGCTATCCAGAAGCTTGGTGGACTTTCGGTTGGCATTGACGTGAAGGCCCATTATCCAAAAGCAGACTATACCGAAGTGATCATCGGCTGGCCGATAAAATATAAAAAGGATTGGTAAAGGCTTGGTTTGGTTTTGCAATTTTCGTACCTTTGCAGCATCTTATTACACCTTATTTAAATTAGAAAGATTATGATTCTCTTCTTCAAGACTCCCAAGGACGTTATCATTGCCACCGAAACAGAACACCAACTCAGTGAGCAGGAAGCGCAGGCCCTCTGTTGGCTCTTTGGCGATGCACAGCTATTGACAGACCAAAAGCTCGAAGGCTTTTTCGTAGGGCCGCGTCGCGAGATGATCACTCCATGGAGTACAAATGCCGTTGAGATTACCCAGAATATGAGTCTCACCGGCATTTCTCGTATTGAGGAGTACTTTCCCGTGGAGCACGAGAATGTAGAATATGACACCATGTTGCAACGAATGTACTTGGGTTTGGACCAGACCATTTTCTCTGTTAACCACCAACCTGAGCCCATTAAGCACGTGGAGGATATCGAGAAATTTAACGAGGAAGAAGGTTTGGCATTAAGCCCTGAAGAGATAGAATATCTAAATAAGATTGAAAAGGAAAATGGCAGGCCATTGACTGACTCTGAAATTTTCGGCTTTGCTCAGATCAACTCGGAGCATTGCCGTCATAAGATCTTTGGAGGAACCTTTATTATTGATGGGGAAGAGCGTGAATCCAGTCTTTTCCAACTCATCAAAAAAACCACAAAGGAGAATCCTGGAAAGATATTGTCAGCCTATAAGGACAATGTAGCCTTTGCTCAAGGACCTACGATTGAGCAGTTTGCTCCTGCCGATCAGAGCACAAGTGACTACTTCCATATAGAGCCCATAGAGAGTGTCATTTCTCTTAAAGCCGAGACGCATAACTTCCCCACAACCGTGGAGCCATTCAATGGTGCGGCAACAGGTACTGGTGGTGAGATCCGTGACCGTATGGGAGGTGGCACTGGCAGCTGGCCTATCGCTGGAACTGCTGTGTACATGACAAGTTACCCAAGGAGTACATCAAGCATTGCCGGCACTAGCTCAGCTTCAGAAGGGAAGGGCAGTATCGAGTCTTATGCCAATTTAGGCGATCGTCCATGGGTGAAGTCTATTCCATCAAGACCTTGGCTGTATCAAAGTCCTGACCAAATCCTTATCAAGGCATCTAATGGTGCATCCGATTTTGGTAATAAGTTTGGGCAGCCGCTTATCACAGGATCATTGCTGACATTTGAATATGACCAGCAAGAAGGCGATACCACGACATCAACTGATGGCACTCCAATTACTTTGGAAGGTTCAAATGAAGTTGCTTACGATAAGGTTATCATGTTGGCAGGGGGTGTTGGCTTTGGCAAAAAGCGCGACTGCTTGAAAAAAGAGCCTAAGACGGGTAACAAGATTGTTGTTGTCGGCGGTGACAACTACCGCATTGGACTTGGTGGTGGCTCTGTGTCGTCAGTAGATACAGGACGTTATAGCAATGGCATTGAGTTGAATGCCGTACAGCGCGCCAACCCCGAGATGCAGAAACGTGCCTATAACCTAGTACGCGCCCTTGTGGAAGAGAACGAGAATCCTGTGGTTTCCATCCATGATCATGGCTCTGCTGGTCATCTCAACTGTTTGTCCGAACTTGTCGAGGATTGCGGTGGTGAGATAGACATGACTAAACTTCCTATTGGTGACAAGACTCTGAGTGCAAAGGAAATCATAGCCAATGAGTCACAGGAACGAATGGGCTTGCTCATAGACGAGACACATTTGGACCACGTACAGCGTATTGCTGAACGTGAACGCGCTCCGCTATATGTAGTGGGAGAGACGACGGGCGATGCTCATTTCAGCTTTGCTCAAGGTGATGGCGTAAAGCCATTTGATCTTGATGTGACCCAAATGTTCGGTCATTCTCCCAAGACGATCATGCGCGACGAGACGGTTGTGCACACCTACGAGGATGCCAACTATACCGTGGGTAACCTTGATGACTATCTGAATAATGTGCTTCAGTTGGAGGCAGTAGCCTGCAAGGACTGGTTGACCAATAAGGTTGACCGTTCGGTAACGGGTCGTGTGGCACGCCAACAGACACAAGGACAAATACAATTGCCACTCAGCGACTGCGGTGTTGTGGCTTTAGACTATCGTGGTAAACAAGGTATTGCAACGGCGTTGGGACATGCTCCACAGGCAGGGTTGGCAGATCCAGCAGCAGGCAGCGTTTTGAGTGTGGCTGAAAGTCTTACTAATATTGTGTGGGCAGTGGTCGCAACTGATCAGCAACATCCTTATCCGGTACAGAATTTGAATCTTAGTGCCAATTGGATGTGGCCTTGCCGCAGTCAGCAAGGAGAGGATGCTCGACTCTATTCCGCCGTTCAGGCACTGTCAGATTTCTGTTGCAGCCTTGGCCTTAATGTGCCAACAGGCAAGGATTCGCTATCTCTCAGCCAGCAATATCCCGATGGTCGCAAGATTATTGCACCGGGAACAGTGATCGTAACCAGTGGAGCAGAGATCAGTGACGTACGTAAGACAGTCAGTCCAGTGTTGGTTAATGACAAGAATTCATCCTTATACTATATTGATTTTAGCTTTGATGAGCAACGTTTGGGCGGTTCTGCCTTTGCACAAACTTTGGGAAAGATTGGCAGCGATGTTCCAACGGTCAAAAATCCAGAGTACTTTGCTGATTGCTTCAATGCCATTCAGGAACTCATCAAGAAAGGCTGGATTATGGCTGGACATGATATTTCTGCTGGCGGACTTATCACAACGCTGCTCGAAATGACCTTTGCCAATGCAGAAGGAGGCTTGCATGTCAATCTGCATGACCTTGGAGGAGAGGGTGATGACCTTGTAAAGATGCTCTTTGCAGAGAACCCTGGAGTTGTGATTCAGGTGTCCGACCTGCATAAAAAGGAACTCCGCGAGTATCTCGAAGATAATGGAATCGGATTCGCCAAGATAGCTTACCCAACACCAAAGGAACGCAAAATGGTGGTGGTGAAGGATGAATTCAGTCATGAGTTCGACATCGATAGCCTGCGTGACACGTGGTATCGTACTTCCTATCTGCTCGATACAAAGCAGAGCATGAACGGTATGGCCCGTAAACGCTTCCAAAACTACAAGAAGATGCCAGTGGAAACGAAGTTCAATCCTAACTTCAAAGGCATGTTTGCAAACCTAGGATTAAACCCTGAGAGATGGCAGAACAAGGAAGCACAGGCTTGTCCCAAGGCTGCAATCATCCGTGAAAAGGGTACGAATGGCGATCGCGAGATGGCCTATACGCTATGGCTGGCAGGCTTTGAAGTAAAGGATGTGATGATGACAGACCTTATAAGCGGACGTGAAACTTTGGAAGAAGTGAACATGATCGTCTTTTGCGGTGGTTTCTCTAATTCCGATGTTCTTGGCTCTGCCAAAGGATGGGCTGGTGCTTTCCTTTACAATCCTAAGGCAAAGGAGGCTTTGGACAAGTTCTATGCACGTGAGGACACCCTTAGCTTGGGCATATGTAATGGTTGCCAACTTATGGAAGAGTTGAACCTTATCAACCCAGATCACAAGCATCGGGCACATCTTACGCACAATGCAAGTCAGAAGTTTGAAAGCCAGTTCCTTGGCTTGGCTATCCCACAAAACCAAAGTGTGATGCTTGGTGGTCTTAGCGGTAGCAAACTTGGCATTTGGGTGGCACATGGAGAAGGCCGTTTCTACCTACCAGAGGCAGAAGACCACTATAACGTTGTTGCCAAATATAACTATGCTGAATACCCTGGCAATCCTAATGGGAGTGACTATAACGTTGCCGGAATATGTTCGGATGATGGTCGTCACCTTGCAATGATGCCACATCCAGAGCGTGCCATCTTCCCTTGGCAGTGTGCTACATATCCTACTGATCACCTCAATGATGATGTGACACCTTGGATTGAAGCCTTCGTCAATGCAAGACGTTGGATCGAGTCAAAGAAATAGTAGCCTATTCAGTGCCTCTTCCATAACGGAGGAGGTGCTGAAAAGCTAATGGCAAAGTATGACAGCGACTGAAACGGATATACAACACAAGGAGTTGAAGACAACTTCGACCGATGCTCAAACTTCCAATATGGGAGAGGGCAGTCAACAGTCTGCCCCTCTAATAAACAGTTCGGGAAAGGCTGCAAGGTCAGTTGATGTTCTCCTTTTCACCACATTCTTTAAGATTGGGCTTTTTACCCTTGGTGGAGGATATGCCATGATTCCACTCATTGAAGCGGAAGTGGTGGACAAGAACAAGTGGATTGGGAAGTCCGAATTCCTTGATTTGATAGCCGTGGCACAGAGTTGCCCAGGTGTGTTTGCAATCAACATAGCCACATTTATTGGCTATAAGCTACGCGGACGATGGGGAGCGGTCAGTACTAGCGTAGGAACTGCACTCCCGTCTTTCCTTATCATCCTTTTCATTGCCATGTTTTTCCATCAGTTTATGAATGTTGGCTGGATAGCTGCCATGTTTCGTGGTATCCGCCCAGCTGTGGTCGCACTCATTGCTGTACCAACATTCAACATGGCAAAGGAGGCGCATATTAGTCTCTCCAACTTCTGGATTCCTATTGCCTCGGCATTGCTCATCTGGGCATTCCATGTTAATCCTATTTGGATTATCATCGCTGCAGGCGTGGGTGGGTATTTTTACGGTAAAGTGTTGAAATAAGTTCGTAGGCTATGATATTCCTATCGCTCTTTACAACGTTCTTTCTAATCGGACTCTTTGGGTTCGGTGGAGGGTATGGCATGCTCTCACTCATCCAAACAGAGATAGTTATTCGTCATCATTGGCTTTCTTCAGCGGAGTTCACAAACATTGTTGCCATCTCACAGATGACACCAGGCCCCATTGGTATCAATTCCGCCACCTATTGCGGTTATACAGTTATTCACAACTCAGGCATGGGTATTGGACTCTCCGTTCTTGGCTCTGCAGTGGCCACTTTTGCAATCACCCTGCCTTCATTCATACTCATGATAGTCATCAGCAAGATGCTTATGAAGTACATGAAGACCGCAGCTGTACAGAGTATCTTCTCAGGGTTGCGCCCGGCTGTTGTTGGTTTGCTTGCTGCTGCAACACTGTTGCTTTTGAATACGGATAATTTTTCATCACCAATAAATAATCCTTGGCAATTTTATATTAGTATTGCTCTGTTCATTGCTACCTTTGCGGGTACGATGTGGCTCAAGATCAATCCTATCAAAATGATTTGTTACGCTGCCTTTGCAGGTCTTGTTCTACTCTATTAAATCATGAATGATACCATCAAAGGCTTTTCCAGTAGATGGGTTTCGGCCACGGCGTTTGGCTTAATACCCTTGTTTTCTATTCCCGTCATGACGGGGGCAGTATCCATGCATACCCCTTCGATCATGGTTTACCGCTTTGTATT
This sequence comes from Prevotella sp. UBA5387, assembly GCA_002407775.1. GTDB lineage: Bacteria > Bacteroidota > Bacteroidia > Bacteroidales > Bacteroidaceae > Prevotella. Next base: position 11,532 of record DHOP01000048.1, read on the forward strand.
TGGTTGCTTAGGTCTTTTGGGCGTATTGCTTTGGAGGCGCGTCTATCTTAAAGTCAGTCGCTATGAACTCATGGAGATAGCCTTGCTTGCCTTGCTCTATGACGCTTCCGCCATGCTTATGCTATTCGGATATCAGTATATGCCGAGTGGTCCAGCTACCACTTTGGTGTTTTCGTATCCTATCTGGACCGAAGTTTTGATGATCATTATGTATCACGAGAAGTTCTCTTGGTCTACGATCACTGCTATGGTATTGGCTTTCCTAGGTGTGGGGTGCATGTCAGGCTTGGGAGGCGATGGGCATACCCAGCCCATGGGTGTGGCTTTCGAGTTGGCCTCAGGCATATTCTATGCTTTCTATATGGTAGCTTTGTCCCATATGCGTGTTCGCAATATGGGAAGCCTTAAACTTACATTCTATGTGTTTCTCTTAGGATCACTCTTCTTTATTGCCTTTGCAGCCTTCTTTGATGGAGGGGTGGAGCCTATTCGTGGCGGAGGAATGCTTATCAATCTACTTATGTTGGGACTTGTTTGTACGGCATTGAGCAATGTAATGCTCGTTCCTGCCGTCAAGCTGATAGGCCCTACATTGACAGCTATTCTTGGTGCCTTTGAACCCCTTACGGCAATGGTGGTCAGCATAGTTGCTTTTGGTGATGTGCTCACTCCTCCCATTACGCTCGGATTTGTGCTTATTGTCGGTGCAGTGATGTTGCTTATCACAGCAAAGTTGAAACCAAATCATCCTACTGCAAAGCTTTTTAAGAGACGAACTACTCGAATCAACCATCACTTCGTCAGAGCAAACAAACAACATCAACTATAATGACCAAACTAACGACTACCTTTCTTTTCCTTGCTTTAATAGCAACGAACTGCTTAGCCCAACAACGACAACGTCCTGTGCGGCCTGTGATTTTCAAGACTGACACAGCTTTTGTGCATGATCCGGTTATGGCTTATGAAGACAATGTTTATTATGCTTTTTATACTGGCCTCAATATTGGAACAATGAAATCATCGGACCGAAAGACTTGGACGGTCTATCGCGATGGTGTGTTAAAGACCATTCCCGCTTGGACTCAAGATAGTGTTTCTGGGTTCAAGAGTCATATCTGGGCACCCGACGTTATTAAGTGGAACGGACGCTGGTGGATGGCTTATAGCTGCTCAACTTTTGGAAAGAACACTTCCGCCATTGGCCTTCTCTCCGCATCGTCATTGGCCAAAGGCGATTGGAAAGACGAAGGCTGCCTTGTTTCAAGCCGTGGGGGGCGTGATCAGTGGAATGCCATCGATGCAAACTTTGTAGAAGATGACTGTGGCAACCTTTGGCTCACATGGGGTTCTTTCTGGGATGGAATCCAGTTTGCTCCGCTCAAGGAGGTTAAAAATGGTAATGGGGATGCAACCTTGCGTCTTGCAGCGCAGCCTCGTACCATCGGTCGACGTTATGGTAACAATGCACCTGTGGATGCTGTGAATCCAACTTCCAAGTATGCTGGTGTCAATGCCATCGAAGCTCCCTTTATTATCAAGAACGGTGGCTACTACTATTTATTTGTGAGTTGGGACTACTGCTGTCGCGGTATGCAAAGCAGCTATCGGGTAGTAGTCGGTCGAAGCGAAACAGTTGGCGGCCCATATTTTGATAAGGAGGGCATAGCTATGACCGAAGGTGGTGGTACTCCTGTCATCGAAGGCGATAAAAAGGAATTCGAAGCAGCCGGACATTCTGCCGCATATCATTTCCCCGATGGTGACCTTTTTATCTGTCATGGTTATAGCATGGCACTCAATGGGCAATCGGTGCTCATCCAAAAGAGTATCAAGTGGGTAGATGGATGGCCTGTGCTGCAATAAGATAGTCAGCCAAACATATCTTACTTCATTGCCAAAGCATATATTTTTGAGTGTGATTCAAATTGATTCACGGAGTAAATCAATTTGTTTTACCGCGTGAATCAATTTGAATCACGGCATGAGAACTATGGTGTGATTTGACAGGGGAATAGAAGGGGGTAGGTGCAATTAACCTAAACTGTGGGGAGATGTGTGCATCCTATTACTATAAGAAGATTTTTTTGGTTATGATGTCCAGTCTCCAATAATCATCAGGAAAATGATTATGCAAACCTGATGAAAAATCCAGAATGAATGAATTGGCTGTCCTCCTGCGGGATTGTCGTCACTCCCGTTTTTGTTCCGGTACTATAATTTGGGGAGAATGGTAGCGGAAGGAGTCCATGGCGACCACCTTGCCATCTCTGAAGCCAATGAGAATGACATCGTAATCTCCATCTATCGCCAGATTGGTGTGGTATTCCCATTGTTCCAATCCGTCTTCCATAAAGCGGCGATAGTCTGGTGAGGTCTTCATGATGGCATTGACTTCTTGTTTTGTTTGGCCGCGTTCTATCTTTGTCAATGCCCCATTTCCTCCCAAAAGGCCCATTGAGGCACAGGAAGAAAGCAAAAACGATGTGAACAATGCGACGAGGGTGTGCGTGAAAATGTTTTTATGCATGGTACGATGGTTGTTGATTGGTTGATGTTTTTGGTACAAAGATAGAGTTTTTCAAGGTTGGTCTGTGGGTCGAAACCCTATGGTAGGATGGGGAATTCCCTATAATCGACCGTCGGTCTATGGCGCGTTATGATCGAGGTTTGAGGGCGAGTTCGAAGACAAAACGTCCATCTTCGTAAATAATCTTGGCAATGTCGTAACGTATGAAACGTGCCAACGACTTGATGACTCTGTATCTGCTTAGCCCAGAAAGACGTACAAGGCGGTTCAAGGTCTCTCCCTTGTTAAGACTTAGCGTTTCAATGAGTCGTGCCTCCTCATCGCTGTAGGTCATTATTACCGTTGAGGCTCTGTCTTGTTTCCATATCTCCAAATGGATGGGTGAAGCTGCTATGTTCTCATCTTTGATGCGTACATAGGCTGTTCTACGTCCATGTTCATCAAGGGCAAGTACTGGGCGGCGTACTGCTTTCGGAATATTGGCGATGACGATAGTGTGCCCTTCCGCGTTGATGGTATCGAAAGCAATGTCAGATGCTGGCTTACATGAAACCTTTGCAGCCTTTTCCAGCATAAAAATTTCTTCTTCGCTGTGTACCCCAGAGAGGGTTCCGTCATCACGAACACCAATCAATAGCCGTCCACCATCTGTATTGGCAAAAGCCGACACAGATCGTGCGAGCTTATTGGCATCCTGAACACGATATTTGAAGTCTTGCTGCTGGTGCTCCCCTTGACTAATAAGGGTCCTCAAATAATGTAATTTGTGATGATCCATGAAGCTACAGTATTACATTCACGGAGTGGTAATAGCGATTATTTTCCAAGCAATGCCTGCTGCTCGGGGGTAAGCTTATGGGAACGATAACGAAGTGGCATGGCTGCCTTGAATTGGTCAAAGCCTTCGCCATATACTCCAATAACGGTATTTTGTGTAACAAATGCCTTAGGGTCTATCTCCCTAATAATAGAAAATATTATATCGCTTTCGCGCCGTTTTGCCATTACGAACAGCATCTTTACCTCGTGACCCGTGTGAAACCCATGCGCCTCGAGAACGGTTGCACCGCGGTGGGGGTAAACGGCTATACGTGAAGCTATCTCCTTGTACTTGTCGGAAATAATGAAAAACTGCACGCTACGGTGCATAGACTGAAAGACCTGGTCAATGCAGAAGCTTGTAACACTGAGCACAACATATCCATAAATAACTTTCTCCCAGTTCTGAAACACCAAATAAGAACAGGTGATGATGACAATGTCTAATAACATTATGACACGCCCAAGGGAAATGTCCTTATATTTGTTGACAATGGCTGCAATGATATCTGTTCCTCCTGTAGAACCATGAAAGGCGAAGCCGAGTCCTATGCCTGATCCACAGAAGATGGCACCTATGATACTTGCCATGAAGGGTTGGTCTTGAAGCAAATGTACATCCATTGTGGCAGTCTGCACATACGTTGTGGCCAAAGTCAATACAGCTACCGCGTAGATAGTCTTAAACATGAACTTGGCTCCCAAAATCTTGAGAGCAGCTATCAACAAGAGGCCATTGATGGCCAGGTAAGTAACTTGTACGGGGATGCCGGTTGCCCAGAATAGCAAAGATGCGATTCCCGGTACGGCACCTGTTGGAATCTCATTGGGCAGTAGAAAAAGGATCCATCCGATACAGTAAGATATCATTCCGATAGCAATCATCAGGTAATCGCGAATCTCCTGAACAATCTTTTTCTTCTCGATATTCATAGATTAAGTATCATTTTTGCCGTTGATTATCGGTCGCAAAGTTACTGATTATTATCGAAATACTTCCGTTTTGCCCTCTAATCTTTTAAATGCTCACATTAGGTAATGATGTAACAGAATTGTAACATGTTTTTAGAAGTCCCAAAAAAAACTATGATTAATTTTGCATAGATTTTATTCTGTTAACTCTTTTGTTATGAGTACGATATATTTAATTATTGTCCTTTTTCTGCTTTGCTTGGCAGTTTTTGACTTGTTTGTGGGTGTAAGCAATGATGCTGTCAACTTTATGCAGTCGGCCATCGGCGCAAAGGCAGCAAAGTTTCGTACAGTACTTATCATTGCCTCTTTTGGGGTAGTGATTGGAGCTGTGATGTCTTCGGGCATGATGGATGTCGCAAGGCATGGCATAATGACTCCAATTCATTATTCTTTTGAGGAAGTTATGACCATCTTCTTGGCCGTCATGGTAACTGATGTGCTCATCCTCGATGTGTTTAATTCATTGGGAATGCCCACTTCTACTACCGTATCTCTAGTATTTGAGTTGCTTGGTGGTACGTTTGCCCTAGCTACTGTAAAGATGCTGAGCGGCATTGGTCTTGACTATAGCGACCTACTAAATACGAGTCAAGCCCTTAAAGTGATAGTCGCCATTTTCGTCAGCGTAGGTATTGCCTTCTTTTTCGGTGTGATAGTGATGTGGATCTCTCGCGTAGTCTTTACCTTTAATTATAAGCAGCATTCTCGTTATGCGATCGGTATATTCGGTGGTATTGCTTTTACTACGCTCGCTTATTTCATCTTCCTCAAAGGATTTGGTAACAGTCCATACATTCCGGACTCAGCACGAGACTATATTTCAGCTAACACTGATATGCTGTTGGTCTACACCTTCATCATTTCTACGGTTGTCATGGAGGTCATGCACTTGCTTGGTGTAAAAATCTTCCGATTTGTCGTGCTCATGGGAACTTTTGCATTGGCAATGGCTTTTGCAGGCAATGATTTAGTGAACTTCATCGGTGTGCCTCTCGCCGGCTTGGATTCTTTTCAGGATTTCATGGCCAATGGCAATGGCGCTTCGCCTTCTGAGTTTATGATGGGTTCTCTCATGGAGAGTGCTAAGACACCGCCTCTTTATCTGCTGGCTGCGGGTGTAGTGATGATTATTGCTATGGCAACCTCGAAGAAAGCGCATAAAGTGATTAAGACTTCCGTGGACTTGAGCCGTCAGGACGAAGGAGATGAAATGTTTGGCTCATCAAGTGCAGCCCGGGGTATTGTACGTGTAAGCCAAAATAGCAACAGCTGGATAGAGAGTATCTTACCTCAAAGCCTCCTTAACTGGATTGATAGTCGTTTTAATCGCAAGGAGGCAATTATCGATGAAGGCGCTGCTTTCGATATGGTGCGTGCATCAGTCAACTTGGTTTTGAGTGCCATGCTTATCACAATCGGCACCAATTATAAGTTGCCATTGTCTACAACATACGTTACTTTCATGGTAGCCATGGGTTCGAGTTTGGCAGATAGAGCATGGAGCCGTGAAAGTGCCGTGTTCCGTGTTACTGGCGTGATTAGCGTAATAGGTGGCTGGTTTATCACGGCAGGCGTAGCTTTTATCACTTGTGCTATTGTCGCTGTAATCATGTTCTATGGCGGAATCATTGTTCAGGCTTTGTTTATGATAGCTGTGGCGGCATCACTTGTTAATTCTAATCGCAACTTTGCGAAGAAAGTGGCAGAAAAGAGCAAACCGAGTGCCTACAGTTTGATGATGCGTACGCATGATCCTGAGCTGGTTTGGGACATGCTACGTAAGAAAGTGGGCAAGACACAGGGTTATGTTAACCAATTCGCTTTGCAACAATTCAACCGCATCACAGATGCTTTCGCTCATCAGGATGTTCGTGCGCTTCGTAAATGTTTGACTGATTTGAAGAATGAACAAACCGAACTGAGGAAGCATCGTCATCAGGAATTGCTTGGCTTAAAGCGGTCACCTGCGGATATTGCCATTGAGCGAAATACGTGGTTCCACCTTGGGGCTAACTCTAATCAGCAGTTCATCTACTGTTTGCGTCGTATGCTCGATCCTATAAAGGAACATGTAGATAACAACTTCAATCCACTGCCACAGGAGTATATTGAGGAGTTCGCACCGATACGCAATAAAATCAACGAATTGATGAAGCGTGCTTATGATGACATCGAGAATATCAATTATGAGAGATATCGTGATGTCATGGATGAAGCTGACGATTGTAAAGAGGAGCTTAGTATTCTACGGAAGAAATTGTTCGACCGTGTACAGGAAGCTGAAAGTACTCAGATACTGCAGGTGACACTTGTTTACCTTAATATGTTGCAAGAAAGTCAGGAGTTCTTGAGTATTATGCGGCATCAGCTACGCGCAACAAAGAAGTTTGTAGAGAATTAATCAAGGCAGTTCTTTTGATATATTAGCACAAAGAAAAGCATTACAATAATAATTTTAGGTAAGCCTCATTTCAATCCCATTGTGGTTGAAGTGAGGCTTACCTTATATATAGTGTAGAAAATAAAGGGATTATTGGCTCTTATTAAGGTACAAGATCTAAGTGTCTTATATCTTTTTCAAAGTCATTTTCTACTACTATGCTCATTCCCTGTTCCTTCCATTTGTTCGTAACATAATTGTAAACATCTTGTGAAGGCATTGTAAAACCTGTGCAACACATGTGTAATAACATGGCTTTACCTTTGCATCGGATTCAGAAAATTACGCGATAAAAAGAAAAATGAAAGACTGCAAACGTATTATAGTAGCATTAGTGCTCCTTTTATTCACTACCACTTGCGCACTTGCGCAAACTATTCAGGGAACTGTGGTAGACGCCAAGACAAATGAAACGCTTATCGGTGCTATGGTTACTTTGAATGGAACCGATCAGAAAACAGTAACAAACATCGATGGAAAGTTCAAGTTTGACGGACTGAATGCGTCAAACAAATATACATTAGTTATTACCTACGTGGGATATAAGCCTCAGACTATAGTTGCTTCGGCCGCTGATGGCAGTTCCGACTTGACCGTCTCAATGAAGGTTGACGAGAAGACGTTGAACGAAGTATCTGTTGTAGGTGTAGAAAAGAAGAATAATGCTGTGGCCATGGTACAGATGGCAAAAAACAGCCAGGTAACCGTTAGTAATATTTCTGCACAGGAAATCAAACTCACACAGGACTCCAACGCCGGTGAAGTGATACGTCGTATTCCTGGTGTAAGTATCATTGAAGACAAGTTTGTTATGGTTCGCGGTCTGTCTCAGCGCTATAACGACGTCTGGATTAATGGTGGGGCAGTGCCGAGCTCGGAGGCGGATTCACGCGCTTTTTCGTTCGACATCATACCCAGCAACCAAATTGACAACTTGATGATTGTCAAAACACCTTCTCCTGAGTACCCCGCCGACTACTCAGGCGGTTTCATCGAGATCAATACCAAGGAGATTCCCTCCGAAAATTCATTCTCTATTCAGGCTGGAGGCAATTGGAACACACAGACGGCCTTCAAAGATTTTACCACCTATAAGGGTTCTAGTACAGACTTCCTGGGCTTTGACGGTGGTAAGCGTTTGCTCAATGGTGGCATGAGTGCTACCTTGCGATCTATCGCTGGTGATGGTACGGATCTATTGAACAATGGTTTCAATAATGATTGGATGACTCAAACATTCAAACCAATGGGTGACTTGAAACTCGGTGCAAACCTAAGCAGGAATTGGAATATAGGCGGCCATAAGCTCGGCATGATTGCTGTGTTAAACTATAGCAATGAATATCGCTCGTACGAGAATATGAAGAATAACCTGTTTGGCATCTATGACTGGCGTAATGACCGTGAGAACTACCTCCGTCGTTCTACAGACAATCAGTACAATCATAATGTTCGTATTGGTGCTATGTTCAATCTTACGCTCCTTTCGAGAGACGGCAAAAACAAATATCAGTTGAAAAACATCTTCAATCAAATTGGAAATAGCCGCTATACATGGCGTGATGGAATAGGGGCACAGTCTGATGCCGAGAATTCGGCTGAGTATTACTACCGCAGTCGTACTACCTGGAACGGACAGTTGACTGGTAAGCATACGCTCGCTTCTGACGAAGTGCTGTGGAATGTGGGTTATGCTTATGCAAATCGCTATGTTCCTGATCGTCGCAGATATATGATAACAGATGCCATAAGTTCTGATGGCACTTTAGGATTAATGACAGGCAACGATATTTCTCGCGAATGGACACAGCTTGACGAACATATCTTCTCGGCCTCTGTAGGTGATACACACAAGTTTAGCTTTGACTCTTGGGAACCAAGTTTGAAGTATGGTGCATATGGAGAATACCGCACTCGTGAATACAATACTCGTGAATTCATTTATAACTGGAACACAGCACAAAACTCAATGCCTGTTGGATTCCGCTTTATGGATATCCCTTCTCTCATAAGCAGCTCAGATAACTTCGGCGAAGATCGCCTGTATCTCTTGGAGCATCGTCGTATGAGAGATGATTATATAGGTCATAACATGCTTGGTGCAGGCTATTTGGCTGCCACGTTACCATTTGGCAAGTTGAGCGTATATGCAGGTGTAAGATTCGAACACAACCGTATGGAGTTGGTATCCAATACCAAAGATAACGAAGTGAGTCATGTAAGCACTTTCTATACAGGCGACGATTTCTTCCCATCAGTAAACACCACCTATAAGTTTAATGACAAAAATCAGTTGCGTTTATCCTACGGACGAGGCGTGAATAGACCGGAGTTCCGCGAAGTTTCTTCGTCGGTTTACTACGACTTCGATCTTGCCTCTGACGTACAAGGTAATGCCAACCTTCGCAACTGTTATGTAGATAATATGGATTTGCGTTACGAGATCTATCCTTCCCGCGGAGAGCAGATTTCAATTGCAGCCTTCTACAAGCACTTCGACTCACCTATAGAATGGACATATACCGTGACAGGTGGTACGGACTTGGTGTATTCTTACCTTAATGCCAAGGCTGCCAATAGCTATGGACTTGAGTTAGACTTTAAAAAGCAACTCGATTTCATTGGTCTTCCAGACTTCAGCTGGTCGTTCAACGGCTCACTTATCAAGAGTAAGGTGGTGTTCCCCGCAGACGCAAAGGAAAAGGATCGCCCCATGCAGGGTCAATCTCCATACTTGATCAATTCAGGATTATTCTACAACAATGATCATTTGAAACTCAATGTTGCCCTGCTCTATAACAGAATCGGTAAGCGCATCATTGGTGTTGGCCGCAGCGAGGGTACGACTAGCGGAAATGACGTAAACTCAAGAGTTCCTGATAGTTATGAGATGCCACGCGATGTCATTGACCTTACTGCCACAAAGAAGTTTGGTATGCATTGGGAGGTAAAACTAAATGTACGTGACTTGCTTGCACAAACAGTGAATTACAAGCAGTTTGCAGACGTGGACTATTCAGACGGTGGCAAACGTAAGATAACCGAGGTAGCCCGTTCTTATCGCCCAGGCCGCAATATCGGACTGACAGCAGTCTACAATTTCTAAAAGAATATTTTATACACACTTTAATAATAACATTATGAAAATGAATTTAAAGTTATTTGGATACATGAGTATCCTCGTTATGGGAGCAACATTTGCTTCATGTGGAAGTGACACTACAGACACTCCGACCCCTCAGCCAGTGGCTTACACATGGTCAAAGGAGGGCGCAATCAGTGTTTGTGACCACTTGCTTTTCGTAAAAGACACCAACTACGGCACCAATAACGAGAACGATGCTAATGGATCGCAAATTGGTAACGGTGAGCAGGAGTTTGTATTTAAGGGTAAGCAGACTATTAAGAAGGGTACCTATCTGCTGAAGGGTTGGGTGTATGTAGCACCTGGCTCAGAGTTGACCATCGAACCCGGAACAGTGATTAAGGGCGATAAAGACACTAAGGCAGCACTTATCGTGGAACCAGGTGGTAAGCTTTTTGCACAGGGGAATGCTTCTTCACCAATCGTCTTTACATCAGAACAAGCCAAGGGACAGCGTAAGCCTGGTGATTGGGGTGGCATTATCCTCTGTGGTAACGCTAAGAACAATCAGGGCCAGATACAGATTGAGGGTGGCCCTCGTACCAAACATGGTGGCACCAATGATGCTGATAATTCAGGAATCCTGAGTTACGTGCGCATCGAGTTTGCTGGTTACCCTTTCAAGACGGATCAGGAAATAAACGGCTTGACTTTAGGATCAGTTGGTAGTGGCACACAGATTGACCATATTCAGGTATCTTACAGCAACGATGACTCTTATGAATGGTTTGGCGGCTCGGTAAATTGTAAATACCTGATTGCTTACAAAGGCTGGGACGATGAGTTCGATACAGACAATGGTTTTAGCGGACATGTACAGTATGGTCTTGGTATTCGTGATTCAAGGATTGCTGACCAATCCCAAAGCAACGGCTTCGAGAGCGACAACAATGCTAGTGGCTCTACAGTGGATCCTCACACTTCAGCTGTGTTCTCTAACATGACATTCGTTGGTCCTAAGTTTGTTGATGCCAGTTTCCAAAACACTACCGATTATATCAATGGTGGTACTGAATATCCAAACAATGGTTCTTCTCTAGGAAAGTTCCAGGCAGCTATGCATATTCGTCGTGATTCTCGCCTCAACTGCTTCAACTCGGTTGCTGTTGGTTATCCTATCGGTCTTATCCTGGACAACGAGAAAGGTGACACTCAGGGGGCTGCTACAGCTGGAAAGTTGACGCTCAACAATATTATCTTTGCTGGAATGGACGTAACAGGAACTGACTTCAATAAGGTTTACGATGACAAACTGGTTACTGATTATACGACTAAGCCCGTTACACTTGACCTTAACAAGCCATCGTTCTCCTCTACATTCTTCCTTGCACAGACAGGTTGCAAAGCCTTGGCTAATATGGGAGATTTGAAACTCAATACACTTGTTCCATATATGCCTCAAAGTGGCAGTATGCTTCTTTCTGGTGCTAGTTTCACAAACAGCCTTTTGGCTTCATATTTTGACAAGGTGAACTTCATCGGAGCATTCGGTACTGAGAACTGGACAGCAGGTTGGACCAATTTCGATCCTGTAAACACAGATTATTAATCTCAGTCTATTCTCAAAGAATAAATTGAGCATTATTTCAAAAAAAGAGCCTTTCCATGCTTCATTGCATGAGTAAGGCTCTTTCCTTTTTGTTGTAGAACAAATATTTATTCCTTGTCTCGAAGCTCTCTATAGAGGCCATCTATAATAGAGTCAGCCAATGAAATGTTTGGCACAAATATTTTTTCACATTTCATTTGTTTTGCTACGTCGAGGAATATCCTTCCTGCTGGAACGATTACATCTGCTCGGTCATCTTTCAGATTATATGTCTCCATGCGCTCCTCAATACTCATTGGCTTTAGTAAACCGTATAGTCGTTGCAGTTCTTGTACACTGAGGGTCTTGTGCGACTGGTGCTCATTGGAGAGTTTGAAGAGTTTGTTGATGTTCCCTCCTGAACCAATGAGTTGGATATTCGGGTATTTTTGAGCATATTCGGCCAAGTCATCATCCATTTCTTTCCACATTTGGGGAGTTACATGATCGGACAACAGTCGCAATGTTCCAATATTGAAAGAGTGGCTTTCTGCCAGAGTGCCATCATGGATAAGTGAAATTTCAGTGGATCCACCGCCCACATCGACATAGGCAAAGTTTCCTTCGTTGGAGTCAGTCTTCTCTACCAGATTGTTGACAAGTAACATTGCCTCGTTCGACCCTTTTATAATTTCGATATCAAGTTTTGTCTCTTGCTTGATCTTCTTAATGACATCCATGCCGTTTTCAGCATCTCGCATAGCTGAGGTGGCGCAGGCACGATAAGCTTCCACTTTGAAGAGCTTCATAAATTGCTTATATCCCTTCATCATGTGAATCATCATGTCCTCGCGCTCCTTTGACACCTTGCCAAGTGTGAACACGTCTTTGCCTAGACGAAGTGGGACACGAATAAACATGAGTTTCTTCACGCGGTCCAGTCCTATGGCATTGTCGTCAAATCGTTTGATAAGAAGTCGGGCACCGTTGGAGCCAATATCTATGGATGCTAAAGTCTTTTTCATATATATTTGCTTTGAGTGTTGAATGTTGGTTATGAGTTTTGTGAAGGATCCGCATCAATATACGAACCCTCAACCTCAGCTAAATAGGCATTATGTAGCACTTCTTGACTTCTCATAAAGGGTCCTTGTTGGAATTCGTTCTTGCCATATCCATCCACAATTCTGCCATTGGCAGTGTCGGCAAGTCCTAAGTCTATGGTGCGCATGAGGTCTGCTTTCAGTTCTTCGTTGAAAACAGGAACCATCACCTCGATACGACTGAGGAGGTTGCGTGGCATCCAATCGGCGGAGCCTATGTAGTATTTATTGCGGCCCCCGTTGCAGAAAATAAGGATACGGCTGTGCTCCAAGTAGCGGTCGATGATGCCCACAGCTTTAATATTGTCTGACACACCAGGAACACCAGGAATGATCGAGCAGTTACCACGGATGACGATACCGATTTTCACACCAACCGAGGATGCTTCATATAGTTTGGCAACCAAATCTTCATCGGTAATATGATTTATCTTAATCTTTATCCAAGCCTCCTTGCCTAAGCGTGCATTTCTGATCTCTGTATCTATCATCCGTAAGATGCGACGCTTCATGGCATTAGGTGAAACAAGCAGCTGATTGAACTGGATCTGTTGGAATGGTCTCTCAATGAACTGGAAAACATTAGCCACTTCAGACACCACGGATTGACGGGCGGTCATTAATATATAATCGGTATAGGTCTTGGCATTGCCTTCATGGAAGTTTCCGGTACCTACACAAGCGATATCTCCTTTCTTTGTATGGAGGTAAAGCAGCTTGGAATGAATCTTCAGACCCTCTACACCGAATATAACATTCACTCCCTCCTCTTCCATGCGCTTGCTCCATTTGATATTGCTTTCCTCGTCGAAGCGAGCCAAAAGCTCCACAACTGCAGTTACTTTCTTGCCGTTACGGGCTGCACAGATGAGTGCTTTCACCACTTTGGAGTCTTTGGCCAAGCGATAAAGTGTGGTCTTAATCTCCTTAACCTCTGGTTTCAGGGCAGCCTCTCGCAACAGGCGTATGTAGCCATTGAAGCTGTGATAAGGAACGTGGAGGAAGCGGTCCTTCTCGCGAATGAGGTCAAGCAAGCTTTCGTTGGACATGAATTCTGGCTTCAAGATTTGCTTCCATCTGGGGTATTTTAGCTCCAAATGGTCGCAGTCGGGGAAATCCATCAAGTCCTTGTGATTCTGATAGCGCTCACTTCCAAGTGTGGCGTCAAGCTCTTTGGTGTTAAGATGAGACATAATGCTTTTCTGAAGAGTCTTTGGCATTTCCTTGTCATAGATGACACGGATAGGCTCCCCGCGCTTTCTGCTGCTAACACCCATGGCTATTCGCTCCATCATACTATAGTCGGAGTCATTATCAACCTCCATTTCGGCATCCTTGGTGAACTTGAAACTATAGGCACGATAGGTGCTTTTTTTGAAGCCGATGAAGATGAGTGGTAAGCAATAGCGCACCACATCGTCAAGATACATGATATTATCGAAGCCCTCGGATGATGGAATCTTTACAAAGCGTCCGTAAACCTTGTCGGGCACTTTAATCACAGCGCACTTTGGTTTTTTCTCTCCTTCCTCGGTCATCTCAACCACAAGGTAGATGCGATTGTCCTCTAAAGAATTGAGATTCTTGATCTCGTTGAGCCAGATTGGGTTTGTAGAACCATTGAGCTTGTCATAGTAGAAGTCGCGAAGCCATGATTTTTGTTCTTCGTTAAGTTGATTCTCGTTTCGCAATCGGATGTTGTGAAGCTCCAATTCATCAAAGACTTGTTGTGTGACCTCGGTGTATTCTATGCTATATTTCTCATTAAGCGCCGTAATGGTTTTAATACTTTGCTTCACATTCTGGCGCATTTTCCTCGTTGTATTCTTACTTTCGAGTATGCGGTTGAGTGAAGCCATTCGCACACGAAAGAACTCATCGAGGTTGTTGGAGTATATGCCTAGAAACGAAAGTCGTTCCAATAGTGGCACGTACTCTTTTTTTGCTTCTTGCAGAATGCGATAGTTGAAGTACATCCAACTCACATCCCTATCAACGTAAAGGTTCTTGAACTTGTCAGATTTTGTCATGATTAGGGGTATCGGGTAAGTTATCGTTTGTCGTTGAGGGGTTTATTGTCAGACTTTCCCTTTTTGCTTCCTTTTTCTTTCTTTTCCTTTTTTTCTTTCTTTTCCTTGTCTTCCCCTTTTCCTTCTTTCTTCTTTTCGTCCTTATGTTCTTGTTTTTTACCTTCTTTAGTCTTTTCCTCCTCATTCTTGGACGTCTTGTTCTTTACAGGTTTCACGTATTCGCCACGTCCCACAACGATATAATCTGTATCTCCAGTAGTAAAGTGTAGCATCTTGCGAAGTGCCTTAACATTCTCTGAAGGAACGGAAATGTCGCGTAGATGATCGCATTCGGCAAAGGCTTTACGGTTTACTTGCGTGGGTAATTGCTCGAAAAAGACGCTTTTTAGACTATCACAGTCCCCGAAAGCGTATGCTTCTATCTCCTCGACGGATGAAGGGATGGAAATTTGTGTCAGCCCGTCGCAGTCTGTAAATGCGTCTTTCTCTATTTTCCTCAAAGTGGAGGGAAAGTTCAGCATCTTCAGATTTCGCTTTTTAGTAGCAGCCATTTCCCCAATGACTTCTACGCCTTCTTCAATTGTAACAGTCTCATCATCGCCCAAAATGTAAACTAATCTCTTGTGATCGGCAGTGTAAACAAACTTATCGACCACGTCAAAGTTCTCATCGTTATCCAACCTTTGGAGAGCCCGATTCAGAATTAAACTCTCAAACTTCGTATCTTTCTTCGATTGCTTTGCTATCTTGTCGAGAATATCCTTCTTACTTTCTTTCATGATGTTATGTTATGATTTACTGCAAAGATAATATTATTACTTTGTAAACCGAAGGACATACATGTTACAATTGTGTTACGATGGTATGGTCAAATGGCAATTGAAAAAAATATGTAACATCAATGAAATAGTTTGTTAACATCAAAGTCTTACCTTTGCAACAATGTTTTCTAAACTTGCATTTATTGTAAAGGAGATTGTAGTAATAATTAATGAATTCTTAAACGAATGAGGAAAAGACTGCTGTTGTTTTTAACATGTGTAAGTACAGTGATGCTTGCACAGGAGCAAACTAATTATCAACCAGAAGTCCATGGTACTTTGCGTGGTAAGTATGAGTACCAGACACAAGAAAAAGAGGGACGTTTCGAGGTGCGTACGGCACGTGTCAGTGTAACTGGGAATGTGACGCCACAAGTAGAATATATGGCAGAGATTGATCTTTGTGACGAGGGAGCCATTAAGATGCTAGACGCTTACACGCGTTTGAAGCCATGGAAGACATTGCAGTTCACGATAGGTCAGATGCGCGTTCCTTTTACAATCGACGCCCATCGTTCTCCACATGCTCAATACTTTGCTAATCGCAGCTTTATCGCAAAACAGGTTGGTAATGTGCGCGACGTAGGTGCTATGGCTGGTTATATGTTCAATGTAGGTTTCCCAATTAACTTGCAGGCGGGAATTTTCAATGGTTCCGGTCTGACTGGACAGAAGGATTTCTGGACCAAGAGTGTTAACTATTCGGCCAAGGCACTTTTTTATCTCCCTTTCAACCTTACGATGGAGACAAGTGTTCAAAAGATAAAGCCAGACCATCTTACAGTGATGATGTATGATATGGGCTTTACTTATCAACGCAAAAACTTTCTTGCTGAGGTAGAATATCTCTATAAGACATATGCAGACAAGTCCTATAAGGATGTGCATGCTGTGGATGCTTTTGTCAATTACGACATTCCCGTACAAAACAAGCGTAGTCTAGTACGTAAGGTTTCGCCACTCGTACGTTATGATTTCATGTCAGATCATAGTGATGGAATTCGATATCTTAATGGAGCACACAGTGAGGCTGGCACCCTTATTACCAACGACTACCAACGTCATCGTGTCACTGGTGGTGTGACCCTTAGCCTTGCAAAGCCGTTTGTTTCAGACATTCGAATTAACTATGAGAAGTATTTCTATCGCGACAATGCCCTTCCAAAGGTATCCGAGCGTGACAAGTTTGTCGTAGAGGTGATGACTCGTTTCTAAAGCAACCCGCAATTATAAATAGTATAGTCCAATCGGACTTTTCAAATACTTACAAAGACAACGGCATCTGCTAGCCTGGGAAATATCTCCTGACTGGCAGATGCCTTGTCTTTGGTTATGGCTACCATGATAGGCATCATTCTGCATAAGTAAATAATTTGCCTATTTGGGTTAAGAAACTAGAGTGAAAATAGCTGTTTTGCTCTATAGAATTAATCTTAATATAATTTTAACACCTTGAAATAGTTGTTAAGGCATTAATTGATTAAATTTGCATTAAGTAATCTAACACGTTATGACAGAAGAGAATAAGAATTACAACATCCTTGTGGTGGATGATGAAGAGGATCTCTGCGAGATTCTTAAGTTTAACCTTGAGACAGAAGGCTACGGTGTGGAGACTGCATATTCTGCAGAGGAGGCATTGGAAAAGGATATTACAAAGTTTGACCTGCTGCTCCTGGATGTAATGATGGGTGGCATGTCTGGTTTTTCAATGGCGAAGAAACTCAAGGCAGACTCATCCACGGCAAACATTCCCATCATCTTCCTCACGGCAAGAGACACTGAAAACGATACGGTGACGGGTTTCAATCTCGGTGCCGACGACTACATCTCAAAACCGTTTTCTATTAGGGAGGTGCTTGTGAGAATTCGCGCTGTCATCCGTCGCACCGAGGAACATGATCACCCAGCACCTACATTGTTACGATATCAAGGACTGGAGTTGAATATTGACAAGAAGACCGTCACGGTTGACGGAGAGCCTGTTGCATTCACCAAAACAGAGTTTGAACTACTTCGTTTTCTCCTTGAAGAGAAGGGTAGAGTTTTCTCACGTCAGGATCTCATCAATCGTATATGGCCAAAGGATGTTCTTGTTCTTGACCGTACTGTCGACGTTAATATCACACGACTCCGCAAAAAGATAGGGCGCTTCTCCAAATGCGTAGTGACACGGTTGGGCTTCGGCTATTATTTTGATGCATGATGAAGTCGTTTTCGGTCGGTCATAGGTTCTATGTAAGCGTACTGGCAATATTCATGGTGTTCGCTGTGTCGTTCATTATTTTCCAGTGGAACCGCGAGAAACAGTATAAGGTAGACCTTCTTGAGGGCAAGTTGCAAGATTACAACATACGTATGGATGATGCCATACACTATATGAAAATCTTCAATGAGCGGTCATTGGTCGACTATGTGGCTTGTCAACCCAGAAAGGACCTTCGTGTCACGCTTATAGATCGGCATGGTCGTGTGCTTTATGACAACATGCACAAGAATTACAAGACTATGGCCAATCATGCCAACCGACCTGAAGTGAGGCAGGCTGTCAAGTCAGGCAAGGGCTCTGCCGTGGGTCGCCACAGTGCAACAATGAATCGTGATTATTTTTATTCGGCCACATATTTTCCCAAAGACAGCCTCGTTATCCGTAGTGCGCTTCCTTATAATAATAACCTGATCAATATCCTTGATGCAGACCAACACTTTGTTTGGTTTGCGATAGTCGCTATCATTGTGCTGACATTAGTGCTCTATCGATTTGTCAATCGACTTGGCACAAACATCACAAAGCTGCGGATATTTGCTGAACGTGCGGATCACAACGAGAGTTTGGAGACTGAGGATCTTGCGGCTTTCCCTGCTGATGAGTTGGGTGAGATAGCAGAAAAAATCATTAAGCTTTATAAGCGTTTGCAAAAGACTCGTCTCGAACAAGACATACTGAAGCGAGAACTTACCCAAAATATTGCACATGAGCTCAAGACGCCTGTCGCAAGTATACAGGGTTATTTGGAAACAATCATCGACAACGACCGAATAGATGATAACACCAAGCAACAGTTTTTGCAACGATGCTATGCACAAAGTGTTCGTCTAACTTCGTTGCTTCATGATATCTCTACTCTAAATCGCATCGAAGATGCCCCGGAGATGCTGGAGTTTGAGGAAGTAGATATCTTCGAGATGGTGCTTAATGTTGAGAAAGAAACAGCTTTGCAACTACAAGATAGGGAGATGATATTTCAAAACGAACTGCCCTTTGAACTTATATTGCACGGAAACAGGTCTCTATTTTATAGCATTTTCCGTAATCTTACAGATAATGCCATTGCCTATGCAGGTGAGGGAACCACAATTACATTGTCTGCCGAAAAGCTAGAGGATAGTTGGGAGTTTACCTTTAAGGATAATGGCGTTGGTGTTCCTTCAGAAAAATTACCTCGTATTTTTGAGCGATTCTATAGGGTCGACAAAGGTCGTAGTCGTAAGATGGGTGGCACTGGTCTCGGATTAGCCATTGTGAAAAATGCAGTGATTCTTCACCAAGGTACCATTCGCGCGAAGAATGACCCTAATGGAGGACTTGTCTTTATATTCACACTTGCCATAGATCCTAACAAGACATAAGGATGATATACCAAGAATGCAGATGATCAAAATGTAAGGGTATTTCTAGAAAATGGATCTAGATGGCAAAATGAAGCCCTTGAATACTTGGCTCATTTAAAATATAGAAATTGTCACCCGAGATTATGTAAATCTCGGGTGTTTTTTGTAATTGTCAATATACCAGGCATTTATGCGAATGTGATGAGGATTTCAAAAAACCGATTTACGATAGTATTCCGTTTTGGCATCAACGGTGATGCGTTTGCACTCTAAACGCATCGCGATAAGATAGTCAACGCGCTGCGATTTGGTACCTATCGCACTCCGGTTCGAACCCAATCGCGGCACCAAAAGGCTTGAATCGTAAGTCATGTGACTATGCCTAAATTTACTTTA
>DHOP01000066.1 GCA_002407775.1 Prevotella sp. UBA5387
GTAAGCATCCGATAAAACCCATATTGCAGATCTTTTGAGGGCTATTTACTTTTGGTAAAAAGAAAAATAGCCATGACACTTGATGATTATTATACCCTTGAGCAAGATTTCCTCACATCCGATTTTGATATCAAGAGCTTTCTTGAGCATAGAGGAATAAGCTACAATACTTATTACTACTGGAAGCGCAAATCAAAAGAACTCAAGGAAGAATCCCAGGGACAGTTTTTGCCTATAGACGTCCAACCTGGCAGTTCCATAAAACCATCAAAGCGTGCCAGGAATTTGAAGCAGGCTATGATTACTCAGGGAGAAATAGAGATTGAGCTACGTACACCAGCCGGTGCCGAGATACGCATTCGCGGTTATATGGACTCTATTATGGTAAGTACCATTATAGCATCATCAGGAGGCAGGCGCAATGTTTAGTCTTAATGACAGCATGCGTTACCTGCTCTACAGCGAGCCCACCGATATGCGAAAGAGTTATCATACGCTCAGTGGTCTTGTGACGAATAATCTTGGGCTTAATGTTCGCAATGGAGATGTATATATTTTCATAAATAAGGCACGCAATCGTATCAAGCTGCTGCATATGGAACCGGGAGGTCTTGTGATTTACTCAAAACTCCTTGAAGAAGGGCGTTTTCGTTTGCCGGAAAAAGGTACAGATCAAACTTCGCTAAAAATGAATTGGCTTGATTTGGTCATGATGGTTGAAGGTGTAATTGATGACCCATCGCGAAGGTTAAAGAGGTTAAAAAGAATAGTTTAAGTACAAATATTATGCTATATCATTTGTTTATTTAATTAATATTATTATCTTTGTATCGTATTATTGCAAAGCAAATATGGTACCCGGATACACCCAACAGGAATTAGAGCGATTGATAGCGGAGAATGAGTCTCTGCGTAAGCAATTAGCTGAAAAAGAAGAGGTTGTATCAAAGCTACAGAGCAGGGCATCTGACCTTCAGGATCATGCCTCAAAGCTTCAGGACCATGCCTTAAAACTTCAAGACCATGCCTCAGAACTTGAAGGCAATGTGTCAAAACTTGAAGGCAATGTGTCAAAACTTGAAGGCAATGTGTCAAAACTTACTGGCGATGTCACAAAGCTAGAAGAGAACATTACCAAGCTTGAATCTGAAATCACATGGTTAAGGAAGAAAATATTTGGTAAGATGAGTGAGCGATTCATCTCATCAGACCCTGATTCTCGCCAACTTGATATTTTTGGTGAACAGTTGAGTCAGGCTGAAAGGAATGAATTGGAGAAATCCTCTCAGCAAGACAAAGAGCTGGTAACCAGAACTATTACTGTTAAGAAATCACGTAATACC
This sequence comes from Prevotella sp. UBA5387, assembly GCA_002407775.1. Lineage (GTDB taxonomy): Bacteria > Bacteroidota > Bacteroidia > Bacteroidales > Bacteroidaceae > Prevotella. Next base: position 1,344 of record DHOP01000066.1, read on the forward strand.
CGCAAGGATATCTCTATGGAGAACCTCCGTATTGAGGAGACAGTTATTGATCCTGAGGGAATTAATCTTGATGATTACGTTTGTATAGGCTCCGAACAGACAAACAAACTAGCCTTTAAACCGGCTGAATTTTACATAAAAAGGACCACCAGAAGGAAGTTTGCTCTTAAAAACCACCTTCAGCTTGCTAATGAGGAGGAAAAAGGCAGGTCAACGGTGGTGATAGCGCCACTTCCTGAGAGCCCATTACACAAAAGTATGGCCGATACAAGCCTTCTGACCGAGATCATCATACAGAAATACCTTTATCACATACCTTTTCACCGGCAACTAGCCCGATTTACAGATCTGGGAGTAAGGATCAGCTCTTCAACCATGGGAGACTGGTTCTCCCAGAGCTGCGAACTGCTCAAACCACTCTACGACCTGCTTCGACAACGGGTCTTGTCTTCCAGTTACATACAGGTAGATGAGAGCACCATCCCGGTGATAGACAATGAAAAGAAGAGGGCTGTGAAGGGTTACTTGTGGGTTGTTCGTAATCCGGCAAATGGAGAGGTGTTCTTCCATTATGACAGAGGATCGCGCTCTGAAAAAACAGCCATGATGCTTCTGTATGATTTTAAAGGTGCCATACAAAGTGATGGATATCAGGTTTACAAGCGCTTTGAAACTCTTGACGGGAAGTTAATGTTAGGCTGTTGGGCACATGCAAGGCGCAAGTTTGATGAAGCACTACAAGAAAACAAGAAACTTGCAACAGAGGCTTTACTTCAAATACAATCACTTTATGCCATTGAGCGAGATGCCGATGAGATGAATGCCTCGCCTGAACAACGAAAAGAGCTGCGCTGCAAAAGGGCATACCCAATATTGGTTGCCTTTGAAAGATGGCTTTATGATAATTATAACTCATTACTGCCACAAAGTCGTACTGCCAAGGCCATAGCATATACCTACAGCCTCTTTCCCAAGCTTTCAAGATACCATCTTGATGGCAGATACAAAATAGACAACAATCTGGTTGAAAATGCCATTCGTCCACTGGCTATTGGCAGAAAGAACTACCTTTTTTGTGGTAATGCTGAGGCTGCAACACGGGCTGCTGTTGTTTACTCACTCATAGGATCATGCAAAGCTGCCGGTGTTAATCCAACAGAATGGTTGCAGGACGTTCTCTTGAAAATACATACCTATACCAGGAATAACCGTAATCTTGAAGAACTACTTCCGCATATCTGAACAAAGTATCAAATTGTTGTAGAGTAAGGCAGATTAGACTCAACTTTAACCAAATCACTCAAATTTTAGTTAAAATCCGCTCAATTTGACTCAATTTAGTCAAACTACTACAACTTTGTGTCAAATCAGTACAAATTGATGCAATTGTTGCAAAATCTGCACAAATTACCATCCATTTTATCAAAATGCTAAGTGCCATTTTAAAGAATGCATAAATTAGATGTGATTTATCGGATGCTTAC
>DHOP01000012.1:0-8013 GCA_002407775.1 Prevotella sp. UBA5387
AAGTAAATTTAGGCATAGTCAATGCATTTGCCATTGATGCCTAATGGCACTGCGATAGGGCACTAAACGCGTTGCGATTCGATACTAATCGCACTGCGAAAGGATACTAAACGCGTCGCGAAAGGATACTAATCGCACTGCCAAAGGATAGCTATCGCGTGTAAAGAAAAATAATATGAGTTGAGCACAAAAATCTGTTGGTTGATTTATTGAAGGAATTTGGGTGAATAAATAACCAATTACAAACGTTCGGAACTCACTTCTAATTAGGCGGATAATGAATATTTGGAGGTATTAAATGGTAATCATTTTTTTCAATTAAGTGAACCTTTTTTCATAATAATGTTTCATTTATATTTGGATAATATTCATAATTTGTTATTTTGTTTCAATGTTTTTTTCTAAAAATATTTGCTTATTGAAAAATATTATCTATCTTTGAAACCTACAAACTGTCATTTAATAGTTCTCGAAATTTATATTTACACGTATATACAAGTTTATCAAGACTTTTAACATACTTAACGAGTTATAATGGAATATCACTACATGAGGGAATCGGCCCCCGATTTTGATCCTGCCAAATTGATGAAACAAGGTTTCACATGGGTGCATGGAGTAAAGGGTGAAAGCACTAGCTTTGACATCCCTGTGTCAATATTTACATTTCTTTTTGAGGGGGAACTCATGTTGAGTGATGGCATTGAGAGTTTTGTTTTGAAACCCGGACAGATGGTTATATTTCCATCTGATAACTATCATACCATCGACGTGCTAAAAGATAGTACTGCGGTGTATCTTTGTATCATAGGAACCAACCGAGCATTTTGCAATGGGATCTTCATGAACGATAAGCCACAGGAAATGACGGATAACGATAGGCGCATCCGTACCCTTCCAATTGTTCCGCCATTGCAAAGTTTTGCTGATCAGATAGCTATATATATTCAGGAACGCAATAGATTCAAGAACGATCTAAGCCTTGCCAAACAGCAGGAGTTGCAGGTGTTGTTGGGTGCTTATTATCCTAAGAAGCAACTTCAAAGTTTTCTAGCTCCTCTCTGTGGTTCATACGGCGCGTTCTACGACCAAGTGATGGCAATGGGCGATCTCTTCCTTTCTGCCGATGAGATGGCGGACCGAATGGGCATTAGCCGCTCGACCTTCATCAGGCACTTTAATAGGACTTTCAAGATGACTCCAAAAAATTGGAGCAAGAACCTCAGATGCAACATACTTGCTAGGGCACTTCGTGAAACCAGTGAACCGCTGGCCGAGTTGTCGGAGCGCCTCCATTTCTCATCTCAGCAGCGCATGTCATCATTTTGCAAAGAGAACCTTGGAAATACACCAAGGACAATCCGAACTGCGGCAATGAGGCTGAGAAGAAAAAAACAAAAGTAATTCGAGATGTATAGTTCGTGTCATTTGGCACGGCTATACCTCAATTTAGATGAAAAAAAAACCTGCAGTTCAATCGACTGCAGGGACTCATTTAAACTTGACCTTAACTCTTAATGTGTTGTTATCCTAATTATTTCATGATAATTCAATTTCACTGACATGTTAGAACATTACTATATGTAGTGCATTATCATCTTGTTTCAAAGATAATAGTATTTAATGGAATATCCAATAATAAAACGTTTCAAAATATTATCGAAACGTTTCAAAAAGACGAAACACACACTAAAAACACATTAAAATCTTCTATTCAAGGTGCAAACCTGTAAAAATTACACTTTGAATGTCATCACTATAATGGGATTGAAAACTTAATTCGTGACATTAATTGTGAGTTCAATGCACAAAATTTCTATGAATCAGTTTGCTGTCATCACAATTTTGAAATGGTCAAAGGAATTGGAAAGGAATCCAGGTAGAATTACCATTGAAGCATTGAGAAGGAATCGAGAACAACTAGGATAGCCGCAGATCTTCAGGCATTATGAAATACCCTTGGAAGTATTGAGTTAATGCCTTATTAATCTTACCAAGAAGGCTATGGCCACCTTTGATTTTTTGTGAATTATTACACTAATGGTTGTTATGACGCACCTTTCTTCTCACCATGCTTTCAATCAATGAATAATAGTATGCACTGATTTTTTCATGACATTTATGACACAATTTCAGTACATCGTTTTTTTCTCAAAATTATTTGTGACAGAAAGGATTAATGTTTACCTTTGTCTTAATGATTGATGAACTTCACAAAGGTCAGGTTTCTAAGTCTGCCGAGAAGGACATAAGGAGGTGGTACGTACTTTCTGCCAACTACAGGAAGGAGATTGATGTGCGTGATGAGCTGCGCGGATTGGGTTATGAGGCCTATGTTCCGTTGCAGACTGTATTAGTGAATAACAAGGGTAACAAACATCCCATTTTAAAGCCCGCAGTTCATGCCTTGGTCTTTGTCCATGCCAGTATGGATGAACTCTTTGAGTACAAGCATACATCAATCAACAATCCATACGTTTTCTTTCGTAGCACACGTAGTAATGGTAGTTGGAAGCCCATTGTCGTGCGCGAAGCCGACATGCGTAACTTCATGCGCTTTACCACCATGCAGGAGGTGGAGATGAAGTATTTTAGACTGGAAGAACTGCGAATAGCCAAAGGCCAAAAGGTTAAGATCTTGGACGGTATGTTCAAGGATATCATAGGAACAGTACAGAAATTGCCTCATAAAAGGGGCGACTTTCTTGTGGTAGAGATTCCTGGGGTGACCATTGTAGCTGCCCGTATCAAGCCTGACTTCGTTCAACCAATTGATGCTGAGGTGACCCCATCTACTGATGTGGATGGTGATGTGAAACGTCTGGACCAAATAGCCATGACTCTGCTCTATGATTTGCCCGACGTGTCCAGCAATGAGGCAGTGCGCATTCCGCTTATCGCGGAGATGGCTACGATAAGACGTGCCTTGGAAAAGAGCAAGACCTTTATGCCTGCTGATAAGGCAGCCTATGCATTGGCACATTTCCTGTCAGCTGTTGTGCAAGGAGAATCAACGGAGACATGGGCTGATACGCTGCATACTGTGCTTCCTAAGCTTCGCACCATGAGTCTGTTACGCTTACGTGCCTCTATCTATATGTCGCTGTGTTGTCATGATGCTGTCGCCACTCAGTTTGTAACCGACACCATAGAACAATGGGATCCTGCCGACCTCACTGAGCCAAGACGTCAGCTGCTAGTCGAGAAACATAGGGCTGAGAAGCGGAAATGGTAGAATGAAAGGTACTTTTGGTTTGAAATGTTCAGCAAAAGCCCCCGATCATAAAGCCTCTATAAAGTTAAGATCCACGACAACACCGTTGAGAACAAAGCAACGGTGAGCTTGATGAGCAGTACAATGACCACGATGCACAATAAGATTGCACCTGCGAAGAACCATACCTTACTGTTTACATTTCGTGTGATAGTCTTGTCTCCATCGATGAAGCCTTGGATGAGCTGCATGTTGCGCCTATAGGAACGGTTGAAGATGTCGAGAATATCACCTAGGAAAAAGGGAATAAGTCCTAAAACGACATCCTTCAAGGCGTAATATACTACTGCCAAGGTCAGAGGTATAGATCGCACAACAAATAGGCTAAACCAAATAAAAGGTACGATCATGAGCATGGAAATGGTATCTCCCCAGCCTCCGGGAACCAATCCGAGTATGGGATCTATATAATAACGGTCCATCCATTGAGCCACTTTCGTCAATATCTTATACGATCGTGTGTCCATCACTCGTTGGCGGCGAAGTCCCTTTTTCTCGCTTATGACCTTTTCAATTTGGTTGTTCATTGCTTAAATAGACGATTAACGGACGGCTTTTGTTGCATTATAACACTATTCAAGTGCTGAAAACAACAAGCGAAAGGTACCTAGCATGTGGGCCAGAGTATCACTACTAGCGACTATTCTTGTGTCTTTTGAGACATTATGACAGAGGTTACAATTTGGCTCCAGAAACTATCGTCAGAATAATGCATATTGTGAGAAAATAAACAAGCATTTACTACGTTCAAATTTTATAATCCGTTCAGACGGTTTACACTAACACCTAAGCTAAATAGACAATACATTAATCATTATGAAACGGCAACTTCATCTTATCCTCGGGCTGTTATTACTCGGTATGAGTACTATGCAGGTTTCGGCAAAAACGACTCCCGGGAAGAATCAAAAGACGTTTACTAATCCTGTGCTTTATGCCGACGTTCCCGACCCCGATGTAATACGTGTCGGCAATGACTATTATATGGTCAGCACCACTGCGCACATGTCTCCAGGTGCGCCTATCATGCACTCCAAGGATTTGGTTCACTGGAATATCATCAGCTATGTCTTTGAAACTCTGAACGAGAGTCCGAAGAACAATCTCGATGGAGGAAACATTTACAGTCGTGGACAGTGGGCAGCATCATTGCGCTATCATGATGGTACATTCTACGTGTTTTTTGGCACGGGAAACAAGTCATACATATACACAACCCAGAACCCTGCCGGCAAGTGGGAGCAACGGCTGGTCATTGACAAGTATTTGCACGATGCCTCGATGCTCTTTGATGACGATGGTCGCATATACCTGGTCTATGGTGGAAGTCACATCAGAATTCTGGAGTTTAATAAAGATCTGTCTGGGATAGATTCCAATGGGCTCGATGTCGAGGTAATCCACGGCGAACCGAAAGGACTCTTGGAGGGCACTCATATTTATAAGCTCTTTGGGAAATACTATCTTTCAAATATATGGTGGCCGCAGGGAGGTATTCGCACACAGGTGTGCTTCCGCTCCGACAACATTGCCGGTCCCTACGAAATGAAGGTCATCTTGAGTGACGACTTGGGCTATCCTCACCATGGGGTGGCACAAGGTGGTTTTGTTGACATGCCCGATGGACGATGGTTTGCCATGTTGTTCCAGGATCATGAGGCTGTGGGGCGTGCCCCGGCACTGATGCCTTGTCGATGGATTGATGGGTGGCCAATCTTGGGAGATGCCGAGGGCAAGGTGCCCCAAACAATGCAAATACCAATCAACGTGTCTGGACAGAAGTCGGAGATGGTGGCGAGTGACAAGTTTAGTAAACCGCAATTAGGTCTTACTTGGCAGTGGAATCACAATCCCGATAATTCGCTCTGGTCACTCAAGGAGCGTCGTGGTTATTTGCGTCTGAAGACAGGAAAAGTGGTTGGTGGACTGCTTGAGGCAAGAAATACGTTGACGCAGCGTACGGAAGGACCGAAGTGCAGTGGTGTGATAGCACTTGATGTGAGCCATATGAAGGATGGTGATTGTGCGGGACTATCAGCTTTTTGTGCTGAGCCAGGTACAATCACGGTTAAAATGGAGGGCGGAAAGAAGTATCTTGTGATGACTGATCGAGGGGTGGAGAAGGCTCGGACAGATCTGAACCAGGATAAAATTTACCTACGAATGGACTGTAACTTCTTGACCGATGATGCCCATTTCTACTATAGTCTCAACCAACGTACCTGGAATTCATTGGGTACTCGCTTTCACATGATTTGGAGTATGGCCCACTTTACAGGTAATAAGTTCGCTATTTTCAACTATGCAACTCAGTCGGCGGGTGGTTATGTGGATGTGGATTTCTTTCGCTACAGTCGTTAATAATGCTATAGAGACTGAATTGACAGGCTTTTGATCTCAATTCCAAATATGCTATCGCGCTATGAACCCAATTAATCCATAGTGCGATAGCATCGTTTTAGTTCCTGTACTAAATGGGATGAAAGCCTTGACGCGATTATTGTTGCTATCTGATATTGTTACTTTTATGGTCTGAGCCCATGTTGTTGACATTTCGAGTCATTTTATCGAGTCGTATGTCTTCTTCTTATGACCAAGGAAATGGTACTGTTGGAGGTGTGGAAGGACGGTTTACCATCATGATCACTTGACTTTACAGTGTCACTAATAGTCTTTTACAAGTATAGAAATATGATTAGAGTGGTCAGGGGTATCCTAACTTTTTATTAACTTTGCACTCATTATGGATTTGAACATACTTTCTGAGGAAGAATTGGTAAGGCTTGACGACCTGATAAGGTCATCGGAGCAGATCGTAATCACCGGACATTCACGTCCAGACGGCGATGCCCTGGGGGCCTGTCTTGGTTGGGCGGAATATCTACGTGTACATTATGGCAAGGAACCGAAGGTGATAATGCCCAACGGATTTCCCGATTTTCTTCATTGGCTGCCTTTGAACGAACGCGTCATGAGATATGACAAGCACCCAGATGAGGTGAAACAGCTGTTTGACAAGGCTCAGGTAGTCTTCTGTATCGACTATAATTCACTCAGTCGCGTCGATGCCATGGAGGATGTACTCACCCAGTGTGGTGCACCTCGTGTGATGTTTGACCATCATCTAGATCCCAATTTACCAGCAGAAATATCGGTCTCACATTCAGACATGAGTTCCTCTTCTGAGGTTGTCTTCCGCGTGGCATGGCAGCTAGGTGGTTTTGAAGACTTGGATAAGAAGTTCGCTGTGCCCATTTATTGTGGCATGATGACCGACACAGGCGGCTTTACTTATAACTCTTCACGTCCAGAATTGTATTTTATCATCTGCCAACTGCTCACCAAGCGCATTGACAAGGACAAGATATATCGCAATGTTTTCAACAACTATAGTCAGTGGGCCATCCGTCTGCGTGGATATTTGATGTCGCAGAAGCTCAATGTATTTGAGGACTTGCACGCATCATTTTACACGCTGACACGTCAGAACATGCTTGACTATCATTTCGTTCGAGGTGACGCTGAAGGCTTGGTCAATGAACCGTTGCGTATCAAAGGCATGAAGGTATCTATTGCTTTGCGCGAAGACGATCGTGTTGACAACAAGATTTGGGTGAGCCTTCGTTCAGTGGACAACTTCTCCGTAGAGGAGATGTCCAAGCGCTTCTTCAACGGTGGTGGTCATCTCAATGCTAGTGGCGGACAGTTGAGTTGCTCTGTGGAAGAAGCAGAGAGAATCGCACGTGAGGCCATCCTGTTTTATGCCGAAGAATTGAAGCGATAAGGGATCATTGGCAAAGAGATGTGTACGTTTTTATTTTTTAATGATTTATCTGCCTGTCTCTCTGTGCTTTTTATTAACTTTGCAACACTAAATCATTAAATCCTGAAAATGAGAAAATTGCTCAACTTGCTCTTGTTACTGCTTGGTGCTTCGGCATTCATGGCTTGTAACAAGACAATTACATACGCCGATCAGAAAGATAAGGAACGTGCTGCCATCAGCAAGTATATCACGGACTCTGCTGTTACGGTGATCTCGGAAGATCAGTTCGCGCTACAGAACTACACGACCAATCTGAGTAAGAATGAATGGGTGTTGTTCGAGTCTTCTGGTGTTTATATGCAGGTGATACGACAGGGTTGTGGTGAGAAAATCAAAAGTGGCGAGACGGTAACTGTGCTTTGTCGATTTACAGAAAGAAACTTAATGACTGACACTATTGAAGTTTCAAACGTACTCAGTGCAAGCTATGCCTACTGGGTGGACAAATTGTCTATAACCGACAATTCGGGCACCTTCACTGGATCATTCATTACAGGACAGAGCACGCTCATCGCTGCTCACTCGCTTACCAACACATCGGCACCTCAAGGTTGGTTGGTTCCTTTATCCTTTATCAATGTTGGTCGTCCCGCAAATGATGGTGACGAAGTGGCGAAGGTCCGTATTATTGTGCCACATGACAAAGGACATATGACTGCCACGGCAAATGTGGTACCTTATCTCTATGATATTACTTACCAACGAGGAAGATAAGTCTTAGGTAATCCATTAAATCAATATACAATGACTCTCATCAAATCTATCTCTGGCATCCGAGGCACTATCGGAGGCGCGGTGGGTGATACCCTGAACCCATTGGATATCGTGAAATTCACGTCGGCATATGCCACCTTCATTCGACGCAGTGGTCAGTCTCAGAGCAATAAGATTGTCGTAGGGCGGGATGCTCGCA
>DHOP01000012.1:8147-8536 GCA_002407775.1 Prevotella sp. UBA5387
TTGTCGTAGGGCGGGATGCTCGCATCTCTGGAGCTATGGTCAATAATGTTGTCTGTGGTACCTTGATCGGTATGGGCTATGATGTGGTTAATATCGGTTTGGCAACAACACCGACTACCGAACTAGCAGTGCGCTGGAGCGAAGCAGCAGGTGGTATTATCATTACTGCAAGTCATAATCCTCGTCAATGGAATGCACTAAAGTTGCTAAACAACGAAGGTGAGTTCTTGACCAAAGATGACGGCAATGAAGTGTTGGATATTGCTGAAAGAGAGGATTTCGAATACGCTGATGTGGATCATCTCGGTAGCTATACTGAGGACAATTCCTACAACCAGCGACATATCGATGCTGTTTTGGCACTTGACTTAGTCGATGTTGAGGCTATC
>DHOP01000012.1:8699-9225 GCA_002407775.1 Prevotella sp. UBA5387
ACTTAGTCGATGTTGAGGCTATCAAGAATGCTCATTTCAAGGTTGTAGTTGATACTATCAATTCTGTTGGTGGCATCATTCTTCCTGATTTGTTTAAGGCAGTGGGCGTTGAGGCAACTATTCTCAACGGCACATCTAACGGTGATTTCTCACACAATCCGGAACCAATCGAGAAGAATCTCGGAGGCATCATGGGAGAGTGTTCCAAAGGCGGCTATGATCTTGGCATCGTTGTTGACCCTGATGTGGACCGCTTGGCTTTCATTCAGGAAGATGGGCAGATGTACGGCGAAGAATATACATTGGTCACTGTTGCTGATTATATTCTTGATCACGTCAAGGGAGCCACTGTGAGCAACCTGAGTTCTACACGTGCTTTGCGCGATGTAACCGAACGACATGGCTGCCAATACTATGCAGCTGCTGTTGGTGAAGTTAATGTGACGACTAAGATAAAAGAAGTAGGTGCTGTGATTGGTGGTGAAGGTAATGGTGGAGTAATCTATCCCGAGAGCCATTACGGTCG
>DHOP01000031.1 GCA_002407775.1 Prevotella sp. UBA5387
AAAGTAAATTTAGGCATAGTCATATGGCACTCCCATTACTATCTAATCGCGACGCGATTCGGCATCAATCGCACTGCGTTTAAAGCCCAATCGCAATGCCGTTAATACTCAAACGCAGTGCCAAAGGATATCAATCCCAAAACCAGAATTCTGATGCGATGATTCAGGTCATCTGGCATCATTTCACAAAGAGAAATGACAGTCATTCCTATTCTTTATCTCTACCCAGATACAATGCTTCAAAGCCGATAAAGAATAATATATTTCTAAAGAGCCATGTCACATGATGATATGGAGGTTATACCATCCCACCTGTGTCCACTATTGCAATGCTGACTTGGTGGGGAACATGTAGAAGTGGCGGTCAGGGTTGTAGTCAATCATCCACTGATCTACAATAATGTGTGCATCGATGGCTTTGATCTCAAGGGTATGCGACCCGGCGGTGAAGTGTACAGCCTCGGAGCGGAGTGCCTGTCCACGAAGCACGTTCTGTTTCCATCGTTCCGAGCGGTACGGCTCCTTGAGAGAGTAGACGACCGGTGTCTGATTGTCAATACTAATAGAATATCGAATGTCTCCCTTATCATTTGCTTGAGTAGGGATAAGGGCTGTGAGTAACACAGCATCTCCATCATTTGCATAGAATCGATAGGTAAGACTGCCACCCGCAGGAAGTGCAACCGCCTTCATGGAATGACCCAACATCTCGATCGGTTGTGCACCAGGAGTTGCCGATGAATAATCACAAGCATTAAACACAATGCAATGATCGGTCTCCATACGTGACACTGTAGGCTTGGCATCGGAATATTTCACAATCTCTTGATCAGTGAGTTTGCCTGGAAGCGAAGGCTCCTGAAATACCAAGAGGTCACGGGGAGTCATATCTATATTGCCATCCCATTTGCCGTCAGACATGACTTTGTTATAATAATTGGTCAGATCCTTGATCTCGGTATATGCCTTCCAACTCCGAACGGCAGACTCCAAGGCTTCAGCATCTTTATGGAAATTATCTGGACGACCAATATGCCGCGACTCCTGGGCCTGCAGTTGTTTTGTTGCCATGGCAGAAGCAGCGTAAACAGGATACTTGATGGCAGCAAAGAAAGCATCTTTCAACTCGGGACGCAGGGACTTCTCCACCTTGTCTATCTGGCCCTTCACCTTGGCGTAGTCTGCCAAATAACGCTCTAACTCATTACCAAACTCATCGGCACTAAACTCCGTGTCCTGTACCGGTGACCACCCACGCTGATAGAGTTTCTTGTCTAATTCCACCTGATTCCAACCCATGAACTCTGGTCTACGGATGCCACAGAGTCTATAATAGTCGGTCATTGGACCCATCAATTGTCGTCCTGCTTCAGCGCCAAACTGTTGAGAGAGCCATCCTTCAAGGTGGTCTTGCAACGTGTTAGGATTGACACAATCAATATTCCACGCCATATCCATAAAAAGACTGAGCTGATAGGCTGCCACCTTAGGATCATGTACGTTGGCAATCCAAAGCCGCTTTGCATTATGGTCATAAGCCTGACGCATTTCATTATAAATCAATCCTGGCTGCGTGGTGGTTAGCCATAGGTAGTCATGAGGGCGTCCCCAATAACTGAGATGGTAATAAACGCCGCCCCCGCCTTTGCGCTTCTGCTGCTCTGCATCGGACAAACGAGTCATGTAACCATAGTTGTCGTCGCACCACATGAGGCATACATCATCGGGAACGCGCAGTCCATCTTCATAGATCTCAAGCACTTCCTTATAAGGAATGAACACCTGTGGTATGCGGGTTACGTCCTTATTCACTTCTTCAGCCAATAGCTTGCGTTGGCTATCGATGACACTCTGAAGACCGTTGAGCTTTTCCTCACGAGTCTTCACTCCCTCCATGGATCCATCGTGCACTCCTCTCATGCCAATAGTATATAGAGCGTCCATGCTGGCAGTCTCGCGAGCGCGTTCACGCCAGTACTCCAACACGTTGTCACGATTGGTAATAAAGTTGAAGTTGCCTCTTTTCTTCAAATCCCACTCATCTACATTGTTGCGCAATATCGGCTCACAATGCGACGATCCCACATAAATATCGAAGGAGTCGGCAACTGCTCTGTTGCCCTGAACTTTGAAGAAAGCAGTGGTACCTGTGTGCATGGCAGGCCATAAAGCGTTGCCACGCAACCGAAGAAGTAGCTCAAACAATTGATGGTAATAGCGTGGCCCCATGGCACCTTCGGGCAATTTGGTATCTAACTTACGGTGATCCCACACACGGTTACTCCAATCCTCATCGTTGATAAATACACCTCTGAACTCTACAGATGGACTCTGTAACGTCTCGAAGTGGTCGTCGATGACAAGTTTATGCTTACGTTCGGGGTGCACATCGCCCCACCAAATCCAAGGTGAGACGCCGGCAAGTCGAGACAATTCGAGAACTCCGTATGCCGTGCCGCGACCATTACTACCGACAATAATAATCTTCCCGTTGCGAACGCCCAACCAAAACGCATCTGGTTTGGTGATGAATTGGTGATAGGGCACACCATATTGGTCTATCGCTTTTATCTCCTTGTTGTTGGCAAGGTTGAGCTGATATATTTCGATATGGGCACTTTGACGTCGTTGTGCCGACTTTCCTGTGACGGCAAGCATATCAGACTCAAACATCTCCAACGCTTTCTCCACTACCGTACCATAGCTTTTTTGTACAGCATAGTTGACGTGGCCGCCCGAATACCAGGTCATATCTTTGGCCGAAACCAAAACGGGAATGGCAAGAAGAGCCATTGCAATTATCTTCTTTATGTCCATATCGATTTGTGATAGTCTGCCAACAGTGTTTTCACAAGATAAAGCTTACCCTGCAGTAGCAGCAAAATTTGATTTGATTAACTTTTCACAAAGATACGAAAATGCCTTATAACATTGAATTTATTTAGTTTTAATTTGTATTTTAAGCGATTAATCGGTAATTTTGTTTCCCACAAGATTTAAAAAGATAACAATGACACTATATCCCAAACTCATCACTGATGCCCTGCTGACAGTCGTCTATCCAGGCACGAAAAAGAACCTCATAGAGAGCGAGATGCTTGCCGACCAACCAAGTATCGACGGTATGAAGGTGCGTTTCACGCTCATTTTCCCACGCGAAACCGATCCATTCCTAAAGTCAACTCTCAAGGCTGCCGAGGCTGCCATACACTATCATGTGAGCAAAGAGGTAGAGGTTACGATAGAAACGGAGTTTCGTTCTGCTCCAAGACCAACTGTGGATAAGCTCTTACCACAGGTAAAGAACATCATTGCCGTAAGTTCCGGCAAGGGTGGCGTGGGCAAGAGCACTGTTTCCGCGAGCCTTGCCATTGCTTTAGCAAAGCTCGGTTATAAGGTGGGACTGCTCGACACAGACATATTTGGCCCATCGATGCCAAAGATGTTTGGCGTAGAAGATGAGCGTCCTTATGCCGTGGAGGTTGACGGGAGGAAACTCGTTGAACCTATAGAGAAATATGGCGTGAAGCTTTTGAGTATTGGGTTCTTCGTCAATCCGGGTACTGCCACACTATGGCGTGGCGGCATGGCCACCTCCGCTCTGAAACAATTGATTACTGATGCCAACTGGGGCGAGTTGGATTACTTTATCCTTGACACCCCGCCGGGAACATCAGATATCCACCTAACCTTACTACAGACGCTGTCGATCACTGGTGCCATCATCGTGACTACACCGCAAAAGGTGGCTCTTGCAGACGCACGAAAAGGCATCGATATGTATCGCAACGAAAATGTTAACGTACCTATCCTTGGGTTAGTTGAGAACATGGCATGGTTCACACCAGCCGAATTGCCAGAGAACAAGTATTATATCTTCGGGCGTGATGGAGGCAAGGACCTTGCCAAAGAAATGGGTTGTCCTCTTCTTGCTCAAATACCATTGGTACAAAGCATCTGCGAAAACGGCGATGCTGGTACACCTGCAGCCGTCAAGGTGGATACTGTGACCGGTCAAGCCTTTATCAGTTTCGCCCAGGCTGTAGTCACTGTAACCAACCGTCGCAATGCTGAGTTACCCAAAACCAAAATAATAGAGGTACACAATCAGTAATTCTTTACTCCACGCCTCGCATCTTTCCTCATCCCAAAATTATTTTCTCACAAAGCATTTCCATTTAAATCATACAAACATCAATATTGCTTTAAATTTCAAAAGAAATTTGGCAGAGAAGCCAATATGAAAACATAGCGAAGAAATGTAGCTTCTGTGGATTGAAGTGAAATGAAAAAAGTCGGGGTCACAACACTTGTTGTGCCCCCGACTTTTATATTATTCGTAATGGAATTAATCTTCCTGTTCTATGACAGCTTGAGCCGCAGCAAGACGCGCGATTGGCACACGGAACGGTGAGCAGCTCACATAATTCAATCCAAGTTTATTGAAGAACTTGATGGACACGGGGTCACCACCGTGCTCTCCGCACACACCACACCAGAGGTTAGGCTTAATCGAACGACCTTTCTTCACGGCCATGTCAACCAAAAGACCTACGCCATTCTGATCAATATGCTGGAACGGATCCTCGTCCTCTATTTTATGCTCCAAATATTGAGGCAAGAAAGAGCCAACATCGTCACGGCTATAGCCGAAAGTCATCTGTGTAAGATCATTGGTTCCGAAGCTGAAGTAGTCTGCTACCGGAGCGATGCAATCTGCAGTAAGAGCTGCACGTGGCACCTCAATCATCGTTCCTATCTTGTAATCCACGGTGATTCCCTCACGCTCAAACTCGCTCTCTGCAGTCTTCTCGATAATTTCCTTCTGGTTTCTCAACTCCTTGTGAGTCTCGATTAACGGAACCATGATTTCCGGTTTAGGATCAAAGCCCTCTCGTTTCAGCTGGATGGCTGCACCGATGATGGCACGAGTCTGCATAATAGTAATCTCAGGATAGATGATTCCCAAACGGCAGCCACGCAAACCAAGCATAGGATTATGCTCGTTGAGTCCATCAACGCGCTGCTGAACCTCACGCAATGAGATGCCCATCTCATCTGCCATCATTTGTTGCTCTTTGAGTTCATGGGGTACAAACTCATGAAGAGGAGGGTCAAGTAAGCGGACATTCACTGGATGACCGTCCATAGCCTTCATAATTTCATAGAAATCCTGCTTCTGATAAGGCAACACTTTAGCCAGTGCACGACGACGACCAACGGTATTGTCAGACAAGATCATCTCACGCATAGCCTTGATACGCTCTTTGTCGAAGAACATGTGTTCTGAGCGACACAAGCCAATGCCCACTGCACCGAAGTTCTTTGCCACCATGGCATCATGAGGAGTGTCAGCGTTTGTGCGCACAACAATATGACCATACTTATCGCAAAGATCCATCAAACCTGACAAATCATCAGAAACTTCAGCAGGCATGGTCTTCACTTCACCTTCGTAAACTTCACCTGTAGAGCCATTGATAGAAATATAATCACCCTCTTTGAGAACGACACCATCAATCTCTACAGTCCTTGCCTTATAGTCCACATTGATGGCTCCAGCACCAGAGACACAGCATTTGCCCATGCCGCGAGCCACAACGGCTGCATGGGAGGTCATACCTCCGCGAGCTGTCAGCACACCTTCTGCAGCAGACATACCAGCCAAATCCTCTGGGGACGTCTCAATACGCACCAAAACGATTTTATGACCATTGTCGTGCCACTTTGCGGCATCATCTGCGAAGAACACGATATGACCACAGGCTGCACCTGGAGATGCTGGCAAACCACGAGTCAGGACCTTTGCCTTGGCAAGAGCTTTCTTATCAAATATAGGGTGCAAAAGCTCCTCCAATTTCTTGGGATCGCATCTTAAGATAGCTGTCTTCTCATCGAGCTTGCCCTCCTTCAAGAGATCCATAGCAATCTTTACCATGGCAGTACCTGTGCGCTTTCCATTACGACACTGCAACAACCAAAGCTTTCCTTCTTGAACCGTGAACTCCATATCCTGCATGTCGCGATAGTGTTCCTCTAGCTTATGCTGAATATCGAAGAGTTCTTGATACAACTCTGGGAAAGACTCCTCCATGGAAGGATATTTTGTTGCACGAGTATTCTCGTCTACGCCCTGCTGTTCTGCCCAGCACAAAGAACCCTCCTTTGTAATCTGCTGAGGAGTACGGATACCTGCAACGACATCCTCGCCCTGTGCATTGACCAAATACTCACCATTGAATAGGCTTTCACCGGTAGCGGCATTACGGCTGAAACATACACCCGTTGAGGATGTATTGCCCATGTTCCCGAATACCATGGCCATGACAGAGACGGCTGTACCCCATTCCTGAGGAATACCTTCCATCTTGCGATAAAGGATGGCGCGATCGTTCATCCAGCTGTCAAACACAGCACAGATGGCACCCCAAAGCTGGTCCATCGGATTGGCAGGGAAGTCATACCCTGTCCGTCTCTTGATAGCTTCCTTGAATTTAACCACCAATCCCTTCAGGTCATCAACGGTCATCTCGTTGTCCAACTTGATGCCACGACTCTCTTTCACCTGCTCGATGATTTCTTCAAAGGGATCAATATCTTCCTTGTTAACAGGCTTCAAACCTAACACCACATCGCCATACATCTGTACAAAGCGACGATAGCTGTCATAGGCAAATCTCTCATTGCCAGTCTTCTCAGCCAAACCCTTAACCACTTCGTCGTTAAGACCAAGATTCAGGATTGTGTCCATCATGCCGGGCATGGAGGCGCGAGCACCCGAGCGCACGCTCACTAAAAGTGGATTTTTGGGATCTCCGAACTTCAAGCCCATCAGATTCTCCGTATGGCGTACACCATTGGCAACTTCGTCGCGCAATAGTTCGACTACATTCTCTTTGCCTTTCTCGAAGTATTCATTACAAACATCAGTCGTAATGGTGAACCCCGGAGGTACTGGGACCCCGATAAGATTCATCTCTGCAAGGTTGGCACCCTTACCTCCAAGTAAGTTGCGCATCTCTGCTTTTCCTTCGGCTTTTCCGTTTCCAAATAGGTAGACTCTTTTCTCGCTCATAGATTGTATTAGTAATTATTGCAAATTTCGTTAACATTGCAAAGATAATATTTAATATTATATACACAAAACTTTCACTGGAAAATGACACTTAAAGTTTGCAATTTGGCCTTTTATTATCCCTGATACGCTTCTTTTTTGAGGAATTTAACGTTCAAACGCTCAATATTATTCGTAATAGGCTTAACTTTGCACCCTAAAACAAATTGAAAATATGAGCAAAAAACGCAGAGCACTCCCCCTGCTAGAGCAAGTTACCATCGAGGCTATCGCCGCCGAGGGAAAATGTTTGTTCCACTACGATGACATGGTAGTATTCGTTCCCTTCTGTGTGCCAGGCGACATCGCCGACGTACAAATCGTGAAACAGAAGCACCACTACTGTGAGGGGCGCATTGCGCGGCTCATCCAACCCAGTTCCCAGCGCATCGAGCCACGATGCGAGCACTTTGGTATCTGCGGAGGATGCAAATGGCAAAACCTCCCTTATGAGGAGCAACTCAAGGCAAAGCAGCAGCAGGTTCATGACCAACTGACACGTATAGGTAAGGTAGACCTGCCAGAATTTCACACCATCATGGGCTCGGTCAAGGAATACGAATATCGTAACAAGCTCGAGTTCGGGTGCTGCAATCGTCGCTGGTTCACTCCTGAGGAGCTCGCTGATCCTAACCTTGACCTTCAAAATGGTAACTATTCGGCCATAGGGTTCCATATCACGGGAGCATTTGACAAGATCTATCCCATCAACAAATGCTGGCTCATGGATGACATTCACAACCAGATTCGCAATGAGGTGGAACGTTATGCCAAAGAGATTGGCGTGACTTTCTTCGACTTGCGCGCCCAAATTGGATTGTTGCGCAACTTGATGTTCCGTAATTCGAACACTGGCGAGTTGATGCTTCTCATCCAATTCCATTATGATGAACCCGATGACGAAGCCAAAGCTCAACAACTTTTGCAACATATGGCAGAGCAGTTCCCTCAGATCACCTCCCTTATCTATGTAGACAACCAGAAGGGTAACGATACCATTGGCGACTTAGACCTCACCACTTATAAAGGAACTGACTTTATTTACGAGGTAATGGAAGACCTCAAATTCAAGGTAGGACCCAAGAGTTTTTACCAGACTAACACCGAACAGGCCTACCATCTCTACAGCGTGGCACGTGAATTTTGTTTCGACAATGTAGGCGAAGACACGCCAACCAATCCCGAGAACAATTCCCTTCCACTCGTCTACGACCTCTATACTGGCACTGGCACGATAGCTAACTTCGTAGCACACAAGGCAAAGAAGGTGATTGGCATAGAATTTGTGCCTGAAGCTATAGAAGATGCAAAGGTCAACAGCAAGATCAATGGCATTGACAATACCGAGTTCTTTGCCGGCGACATGCGCAAGATTCTTACCGACGACTTCATCCAGGGGCATGGCAGGCCAGACATCATTATCACCGACCCGCCTCGTGCCGGAATGCACCCCGACGTGGTCGAAGTGATCTTGAATGCCGCTCCCCGTCGCATCGTCTATGTGAGTTGCAACCCCGCAACCCAAGCCCGAGATCTCTCGCTGCTTGATGGTGACTATCGCGTCACGGCAGTGCAGCCAGTCGACATGTTCCCTCATACGCCACACGTTGAGAATGTCGTACAACTGGTGAGACGTGAATTGTAGTTTAGCTAGTAATTAATATTGGAATTATAGCCCTATAAAATAGGTTAAATTCCCAAATATCTCGTTTTTATTTTATACCTTTGCTGCCCGTTTCGCCCATTAAGGTAGTGTTTTTCAGGTAATAATAAGATATAGGTATTTGCATCTTTTGTAAAAGGGATAGGAAGAAATGCGTCAATTAAAGATTCAGAAAAGTATAACGAACCGTTCGAGCGAGGCGCTTGACAAGTATTTGGTTGAAATAGGCCGTGTACCTATGATTACTGTCGACGAGGAGATCGAACTGGCTCAGGCCATCCGCAAGGGCGGAAAGGGAGGTGAAAGGGCAAAAGAAAAGCTCGTGAAAGCCAACCTCCGTTTCGTCGTCTCAGTAGCTAAACAGTACCAGCACCAGGGTTTGGCGCTCACCGACCTAATCGATGAGGGCAATATTGGTTTGGTGAAGGCTGCCGAGAAGTTCGATGAGACTCGCGGATTCAAGTTTATTTCCTACGCCGTATGGTGGATTCGCCAGAGCATTTTGCAGGCTATTGCTGAGCAAAGTCGCATCGTGCGTTTGCCACTCAACCAGGTTGGTGCCCTTTCCAAGATAAATTCCGAGATCTCAAAGTTCGAGCAAAAGAACCAAAGGAAGCCATCTGTGCAAGAGCTTTCTAGCCTCATCAACATCGACGAGACTAAGATCGACCAAACCATCAAGGCCGACAACCATCACATGAGCATCGACGCTCCTTTCCAGGAAGACGATGACAACAGTATGGCTGATGTACTTGCATCGGGCGAGGACAGCAGAGCTGACAAGCAAGTGGACTACGAAAGTATGTCTCAGGAGCTGGAAACAGTACTCCGCAACGTACTCAAGGACCGCGAAATCACCATCGTCCGTGAGTGTTTCGGCATTGGTTGCCACGAGAAGGGATTGGAAGAGATTGGCGATCAGCTAGGTCTCACTCGTGAGCGCGTACGCCAAATCCGAGAGAAGAGCATAGTAAAACTTCGTGAGAGTGGCTATGCCAAGCTCCTTATCAAATACCTCGGATAGATCAACAAGGTTATTAATAATCGAAATAACACACAAAAGCCCCGACGAAAACGAATCTTCGTCGGGGTTTTTCATTTCATTTGGGTGTTAAGCCATATGATGTGGTATAATCGAAAGACTTTTTTTGGACAATGATTACATGACGAGGGTGCAGAATTCAAAGCCGGAAGCACTTATTTTTGGCCATCATTGCTTGGGGTAAAAAATAAAATCGGGAATACCTATAAGGAATTCCCGATGGAGGTGCGTGGCGGAGTCGAACCGCCTTGAACGGTTTTGCAGACCGTTACCTGACCGTTCGGACAACGCACCATGTCCTACTTAGTTAAGTGTGTGCAAAATTAATGATTTTATTTCATAACCCCAAATTTATACCTTCTTTTTTTAACGGCATCCAAAGTGCACTAGATTATGCGAGCGTTCAGTAGAAGAGGGAAGATTCATTATATTGGTTTCACAACACGATAATAACGACTTCGGCTCATGAATCAAATTGAAACACGACGTGAATCAATTTGAATCACTCGGTGAAACAATTTGAATCAGTCGGTAATTCAAATTGAATCACAAGGCAAACCGATACGTTTCTATTTTTTAACTCACTCTCATCGGCGAAACCAAAAGGAAGCCTTAACTTTGCAAACAATATATTTGCCAACGCAAAATGAACAAGAAGATTATCCTATCGGCAGTTATCGCCATGCTTTCCATCGTCTCACTTCACGCACAAGAAGACAATGCTGCACTACGCGACAGCCTTAGCCATGCCACCGAACAGCTCTCGTTTCACCCCGACTCCATCGATTTACGCTTGCGTAAGGCATCATGGAACCTGAGGTTGGAGCAATGGTCATATGCCAAAAACGAATACGATGCTGTGCTTAGCCAAAATCCGAGCAATGTCGCCGCTCTCTATTTTCGTGCCTTTGCCAATGAGAAACTGCACCGTTTCAACTTTGCACGCATAGACTATGAGAATCTCTTGAGACTTGTCCCTGGCCACTTTGAGGCGCGTCTCGGATTGGCCTTACTCAACCAGAAGGACAAACATCATACCGAGGCACTAGATGACATCAACGCATTGGCGACTGCTCATCCCGATTCTGCTATCGTCTGGGCAGTACGCGCGGGCATGGAATATGAACAAGGAATGTTGGACTTGGCTGAGTATGATTATACTCAAGCCTTGAGTCTTGACATAAATAATGGGGACTATCTGCTCTGTCGGGCAGACATACGTATCAAATTACAGAAATTCGACTTGGCTCGTCAAGACCTTGATGCGATTGTTCGTCAAGGCACTCCACGGTTGGCTTTGAAGGAGTGGTACGATCAATGCCGATGAGTTGAAGAGCGCAACCCATACATCGCTACCACAAGGAAGCATATCATGGGTACGAGGAAGGAGATATTGAGGCTCGAAAGGCCAAGGATATCTGAATCCACATCCATGATGGCGGCTTGAACAGGGGGTACAATGCTACCTCCAAGGATACTCATGACAAGTCCTGCTCCAGCAAATTTTACGTTTTCCTTCACACCCGTGAGCGCGATGCCATAGATGGTTGGGAACATGAGGCTCATGCAACCGGATACGGCGACAAGGCACCAAAGACCAGCCATTCCACCGACGAAGATAGTACCGACAAGCAACACCATCGCGGCCACGGCAAGGATAGAAAGTAGCTTGCCTGCGTTGACGAATTTCAAGAAGTACGTGCAGACAAATCGGCCAATGGCAAACAAAGCCAAGGCTCCAAGGTAATAGCGTGTTGTGATCTCATGTGCAGTAGCTTCGGGCAATCCTTGAAGGTCACGGAAAACATGAATGCCATAATACATGATATACGCCCAACAAACCGTCTGTGCCCCAACATAAAAGAATTGTGCGATGACTCCGTTACGATAGTTGGGCATGTGCATCAACTGGGTGACGGCTGTCTTCACTTTTATGCGCTCCCCAGTGTCGCTCGTCTTAGGCATTCGGGTAAGCCAGATAGCAAAAAGTAGTACAAATATCACAATACCAATGTAGAGATAGGGCTGCACAAGGATATCGAGGTCATGAGCTTTGATGACCTCGAAGCGCGCAGGGTCGCTTGTCATCAACTGTCCTCGCTCTGCACTGTCAGTAGGATCAAGGCCTGCTGACACATAGGTCAGTGCGATAAATGCCCCCGTAATGGCGCCAATGGGGTTGAAAGCCTGGGCGAAATTAAGCCTTCGAGTGGCTGTCTCGGCGGATCCCATGGTATAAACATAGGGATTGCAGCTTGTCTCAAGGAACGACAGTCCACAAGTCATGATAAAGTAAGCGGGCAAGAATGCATAAAACATTCCTGTGTTTCGAGCTGGAATAAACGCCAATGCACCTACGGCATAGAGCAACAATCCCAACATGACACCTGACTTGAAGGAATAGCGCTGGATGAAGATGGCGGCGGGAAAGGCCATGCAGAAGTAGCCCAAATAAAATGCCACCTGCACAAAACTGCTCTGAAACTTACTAATCTGAAATATCTTACCAAAGGATGAAACCAAAGGATTTGTCACATCGTTGGCAAAGCCCCAAAGGGCAAAACAGATGGTTATCATCAGGAATGCCAGCAGAAAGCTGACACCATCCTTTCGGAAAAGTCCATCCTTAGCAGTTATCTGATTCATTGTTCAAGTTATTGTGGATAGCCCAAGATAAGGTTTTAGAAGCTCGATGCGTGCAAAAATACAACAAAACGGCATCACGACCAAAGAAAATTTGTACATTTGCGATATAAAACTTGAACCATTAATGAAAAAGCTTCTCTCTCTTCCTCCTAACCTCGTCGACTGTTTCCACGATGTTACGGGCTACTCCCAGGATGAATATTTTTGTACCCACGACCCCATTGAACATAAGTTAGGCTCAGGCGGTGGTACTGCATGGCTGTTGCTGAAAGCATTAACAGAAAACCAAAACACAGATGGCACTGTTTCTCAGTTTGATGAAGCCATCTTCGACAAGGCACTTGAAGCGGAGAAACGTATACTCATTCATGCCGGCGGCCAAAGTCGTCGTCTGCCCTCCTATGCACCATCCGGAAAAATTCTGACACCTATACCAGTTTTCAGATGGGAGCGTGGACAACGGCTCTCTCAAGACTTACTACAGTTGCAACTACCACTCTATGAGCGTATCATGCAGGCAGCACCCAATAATCTTCACACGATGGTGGTGAGTGGCGACGTGTATATCCGTGCCACACAACCTCTTCAGCCTATCCCCGATGCCGATGTAGTGTGCTATGGACTTTGGCTTGGTCCGGAGATTGCCAAAGGTCACGGTGTGTTTGTATCATCCAGGGAACGTCCACAGGATCTCAAGTGCATGTTACAAAAGCCCTCTGTTCAGACCCTCGGCAGCCTACTCAAAGATCATTTCTATCTCACTGACATCGGCGTGTGGTTACTCTCTGACCGAGCTGTTAAGGTTCTCATGCACCATTCTATGCGTGATGGACAAGTCATTGATTATGATCTCTATGGTACATTCGGTTGTTGCCTCGGTACGGAACCCACGCAACAGGATGAAGAGGTTGCCCAACTATCCGTAGCAGTGCTACCGTTACAAGGTGGCGAATTTTATCATTTCGGCACCTCGCACGAACTTCTTTCATCAACACTGGCCATTCAAAATCTGGTGAACGATCAGCGTCGTATCATGCATCGATCGCGAAAGCCACACCCATCTATATTCATTCAGAATGCCATCAACAATTTCACACTGTCTACTGACAACCTGAATATATGGATAGAAAATAGCTATGTAGGCAAGGATTGGACGCTTACTCGTGACAACATCGTTACTGGCGTTCCACAATGTGATTGTGCCCTAACGCTTAATCCACAACAATGCATTGACGTCGTTCCAATCGGTGAGACCCAATGGGTAGTTCGACCATACGGCTTCTACGACAAATTTGCGGGTGAAGAGCAAAAGAAACCTCAATTCCCAATTGCTGAAAGCACCGAGGAAGTGGCGATGTTAATGGCTTATATGCTGAGTCAAGCTGACTCCGAGAAAGCTCAAAGGCTATTCGAGAAAGCTGAAAAAATTAGTGCAGAGCAAATCTCTGCCAAGGCCAACTTACGCAGACTGACAAGTCAACGAGAAGAATTTCGTGCGCAAGACTGGTCAAGTCTAGCGGCTAACTATGAGCACAGCGTGTTCTATCAGCTTGACCTTGATGATGCCGCACACGACTTTGCTCGGCTGAACATTGCCGAACCAGAACCATTGCCTTCCGACGCACCCTTGTTGACAAGGATGCGTGATGCCATGTTCAGATCCGAACTAGAACGACTCAACGGTGACGATGGCGAGAAAAACGAGTCTCGTGCCTTTGCCCTACTTCGCGATGCACTTACAATACCGACTGCTCTGGGAGGTGAAAACCGCACGATGACGAGCACGCCACAATTGCAGGTGGCATCTGACCAGATAGTCTGGGCACGAAGTCCGGTACGCATCGACATCGCCGGAGGGTGGACAGACACCCCACCCTACTGTCTCATGGAGGGTGGAAACGTGATCAATTTTGCCATCGAACTTAATGGACAGCCTCCAATACAGGCCTTTGTGAAGCCTTGCCAAGACTATCATGTGGTGCTGAGGAGCATTGATCTAGGTGCCACCGAGGTAGTCTCTACTTATGAAGATTTAGCCGATTATAAACGAGTAGGAAGTCCTTTCTCCATTCCCAAAGCAGCACTGACGCTCGCTGGATTTGTGCAGGGACGATCGATGGCACATTTCGACTCACTCACACAACAGTTGGAGGCTTTCGGTTCGGGTATCGAGATTACACTACTGTCAGCTATTCCTGCTGGCAGCGGATTGGGCACAAGCTCGGTACTGGCTGCTACGGTGCTTGGAGCACTCAATGACTTCTGTGGATTAGGTTGGGACAAGCAAACCATTGGACAACAAACCCTTGCCTTAGAGCAGATGCTTACCACAGGTGGAGGATGGCAAGACCAATTCGGCGGATTGCTTCACGGCGTCAAACTGCTACAGACCGCACCTGGATTTGATCAGACACCGCAGGTGCGATGGCTGCCAGATGGGGTCTTCGTTCAACCCGAATATAAAGCCTGTCACCTTTTATATTATACAGGTTTAAGGCGCACAGCGAAAAACATTCTCTCTGAAATCGTACGGCGCATGTTCCTGAACCATCATGACGAGATTACCCTTTTGCGAGAGATGAAGGCACATACGATGGAGATGTATAACGCTATCCAGCATGAAGACTTTGCCTCGATGGGTCGACTCGTACGCCATACGTGGCTGCAAAACCAGGCTATCGACTGTGGCACCAACCCGCCCCAGGTACAACAGCTGGCTGATATGATTGACGATCTCTGCCTGGGTTACAAGCTGCCTGGCGCTGGAGGGGGTGGCTATATGTACATGATCGCAAAAGATCCAAATGCTGCAGCACGCATCAAACAGCTCATATCAGGACATCCTCTCAACTCAAATGCACGCTTCGTTGAGATGGGTCTCAGCCGCCATGGACTACAAATCTCAAGAAGTTAGAAACGAGAATCATGTAAATTGCTTTTTCGAGAATAACAGAAGAAATAATCTGAGTAGTATTGATAATTAATCATTAATTTTATATCTTTGTAACGATAATTACCTAAACTACCTTAACTATGGAAGAAATCCCTAATTACCCAGAAAACCAAAAGCAATTCGAAGGACAACCACGACCACCCATGCCCCAACCAGAAAACAATATGGTTTTGGCAATTATTACAACAGTCTGTTGTTGTATACCATTTGGCATAGTAGGTATCATATATGCCTCAAAAGTACATAGTTATTACTACACTAAGCAATATGCTCTTGCCCTACAGGCCGCAGACAATGCTAAGAAGTGGAGTCTTATTGGCATTGGACTTGGCATAGTCGGCTGGTTGCTCTATTCCCTAACAAATGTGATCCCTTTAATATACATTCTTAAGGATTTGTGAACATTCGGCAAACCTCAAAAACCTCAAAAGGAATTCTCATTGCAGCTATAATATTGCTGGGAGCAATTGTGTTGTACGTCATAAACCCTTCAGAATGTCAGTTTGCACCTAAATGCCCTTTCAAGCTATTGACTGGATTGAGTTGCCCAGGATGTGGGATTCAACGTGCAATACACGCTCTACTCCATGGTAATCTCAGTGATGCAATATCTTACAATCTGTATTTGGTCTATGCGGGTCCCTATGCTGGTCTGCTTATCGTGCAAGATTTTTTTCTTTCTCCTAAGCTGAAAGGAAAATGGATAAAAGTATTGGAACACAAATTAGTGGTGCGATTTTATATTTTCTCATTCATTATTTGGTTTTTCTTACGCAACTTCTTAAACATATAAACAACTATGGATAATCAAGTAGAACAAATGTTCCTAATGAACGCCTCTAAAATCCCTGCTGTGTTTTTTGAGGATGTAAAGCAAAGGTTAGCTTCATGTGACCCTAACAAAGCCATGTTTGTCTTATCAGAACTCAAAGATCCGACTATCGCCATTATCCTTGGTATTTTTCTGGGGGGATTAGGTATAGATCGATTTTATATCGACTCTATTGGAATTGGAATTGGCAAGCTGCTTACTTGCGGGGGCCTTGGAATCTGGTATCTTATTGATCTTTTTCTAATTATTGATGCCACGAAACAGAAAAATTACGAGATTATTCGCACTTATTGCAGTTGACACCTTCTCCAGCACTTATTTTCAATATTGAACTAGGCAACATCCTGTTCTCAACATACAATCCAAATGTATTCCTACAAGTATCCCCACCCTGCCGTAACAGCCGACTGCATCGTATTTGCACATGCAGACGGCGAAACAAAAGTGTTGTTCATTGAGCGAAAGAACGACCCTTTCAGAGGCCATTGGGCATTCCCGGGCGGATTCGTTAGCATTGACGAGACTGTTGAGGATGCTGCTCGTAGGGAGTTGGAAGAAGAAACGGGATTACAAGTGGGCGAGATACATCAGATAGGGGCGTTTTCCAAGGTGGACCGCGATCCGCGAGAGCGAATTATCACCATTGCTTTCTACTGCATCATTGATAAATCGGAAGAAGTGACAGGCGCCGATGACGCAAGACAGGCAAGATGGTTTAGCTTAAACAATCTCCCACCTTTGGCTTTCGACCACGCTGATATCTTGCAGTCTGCTATCAAAGCTGCCGGTATCAGCAATCAATAATGAGATCGTAGTAATCCAATAATCACAAATGGACCAAAAATTGCAACTCACAACACCCGTTGACATCGAACCTAGCACATGGAGGATTTCTCCATGCGAAAGGATGCTTTTTGTTGGCTCATGCTTTGCCGACAATATGGGTAAGCGATTTGTGACAGAGAAGTTCCGCGCTATTGTCAACCCCTTTGGAGTGATGTATAATCCCGCAAGCGTCCTCCACACAGTGCAGCAACTTGCGGATACAGATCAATTGCCGTTTGCTCCTGACGAACCAGGAACAGCAGTATTCACGCTTGGAACAAACCATGTGTATATCCTAAATGAGACTGGCGAAATAGTAGACAATTGCCAGAAGCGACCACAGAGGCTTTTCACAGAACAAGAACTCACCATTGAAGAATGTACGGACTACCTCTCCCAAACCATCCAAATCATTCGTTCGTATTTTCCAAAGGTGAGGATTATCCTTACCGTCAGCCCTATTCGCTATCGTAAGTATGGCTTTCACGGAAGTCGGTTGTCAAAGGCCGTGCTTCTCTTGGCAATCGACAGACTCCTCCACCCCAAAGATTCCATCCATTCGTCAAACGACTTCGAAAATACCACAGTCTATTTTCCGTCCTATGAAATCATGAATGACGAACTGCGAGACTACCGCTTTTATAAACCTGATATGCTTCATCCGTCCGACCAAGCAGTGGACTACATCTTCCAACGCATGGCCAAGACCTTCTTCTCCCCAGAAACTCACGACTTCCTTCGGACATGGAAGCCTATTCGCGAAGCCCTTGAGCACCGTCCGTTCGACCCTGATTCTGCGGAATATCATGCTTTTCTCCAGCGCACTTTAGATCAAGCCAAGGCATTGCAACAGCAATATCCAGGATTGGTACTATAGCGAAAGGATATGCATAGAGTAGAATATAAGTTTAGTAGATATTTCTTAGGAGCCTTGGGATAGATAGTCCAAGGCTTTCTTTATCACACAATCGCTTCCATTCAAGATAAAATTTAGAAGAGACAGGATTCCATCGCACTGTTTTGTTTATGAATAGATTCCTACTCTTAAATTGCTTTTCATGAAATAAAAGTTCTCCCCTGTCTTTCCAATAGGAAAGGCAAGGGAGAACAAATTGAGCTTATATCAGGGATGAATCTCAGCTATCAATCCACCTTATATATCTCTCTACTAGTCACACGACATCAGTAATAAAAAATAATGACACCGATTACTGTGTGATAGAACTGAGATATTAAAGACCTAAGCCTTTCTTGGCAGCAGCTGCAGCATCGTCGATACTTTGGTTAGCCTTAGCTTTTGCATCAGTCACCGTCTTGTTGGCAGCATCAGTAGCTTCTTGCTTGGCACCTTCCACAGTTTGATTTGCCTGATCCACAGCAGCTGCCTTAGCTTGATCTACTGCTGTTGCAGCTGTCTCTGCAGCAACGGTAGGCATGCTCTTCAATGCCTCGGCAGCAGCCTGAGCGGTTGCTCCGGCAGCAGCAGCCTTCTGCAATGTTGTGGAAGCAAGGTTCACGGCATCATTGGTAACAGCAGCCTTAGCTGCCTCGGCAGTGGTAGCGGCATCTGTAGGCAGGTTCTGTATTGTAGTAAGCAAGTCATTGATAGTCTCGTTGCCACTGGCAATGGTCTTGATGGCTTCGGCATTCTTGGCAACATAGTCCTTTACAAGCTGAGCAAATGGTAGCGCATCCTTCAGATTTCCTGCGTTCACCAGAGCCTTATAACTGCTTGCGATATCAGCCAAAACAGTTGTTAGGGCCTTGGGGTCTTTCTTGGCAATTACATCGCTAAGTTTGTAGGACAAAATCTTAAACATACTTTGAGTCTCTGGTGCCAGTGCCGTAGTGTCAACCACTGCTGTGCTATCGACCAATGAGTCTGTAGCCTCGGCGGCGTTCTTAGTCTTGTTTCCACAACTCGAAATGGTCAATGCAGCAATAGCAAGGACTGCAAAAAATAACTTTTTCATATTCTCTTGATTTTTTTAAATTTAATGGATGATACTTATTATCGGTTTATTTGAGGGGTAAATTTAGTAATAAAACATTTCATTAGTGTTACTTTCACTACATTTAACTTCCTCGTGTGACCCGACGCTCAGCATAAATGATACTTTGCAAAGGGTAATATGAATCTTGCAACTTAATAGTAAACCAAATCTCATTTTCACCTATGGGAGCACTAAAAAATCCGAGATGCAATGCATCTCGGATTCTTTTATATAATGAAAGTGAATCTGCCGATTAGGCTTCAACGCTCCAATCTTCTTGTGTCTTACGTACGTAGGACTTATAACGCAGTTTAGCCATACGCTCAGCTTCAGAGAAGAGCTCCTCAGCCTCAGTTGGGTATGCCTTTGCCAAAGAAGCATAACGTACCTCGCCCATCAAGAAGTCATGGAAGTCATCCCAATTAGGCTCCTTGCTATCGAGTACGAATGGGTTCTTTCCTTCTTCTGCCAACTGTGGGTTGAAGCGCCAGAGGTGCCAGTAACCACAATCAACGGCGAGCTTCTCCTCATGCTGTGAGCGACCCATACCACGCTTCTCTTTCTTAGTACCCTTGATACCGTGGTTAATACACGGTGCGTAGGCAATGACGAGTGATGGTCCGGGATAAGCCTCAGCCTCGCGGATAGCCTTCAATGTCTGAGCATTGTCAGCACCCATGGCAACCTGAGCTACATAAACATAGCCGTAGGTAGCCTGCATCAGACCAAGGTCCTTCTTGCGGATTCGCTTGCCAGATGCAGCAAACTGTGCGATGGCACCGAGTGGTGTTGACTTAGAAGACTGACCACCAGTGTTAGAGTAAACCTCAGTGTCGAGCACTAGAATGTTCACATCCTCACCTGTTGAAAGTACATGGTCAAGACCACCGTAGCCGATGTCATAAGAGGCACCGTCACCACCGATAATCCACTGACTGCGCTTAACCAAGTAGTGATCAAGAGTCTTCAGTTCCTGACTAATCGGACAGCCAGCCTCGGCAGCCTGAGCGATAAGAGGTTTCAACTCCTCTGCAGCTACTTTCGATGCTTCAGCATCATCCATGCTAGCCAACCACTTGTCTGCGGCAGCCTTATACTCAGCAGAAGGTCTTGAATCCTCCTTTATCTGATTGAGCAACAAGGCAACACGCTCCTTCATTTTCTTATTTCCAAGAACCATACCAAGTCCGAACTCACAGAAGTCCTCGAACAAAGAGTTGTCCCAAGCTGGGCCCTGTCCCTTGTCGTTGGTTGTGTAAGGAGTAGAAGGAATTGATGCAGAATAGATAGAAGAACAGCCAGTTGCGTTGGCAACCATCTGACGATCGCCGAACAATTGAGTGATAAGCTTCACATAAGGAGTCTCACCGCAACCAGCGCATGCACCAGAGAACTGGAACAGAGGAGTTGCAAACTGAGAGTTCTTAACACTCTGCTTAACGTCAATAAGGTGCTGCTTGGAAGAAACATTCTTAACGATGTATTCCCAATTCTTAGCCTCTTGCTGCATAACGGGGTCGTCCACATTCAGGGGAACCATCTTCAGAGCCTTCTTGATCTCACCGGTTGCCTTGTCCTTCTTACCTGGACAAACATCTGCACAGTTACCGCAGCCAAGACAGTCGAGCACATCAACCTGAATCATGAAGTGCATACCCTTAAGTTCCTTTGGTGCGATGCAATCAAGTGTGTTGAAATTAGCCTTGCTGTTCTCCTCATCGTCAAGTACGAATGGGCGAATGGTAGCGTGAGGACAAGAATATGCACACTTGTTACACTGAATACAATTCTCAGAATTCCATTGTGGAACGAAAGCAGCAACACCGCGCTTCTCATAAGCAGAAGTTCCGTTTTGCCAAGTACCATCAACTGTGTCGAACTTCACGAAGTCGCTCACTTTTAGCAAGTCACCAGCCTGAGCATTGATAGGACGAACAAGTTCTTGGATGAATGCAGGTGCATCATCTTCCTTGTTATCGTCTGCTAAGTTAGCCCAAGAAGGATCAACTGTAAGCTGCTTGTACTCGCCACCGCGATCAACGGCCGCATAGTTCAAATTCACTACGTCCTCACCCTTCTTACCATAAGACTTCACGATGAAAGCCTTCATCTGCTCTACTGCCAATTCAATTGGGATAACCTTGGTAATACGGAAGAATGCTGACTGCAGGATAGTATTGGTACGGTTGCCCAAGCCAATCTCCAGACCAATCTTAGTAGCGTTGATATAATAAACGGTGATATTATGCTGAGCGAAATAACGCTTTACACTGTTAGGAATAAAGTTCACCAATTCCTCACCTTCGAAGACTGTGTTCAGCAAGAATGTGCCGTTGTCACGAAGACCACGAGTTGTGTCATACATATGCAGATAAGCCTGCACGTGACATGCTACGAAGTTAGGAGTCTTCACCTGATAGGTTGAATGGATAGGCTCGTCACCGAAACGGAGGTGTGAGCAGGTAAATCCACCTGACTTCTTAGAGTCATAAGAGAAGTAAGCCTGGCAATACTTGTTAGTGTTGTTACCAATAATCTGAACTGAGTTCTTGTTAGCACCCACTGTACCATCTGATCCAAGTCCGTAGAACTTAGCCTCGAAGAGAGAGTCGCCACCCATAGGAATGTCGGCAACCTCTGGAAGAGAGGTGAATGTAACATCGTCAACGATACCCACAGTGAAGTGGTTCTTTGGCATCTTCATATCAAGATTGTTGAACACAGCGATGATATGAGCTGGTGTGATGTCTGCTGAGCTAAGACCATAGCGACCACCAACAACGAGAGGCTTACGTTCATCCTCGTACATTGCGGACTTCACGTCAAGATATAGAGGCTCGCCCTCTGCTCCTGGCTCCTTGGTACGATCCAACACTGCAATACGCTTTGCTGTTGCAGGAATAGTCTTACGAAGGAAATCTACAGAGAATGGACGATACAAGTGTACGGCAACCATACCGACCTTCTTGCCTTGAGCAACCAAATAATCGATGGCTTCTTTAGCAGCCTCGGTAGCAGAACCCATCAGAATGATGACATTCTCTGCATCCTTTGCACCATAATAGTTGAACAAGTGATACTCGCGGCCAGTGATCTTGGAGATCTCGCCGAGGTAATGCTCTACAACCTCAGGTACTGCATCATAGTATTCGTTGCTTGCCTCACGGTGTGCGAAGAAAGTCTCAGGGTTCTCAGCGGTACCACGTGTAACAGGACGTTCAGGTGTCAGAGCGCGATCACGGAAAGCCTTGAGGGCATCCTGGTCGATGAGCTTCAACAATTCATCGCCATCAATAGCCTCTACCTTCTGATATTCGTGAGATGTGCGGAAACCGTCAAAGAAGTTCACGAAAGGCACACGTGTCTTCAGTGTAGCCAAATGAGGAACTGCAGTGAGGTCCATCACTTCCTGTACTGATCCGGCACAGAACTGTGCAAAGCCCGTAGCACGACAAGCCATCACGTCAGAGTGGTCTCCGAAGATGCTCAGTGAGTGAGAAGCCACTGTACGAGCGGCAACATCAAACACACAAGGCAACAGCTCACCTGCGATCTTATACATGTTAGGGATCATCAGAAGCAGACCCTGAGAGGCAGTGAACGTTGTGGTCAACGCTCCGGCCTGAAGTGACCCGTGTACTGCACCAGCAGCACCACCCTCAGACTGCATCTCTTGAACGGAGACAGTCTGACCAAAAAGGTTCTTGCGTCCCTTTGCAGCCCACTCATCAGTGTGCTCTGCCATGGGCGAAGACGGGGTGATGGGGTAAATACAAGCGACCTCTGAGAACATATAGCTCACATGGGCAGCTGCTGCATTACCATCAACAGTCATAAATTTCTTTTCTTTTGCCATGATTTTAATGATAAGGATTGTTTATAATGTTTTGATTATTTGTTTAATAAAGGAAACCAAGTAGCCAAAGTGGAATATGGTTTCCGCGTCCTGTTTGTGCATTGTATTGAGCGTAAACGGTCTCATTGTTATTACGCTGACGACCTGCTTCCTGTGCATCACAGATACAAAACTTACGAGTGTCATCGATGATGTAATTGTGAGATTTTCTGCCTTCGCTCACGATATGGTCTTTCCACAGAGAGTTCACAAAGAAGGTTTCCATCACGGCCTGCTTCTCGGACTGAATGGGGAAGATGGCATACATCAAGTTAGGATTGTGTAACATCACCTTCGACGGCTTTTTGGGGAAGCTATTGCCTACACCATATATCATATTGATAAGACGTGCATCGGCCAAGTACTTGACATAGTTCATTACCGTTGCACGGCTCGTATTGATATCCTGAGCCAACACACTGATGTTCGGCGAATGGATTCCTTCTACAGCGAGGAGGTAAAACAGTTGCTTAATCTTGGTCAGATATTTCAGGTCTATCTGCTGAATGAGCAAAATATCCATCTCAATCATCAGGTTCATCGTCTTGAGCAAGTTCTCGGAGTAGTTCACACGCTCTAAGAAGAAGGGGTAAAAACCATGATGAAGATAATCTTGAAAGTAGGCCAGTGGACTCACGCGCTGCAAGATGCGAGATGCAATGTGCTCGTGGTTGTTGATGATCTCGTTGAGTGTATAGGGTTGGAAGTGCTCTCCCGTCTGCAGATTGAGAAATTCTCGAAAGGAGAATCCACGCAGATTATAACTCTTTACAATACCCTTGATCTCGGGGGTCTCCTTCAATCGCATCACGCTGGAACCCGCAAAGACAATATGAAGCTGGGGCAACTCGTCGTAGCAGCGACGTAGTTCTATACTCCAGTTTGGCTGCTTATAAATCTGGTCGATGAGCAACACTCGCCCTCCAGAATCCACAAACTTATGTGCGAAATTGACAAAACCCCAACTTTGGAAATAGAAGTTGTTCATATTCACATAAAGGCACTGGCGATCGGTGGGACCGAACTTTTCCTTCGCATATTGCAACAGGAATGTAGTCTTGCCCACTCCACGCGTCCCCTTAATACCTATCAAGCGGTCGGACCAATCTATCTCATCCATCAGGGTGCGACGAACTGGTGCATTGGTATGCTCAACAAGGTAGGAATGGGTGCGAAAGAAAGCTTCCATCTACTGTGATTTGCGATTAACGAATATATCCATGCAAAGTTAGCATAATATTTTATGTTTGCAAACCATAGATAGCAAAAGTTTCTATTTTTAGTAATTTTTGTATTTCTACCAAATCTTAAAGATTGAGTTTAAAATTTATTGCCGTCCATCATTTACACCTAATCTACATCCAATAAATCATATCAACAGTTCCGGTTCCTAACCAACTACCACCAAAAAATCCGAAGATGCCGCCCATAGCACCACCAAACCACACACTCAATATTCTTCTACACAATATTTATTATGGTATGAGCCGTTAAAAATTATCTTAAATGGGATTCCCTGTACCATGTAGCATATTGGCACCTATGGTTTCAATATTACGCTTTATCAATTCTCTGTTTATATTTAGGATCCTTCTTAATTAGAACTCTTGATTTGACTTTCGCTGTTCCTGGATTATTCATGGGGTCATCGTGCATTGCATGATTTAAAAATCCAATATTCATTCCCTGCATCGCCCCTTGCAGGAAGTCTCCGCCCGTTGCCCAAGCTACCGCGCCACCCATGACTGTCGTGGAAACTGGCAAAGTTGCCGCCGTCTAATGCGGATACTACGCCGCTCGCCAAGCCATGCGCCCCCGCA
>DHOP01000003.1:0-1262 GCA_002407775.1 Prevotella sp. UBA5387
TGTCTTAATAGACGCTAGTGATATTTTTTCATGAAACACAATATGGCAGCACTTGTTGCGCTATTTTTGGTAATAACATCAAGTCATGCGGCTAATTCGTTGACACTTACAGTACGCAATGACTTGCCGATGCAGCGCCAACAGCTCATTGAAGTGGATATGGATAGCGTGCGTGCAAAGCTTGAGCTTAAGTATGATGAGGCTTTCGTTGTCCTCAACACGATGGAGCAACAAGAAACTTATCAAGTAACCTATGATGGAAAGTTGCTAATCGATGCTGCAGTGAAACCGCGTGGAACCACCAGCTTTACCATTATGCGAGGTACTCCTGAACCTATGCGTTCTTGGGTTGAAGGTAAACTATATCCATTACGCAAGGATGACATTGGTTGGGAAAACGACAGAGGAGCCTATCGTGTTTATGGTCCAGCTTTGCAAAAGTCAGGTGAGAAAAGCTATGGCATCGATGTGTGGACAAAGAACTCTAAGGAGTTGGATATGTCTAGTCGATACTACAAAGACTATGAGGGTAATATTACTGGATGGGCAAATGCTGAAAATGGACAGAAGAACAAGAAGATAAATCTTAACACATCGTTCCACCTGGATCATGGTGACGGTCTCGACTGCTATGCAGTAGGTGCTACGCTTGGTTGTGGGGCGCCGGCCTTGATGGTTGATGGAAACTTAGTGTTGCCTTATTGTTATAAGACTTATAAGATATTAGATAATGGACCTCTACGTTTCACGGTTGAACTGACATTTAATCCAACGCGCATCGGCAATGATGAAAACGTAGTGGAACATCGCATTGTTAGTCTTGATAAAGGGTCTAATTTTAATCGAATGACCGTTTGGTACGAAGGTCTAAGTAAGCCTCGTGACCTTGCGGCCGGTGTTGTAATACACTCTGCTGACAAGGAGAGTGTTGTTATTGGAAATAACTTTGTGCAGTACGCCGACCCCACAGACCAACCAGAGAAATATGGGTTTCAGCTATATGTAGCTGCTCTGTTCCCTAATGGTGCAGCAACACAGAAACTTATGTATGACCGGCCTTCAGATGGTGTTGAGGGTCATGCGATTGGCATAAAGCGTGGTTTGAAGAACAATGAACGCTATTCTTATTTCTTCGGAAGTGCCTGGAGTGAATATGATGTACGATCTCAAGCCGAATGGCAAATACGTATTAATGATTATATGAGTGCCTTTGCACATCCTCTACTGATAGAAATAAAATAAGCTTCCATATGGAAGCTTAT
>DHOP01000003.1:1448-55278 GCA_002407775.1 Prevotella sp. UBA5387
CTTCCATATGGAAGCTTATTTTATCTTGTATATAGTTGACTATCAGTCGTTGATTATTCCAGCGGCGTGCCACTGCTCTATGACTTCACGCACATCTTTCAATGCCTGATCATAAGGCAATGGAGTGTTCTCATCAAGTTGATAGTTAGCCTGTAAAATGGTGACTAAATCCTCTTCGGTAAAGTCTTTTCCTTGTGTCTCCTGCCAAAGAAGTGCCGAACTTTCGTTCATGCTTATAATATTACTGAAGTCCATATTTTCTTTACCCTCAGCTACTATGATGTTTTGTCCGCATACTTTGCGAAGATTAAAACCAGTCTTTGCTTTCATATCTTCAAATTTATCATTATCATTAAATCGGTCCAAATATAGGAATCCATACTCTTCTGTAAGCGCCCAAGAGATATCGTCGCAATGGTAACAATCCTGTCCATAGCCATGAATATATCCGCCACTTCTTACCGTCTGTCCGATCTGGTTTGGATCGCCCTTTCCTATAGAATCCGATAGCAGTGCCCTTCACATCTATCAAACGGCATTGTTCAGTGCCGAGGTTACCATCTCCACGCAGCGTTACCTTGTCTCCGACTATTTTATCTATGCGGTGTAGAACATAGTGTTTTGGTTCGATTTCTGCCAAAACGGCGTCGCCTACCTTGGGGGCCGTTGCCTTTCGCAGCAACGCTTTGTCACGATTGTCTTCCAAGAAAGGACGCATGGAGAATCCTCGCAAAAGAAGTGTAACTGTGTGGCCTTCTTCCATAAACTTGATAATTTCTGGAATGAGTACTTCATTGGGTAAATATAGATTTCTTGTCTCAAGTTTACTGTTTGACTTGAGACTTTCATTATTGTCAGAGTGGTTTTTGTTCATAGAATAGTAGTTAATTAATACGGATGGATTGGCTGCATATTTCGGCTGCCTCGCGGTTGGGTAAGCAATGCAAGGTGAAACACCCCGTTGTCTCAATAAGCAGAGTTATGTTATTACAAATATGGTTGAATATATTCTTATCCCATTTCATCGTTGAGCAGGCAGGCAACAACGAAGCAAAGGCTTCCACAGGTTGAAGTTTCTCCACTGAATTTTTAACATCACGTTCAATACGTGTTATCGCACCAAGTCGAGCTTTCACATTCCGGTAACAAGGTGTCTTTCCACTCCAAGGACTGCCATATACCCATGCCTCTCCATTGAGAATACGAACAATAGGGTTATCATCGTTCATCAGATCACAGTCTGGAAGGTGGCGTAGCCATGAGCTGACTTGAGTCGACTTCCCTGTTCCACTCTTAGCAATGAATGCATACCCCCACCCTTTCTGCCTTACAAGCGATGCATGAATGAGCAGCGTCTGCTGCTTACTACTGGCAAAAGCATATACTAACATCAATGCATTGTTTAAACCAAAGCATCTCATGTTATAGTTTCCATTGAGTGCACACATACAGTCCATAAAGTCTTTGTCGGTTATAAGAAGACTACAGTTGGCGTTATCTAAGTTCTTGATGATGTACTGATAACCACCATTTGACAACAAATCCACTATGGTATCACCATTTCCGGTGTCAAAGGTGCGTATGCGCTCGCGCTCGGCTTGAGGCCTAGGAGACAATTCGTCATCTACCGTGAGCTGAAATAGGGGTTCTTCTCCTTTAGGTGCATCTATCCTAAAGGGCTCGAGTGATGGCAGAAGCCCCATGTTGTTGTATGTGCTCTCCTTGAAAACAAGGCGAACATAGAAATCAGCGATTCGGAAATGATGGGTTTCTCCTACTGCCATGGTCCATATTGGGATTGTTGGGTAATGGTCTTTCAGGAGCCTTCTTTTTGCTCATTTTCGGCTCTTTAGGTGCCTCAGTATCGCTCGACTTAGATTCTTCCGTAGCCTTTATCGGCTGATAGCTAAACTCTGAAGTCTTGATATATTTGATAGTATAGCGTCCACCTTCCAAATATTTCTTACGCAATTTCAGATATTTCTTCTCTGCCTTCTTGAGTGTCGGGGCAAAGGAAGTGATACAAACAGCATCTTTGAAACCAATGCCATCTAAGTAATTTCGCAACTGATAGGAATAATCACTTCGACCATACAGGAATTTTGTCTTTGAGTCAATGTATGCGGAATCAACACTTTGAATCTCGGTGAAGTATACTGTAGAGTCATTATAGGAGGCAGCAAAGCCATACATATATATTGTTTGAGGCTCATTAATGGCTGAAGCAGTCAATGTTGTTAGCACCATCACCACCATCAGAAGATATTTTCCCAGTTTCATGTTGTTAATTTTCTTATTTATCGTTTGGTTACAAAGTTACGAAAAAATTATTCTGTACGTCTCTGTTTAAATGTTTTTTATGATGTAATGTACGTATAAAAGCAAGATAGTGTATTGTCCGAATCTTAGTTTTGATTCAGTAGGGAATTAATAACAAAACAAACATCAAATTTAGTTTTATGTAAAAAATAACATTTATACTATATCGAAGCTGCAGGAGTGGACACTGTGAAGGAACTACGTCATCGTGTTGCTGCCAATCTACAGGCAAAGTTAGAAGAAATCAACAATGCTAAAATCTTAGTCGACCGAGTCCTTCTGTTGTAGAGCTTCAAAAGATGATGGATCAAGCCAAGGAGTTGCCAGCTGTTATGGAATACTAATCATCCGCTTCTGGTTGATTCATATTTTTTTCGGAATTTAAATAGCATGGCATCCATATGCTCCAATGAAATCGAACCTTTGGTGCAGTGATTCAAATTGATTCACGTTGTAATTCAAATTGATTCATGCAGTGATTCAAATTGATTCACGTTGTGATTCAAATTGATTCATTGTGCGGTATGTAACCAATCCCAAAGCGATGGCTTTTCAAAGCTTTGCTAAAATAAAAGAAATTCATAACAATCGATTGAATTATTGGTTTGACTATGCCCTATTATTTAGTTGGCAATCTGATTGAATGCAATAAAAGAAAAAGAATCTCCGGCCTCAACGTAAACTACGATTTTTTTAGGCTGTCCGCTAATATTTGGTTTGATCTGAACAGAAAGTAGTGCATTATATATGCTCGCTGTGCAATCTACGTTATCAAACTCTTTTTGGATATCCGTACCCATCAGGTAATGGTCTTCATTATTCACCTTCACTGATGTTATCCAAAATGAACTATAGTTTGTGCAAAGAATACTATAAAATCCACCATCGGCAGGAACATCAAAGGTTTTATTTTTTTCGTTCCAAGCTTGGTTGGAATGCCATTTCATGGGGTCCCAATCACCATCAAGGATGGAATGATCACATGATGTGAAAATGAATAACAGGCTCAAAGTTAGTATCAAGAATTCAAAAGATTTTTTCATGTTATTTGACGTGTTGATTATGATTGTTAGTTCTATAACGCAATGTTAGCGAGAAACTTGCATTGAAGTCAAAAAAATATTGAAGGTTTTCATTAGGTTATATTTTGAATATTTCATATATTTGTAATTCGAATAATCTGTTTAATAAATTCATTAAATAACAATCTGACATTATGGAAAATCTTAACTATCAACGTTATGCTAACAAATTAGAGGCTTTGCTTCAAAAATCAGCTAAAAATTTTACCAAGGATGATATTATTAAATTGGTAAATAACCTAGGGATTAGAATGATCAATTTTATGTATCCTGGAGGAGACAACCGTTTAAAAACCTTAAACTTCGTACTCCACTCACCAGATTATCTTGATACTATTCTAACCTCTGGAGAACGTGTGGATGGTTCGTCCATTTTTAGCTTTATTCAAGCAGCAAGCAGCGATCTCTATGTCATGCCGAGATTTTCCACAGCTTTCCTTGATCCCTTTGCAGAGAATAATGATACGCTTTGTATGCTGTGTTCTTTCTTTGATCGTGATGGACAACCGCTAGCTTCAGCACCGGAATATACGCTAAAAAAATCAATGCAGGCTTTTCGTGATAAGACTGGCATGGAGTATCATGCAATGGCTGAACTGGAATATTATGTTGTTACTCAAGATGACGAAGTATTCGCATCTACAGACCAGAAGGGTTATCACGAAAGTGCACCTTTTGCAAAGACCAACAACTTTCGCACGCGTTGCATGAAGGCGATTGCTGATTGCGGAGGACATATTAAATATGGTCACTCTGAAGTTGGTGCATTTACCGAGAATAATCTGTGCCACGAGCAAAACGAGATAGAGTTCCTTCCAGTCCTTGCCGATAAATGTGCCGAAGAGATATTGATTGCGAAATGGATTATTCGAAACATGGCCTATCTGGAAGGTCTTGATGTAACATTTGCACCAAAAATCACTGTTGGCAAGGCTGGTTCAGGTATGCACATTCATATGCGTATCATGAAAGATGGACATAATCGCATGCTTGAAAATGGTGTTTTGTCAGATGATGCCCGTCGTGCCATTGCAGGTATGATGACCCTTGCACCGAGTATTACAGCCTTTGGTAACA
The DNA here is from genome assembly GCA_002407775.1 of Prevotella sp. UBA5387. Taxonomy (GTDB): domain Bacteria; phylum Bacteroidota; class Bacteroidia; order Bacteroidales; family Bacteroidaceae; genus Prevotella. The sequence goes on from DHOP01000003.1 coordinate 5,927, forward strand.
AGATACCAACTTCTTATTTTCGTTTGGTTCCTCATCAGGAGGCTCCTACAAGTGTTTGTTGGGGCATGAGTAATCGCTCTGTGCTAGTTCGTGTACCATTAGGTTGGACATCCGGTGAGGACATGTGTCATAAGGCTAATGCACTTGAACCTTTAGTCAAACGTGACTATACTGACAAGCAAACAGTAGAAATGCGCTCTCCTGACGCTTCCGCAGATGTCTATCAACTGCTTGCAGGTCTTTGCGTTGCGTGTCGTTATGGTTTTGAACTTCCGAATGCATTGGAGATAACTCAACAAACTTTTGCAGACGGGGATATCAATGGCCCCGAAAATGCAAAGCGTTATGCAAATCTGGTACAGTTGCCAGATAGTTGTGCTTCCTCAGCTGATTCACTTGAAAGTCAGCGCCAGATCTATGAGGAATATGGAGTGTTCTCATCAGAGATGATAGATGGTATTATTTCTGAACTTCGTTCGTATGATGACCGCACTCTTCGTGTGGATATAGAGCATAAAGATGATTTGGTTTCGAGACTGGTGAAGAAATATTACTATTGTGGTTGAGACTTAAATTTGTACTCAACTAATTCATAAATGACAATGGACCAGGAGCCCTTTTCATTTCACTTTAGATTGAAAGGGGCTATGTTTATTATCCTATACAATACAATAATTATATAATAATAAATATGAGGTATTGGCAATAATTTAATGAAATATGTTTCATTATTAATGAGAGATGCCTCGATAATTATACTATGGTATAGTCACTGGTTCTATTCGTTATCCAATTTATTAATAATGTGGCCGCATTATGCAAATATTTTTACCTGAAAAACGATAATGATTTGTTATTTTTTATATTTTTGCATTGACGCAAAGGGTTATCTTTGTACCCCTTGTAGTTAACTAACACACAATAACTAAATAAATTTACTAATGAAAAGAAAACTACTATTCTTATGTTTACTTGCTACATCCTTACTAAACATTGATGCCAAGGTGAAATTACAGCCGATGTTCTCGGACAACATGGTTTTGCAACAAAAAACTAATACGCCCATATGGGGCGAGGCACGAGCTGGCAAAAAAGTTACCGTTCTGCCTTCGTGGAATGGCAAGTCATACACTACTCAAGCAGATGCTGCTGGGCAATGGAAAATAACCGTTGAGACCCCCGGAGCAGGAGGCCCATATGAGATAACCATATCAGATGGTCAAAAGTTTACATTGCGCAATGTAATGATTGGCGAAGTGTGGCTCTGTACTGGTCAAAGCAATATGGAGATGCCTATGCGTGGATGGGATACTCCCATGAATGCTGATGAGATTGCAAATAGTGGGAAGTATAATAATATCCGAATGTTACAGGTGGATGAAGTTCTAAGCACAACACCAAAGAACACTTTGACCGTAAAGTCGGGTGGCTGGATGACCTGTTCGCCTGAGACCGTAAGAGACTTCTCTGCAACTGGCTTCTTTTTTGGTAAGAATATTGAAGAACGAATAAATGTTCCCGTGGGACTTATCATGACTTGCTGGGGAGGAACGCCAGTGGAATCTTGGATTAGCGGAGAACGTTTGAGACAGGTTGATGCATTCAAAGCACGTATTGATTCGATGCCAGCTAATGAACTAGTTCGGGAAAGACAATACCAATCGTACTTAGTCAATTATGATTCGTGGTTTCTTGATCAAATAAAACGTGAGCATAGTGCTGACAGTCAAGGCCGTGTCATCTTAGCCCAGCCTGACTATGATGACAGCTCGTGGTTTCCAGCACAAGCACCTGCAATACTGGAAGGAAACGGATTAGAAGAGTTTGATGGTATCGTATGGTTGCGTAAGACCATTGACATACCTGCTAGTTGGGCAGGAAAAGATTTACAACTTAATCTTGCTCAGGTTGATGACAACGACGTAACCTATTTTAACGGCGAATGTGTTGGTCGTTCGATAGGCTACGGTGTTCAACGTAGCTATGTTGTTCCTGGACGTTTGGTAAAAGCTGGAAAAGCCGTCATCACTGTTAGTAGCCTCGATTCAGGCGGTGGGGCTGGATTTGCTGGAGATGCTTTAAAAATGAATATTGGACCCAAAGGAACACAACACCCCCTCAGTCTTGCAAGTGAATGGAGGGTGAAAGCGACTACGAGTTTATCCGACATGACACAGATGCCACCCGATTTGCGCCTTACTCAGAATTCACCAACAGTACTATACAATTCAATGATTGCCCCCTTAATCCCCTACCCTGTTCGTGGTGCCATTTGGTATCAGGGAGAGGCCAATGCAGACAGAGCGTATCAGTACCGGGAATTGTTACCTCTGATGATCAGAGATTGGCGCGAACGTTGGGGAACGGATTTCTCTTTCTATATTATGCAGCTTGCCAACTACCAGGCACGACATGTCAAACCTGTTGAATGTGCATGGGCAGAGTTGCGTGAAGCGCAGTTGCTTACCGCACAGAATGTCATCAATTGTGGTATGGCTGTAAACATAGACATTGGGAACCCGGCAAATATTCACCCCACGAGCAAGAGTGAAGTGGGTCGTCGTCTCGCCATACTCGCTCTTAATAAGACTTATGGAGAAGATGTTGATTACAGTGGACCAGAATATCAAGGCTATCAGTTGGAGAGTGGACAGATCAGGATTAATTTTGCGCATACCAATGACATGAAGGCAAAAGACGGTGGAGTTCTTCGTGGATTTGCAATTGCAGGAATTGACCATGAGTTCCATTGGGCAGATGCTCATGTCGAGGGAAATAGCGTTGTAGTATCTTCGTCAGAAGTTAATTACCCAATTGCAGTCAGATATGCATGGGATGATAATCCCGATTGTAATCTTATTAATGGCTCAAGCTTGCCAGCTTCACCTTTCCGAACTGATGATTGGCAAGGGATAACCTATGGGCGCAAATAGCTTAGTTTTACTTATTCCCCAAGGAAACACTGTACTTTTGATAGTGTTTTCTTGGGGATCTTTTTATAGTTTCTATTTGTTTACTCATTGACTTTTCGTTAATGATTATTAGAAACTATAATAATTGATTTATTATCGTTAATTTTTGTTTTTTAGTTGAAATTGTCAAGCAAACACCGTTTATTTGCATAAATATCTAAACAATTTTCTTTTATTTAAAAACAACTTTAACAATCACTCAATGAAACAATCTTTTCTAATGAAGAGATCACGGTCAATTATGCTGGCGACAGCATTAATTACTGGATTCTCGATGGTTTCGGTGTCAGCAATGGCAGTACCTGCGGTGCAGGTTGAAGAGCAAAATGCCACCGTAAGGGGGCAGGTGCTTGATTCCAAAGGTGAACCAGTCATAGGTGCTACGGTTATGGTAAAGGGTGTTTCCTCGCTTGGTACTGTTACCGACTTGGACGGAAACTTCACCATTAACAATGCCCCTTCGAATGGCACGTTGTTAGTATCTTATGTGGGATACACAGCACAGGAAGTATCTTACAACAATGGACGAGCTGGCAGTATCACACTTATTGAAGACACTAAGGCTCTTCAAGAGGTGGTTGTAGTCGGTTATGGTGTACAAAAAAAATCGGATATCACGGGTTCTGTGACATCTATTAATAAAGAAAGACTTCAGAACCTACCTATTACGAATGCTCTTCAAGCCATCCAAGGTGCAGCCGCAGGTGTTACCATTCAGCAGACATCAGCCATTCCTGGAGATGCTCCCTCTGCGCTTGTACGTGGTCGTAATTCCATCAATGCCTCTTCGGGACCGTATGTAGTGGTAGATGGCGTTCCTATTTCGAAAAATGGTGGTTCACTCAATGACATCTCTCCAACGGATATTGAGAGTATTGAAATTTTGAAGGATGCCACTGCAACAGCTATTTATGGTGTGAATGGTGCAAATGGTGTGATTTTGGTTACAACAAAACATGGCACTTTGGGTCAAGATGGAAAGCCGACTATCAGTTATAATGGCTATCTTGGCATTGAAGATTTCACGAATCGGCTTAATTTCTGTGACGGTCCTCAGATTATCCAGAGATATAAGGACTACGTTGCACAGAATCCTGGTGAGAGCATGTATAATGATTTTGTAAAAAATCAGAATGAAGCAGATAACCAGGCTGCTGGCTTGGAAACAGACTGGATTGATGAGGCTACACATACTGGTATCATTCAAAATCATAATGTGAATGTCAATGGCGGTGGTAAGTATGTGAGGTATTTCGTATCTGGAAACCTTATGGATCAGAAGGGCTTGCTTAAAGGTTTCAATTATCGTCGTTACTCTCTCCGTACCAACATCGATATGGATGTTACCGATTATCTCAAAGTGGGAACTAACTCTTACATAGTTTCCCATAATCGTGACGGTGGTCGTGCTAATTTCGTTATGGCCGAGGCTATGTCTCCTTACGCTAAAGAATATGAAGAGGATGGCAGCTATTGCATCTATCCGATGTACTCAGAGACATTATTCTTTAATCCAATGATATCTACTACTCAGCAACATGAGCGTCGTCAGTGGAACATTAATATCAATGGTTATGCTTTGCTTGACTTTGGAAAAATCTGGGAACCTCTTGCAGGCCTGCAGTATAAGCTAAATATGGGCTATGCATACGTTCCTACACGTGAGAACTATTATAATGGCCGCCTACAGAATAACAATACTGGGTATGCAAACATCTATAATACGGAACGTCAAAGTTACACCATTGAGAATATTATCACATATGCTCGCGACTTTGGAAAGCATCACTTTGATCTGACTGGTCTCTATGCAACATCACGTAATAAGTATCAAAATAGCACAGCGGCTGCAAGCAAATTCATCAATGACGAATTGCTATGGTACAATTTAAATGGTGGTGCTACGGCCATAGTTGGTTCAGATGCATCCCTCTACACTACCCTCTCTCAGATGGGACGTCTTAATTATTCCTATGATAGCCGTTACCTCTTCTCTTTTACAGTACGTCGTGATGGTTCATCTGTATTCGGAAATAACAATAAGTGGGGTGTATTCCCATCAGTAGCAATAGGTTGGAATATTGTCAATGAGGCATTCATGCAACCCTCTCAGAGTTGGCTCAATACCCTTAAGCTCCGCCTTTCCTATGGTAAGGCAGGAAATGAGGCCATTAGTTCATACCAGACTTTGAGTAAAATGGACACTAATAGTCTCGCAATGGGTGGAGCTACGGCCTCTGTGCTTTATCCAAATAGCCGAATGGGTAATGCCGGTCTAACTTGGGAAAATACAAAGACCTTTAATGTTGGTATTGACTTTGGCATCCTTAATAACCGCATCAATGGTAATTTGGACTTCTATTTATCTCGTACTACAGATCTTTTATTGCAGCGTAATCTTCCGAAAGTGTCTGGATTCAGCAACGTATATGCAAATATGGGTGAAACCCGTAATAAGGGTATTGAGTTGACAGTAAACTCCAAGAATATTGTTACTAAAGACTTCACTTGGGGTTCAAGCCTAGTTTTCTCTTGGAATAAGAATGAAATCGTGGATCTCTATGGAGACAAACAGGACGATTTAGGTAACCGCTGGTTTATCGGTCAGCCTATTGGAGTGATCTATGATTACACAAAGGTAGGCATCTGGCAGGAAGATGAGATTGCCGAAGGTAAGCAATTGAACTGGGATCCCATAGCTAAGGCAGGCGATATAAAGCTGGCCGACCTTAACGGTGACCACAAGATTGACGATTCAGATCGTAGAGTTTTGGGACAAACTTCGCCAAAATGGATTGGCGGTTTGACGAATACATTTACTTATAAAAACCTCTCTCTTAATATCTTTATCCAGACTACACAAGGCATTATGCGCAATAACGCACTCATTGCCATGGCTGGTGATGAAATGGGACGCCGTAACACAACGACAGAAATTGGCTACTGGACACCTGAGAACAAGAGCAATGAGTGGCGTTCATTGGGCAAAAACTCTAATCCTCATGGATATGGATTTCCTCAGAGTGGAAGCTATACACGTGTGAAGGACATGACATTGAGCTACACTTTCCCAGAAAGATTAGTTAAAGCCATGCATATTGGGGGACTTCAAGTATACGCAAGCGGTCGTAATCTCTTCACATTCACTGATTGGATCGGATGGGATCCTGAGTCTACTGAAACCCAGCGTGGATGGGACAGCTATGAGAATAGCTATCCAATGACAAAGAGCTATGTATTCGGCATCAACTTAACATTCTAATAAAGGACAATAAAAATGAAACTCAAGAATATCATTTATACAATGGTCGGTGCGACTACGTTGTCGCTCGGCACCTCGTCTTGCAGCGATAGCTTTCTTGCCGAGAAGATGTATTCAAATTATGGCACCGATGTTGCGGATGTAAACGCCAAGGTTTTGGGCTTACATTACAAGGTGGCACAGATTATTGGTTGGTCGGGACACCAAGGATTCGTGGGCTGTTGGCAAGTAGGCACGGATGTTGGGTCTGCCGGTGACACCGAAGGTGTGGAAGTTCCGTTCTATAAATACGCCGAGCTAAACTCTGAGAACGCTGGTGTTAGCTTTCTTTGGAATGGACTATACGATATTATCAATGCGGCAAATGTAATCATTGCCGATGAAACTGCTGATCCTGCATTGGTAGCAGAGGCTAAGTTTTTTAGAGCATATGCCTATGATGATTTAGTAACATTCTGGGGACCTGTTCCTTTGATCATAGTGTCCACTACAGTGCCACGTACAGATTACACACGTACACCAGTAGCAGAGATCGATCAATTGATTGATGCAGACCTAACTGATGCAGTTGCTAACTTACCAACTGTGGGTAAAACACGCACAGAGGATCGTATCAATAAGGATGCAGCACGTATGCTTGCTGCTCGTGCATATCTTCGTATGGGTTTGCGTGACAAGTCCTTTTATGCTAAGGCAGAGCAAGTAATAACCCCAACTATTACCGAAGGAAATTATAAGCTCATCAGCACACGATATGGCAAGTTTACTGGAGAGGCTGGAGATTTCTATCATGACATGTTCCGTTGGGGTAACCAAAGACGTAGCCAAGGTAATACTGAGGGCATTTGGACATTCCAAAATGAGTATAGTCGTGATGTGACAGGTGGTACGATAGACAACCCTCAGCAACGACGTAACTGGGTTTGTGCTTTCCATAAGTACAGTGGAATGCAAAATTGCGATTCCCTTGGCGGACGTGGCAATGGTCGTTTACGTCTGAGCAATTTTGTGAAGTACCAACTTTTCCAACCTGGTGACATTCGTAACTCTAACTTTAATATTCGACGTGTACTATGGTACAACCGTCCAGGTTACAGCGAGACTTTTGGAGTGGATGCTAACGGATTCCGTGTAAACAAAGATCAGGGTGTGAAAAATGTAACCGTAAAGACCGGAGATGAAGTTATCCCACGTAGCGGAGACTCCCTGAATGTATATTATCCACACCCAACGAAGTGGGGCGGCTATGATACAACCGATGACTTCGGTTATGCATTGGTTAAGGATTGGCCTATGATGCGTTTTGCTGAGGCTTACCTCTTACGGGCTGAGGCCCGTATGCGTCAAAGCAATTTTACCGGTGCTGCTGACGATATCAATGTGTTGCGTGACCGTGCATTCAAGGATTATCGTATTGAGACCGGTAATGTTCTAGCAGGTAAGGTAAGCGCTGATCAAATTAATATTGACTTTATTTTGGACGAACGTGCCCGTGAGTTGATTTCTGAAGAGAATCGTCGTCTCACGCTTATGCGTACAGGAACTTTAGGAGAGCGTTGGGAGAAGTATCACGATCGTGGAGCTCTTGTTCCCGATAATAAGCTTTCGAGTGGATTTGATCCAAACACACACAACTTGTTACCTATTCCATTGTCTGAGATTCAGCTCAACAAGGATGCTCAGATGGAACAGAATCCAAATTATTAAAGACTTGGAGAAGGTTAAGAATATTGTTCTATAGAACTAAACTTGACCGAGAGAGCATCACCTCAATGAGATGCTCTCTCGGTGTTTTTATCCAAAGTATCACCTTTCAAGTAATGCTATCATGGGCTTAATGATTTGTGATTTTTGAAAAACCGCACAACAAGAAGATGCAACTTCAGTCATATTATTAATTACAGGAAGTGAGATTATTTACGAAATGTCATCTGCAATATTTAACATTGCTTGCTCTCTTGAGTTCTTGTGTTACGAACAAAGGCGTAGACACGGGAACAAAGTTTGATGTATATACGAATACTAAGAATGTCAATGTAGCTTACAATCAAGCTATACCATATGAGCAAACTACTTATGTAGCTACATCAAGAAAAACTATACCTACCCAATATGATGGGTATAAATTGGTTTGGAATGATGAATTTGACATTGATGGACTTCCTGGAAAAGCATGGTCAGCGGAACAAGGATTCGTGAGAAATAATGAATTGCAGTGGTATCAGATGGCTAATACCAAGGTAGACAGAGGCTGTCTTGTCATAGAGGGACGCAAGAAGAAAATAATAAATCCTAATTATTAGGCAGATAATGAGGACTGGAGACGAAATCGCGAGTACGCAGAATATACCTCAACAAGTCTTACTACACGAAATAGTTTTGTCTTCAAATATGGAAGATTAGAAGTTAGGGCCAAAATACCCGTAATATCTGGCTCATGGCCTGCTATCTGGCTTCTGGGAAATAAGTGGGATTGGCCACAATGCGGCGAAATTGATGTCATGGAGTTCTACATCAGTAATGGCCGCCCCTCCATACTTGCCAATGCATGTTGGGGTTCCGATCAACGATGGAAGGCTGTTTGGAATACCAAGATCATACCTTTCACGCATTTCCTATCCAAAGATAGTGATTGGGCAAACCAGTTTCATCTGTGGAGAATGGACTGGGACTCAAAGTTCATTCGGATATATCTTGATGGCGAATTACTAAACGAGATGGATCTTTCGCAGACTCAAAATCGTGGCTACGGTGGCAATGCCGAAAACCCATTCTCAAATGATGTAAACGACTTTGGGGCATACATTTTGCTTAACCTCGCCATTGGGGGTAATGGTGGAACGCCTGACGATTCTAGTTTCCCATTACGTTATTTTGTTGATTACGTGCGTGTATATCAGCCAATCGAAGTGAAAGATTGACCTCATCTTCCCCTACTTTAACCCTAAAAATAAACTATTTCTATACGCTATATAATTAAACGACAAAAATGAAGAACTTCTCTGATGTTAGAAATCTTTTGTTGGTTGTCCTTTTATTGTTCACTAATGTTGTTGGTTCAGTTTCGGCAAACGGGTCAAAAACAATTATCAGAAACGGAATTCCCTGGTTTGACACAGATGGAAAAATAGTCAATGCACATGGTGCTTGTATAGTGCGAGATGGCCATAGGTATTACCTTTTCGGTGAATACAAGAGCGATGAGAGAAACGCTTTCTCTGGATTCTCGTGCTATTCGTCACCAGACCTAGTCAACTGGAAATTCGAATGCATAGCGCTGGATGTTCAAAAGGATGGCATGCTTGGTCCTAACCGTGTGGGTGAAAGAGTCAAAGTGATGCACTGCCCTTCGACAGGTGAGTATGTGATGTTCTTCCACGCTGATAATTTGAATTATAAGGATCCATACATCGGAATGGCGACGTCAGACAAGATAGATGGAGAATACAAGATTCAGGGTCCGCTGATGTATGATGGTAAACCCATTAAGCGGTGGGACATGGGAACTTTTCAAGATACAGATGGTCAAGGTTATGTACTTATACATCATGGTGACATCTACCGTTTGTCCTCAGACTATCATACAGTAGAAGCAAAGTTGCCCAATATTAGTGGTATGGGCGAGTCTCCGGCGATGTTCAAGAAGAATGGTATCTACTTCCTACTCACATCAAAACTAACCTCTTGGGAGAAAAATGATAACTATTACTTTACTGCCCCAGATATTGAGGGGCCATGGTCACAACATGGTACTTTCTGTCCAGAGGGCACTTTGACCTTCACATCTCAGTCAACCTTTGTCTTTCCTCTGATCAAGGGGAAAGACACCATACCTATGTTTATGGGTGACCGTTGGTCATTTCCTCATCAGGCATCTGCTGCAACCTATATATGGATGCCGGCAAGGATAGAGGGTACAACGTTTAGCATACCTGAATTTTGGTCTGCTTGGGACGTTCGGACAATTCAACCAGCCAACCCTACTGCTGAAGCAACACTGATCAGTGACCAAGACATTTCAAAGTTCCCTGCTGTGGCATGGATTCAAGAAGAAGGTCAATGGGTTTCTACCAGCAAAGGTAGTGCACTAAAATTGTCTTTTAAAGGCAGACAAGTCGCGTTTACTGGAACAACAAATCGCCATAGTGGCTATGCCAGAGTGAACATATATGATAATAAAGGGAAAAGAATCTATTCCTCGTTGGTTGATTTCTATTCGATGGTTCCAAATCATGGATTACGCTTTCTTTCTCCCTTGCTAAAGCAAGGAAGCTATACTCTTGAGGTTGTCAATGAGGCTGACTCACCCCAGTGGACAGGCAAGAGCAAGCGCATATTTGGAAGTGATGGCACCAGAATCACCATAGACAGGTTGCTTTCTTTTAAATAATTCCAGAGTGTACAGTCCCTTGAGTTGAACAAGGTATCTTAAGTGTTTTCTCAAAAGCGATGCGTTCCACTATCTCATCACCATGAACATAGTGGCAAATCCCACAACGCTTGAAGGCAAGACTCTCAACAAGATTCAGTATCTCAGTGTTATCATAGTTGGTATCCATGCGAAGGTTATGAATATTGCGCTTGTGGCATAGTCGTTCTGCCTCGATAAAAAGCAATCTGCCTAAGCCTCGGCCACGTTGTTGCAGACTCACTGCAGTGCGATGAATGGTGCCATATTTTCCACTAGATAGCCATTCGCCTTCCAATTGGTCATATGCTGGTTCTCCATCGAAGGTAACTGCCGTATATGCCACGACCTTTCCGTCAAGACGTATAACATAACCATTCCCCTTGGCAATGTCATCCGCAACACTTTGACGTGGTGGGTAACCATCGTCCCATTGGTGGCGTCCTCGTGATACCATGTCTTTCGCAGAATCATTAATGATACTCCAAGCAGCTAGTTCGTCATCGGTAGTGGCTGGTTCAAAGGTGTAAGGCAACAGCAGAGGATCCAGTTCATGTGTCAACTGCTCTGAGTTGTAATACACAATGCCATACATTCCAACATTCTGGGCGGCTACTATGTTTTCTGGTTTATCGTCAATGAACACTGACTCTTCAGCTTTAACCCCAAATTTCTGAAAGAAGCTTTGATATATTTCCGGTTCTGGCTTCAGCTGGTGCACGTCTTTGGAAAGAAGATAACCTTCTAATAGCTGGAAAATATCAAACTTATCCATTACCTCATAGACTTTTGACGACCAGTTGCTTAGTCCCAACAATTTATACCCACGTGCCTTCATGTCTAGCATCAATGCACGAATCCCCTCGCTTTCATGAGTGAAAATGTCGGTGTAGTTTTTATCAAAATTGTCAAGTATATATGCATATTCTGGCCACAACTTTTTTTGCATATTAAAAAAGTATTCCGGTTCATGAACCCCTCGGTCCATATCGGCATTGATTTTGCCTGTGAACACGTTGTTCAGAAACCATTCAGTTTTCTTTTTTGAGCCTAATTGAGCAGAAAAAAATAGCAAAAAGTCGTACTGCACTAGTACGCCACCGAAATCAAATACTATATTTTTGATCATTGCTTAATCCTTATTTATGGTACGTAACAAAGATACTATTTTGCATTGAAGTGGCCAAACTTACCATTCATAAACCCTAATTTCAGTTCCATATTTTTCAACCCTGTTGTGAATGATGCTCAATGGCACTGCCGTTACTATTTAATCGCATCGCCATAGCTATCCAATTGCACTACCATTGCAATCCTTTCGCGTCTCGATTGGGGCCTAAACAGAGTGCCATTGCTATCCTTTCGCTAACACATATTTCTCAATCGCACTTAAAAAAAGTCTATTCAAATTTTAAACATTTTGTAATCGCTTGCACCATAGCGATAAAATGCTTTAGTTTTATCATGCTTAATCATCATCATTATCATTCATTGAATAAGTAAGGAAAGCTGAACGACGTAGTCCAGGATAGACGGCTGTGTCGCCTTTTATGCCATGCCACAATACTTGGTTGAACTCCATATCGGGCACATTATCTTCCGTATCGAAATCGTACTTATCAGACATGGCTTGCCAGCGGTTTTGTTTTTGATTTACCTGATTCAGTGGTATATTAGCTGCTAAGTGATGAAATTGCGAAGTGTCTGCCGTTTGCGAGAAGCACCGCCACATGGATCTAGCACCAGCATCGTACTGAGTCATTGGTGGAAGGCCTAGTATCAGTTCAATAGTTTTGAGCATAGAGGTCGTGGTATATGGTGTGCTGTCAAAAAAATGTCGCTTAACATAACCGCCCGCCAAATATGCTGTACTACGATGTGCATCTACATGATCACAACCATTCTGTGCATCATCTTCGATAATAAACACCACAGATTCCTTCCAAATTGGAGAGTGGCTAAGATGATCGACCATGAGACCCACTGCCAAGTCGTTGTCTGCGACATGAGCAAAGGGCGTTGGACGGTTCAGTCTCATACCTTCGGTATGATCATTTCCAAATCGAAGGGTGTTGAACTGTGGAACTTGACCGATGTCTAACAACGAGTCGAAATCGGCAGCCCACTGATAGTACCTGGTCGTGTCTCGTACATCCATATCCCAAGGTTCATAAGTCTTGCACACATGGCCTTCCAACGATTTGATTGTAGGAACGACTTCACCCTTTATGGTCTTTCCATTTATATTTTCGTTCTTTCGGTCACAGAACTCGGCATAGCTGCGATAACTCACATCGTGCGCATTGCATAGATCCCAAATGAAACCGTTTTTGTTATTTCCCATAGGGTGCCCGCCCTCGCCAGCATACACATCGCCTCGACTACTGTAGTTAGACGGCCATGTTTTTTCGAGATAGTCTGTGGCGTAAGCGCCCGTGGTCCAGTTGTGCCCATCGCAGCTTACCTCTGCATTAACATAGAAGTTATCGAGCAGAACAAACTCATTGGCAATCTTATGAAGGTTTGGTGTTATCTTTTCCCCAAAGAGTGTCAGTGTAGAATCACCATTACCTTTAGAGACATCTCCTAACACTTGGTCATAGGTACGATTCTCTTTGATGATATAAAAAACATATTTGATGGGACTTAAATCACCGACGCGCTGAGGAATTGGGTTGCCAGGTTCGCTGTCGGAGAGGTATTCTTTACGTTGATCATAGGGTGTATTAGAAAAGACTTGCTGGGTGTAGGTTTTCAACTGTTGGTCACTTGGAATGTCAATGATAGAAAGGGCGCCTAAAAATAGTCCTCCTATGTATTGCACTTCCTTAGGTCGATTGGTGTCTCCCTCATGATGACCCACTCACTGCGTAAGGTTAGCAGGATTCGGTCCGAATGGATTGGCTGAGGAGTGAATTCCCTTGCCATTGGTGACCCAAAGCTTGTCATTTGCAAACTTGACATTGGTAGGATACCAGCCAACAGGGATAAACCCTAGTGAACGACTCTTGCTAGGCTCTGAGACATCAAAGATAGCTAGACAATTGTTGTCTGCATTGGCTATGGCAAGTTGTTTTCCATTGCGAAGAAGACACAAGCCATTTGTTGTACTGCCTGACAACGATGTGCTAAATAGTGCAGTGTTAAGAACCTCTTCTACCTTTTGCTGTTCCAAATTAATGACCGATACACTATTATCATTAGCATTCGCTACAAAGAGTCGCCTTTTTTTTTCGTCCAAGCACATTTCATTAGGATGACTACCCACAGGAACCGAAGCTGCCCAAATACCTTGACGTATATCCCAAATTCTGACTTGATCGCAGCCCCAGCATGAAGCATAGGCAAATTTGCCATCAGATGACACGATGACCTGATAGCCTTCACCACCTAAATCTACCTTTTTCAGAAGTTTTTTGTCTGATGGTCGATATATATACATGGAGTTGTCCCAACGAGTGAGTACAAATAAGTCACCTGTCTTTGGGTTCACACCGATACCTGAAGGCGAGATGCGCATAGGCCATTGCTTGCCCATAACGATGCTATCCGAAAGAGTTAGCTTTCCAATAGGGCTGACTCGATACATTTTTATTTGGTTATCGTTGCCTGCTGAAGCATATAACCATTTCCCATCGTGGGAGAAGTTGAGCCCATACCAACTCTTAGCAATGGTTTGATCGTCTACTTCCTGCTCCTTCTTTGTGTCGAATATCTTGATGCATTGCCGTCCATAGCCATTGTTGGTGACCGCCATCCATCGTCCATTAGGTGATATTGCCATATTCAGAGGAAGGTCTCCGAGAGGCAAATGCTTTCCTGTTGGCGTAAGCCTCCAACCATTAGGTAAGACGACAGGCTGAGCATGCTGGGAAAATCCCCCAGTTACATTAACAGAGAAAAATAGCAATAGAAACCATTTACGTAACTTCATAAGATTTCTTTTTTAACTTTGTCTTGATGTCAAAGTATTATTAATAAAGCAAATATACAACTAATTATTGTTCTATGACTCTTACCTGCATGAAGAATTAGTGAAAAAATCGAGGGTAGGATTGATATAATCCTACCCTCGATGAATAATATTTGTGCCTAAAATTAATATTCTGACCAAGCCTTGATGTCAATATCATCAAGATTCAGCGTACAAAAAGCAGTGATAAAAGCACTAGCCAGTCGACTGTTTGTAATGAGTGGAACATTAAGGTCAATGGCTGCACGACGAATCTTATATCCATTGGTCAACTCGCGAGGCGTAAGATCTTTAGGAATATTGACAACCATGTCAATCTTCTTGTCATGAAGAAGCGTCAGAGCCTGAGGTTCCTTGCCTTCGTCAGACGGCCAATAGACCATCGTATTGCTAATTCCATTATCTTTCAGATAGCGAGAAGTGCCATCAGTGGCATAGAGTTCATAACCATGTTCTACAAGTTTCTTCGCAGCATCGAGCATATCAGCTTTTTGCTTGGCACCACCTGTGGAAAGTAGCACTGTGTGTTTGGGGATACGTTGACCCACGGCGAGCATGCTCTTAAATAGAGCTTGGTTGGTGTCATCTCCGAGACAGCCAACCTCGCCTGTAGAGCTCATATCTACTCCAAGTACTGGATCGGCCTTCTGCAGACGGTTGAATGAGAATTGGCTGGCCTTGATACCTACATAGTCGAGGTCGAAAAGATTCTTTTTAGGCTTCTCTACTGGAACCCCAAGCATGACTTTTGTGGCCAAATCGATTAGATTGATCTTTAAGACCTTAGACACAAACGGGAACGAACGGCTTGCACGAAGATTACATTCTATTACAAGAATATCATTGTCGCGTGCCATAAACTGAATGTTAAATGGTCCGGATATGTGTAGCTCCTTTGCAATTTGCTTACTGATACGTTTAACTCGCCTTACTGTCTCAACATAGAGTTTTTGAGGAGGGAATTGTATTGTGGCATCGCCTGAGTGCACTCCCGCGAATTCTATATGCTCACTGATTGCGTAAGCTAATATATCGCCATCGCGAGCCACGGCATCCATTTCTATCTCCTTGGCTTGCTCGATGAATTTGGACACCACTACAGGATGGTCCTCGCTTACATTTGATGCCAACTTGAGGAAGCGCTCTAGCTCTTCTGGGTTAGAACAAACGTTCATGGCTGCACCGGATAATACATAGCTGGGTCTCACGAGAACAGGGAAACCAACACGGTCAACAAACTGGCTGATATCGTCCATTGAAGTCAAGGCGTTCCATTCAGGCTGATTAATGCCGTTGTGTGTAAGCATGGAGGAGAACTTTGCGCGGTCCTCTGCATTGTCAATATCCTTGGCTGAGGTACCGAGGATGGGGACATTCTCAGCATCAAGATACATAGCAAGGTTGTTGGGAATCTGTCCGCCTGTAGAAACAATGACACCATGTGGGCATTCCGCATCTATGATATCCATGACCCGCTCAAACGTCAACTCGTCAAAATAGAGGCGGTCACACATGTCATAATCCGTGGAAACAGTCTCGGGATTATAGTTAATCATAATACTGCGGTAGCCCTGCTTGCGTATTGTTTGGAGCGCTTGTACACCGCACCAGTCGAATTCTACAGAACTGCCAATTCGATAGGCACCAGATCCGAGTACTATGATAGAGCGCCCATCGTTGGTGAAATCAATATCACTAGCTACACCAGAATATGTAACATAAAGGTAATTGGTCTGAGCAGGATACTCGGCGGCCAGCGTGTCAATCTGCTTCACGACCGGAACGATACCCAAGCTCTTGCGCTTCTTGCGCACAACAAGCAGTGCTTTGTGCATGGAGTCAAACTCTTGTTCCAGACCTATGGCACGAGCTATTTGAAAATCTGTGAATCCATAGACCTTTGCCTCTCTTAAAAGACCACCTGATAAAGTGTTGATATTAAGCAATTTGAGCTGTTCATCAATGTCGATGATGTGCTTTAGTTTATGCAAAAACCATTTGTCAATCTTGGTTAAATCATGAATTTGATCGATGGTATAACCACGATGCATGGCCTTTGAGATGACAAACACACGCTTATCTGTAGGTTCCTGAAGTGCGGCGTCTATGTCGGGTATCTCTAATTCCTTGTTTTCGACATAGCCATGCATGCCCTGCCCAATCATGCGCAGTCCCTTCTGAATGGCCTCTTCAAAGTTCCGGCCAATAGCCATGACCTCTCCAACACTTTTCATGCTAGATCCAAGTTCACGATCTACACCACGGAACTTGCTAAGATCCCAACGAGGAATCTTGCACACTACATAGTCTAGGGCGGGCTCAAAGAATGCACTTGTAGTCTTGGTAACCGAATTTTTCAACTCGAAAAGACCATAACCCATACCCAATTTGGCTGCGACGAATGCTAATGGATAGCCAGTAGCCTTGGATGCCAAAGCTGAACTGCGACTCAATCGGGCATTAACTTCGATGACACGATAGTCCTCGCTGCTTGGATCGAAGGCATATTGCACGTTACACTCGCCGACAATACCTATGTGACGAACTATTTTGATACTAAGTTCGCGTAGCTTATGGTACTCGGAATTGGTCAAAGTCTGTGACGGAGCAATTACAATAGACTCGCCCGTATGGATGCCAAGTGGATCAAAATTCTCCATGTTGCATACCGTGATACAGTTGTCATAACGGTCACGTACTACCTCATATTCTATTTCTTTCCAGCCCTTCAGACTCTTTTCGACAAGAACTTGAGGTGAGAAAGAGAATGCTTTTTCACAGAGTTTATCGAGTTCTTCATCGTTCTCAGCAAAGCCAGAGCCAAGCCCTCCTAGTGCATATGCAGCGCGAATGATAACTGGATAACCTAAGTTGTTTGCCGCCTGTTTGGCCTGTTGCATTGTTTCACAAGCTTCGCTACTGATAGTCTTGACCTCAATCTTTGCCATGTGCTCGGCAAAAAATTCACGATCCTCAGTGTCCATAATGGCCTGAACTGGCGTTCCAAGCACTTGGACATTGTATTTCTCAAGTACTCCCTGTTCAAAAAGTTCAACGCCACAATTGAGCGCTGTTTGTCCACCAAAGCTCAATAAAATGCCGTCAGGGCGTTCCTTTTTAATAACACGCTCCACAAAGTAAGGTTGGACGGGGAGAAAATACACTTGGTCAGCCACTCCCTCTGATGTTTGAACGGTAGCAATATTGGGGTTTATCAGTACAGTCTTCACGCCCTCTTCTCGAAGCGCTTTCAAGGCTTGTGAACCTGAATAGTCAAACTCTCCAGCTTCGCCAATTTTCAAAGCGCCGGACCCTAATAGCAAAACTTTCTTTATATTTGAATCTTTCATAACAATCACTTTAATGTTTCGACAAACTTATCAAACATGAACATTGTGTCCACAGGACCAGAGGAAGCCTCTGGGTGGAACTGGCTGGAGAACCAAGGATTAATCTTATGTCGGATGCCCTCGTTAGAACCGTCATTCATATTGACAAACAATTCATTCCAATCGTTGCCTAATGTTTTACCATCTACAGCATAGCCGTGATTCTGTGAGGTAATATAGCACTTCTCTGTACCTAACAAACGAACAGGCTGATTATGGCTGCGATGGCCATATTTTAGCTTATATACGTTTGCACCAGCTGCCTTACCTAGTAGCTGATTACCCATGCATATACCGCAAATGGGCTTTCTACTCATGTTAATCTGCTTGCGAAGGATTTCCACGGTAGCCTGACATGTGTCTGGATCGCCAGGACCATTGGTAAGGAAAAGACCATCGAAATCCATGGATGTATAGTCATAGTTCCATGGGATGCGAATTATTTCGACTCCACGATTGACAAGACAGCGAATGATATTGACTTTAACGCCACAATCTACAAGTACAACTTTCTTGCCAGCTCCTTCGTTATAGCGGATGATTTCCTTGCATGACACTTGGTCAACAAAGTTCACTCCTTCATAGTCGACTTCCGTAATGGTGTCAGGTTCATCATCAAAAAGTAATTTTCCCATCATTACTCCATGCTCGCGGAGTACCTTTGTAAGTTGGCGTGTATCTATTCCTGTGATTCCAGGCACATGTTCCCGTTTAAGCCAATCGCCCAAACTTTCCACCGAATTCCAATGACTATACTGCTCACAATAGTCTGAAACTATGATTGCTGAAGCATATATCTTGTCGCTTTCCATGAAAGTTGGTAGGCCATTTGCCTCGAATGTAAAAGGCGGAACGCCATAATTGCCTACTAAAGGAAAAGTCATCACCAATAATTGACCGGCATATGAAGGGTCGGTTAGTGACTCGGGATAGCCCATCATGGCTGTGTTGAACACTACCTCGCCAGCTACAGATGTTTCATAACCAAAGGACTGGCCATGAAACTTAGTTCCGTCGGATAATGTCAAAGTTACATTCTTCATCATATAAAATTGAGTTTAGCTTACTTTTTTGATTTCTTTTGTTCGATATTATAGATGTTTTCTACATAGTTTACAAAGGCTTGGTTACAAAGTTTTGTACCACCAGGGGTTGGATAATGCCCAGAAAAATACCAGTTGCCTCTATTATCTGGCACAGCACTACGTAATCCCTCCATTGATTGATACACAATCTCTATTGGTGTAGTCATGCCATTAGGCCTTAACATCTCGACCATCTTCACATTGATCTCGTCTACGGTGAATGGCGCATAAATATCTCGAACTCGATTGAGCATTTCTTGTTTTGGTTTATCTATCTCAGCTTTGCAGAGATGATAAGTGTCTTCGATTACTTTGGTCATTTCACGATCCTTCAATAGCTGAATTGCAGCGCGGAATGTGCAGAACTCTTCTAACCTCGGCATATCTATACCGTAGTAATCCGGATAACGTATTTGGGGCGCAGAGCTCACAACCACAATCTTCTTAGGATGCAGACGATCGAGTATGTGGAGAATACTTTCCTTGAGCGTAGTTCCCCTCACAATACTGTCGTCAATAATGACCAGGTTGTCTTGATAAGGTTCAAGACTTCCATAAGAAATGTCGTAGACATGTGAAACAAGATCGTTTCGAGCATTTCCCTCGGTAATAAAGGTGCGGAGTTTAATATCTTTCCATGCTACCTTTTCAGATCGAACATGACCTTTGAGTATGTTAGTCAATTCGTCATGACTTGGCAGATGGCCAAGTGACTCAATTTGCTCTATATTCTGGTTGATAGCATATTGATTTAAGCCATCAAGTAAACCATAGAACGCCACTTCAGCTGTGTTAGGGATATAGGATAGCACACTGTGATTAATATCATAGTCAACAGCTTGCAATACTTGTGGTGTCAACTGTTCGCCTAGTTTCTTACGCTCACCATAGATATCTTTGTCAGACCCTCTTGAAAAATAAATGCGTTCGAAAGAACAGGCATAATTCTCTTTCGGTTCAAGTA
This sequence comes from Prevotella sp. UBA5387, assembly GCA_002407775.1. Lineage (GTDB taxonomy): Bacteria > Bacteroidota > Bacteroidia > Bacteroidales > Bacteroidaceae > Prevotella. The sequence goes on from DHOP01000003.1 coordinate 25,980, forward strand.
TTTGGCTGACGGTTGACTCTCCATTACTTCGAACAATCAGTGCGGCACCTGGTGTCAACTCTTCTATATCATTATATTCCAAGTCAAATGTAGTCTGCAAAACAGGACGTTCGGATGCAAGTACAACTACTTCTTCATTCTGATAAAAATAAGCAGGGCGTATACCGTGTGGGTCACGCATAGCAAACATTTCTCCGCTACCAGTGATGCCTGAAACGACATACCCGCCATCAAACTTGTCCATTGTGGTTTTCAGTACGTTCTCCATCAATACATTTTGATCGATGTATCGTGTAATGTCACCATCTTCTAAGCCGAGATTTTGAGCGTCAACGAAATTTCGTTCAACCTCGCGATCAAGCCTGTGGCCCATGAGTTCAAGCATGATATAACTATCACTATAGATACGTGGACATTGACCTTGTTCAGTAAGCAAATTGAAAACTTCGTCAACGTTGGTCATGTTGTAGTTACCACAAAGGCAAAGATTCTTTGCTCTCCAGTTATTCCGCCGCAAAAATGGATGAACATATTTCAACCCACTCTTACCAGTTGTTGAATAACGAAGGTGTCCCATATATAGTTCTCCTATAAATGGCAGCTCTCTAATGTTATCAAGATTGGGCTCATTGTCATCTTTAATGGCATTCTGCATCTGCTTGCGAGCAGAGCCGAAAATTTCAGTAATTGCGTTAGAACCTTCTGCACGTTCGCGAAACATGTATTCATTGCCGGGCTCTGTATGTAATTTCACCGATACCAAGCCAGCTCCTTCTTGTCCACGATTATGCTCTTTCTCCATCATAAGATAGAGTTTATTTAGGCCATACTGCCAAGTACCATATTTTTGTTTGTAATAGTTCAAGGGCTTAAGCAGTCTTACCAACGCAACACCGCAGTCCTCGTGTATCTCTGATTCCATGAGTCAAATATTATTAAAAAAGATTGGAATATTACTGACAACCTAAAGGTTTCGGCAAATATTCCAATCTTTCATATCTCTATTATATTTAATCGTCTATTCGATGTGAGTTAATTCCTTAATATGTTAACCAATAGTGAGGCGAGCGAAGTTATGATTCCAACTACAGAGAACCACAAAGTAGTACTACTACCTATAGCTGAATTCTGTGCTTTAACTTTGTTGGGCTCTACATAAATAATATCGTTTTGCTGAAGATAATAATATGGAGAGTTTATAAGATTGCCGTCATTCAGATTTAATCTAGTTGAATGTTTTTGGCCGGTCGCATCTTCACGGATTAGTAAGATGTTACCACGTTTACCATATATTCCTAAATCTCCGGCTTGAGCTAATGCTTCAATAATGCTCATCTTTTCCGTTGTAACAGGAATTACACTTGGCCTTCCAACTTCTCCGATAACTGTTACGCGATAGCTTGACATTCGTACAGTAACAATCGGATTCTCGTTGACATTCAAATAAGGCTTTATCTTAGATTTGATTAAGTCCTGACACTCATTTTTTGTTAGTCCTTGTACATGTAATGAACCTACAATAGGAAAGTTAATGTTTCCGTCATTGTCAACAAGATATCCTTGTAAGGAACCTCCTGACATTGACAACTGTCCATCAGTACTAATGGCATTCCTAACAGAGAGGTTGAAAGGAGCAGATGCTTCAGGGTTAGTTGTAAGCACTGTTATCGTAAGCTGGTCCTTTGGCATGATGTGAGCATCATAAAGACCTCGCGACGCAGCCAAACTAATAGAATCGATATTTTGGAAATAAGCAACTTGTTTTGTGCTTGAACAACTGCTGATAAAAATAACTATTGTCAACAGAACAAAGGGAATCAGTATCTTCTTCATATTAGATGAACCATTGTTTTGCTTGCAAAAGTAATATTTATTTTCGGATGCTACAAATAATAATTACGATTATTTCTCATCAAATACCATGACCTTAATAAATGGAAAAAGGTAATGACAACATTTGTCATTACCCCTGAATGTTTATTCAATATCTCCTTCGTATAGGGAAGGTAAGTGTCTATTAATAAAACTTGAAGTATCTACGAGCATTATTATAGGAAATATCCTCTACCATACGTGACAATATCTGGTCATGGTTTGGTAACAAACCGCCTTCAACATCATTACCCAAGAGATTGCAAAGCAAGCGGCGGAAATACTCATGGCGAGGATAGCTTAAGAAAGAGCGACTATCAGTGAGCATTCCAACAAAACGAGAAAGTAACCCAAGTACTGAGAGTGCATTAATCTGCTTAGTCATGCCATCAAGCTGATCATTGAACCACCAACCTGAACCGAACTGAATCTTACCTGGCTCAGAGCCATCCTGGAAGTTTCCAATCATGGTGGCAATCATCTCATTGGCGTTAGGATTGAGTGTATAAATAATGGTCCGAGTAAGCTGATGATTTCTGTTCAGCTCATTAAGTAGATTGCTCATAGCACGGGCTGTGTTGAATTCGCCAATTGAATCAAAGCCTGTGTCTGGCCCAAGTTGGTTGAACATTTGCGTGTTATTATCTCGCATTGCACCATAATGGTACTGCTGAGTCCAATCGGCAGCAAAGTCCATCACGCCACAATCTTTGAGGAAGGCATGCTTATATTGCCGAACTTCGAAGTCACTAAGTTGCTGGCCTTGCAGAGCTTTAGCAAAAATAGCTTCTATCTGGGTATCTGTGTAGGGTTCATCGTAGAACTCTTCGATACCATGATCTGAAAGCTTACATCCGTTCTCTGTAAAAAAGTCGTGACGTTTTTGCAAAGCATCCATCAAGTGAGTATAGCTATCTACCACTAATCCACTAACTTCAGAAAGTTGTTTCAAGTAATCTATGAAGCCTTGTTTCTCAATGTTCATAGCCTTATCTGGACGCCAAGCAGGAATCATCTTTATTTCAAAGCCACTTTGAATGGTCTCTTTATGATAATGCAAGTCATCTACAGGGTCGTCTGTTGTACAGACACATTCCACATTATAATGCCGCATCAATCCACGAGCGCTAAATTCTGGAAGTTTCAACTTCTCGTTGCACTCATCATAAATCTCACGTGCCGTAGCTGGTGAGAGTTGTTTGGTAATACCAAAAGCAGTCTTTAACTCTAGGTGAGTCCAATGATAAAGAGGGTTCCTGTAAGTGTATGGAACGGTTTCTGCCCATTTTTCAAATTTTTCCCAATCTGAAGTGTCATCTCCTGTGCAGTATTTTTCAGCCACACCATTTGTACGCATGGCACGCCATTTGTAATGGTCTCCACCTAACCAAAGTTCTGTAATGCTGCGGAACTTATGATCTTCGGCTACCATCTTTGGGTTTAAATGGCAATGATAGTCGATGATAGGCATCTTGGCAGCGTGATTGTGATAAAGCTCCTGCGCTGTTTTAGTATCAAGCAGGAAGTTTTCGTCCATGAATTGTTTCATCCTTTTGATTTGTTCTTTATTGTTAATTGAGTTTGTTATTGCAAAAATACAATAATTTATTTTCTAACTCAAGCGTTTTAACTATATTTGCACAAAATAACTTGGACCAATGAATAAAGTACTATTGATTTACACTGGAGGCACCATTGGTATGGGTACAAATCTGCAAACAGGTGCGTTGGAACCCCTTGATTTCAATCATCTTGTAGACTCCATGCCCGAATTCAAGCTTATAAAGACTCAGGTTGATGTGTATCAGTTCACTACTCCCATTGATTCAAGTGATATGGCACCAGATAAATGGGCGCTTCTTGTACGCATTATCGGAAAGAATTTTCAAGAATACGATGGCTTTGTCATATTGCATGGCACAGACACCATGGCTTATACGGCATCTGCATTGTCGTTTATGCTCGAAAATTTGACAAAACCAGTCATTCTCACTGGGTCCCAGTTACCTATAGGAAAGCTCAGAACAGACGGCAAAGAAAACCTTATTTCAAGTATAGAGGTAGCTTCGATGAAGGATGCGAACGGCTTTGCTAGAGTACCTGAAGTGTGTATTTATTTCAGTGGACATCTTATTAGGGGAAATAGATCTACCAAAATCAATGCTGATGGTTTCAATGCCTTTGAATCATTCAATTATCCCCATCTTTGCGATGCTGGCGTTAACTTTGCTTTTCATGACCATCATATTCTAAAGCCAGACTTCTCAAAGCCGATGATACCACACCTTTTCATGAACCCCAATGTCTTAATTTTTAGTCTTTTTCCAGGTATTCAAGAGCATGTCATAAGTCATGTACTTACATCCAAAGAAGTTAGAGGTATTGTAATGAGAACTTTTGGTAGTGGTAACGCGCCACATGAAGCATGGCTTATGCGTATTCTCAAAGAAGCGACAAACAGGGGAATTGTTGTGGTGAATATCAGTCAATGTGTGTCTGGCTCCGTTCAAATGAATCGCTATGATACGGGTTCACAGCTTAAACAAAACGGGTTAGTGTCTGGTTTCGACTCCACTGTTGAAGCTGCCGTAACGAAACTGATGTTCTTAACAGCTAGATTTAAAGATGCTAACGTTATCAGGAGTCAAATGAGCCGAAGCTTAGCAGGTGAGATTACGATTGACATTGAATAGTTTAAGTTGTTTTTTCCAGATTATACTTTCTTCGGATAATTCTAAGTGTTTGTCTGTTTAAGCCTAATATTCATATTACTATGTTTTATAAGTAATATGAACTAATGTATTATGTTATACTAAACTTATTTACTTTAATAAATTGATTAAGACATGGTTAATTGACAAATACATAATACAAAGAAAAGAAAAATTGTGCAGTAAAGATGTAAAGCAAAAGAACAGGCATAATCCAACTTCCAGCTGAAGTCAGACATTGACCTATGTCAAATAAGCTTCTAGACTTACCACTTAATATGCTAAAGAATGCTCCAACTGACGTAGCCATGAACGCTATTATGGGTATTAGGCTCTTGGAAAAACTACTTGGAAACAGTTCACCCGAAATCCCTAATAAGATAGCATGAGGAAAGAAGGTTAAGCTTATGATAAAAACAACTTCAGAAATTAATAATAATAAGGAAGCTTTTAGTGCAAAGTTCTGTTGTGAAGGTAGTTTGTTGCCGTCTTTGGAGAATAGTAAAGTAATTGTAGACCATAATCCACCAGTCGTAATACTACCCCAAGCTATTGCCAAAAGTAAGATATTGACCAATACTGGTGAAGCCAAGAGGGTCGCAAAATTACTGAAAAACCATCTTATACCTCCAGAACTTAGCAGTGATCGCAATTGTATGTCGGGCATCGCTGCTGTCAATAGCCATGAAGCCAATATCAAACCCAGCTCCGAAATGCCAAATAATAGAGAGAGTCGATAAATTATTTTTCGAACTCTAATGGCATAATTTTCTTTATTTCCCGAGTTATCAGCTATCATCTTTGGTTAATTTTCTTATTCGTCGTCAGGTTGTAAATTATCAATATCAAGAATTCGAAGCTCCATTGCACGCACTACTAAGCGTGTGGCATTGATTCCTACTCCTCCGTTTCCTTCTGGAAACAATTTCTGTCCCAATTCATACTGTCGCTTCTCGAGGCTTTTTACACCAAAAGGCATTCCTCGAAGATTTGTGATTTGTTCTTTAGTATATCCTAAGGCTAGATGTCTTAAGAAACGTTCGTCGTATTCATCGATCTCGTAATTGACCATCGCCTCTTGATGCATAAGTTCCTTGTTGATACTCTGCATGAAACGATCTACAATCCTCTTCAATATTGGTTCATTGAAAACTAGTTGCTTTCCCTCCATGACACTTAACACATCGCTGCGGGTAAGCATTTCGCCAGTTTTCAAAATAATACCATCGCAGCCGGCATCAAGGGCATCGGCCCACAATTTTTCGTTGAGAATTTCACCTGTGAATATCAATATTTTTACCTCAGGGTGAGCAGCCTTGGTGTGTCGACAGATCTCAATTCCTACTGTTGTAGAGCCCCCTAAACCTAAGTCTAGCAGCAATAGGTCAGGTAACTTCTCTTTTATCAACTTTAAATAGCTTTGCTCGGAGTCTGCAGTGCCAATGATATGAGCTTCAGGAATGTCATTGCGAATAATGCCTTCGGTACCCTTTAACTCTAAGGGTACATCCTCCACTATGATAATATTAAAGTCTTTCATATTATAATATATATTATTTGTATGTTCTAAACATTGATTATTTCTCTATTTCTGCTTTTTCCCAGCAACGGTCAGGCATTGTTATAGTGATAATAAGTTTACCCTCTTCTGAACATTTGGAAATAATGCCGCATGCCCTAAGATTCGTCAATTCTCCCATTTCTCGTACAATTTGCCGACAAACTAAAAAATCCTTGTCTTTAGTAAATGGCGTAAAAAGATTGCGGCATGTCTCTTCATTCACTTCATAATGGTTCATGAAAACCTCTATTTTAGAATAAGGTGAATTAGTATTTGCTTCATTTATAACAAGTTTTCCGCCTCTATTTAGTCGTTTTAGCAACTCAAATAGATAATTTGACATATCTGCATCTAAACGTAATGGTGGTATTTGGTGCACGGCCTGTACAGAAAGAAGGTGATACAACTCCTTATAATACGCAGCCAATTCTGATATACCCGAGAGATTTTTGTCAGTTCCATCTATAAGATGGCGTATACGTGAAGGGTAGTACATGGTTTCATGTTTAAGCGTTGATAGACAGTTGTCTAGAACACTATTGCTTACATGAAGTTGATCATCATCCATTTTCAAACGTCGTAGGTTATCTTCTGCCAATTCGATGGATGTTTCTTGTGAAGTAGCATTGTCGATAGATAACTGCAATGCATTTCGAATCTGATCAACTATTTCACTCAAACTTTTCTGCTGTTCAGCTGATAGACTATATTTATCAAAGTCATTGAGCTTGTCTATCTGTTTAAGTTTTTCATTATCAGTCAGATCTTCCAGCAGTAATCGATTCATGGCATTAATTCGATCGATGCAAAATCGAAAGTTAAGCCGGTGCCGATAATAAAGAAAATAGTAAGCGGGGAAGATTACTGCAAGCATCAAAACTAAAAGACTGATTGCAACCGTTTTGTTATTTTCGCTGCGTTGCATACGCCGAACATATTCGGGGAGTGTGTCATCTGCACTTGCTTCACGGAAAAGTTTGGTATATATGCGATTGTTTTGATGATAGAGCGACCAGTTGTGCAAAGCCAAAGCAGCAACAGCAGTCTCGTTGCTTATGTCCAAAAGAACGGCCGTATCTGTCTTTGCTAAATATTTGTGGCAGCTATCTGCAAATTGAAGTGTTTTATGGAAAGTGCCATTTATATTTGAAAAATATGCACTATCAGCAAATTGAGAAGCTTTGCTTGTTGTATCTCGTTTTGTCAAAGACTTGGTCAATGTGACCTTCTTAGACAACTGGTGATGTTTTGATGCAATTGCAGCTGGGTTGCCAACAGCATTACAAAAACTGGAAAGAAGTATTACTAACATGACTAACGCACGTTTCAAACCCTTTGGCAATCGGAAAAAGAAACGAGACCCCTTCCCCACTTCACTTTCTGCGCTTATTGTACAAACACTAAATATCTTGCTGGTTTTCTTATATTTCTCAATAATACCATAACAATTTTTCAAGCCATAACCATGTCCACCCGTATAAGTATGATCGAATAGATGAGACATCTTTTCTTCATCCATACCTGAACCGTTATCCTTGATACTGATTTCAACGTAGTCTTTAGCCTCCTGTGCGCTTACCTTGACAAAGCCACCATCCTTTGAGGATTTGCGAGCATTGTCAGCCATTGTGTTGATCATAAAGAGCGTTAGGGTCTTGTCGGCCTTCACCACGCTATCAGTAGGCTGTACTATAAGATCGACACCTTTGATTTTAAAACTCATTCGACCTCTTGACACGACATCAAAGAGATCTTGCAGAGAAAAGCTCTCTATCTTGAGACTTACCTCTCCTTGCCTCATTTGTATCCATTGGGTCAATACATTGTTGTAGTCATTGATACTATCAGTAAGTTCTACGATATATTGATAACGTGAATTTCTGACATCTTCATCTTCTGTCTTTGTCTCTAATCGGTCAACCTCGTTAACCATTCGGTCGATGAAAGGCAGAATACCATTGACCAAGTGTATTTTGGCGCGTTGCTCGATATTGCGCCTTCGGTTTTGTTGTAGACGTAGTTCAGCAAGTCTTGATTGCTCTTGTATGTCATTGTACCGTTCCTGGGCTTCTTGGGTTTGAATCTCGTTGCGTTCGCGCCATTCACGGAGAGGTTCAAGAAGTGTGTCTAATGAGAAGCGAGCGTCACTTCTACGGCGCATATTATCGAACACAAAAAGTAGGATGAGCACCACAATAATCATCACGATCACAGCGATTAACCACCAGTTAAGCTGTCGTGCCGTAATATCCAATTGACTTGCGCGAGCTTCTAAGGTTCTGTCTTGGCGCGTTTGTTCTTGCAGGTCTAGATATATGTTTCGATTATAATCACTGTTAGCCTTGTCATTCACAGCAGAATATACTAAAGATAACTGCTCTCTAATAGATGCTACAAGATCAGGGGCTTGATCAATAGCCTTGTTCTCGTTAAGTGCAAGATTGAGGCAGGCCATTGCCGAACGGTAATCCTTGATTTGCCAAAAATTCTCTGCAAGTGTGCGATTTGCGCCCGCAATCTGGTAGACATCGCCGTATTGACGAAACATATTGAGAGCACGTTGCGACAAGTATCCTGCCAGCAAACTGTCAGGCATCTGATCTACATTGATATATTCTATTGCTCGATAGTTGTCCCTAATAAGCTGCTGTCTTCGACTTGGTGTCTGAAGATGTTCGCTCATTGCCTGCATAGCTTGTGCTTCCCAGTATATATAACCATGCTCTTTTGCAAGCATATAGCATTGGGTAAGATACTCGAATTCGGCTTGGGCTATCTCATCATCGGTTCCTTCGGTCAGTATTCCACCAGCACCGATATTATACCAATAACTTATAAGTTGAGTAGTGTCTTCCTGTATTTCACCATAGGGATTAATATCAAAAAGTGCATCAACAGACTGTTGCTGCAATCCCACATAATAGTAATATATTGATGTAATGATATTAAATTCCGATTCTGCATAAACTAGTCGTAAACGTTGGTGCTTAGAAATATGATCTGGTTCATCAGCAATTCTGCGAAGTCGACTTATTGCTCGTTCACGGTAACCATAAAAATCCTTATTCCTCGATTTTCTTTGACAAAGTCGCATATGTTGGACATCGGCAATAAGAAGTTCTATTTGATTGTTGCTGTTATCAATTATTTCATCCAACTGGTGAGTAGCTTGGGCATATTCCATTTTGGCAATGCTGACAAAAGCCAAGTTGTTTAGTGCCTCCGCCCGATCTATCCCACAACTATCAGCGAGTAATCGTGCCTTTTCGGCATATACTTTGGTAGAGTCAAGATTGCGGTAATGATATGAATAGGATTTCTCGTTCAATAGCTCAAATTGACTATTGTCTTTATCATCACATGACAGAACACTGATAATGACAAATGCCATTACCAACCAAGTCAACGATTTATATGCGAAACGAGAATGGAACATCAGTGCAAAAAATAAAAAAGTCATGAATTAAAGGACTGCAAATATAGCTTGCAGTCCATTAATCCATGACCGTCTATCGTTAATGGGCGTTAAGCGCGAGCTTCACGAATATAGCCAAGTGCCTCAACACACTTGTCTGTGATGGCTTGCCAGTTTTCTGAAGCAATCACATCCTTAGGAAAGAGCTTAGATCCCATGCCTACGCAGAATACTCCACTTTTTATCCATTCAGTTAGATTTTCTTTGTCAGGCGAAACGGCGCCGGTCACCATAATATTGGACCAACGTAGCGGACCGAGAACATTTTTCACGAAGGAGGGTCCTCCGACGTTGCCTGCAGGGAAAACCTTGGTAACATCGCATCCCATTGCTTGTGCATTGCTGATTTCAGTAACGCTACCACAACCTGGAGAGTAAGGAACCAAACGCCGGTTACAAACAGTTGCAATCTCTGAAACAAAGTTAGGACCTACAATAAAATTGGCACCTAACTGCATGTAAAGGGTTGCTGTGGCAGGATCAATCACCGTGCCAGCACCTAGTACCATTTCCGGACATTCCTTGTCGGCCCACTTTATCAAAGCACCAAACAATTCATGAGCGAAGTCTCCACGATTTGTGAATTCAAATGCACGGACACCACCTTGATAGCAAGCCTTGATAACCTGCTTGCATATTTCGAGATCGTTGTTGAAGAAAACAGGAACCATTCCTGTAGACTTCATAGCCTGAAAGACCTCTGACTTACTGAATTTTGCCATATCGTATTATGAATAATCTTTTTATTATATTTATCGTTGAACGCGACCACTGGCGTTACCACTTGCCAAACTCTCAACTTCTTCAACACTTACGAGATTGAAATCGCCGGGAATGGTATGTTTCAAGGCTGATGCAGCCACAGCAAATTCCAATGCCTCACCCTGTGTGGGTTTGGTGAGCAGACCATGGATGAGTCCACCAGCAAAACTGTCACCGCCACCAACACGGTCAATGATCGGCTCTATATCGTAACGTTTGCTCTCATAGAACTCCTTTCCATCATAGATAAGTGCCTTCCATCCATTATGACTGGCAGAGAACGACTCACGCAATGTGGAAACTACATACTTGAAACCAAATTCCCTCATCATGCCTTGGAAAATACCATAATATCCACTGGCATCTGTCTTGCCTCCCTCTACGTCAGCATCTGGTTTAAATCCGAGGCAAAGTTGTGCATCTTCTTCGTTGCCAATGCATACGTCTACATATTGCATCAATGGACGCATCACGGAAATGGCCTTCTCCGATGACCACAATTTTTTACGGAAATTGAGATCTACTGAGACTGTAACACCATGACGTTTAGCGGCTTCACAGGCAAGCTTTGTGATTTGTGCTGCCTTGTCGGAAACAGCTGGTGTGATGCCACTCCAGTGGAACCACTGTGCACCTTCCATGATGGCATCAAAGTCGAAGTCTGTAGGTTCAGCTTCAGCGATAGAGCTATGTGAGCGATCATAAATCACTTTGGAAGGACGCATCGATGCACCTGTCTCGGCATAGTAAAGTCCGACACGCTCGCCTCCTCGAGCAATAAACTGAGTATTGACACCATAGCGACGTAAGGCATTCACAGCGATTTGTCCGATCTCATGCTTAGGAAGCTTAGAAACGAAATATGCTTCGTGACCATAGTTGGCCACACTCACTGCTACATTAGCCTCGCCGCCACCTGGAATAATACGAAAGTGATCCGACTGAATAAAGCGGTCACTCCCCTCGGGAGACAATCGAAGCATAATCTCACCTAATGTTATGATTTTTGCCATTGTTTTTCTTCTTTAAATATTTTTTGTTTATTCCTATAGATTAATCCAATCGTTTGTAAAGGCAAAAATAATCATTAATTCTGAAAGCAAGAAATATAATTTGAAAAACATTATTTTTGAGCAAATAAATACTTTAACTATCAGCGTATTCAACTTTTATTGTTATTTTTGCAATAATATTTGGCAAATCAATTATGGTGGATAAAATCAGAATAAAGGATATTGCCCAGCAAGCTGGAGTATCGGTTGGGACTGTCGACAGAGTGTTACATGAGCGTCCAAATGTATCGGCCAAGTCGCGAGAAAAAGTCGAGAATGTTTTGAACGAAATGAATTACCAGCCTAATATGTATGCTTCGGCTCTGGCTTGCAACCGATCCTATGTGTTCTATGTTCTTATGCCCAAGCATGAACAGGAAGCTTATTGGGAGGAAATTGAGGAAGGCATACGAATGTCTCAAGAGTCTCGCAGGGATTTTCATGTCAAAGTAGAGTTTCGATACTTTGAACGTTTTGATGATAATTCCTTTCACGAAGGAGCTCAACAATGCTTAGATGCTAAGCCTGATGGCGTTGTCGTAGTCCCTTCTGATTTGGAGAGCACGCGCAACTTTACTGACCAAATGCATGAACAAGATATTCCTTTTGTGATGCTTGACTCCTATATGCCAGATCTGAAGCCATTGGCTTTCTTTGGACAGGACTCATTCTCAAGTGGATACTTTGCTGCACGTATGCTTATGCTTCTTGCGCATAAAGAGAAAGAAATTGCTCTTGTTAAGCTGACTGTAAACGGACATGTGGTGAGTAAGCAGCAAGATAACCGTGAGATGGGATTTCGACATTATATGCATGACCATTTCCCTGAAGTAGAACTACATGAATTAAAATTACCCCTCAATACTTCTCGTCAACAATATGACAAGATGCTTGAAATTTTTTTCACTCAACATCCCAGTGTTCATCACTGTGTCACCTTAGGATCAAAGGCACATATAGTAGGCCTTTTCCTGCTCAAGACCAACCGTCGAGATGTGCAAATCATGGGCTATGACATGGTCTACAAAAATGCTGAATGCTTGAGACAAGGAAGCATATCATTTATTATTGCCCAACATGGCTATCAACAAGGTTATGCCTGTATAGAGACGCTCTTTAAGGCTATTGTTTTGAAGAAGAAAGTGACCCCGCTTAATTATATGCCCATTGAGTTGTTGTCACGTGAAAATGTTGATTTCTATAGACGTACACAACTTTGACATTTGAGAAAAACATAAAGAATAGCAACAAACAAACTTACATATAAAAACTATGAACGAAACATCATTCATTAAAATCAACCATGCAGATAGCGTCGTAGTATGTCTGCGTGCCTTTCAAAAAGGCGAGACCATTGAAGTTGATGGTCAGACCATCACTGTACTACAGGACACACCTGCCGGTCACAAGCTCCTCTTGCAGGACACTCCTGCTGGAAAAGAGATCATAAAGTATGGCTATCCTATCGGTCATGCCAAGGAGGACTTGAAGGCAGGACAATGGGTCAATGATGAAAATCTTAAGACGAATCTCAGTGGTACGCTTAACTATGAATATCATCCTGTCAATAAGTCACTTGAAATAGACAACGAAAATCTTTACTTCAAAGGTTATCGACGCGCTAATGGTGAAGTTGGTGTACGCAATGAAATTTGGATTGTACCTACTGTTGGATGTGTTAACGGCATTGCTGATCGATTGGTGAACCGACTGAAAGCCGAGACAGGCATGAAGGGAATTGACTCCGTGATGGCTTGGAAACACAATTATGGCTGTTCTCAGCTTGGAGATGACCACGAGAATACGCGCAAAATACTACGTGATATTTGTCTTCACCCTAATGCTGGCGGAGTATTGGTACTCTCTTTAGGTTGTGAAAACAATCAGCCCGATAAGTTCATGGAGATGCTTGGTGATTATGATCATAGTCGCATCAAGCTCTTGGTGACTCAACGAGTAGTAGGTGACGAGGTAGAAGAAGGAATGAATCTTTTACGCGAAATCTATGAAACAGTTAGTAAGGACTCTCGAGAGGAGGTGCCAATTAGTGAATTGCGTGTTGGCCTTAAGTGTGGAGGAAGTGATGGCTTTAGTGGCATCACCGCTAACCCACTTGTTGGTGAGTTCTCCGATTTTCTCGTTGCGCAAGGTGGCACAACCATTCTTACAGAGGTTCCCGAGATGTTTGGCGCTGAGACCATACTGATGAATCGCTGCAAAACTCCTGAATTGTTTGAGCAGACAGTGAGTCTTATCAATGATTTTAAGGACTACTTCCTTTCTCATGGCGAGCCTGTTGGCGAGAATCCTTCACCAGGTAATAAAGCCGGAGGTATATCCACCCTAGAAGATAAGGCTTTGGGCTGCACGCAGAAGGCTGGTCGTGCTCCCGTCAGCGGTGTGTTGGCTTATGGAGATAGGCTGAATGAGCATGGCCTGAACTTGCTTTCTGCACCCGGTAATGACCTTGTTGCATCCACTGCATTGGCTGCATCTGGTTGTCAGATCGTGCTTTTCACTACAGGCAGAGGCACGCCATTTGGCACCTTTGTTCCAACGATGAAGATATCAACCAATAGCGATTTGTATGCTCGTAAACCAAATTGGATTGACTTTAATGCAGGTGAGTTGCTGCAAGGTGTATCCATGGTTGACCTTAACAGGAAGTTTATAGAGAAGGTTATCGCTGTAGCCAGTGGTGAAAATACATTGAACGAAAAAAATGACTATAGAGAAATCGCCATCTTTAAAAATGGTGTGACTCTTTAATTCAATATTGTTTCACTCCTTACAAGGTAACAATGAGGGTGTGATTCAATTTGATTCATACGGTGATTCAATTTGATTCACGCTGTAATTCAATTTGATTCACAACGTGATTCAATTTGATTCACTATGCGAAATCATAGCGATGGTAACAAGGTAGCATATGTTTTTTCATTGCTATACACACGAAAAAGCTTCCAAACAGTAAAGTTCGGTTAGACTAGGTTCGTGTTGTCTGTTCCTTAGATAGTATGTCATGACCAAAGGATTATTAGCCCTGTCGCCATTAATGGTTTTTATAGGGCTCTACTTAGGATTAAGCATTGTTGCGGGCGACTTTTATAAGGTGCCCATGACGGTTGTTTTTTTGATAGCTAGTGTTTATGCCATAGCCATTTCTGGTGGATTCCCTCTTAATAAACGAATTGACATATATTCCCGTGGGGCCAGTTCGGACAACCTGATGCTCATGCTTTGGATCTATGTGCTTGCTGGTGCTTTTGCCGCCTCGGCTAAAGAAATGGGAGCAATTGATGCCGCGGTAAACCTTGCTCTAAACATCTTGCCAGCAAACATGATTCTTCCAGGCCTCTTTATTGCTGCCTGTTTTATATCCATTTCTATAGGTACAAGTGTCGGCACCGTAGTGGCATTGGTTCCTGTTGCTGCTGGCATGGCTCATGAGACGGGCGGAAATGTTGCTTTATTGACAGCTGTTATAGTTGGAGGAGCCTATTTTGGTGATAATTTGTCTTTTATTTCTGATACAACAGTAGTTGCAACGCAGACTCAAGGCTGCAAGATGAGCGACAAGTTCCGTGTCAATTCAATTATTGTTGCTCCTGCGGTTGTGATTATTCTTATCGTTTACACGGTCATGGGACAAGGAATGATTGCCCCAAATCACATTCCTAAGGTCGAATATCTGAAGGTAATACCTTATTTGGCTGTACTGGTTACGGCTGTCGCTGGTATGAATGTTATGGCAGTTCTTGTACTTGGAACTTTGCTTTGTGGCATTATCGGAATGATTACCGGTGGCTATGGGCTCTTTGACTGGCTTGGTGTTATGGGCAAAGGTGTCATCAGCATGGGCGAACTTATTATTATTGCGATGATGGCAGGAGGCATGCTGGAGATCATCAAAGAAAATGGCGGTATTGATTATATCATTAAGAAACTCACGGCTCATGTACATGGCAAGCGTGGCGCAGAAATGTCAATTGGAGCATTGGTAAGTCTTGTCAATGTTTGCACGGCAAACAACACTGTCGCCATACTTACCGTTGGTAATATAGCCAAACGTATCGGGGATAAGTTTGGACTTGACAATCGTAAGACAGCAAGCATTCTCGACACTTGTTCGTGTGCTGTACAGGGCTTATTGCCGTATGGTGTTCAGATGCTACTTGCTGCCGGACTAGCTAACATCAACCCAATGCAAATACTTCCTTATCTTTATTATCCAATCGCATTGGGTATTTCTGCAATATTTGCCATATTGATGCGTTATCCAAAAAAATACTCCTAAATCCCATGGACATCATTACTCGCAACTTTTTCCGTTTGCTTCGCTCTGGTGCTTTGAATGAATACGAGGCACTTGAACCGATGTCGACCTTTAAATGGAAACGGTTGGACAGGATGGTTCATGCTCAACAGGTGGAGGCTGCAGCTCAGAAGGGAGCACGGAATCATCAATTTGACGAGATGGCACCTATACCTCGATACTTGATCGAAGATAAGACTGATATACAGCGACTCCCTGATTATGTGCAACTTAGTAATCCTTTGTTTAACTATAGATTAAAGAAAATAGAAGAAGAAGAAAGGCATGCTATTGACACAAATATTGGTTCGCTTGAAGTATTACACCTTATCGTTGGTAATGTATCGAACATGCTCAATAAGGGAATGATACTTAGAGGTATTATAGCTCTAGGAAGTTATCTTCGACAGAAGGGGGATAAAGTGGACTTTGTAAAGTTGGAGCATTGGGTAGAGAAGCTTCACATTCGACGGATGGCCCAACTTCAGGGTAGCATTCTGATGTCAGTATTCAATTTCGAACAAGACGAACTGCCCTTTGTAGAGCATATAGAACCTGCAGCATATAAACTCGTTATTCGGTCAGTGGAACATTCTGCCAACGACACAGCTGAAGATTGGCATTTTCGTCTAAGTCGCACTGGATTTCTACAAAACAACTCTACATTGATGCGACGTAATCTTCGGCGTAGTCTGCGTTATTTAACCTATGCACCAATAGAGACAATTAGTAATTTTTTAAACAACTTTGCGCATTCCCTACAGGAAATAGAGGAGTAATTAATTAATACTAATTATTAACAGTTGCTGCCAAATTATTGATTCTTTTCCTTATCTTTGCAATATGAAGCGCATTCTTTTCGTCATCATAAGCCTGCTTTCCTCAATGTTCATCATGGCACAAAGTCATGTTGTCGCATGTGAAGATACCTGCGGTCATATACATGGCATTGATCTAAGTCACTATCAAGGCAATGTCTTTTGGGAGGCTGTGGGACAATGTAAAGTGTCTTATGTCTATCTTAAAGCATCCGAGGGAGGAGATCATATAGATGACAAATACCTTCAAAACATCAACTTAGCGCATAGCTATGGGCTGATGGTGGGGTCTTATCACTTTTACAGGCCAAAGGTTAACCAACAAACACAGTTGGAGAATTTTATGGCGCAGTGTCGTTCAGACGACCAAGATCTTATTCCGATGGTTGATGTCGAAACACGTAGTGGGCTTTCGGTTGAAGCTTTTCGAGACTCTCTCTTTACCTTTTTGCACCTCATGGAGAAAGCTTATAGGCAAAAGCCGTTGATCTATACAGGAGCCAATTTCTATGATCACAACCTACTTGGACAGCTTGATGACTATAAAGTGATGATTGCTCAGTACACTAAAAAGGAACCGATTCTCAAGGATAATCTTGACTTCCTGTTGTGGCAGTATACGGCAAAGGGAACACTTGACGGCATTAATGGTTATGTAGACAAGAGTCGTTTTATGCGTGATCACAAACTAAGGGAAATCCGTTTTAGACATAAATAGTAAAATAATAACTCTAGAAACAATCATTAATCATGGCCATCATTAAATGTCCAGAATGTGGACGAGAAATTAGCGATAAAGCAAGGGTATGTCCTAACTGTGGCGTAGAGATTGCTGGTAAAATTGTGAAATGTTTCCAGTGTGGGGAAGTTTATTTCAACGATCAGGAGTTTTGCCCCAATTGTCATCATGCTACCCATGTATCAAAGCCTACAAATACTATCAATAGGCCTACGAGCTCGCAATCCAACCAACAGATGGAGGCTTCTCCTGTATCCCCAAATGTTCCAGTTCCTCCTACCTCAGCACCAAAGAAGAGCGGAACTAAGAAGGGAATGGCTTTCGTAGTTGCCTTAATCATTGCTGCCGTGATATGTGGAGTAACACTTTACTTTTATCATAGCGCAAAGGAAAACAAGGAGTCTGAAGCTTATGCCTTTGCGATTAAAAGTAATGATCCTTTAGTGCTTCAGACTTATCTTGACAATAATATGGATGCGCCACAGGAACATCGTGACTCCATTACATTTCGGTTGGACGCATTGAAGAAAGTAGATAATGATTGGGCTAATGCTTTAGTTAGTGGCAGTAAAACTGCATTGATGGACTATATGGCAAGGCATCCTGAATCTGAGCATATAGTAGAGGCTCGACACAAGGTTGATTCTATTGACTGGGCTGATGCAATGGACGAGAACACATTGGAGTCTTTGCAGCTATATCTGAATCAGCATGTAAACGGGGAACATGTGGACGATGCCAACACTGCAATCAAAGAATTGAAAGGCAAGACTGTTCAGTCAGAGGAAAAGGCTATGGTTATCTCTTCTCTTCGACAGTTTTTCCAAAGCATCAACTCTAAGGACGAGATTGAACTGGGTTCAAGCGTGGCACCTGTCCTTTCAAGTTTTCTTGGTAAGCCAAATGCTTCCAAAGCTGATGTCGTAACCTTTATGAATAAAATCTATAAGGATGACATCACTAACATGAACTGGCACTTGAACAATGATTATAAGATTGACAAGAAAGAGGTAGGAGAAGATTTGTACGAATATAATGTAAACTTCTCGTCAATACAGAAGATTGAGCGGACCGGCGATACCAATGTACAGAGCATGCGCTACCAAATCAAGGCCACAATTAATCCTGATGGACTTATCTCTGCAATGTCAATGACGAAGATCTTGGAGTAAAAGCCTACAACTTTTATTATTTTCCTATCTCCGTCTGTCGACCAATGGTCAACTGAAGGAGGTCATAATAAGAGCCATTGTAAACATTCAAATCAACATTTCCCTTAATTCCTGGCAGCAGGCCTGAATCGGTATGCTGCCAGAATTTCCACTCTCCTTTATACTCTATCTTATCTACGTAATAGTGAGCTATCCAATATGGGTAGTCGTCAAAAACGGGGGCGCTTAGATAACGCTCCTTAAACTTAAAATAAGTGTAGATTATTGGCTTTACGTGATACTTGTCTTCTACGATATGAAGCCAAGTAAGTACTGTTGTCTGAAAGTCCTCAACTTTGATGTCTTCAGGGATATACTCAATATCCAAGACCGGTGGCAAGTCGCCATCGACAAGGTGCACATTCTCTAAAAAATAATATGCCTGTGACCGCGCAGATGATTTGTTGCTCCAAAAATGGTACACCCCTCTGACATAACCATATTTTAGTGCATTTGAGAAATTGCCTTCGAAGTTAGGATCTACGCTTGAAGAACCTTCTGTTCCCTTGATGAAAACAAATCTCAAGGGATTGCCATCAATTAGGGCATTGGCCTTTAAATTGTCCCATTCTATATCGCCTTGGTAATGGGAAATATCAATCCCATGTATGGAGTATCCTTTCGGATATTTGGCATCGCCATAAAGAGCACGCCAACGAAAGCCGGTAGGGCTTACAAAAACATAATAGAATACTGCAATGTAGATGAAGATAACCCCTATTCCACCTATCAAGCAACCCTTATGTCTCCCATTTTTGAATAATGAGAAGTGGCGAATCGTCGCCTTAATATTATAGTACCCATGCGTATAAGCTCGATGATTTTTTGTCGAGGTATTTCTGAGGTGATTGCCAGAATTATGGATTGACATGGATAAAAAATAAATGGGACGACTTCTCAGTTTGAATAGTAACCGAGAAGTGTCCCTTTGGTATTTTCAAATAAATGATTCTTAATACAGATTACTGCTTCTTGGCCGCATTTTCCAGTGCAAGCGTTCTAGTATCACGGTCACAAATCTCTGAGGGACCCCAATACTGGATTGGACCAGGATAAACGAAACAGGTCTTGCGAGCAAACTCATCACGCTTCTCAACGAATTTTTTGAAAGGTGCACCGTTAAGATCTACCAAAGCTTTACGTATTACTGGTTTCATCTCACCATTTCTACGCTCGATATTCATCATCATTGTGATTGGCACGCCACCAGCCTTCCACTCGTCAGCAGGAGAAGAAAGATTCTGCACTGTTGCCATATAGCCAGTCTTGTCATTTGCAATCAGATTTGCGGCACTAACGCCAAGTGCATAGCAATAGTCAGCGTCAAAATTGGAAGGAGCTGCACAACGACCTTCGTAACCGAAGAAGTGGTGCTGTGCTGCAAATGAACCAACGTATTTACCTTCTGATTTCCATTCGTCCAACTTAGCGTCAACCATGTCTGAAAGCAATTTCTCAGTCTCGATGAGAGATACTTGCACGTTACCATGAGGATCACGATCAAGTGATAATTGATGAGCAACGTCCTGTGGAAGGGTCTCATAAGTAGCAGCGTTAGCTTCAGAAAGATGTGCCAAGATATATTCACGCTGTGCCTCTGGTTCTAAATCACGGTAGTCTTCTCCATGGGCAGCAAGAAGGTCATTTAG
The DNA here is from genome assembly GCA_002407775.1 of Prevotella sp. UBA5387. Lineage (GTDB taxonomy): Bacteria > Bacteroidota > Bacteroidia > Bacteroidales > Bacteroidaceae > Prevotella. Next base: position 46,145 of record DHOP01000003.1, read on the forward strand.
CTCATCGATGAGTCGACTGATCGCAGGGACAAACTCAATCAATCCCTCTGGCACCAAGACAACACCAAAATTATTGCCATCTTCGGCACGGTTAGCTATGACCTTAGCCAAATCTTCAACAATCTGATTGAGTGTCATGTCTTTTTGTTCAACCTCTTCGGAGATTAGACATACATTAGGCTGACACTGCATGGCACACTCTAATGCAATATGAGAAGCCGAGCGCCCCATCACTTTGATGAAGTGCCAGTATTTGCGAGCAGAGTTTGCGTCTCGCTCAATGTTACCAATGAGTTCAGAATATACCTTAGTGGCTGTATCGAAACCAAAGCTGGTCTCAATCTGTTCGTTCTTTAAGTCACCATCGATAGTCTTTGGACAACCAATTATCTGAATGCCATAGTTCTTTGCAGCATAGTATTCTGCTAGAACACAAGCATTAGTATTTGAATCGTCTCCACCGATAATGACCAAGGCTTTGATGTTCAATTCTTGAAGAATTTCGCGTCCTTTCTCAAACTGGTCAATCTTTTCAAGTTTTGTACGACCAGATCCGATCATGTCAAAACCACCAGTATTACGGTAGTCTTCCACGTATTCATGGGTAAGTTCGATGTACTCGTGGTCAATTAATCCAGAAGGACCCATCAAGAATCCATAAACCTTATTGTTAGGATTCTGTTTCTTGACAGCATCGAAGATACCACAAATTACATTGTGACCACCAGGAGCCTGACCTCCTGAAAGAATAACGCCGACATTTTTCCCCTCCATAGAACAGTCCTCACCTGGGACAAATTCAATGATTGGCATACCGTACGTATTCGGAAAAAGCTTCTTAATTTCATCCTGATTACCTACACTTTCGGTCGGAACACCTTCTTTGACCTTTACTGAACCAACGAGAGCTTTAGGGAGCTTTGGCTGATAATGAGCCCGAGCTTTCTGCAAAAGACTAGCCTTCATGTTTATAACTTTATAATTTAAATACAATAGTTGCTGCAAATTTACCCTTTTTTTAATGAAAAAGGAAGAAAACGAAGCAGAAAAAAGCTTTTGAATTATTTTTTTAATAAAGTTCTTGGATTCTCGTTTTTTTTAATACCTTTGATGGTAATATTAAAAATCAATATATCATTGCAATCATGGCAAAGAAAAAAGATTTAAAGCAAACAATCAATTACATCTGCAGTGAGTTGCTGGCAGAAGCTGTTGCTGCTTCTTTATATGGTACAAACAAGGATGAAGAGACCAAGCAACAAGTGCTTTCAACAATTATCATTACTCGAAATGATTTTGTTAAACGCATCTCTCATCCTGAACCAGGATTGGATCCAAAGCAATACTATAAGCAGCTCATCGAAGATTTCAATCACAGAGTATCTGATATCATCGACCAAATTGGTACGTTAGGATAAGATTTACTATGATCAAACGACTCTGTAGTTGGCTTCTATTTAAACTTTGGGGCTGGAAGATGAATGTGACAGTTGAACACCCAGACAAGTTTATCCTCTGTTTAGCCCCGCATACAAGCAATTGGGATTTTGTCCTTGGCCAACTTTACATGCGTTCTCAAGGTATGCAGATTAACTTTCTTATGAAAAAAGAGTGGTTCATCTGGCCTTTAGGTGCAATATTTAAAAGCATTGGTGGCATTCCCGTCTACCGTTCTAAGCATACGAGTATGACGGATAACTTAGGAGAGGCAGCCCAAAAGGCTACCTCTTTCAAGCTATGTATTACACCTGAGGGCACTAGATCGCTGAATCCTGACTGGAAGAAAGGCTTTTATTATATCGCGTTAAAAGCTCAAATTCCAATTTTGCTTTATGGCATAGACTATGAGAAGCGATTGATTGAATGTACCAAAAGCTTTGTGCCAACAGGGGATATTGACAAAGAAATGTACGAAACCAAGCTTTACTTCAAGTATTTCAAAGGTAAATATCCTGAAAAATTCACAATCGGAGAGTTATCGTAAGCATTAAGAAAATAGAATTGGTTGGTTGCCTTTTGATGATCTTCAACGGCCTATCAGCCCAAAACTCTGTCATTTTTCATCGGGCAGAGACATTTCTTAATGATTATTTCCTATCCTATTCTGCTAAAAACACAGACTTCACCATGCAGCCAAGACTTAAGGATTTGGCTGTTGACGAGAAAGCACAAACAGTTACCGTTACTACAACTGAATATTTTGCGCAACAGGAATTCTCGGATAAGCAGGTAGGAAGGATTTATAAACAAGTGAAACATACTCTTCCTAATCCGTATAATAAATATAAGATTCAGATTATAACCAATGGCATGCCTATTGAACAATACGTTCCTGGTTATGTCATGGATAAGGCTAGAGGCCACGCTCTTTGGGGAAAGATAGATTATAAGGGGCATCCTTGGGTGAACAATGTTTCAAAACCAAACAAGATTTCTAACGGACTTTTCAATCGTCACATCGCACTATGGGCATCTCATGGTCGTGTATATGATAACGAGAAAGGTCGTTGGAAATGGCAACGCCCTAATCTTTTTGGCACCAACGAAGACCTTTTTACGCAGACTATCGTCGTTCCTTATCTTATTCCAATGCTTCAAAATGCAGGTGCTATTGTATTTACCCCTCGCGAAAGAGATTGGCAGACTGATGAATATATAATCGATAATGACGGCTCTTTTGGACAAGCTACTCGTGGTTATTCAGAACATTCAGAAGAAGTAGAATGGACATCCACTAATGTGCGAGGCTTTGCACCCCATGGTGGAAACTACGTGGACAATGAAAATCCATTCTTAGCTGGTTCAGCGAGGCAGTTGAAATCCACAAAAAAAACTGGTGAAGCATATATCAAATGGCAGCCAGACTTTCAAAAAGAGGGCAGCTATGCAGTATATGTAAGCTATCAGACACTACCAAAGAGTATTGACGATGCCCATTATACAGTCTTTCATAAAGGACAAGCCACCGAGTTTCGGGTTAACCAAAAGATGGGTGGAGGAACATGGGTGTATCTTGGTACGTTCGAATTTGATAAAGGCGACAACATCTATAACTGCGTGATGCTGACCAACCAAAGCCATCAAAAAGGTATCGTTATCGCTGACGCTGTGCGATTTGGGGGAGGAATGGGAAATATAACTCGTGGTGGAACAGTCAGTGGCTATCCTCGCGCACTTGAAGGAGCACGTTACTATGCACAGTGGGCAGGCGCACCCTATAATGTTTATAGTAGTCGTGAAGGGACAGACGATTATTCTGACGATATCAATACACGCTCCCGAATGCTCAATTGGCTAGCCGGTGGTTCTGTATATGTCCCTAATCTGGAAGGTAGAAATGTTCCGATGGAATTGTCATTGGCTATTCATAGCGATGCTGGTGTTGCCCAGGATGGTCGCTCATTGGTTGGCTCATTAGCAATAAGTACCACCGACTACAATGACGGAAGACTCGATGCGGGCATTTCTCGACAGTCTTCGAAACTCTTTGCAGAAGCACTTATAGCCGGAGTCACTAGAGATTTAAGTTTTGAATATAGCACTTGGGCTCGACGTTATCTTTGGGATCGCAACTATTCTGAGACTCGTTTACCTGAGGTACCTTCTGCTATTCTTGAAACATTGTCGCATCAAAACTTCCCCGACATGATGTTGGCTCAAGATCCTAACTTCAAATTTTCAATTGCTCGATCAATCTATAAGACTATAAATCGATATGTCAATGATATGCATGGCCATGCTTCTGTCATTCAGCCTCTCCCACCTCGCAATTTGAGCGTGGAGCCAAAGGGTGATGGTAAGGCTCAAATATCATGGAGTTTGCAGGAAGACAAGCAGGAACCTTCGTCTTATCCAGACTGTTATATATTATATACCGCCACAGGAACAAGTGGTTTTGATAATGGACGCAAGGTCAAGGGTACATCAGAAACGATAGACTTAGAACCTGGTGTGCAATACAATTTTAGGGTAACCGCCGCCAATCGAGGTGGTGAGAGCTTCCCTTCCGAAACTGTTTCAGCCTTCTTTCAGCCTGGCGCAACAAAGACAATCCTTGTTGTAAACTGCTTTAACAGACTCTCCGCACCTGCTGTTATAAATACCGGTAGTCAGCAGGGATTCGACCTAGAAGCTGACCCAGGAGTTTCTTATGGACTCACTGCAGGATGGAATGGTCGTCAGCTAAATTTTGACCGTTCACGAATGGGCATTGAAGGACCTACTGGTCTTGGCTGGGGTGGAGACGAATTAGCTGGTAAGTTCATAGCCGGCAATGACTTTAATTATACGGTTTGCCACACTGAGGCCATCGCGTCAGCACGCAAATATAATGTCGTTAGCTGTTCGTCAGACGCTGTGGAGATAGGTAACATGAAGTTAAGCGATTATGATGCAGTAGACTTTATTCTTGGTTTGCAACGATTTACATCGGATGCTCTAAATTTTTACAAGGTTTTTCCCACAACCCTCAAGAACAAAGTCACAGCATATACTCAGCATAATGGACGAATCTTTGTCAGTGGTGCATACATCGGCTCGGATATGACGATGGAGGACGATGCACAATGGCTTACCCAAACCCTGAAGACAATATATGGTAATAGCATTAAAACAGACTCCATCTCTGGAGTTAACGGATTAGGATTGAGTTTGGATTTCTATCGAAAGCTAAACCCTGACCACTATGCTGCCACTCACACCGATGTGATCCAACCTACAAACGATGCCATTTGCCCCATTCAATATAGTAATGGTCTATCTGCAGCAACAGCATACGATGGGCGCGATTACAAGACTTTCACAATGGGATTCCCTTTCGAATGTATTACGGATAAATCAATGAGACACCTTCTTATGCAGGGTATCATGAATTATCTATTAAAATAAACATCCTTTAAAACATATTCATCATGAAAATTCAGGCTAATCACTCAGGAACCAGAACTATTGAAGTGACAGAGAAACATCTGCAAACGATAGACAAATATTCACTTCTTCGCAATCTTATTGACAGTAATGGCATCATTGACGAGGATGTATTGGATAAGTTGAAGTTAAACATCCGCTCAATGCTAGCTTCTGAAGCTGGCAGTGATAAGAATTTGCTTGACCTCTGCTTGGATGTCATTTACAACAACAACATGAAGGCCTTTGGACTCCATCAGCTAGCACTGCTCTTCATAGAATGGAAGAACGAGCAGGATGACGATGATGAAAAGAGTACTGCTGGCACAGCTGAGTAATATGCAGGATTATTTATTGAGCGACTTTCTCCCCACTACTCGTAAGGAATGTGATTTGCGAGGGTGGGACCAACTCGACATCATCTTATTTTCAGGTGACGCTTATGTGGATCATCCCGCATTTGCTGCGGCAGTCATTGGGCGTGTTCTTGAGGCCCAAGGATACCGTGTAGCTGTTGTTCCGCAGCCTGACTGGCATGGGGATTTTCGAGACTTTAAGAAGTTAGGGCGTCCGCGTCTTTTCTTCGGAGTTACCGCAGGAAATATGGATTCGATGGTAAATCGCTACACAGCAAACCGTCGTACGCGTAGTGAGGATGCCTATAGTCCTGATGGAAGGCATGACATGCGTCCTGATTATCCTAGCATAGTATATTCTCAAATTCTTAAGCGACTTTTCCCTGACGTCCCTGTAGCTTTAGGGGGCATTGAGGCTTCTCTGCGAAGACTAACCCATTATGACTATTGGCAGGACAAACTCATGAAGTGTATTCTCTGTGAAAGTGGTGCAGACTTCATCCTTTATGGGATGGGAGAAAAGAATACGGTGCAACTTGCGCATGAGCTTGAGGCTGGAAAAGCGATCAAAGAACTCCGTGATATTCCTCAGACAGTTTATTTGAGCAAAAAGGATGCCATTCCTGGTGGCATCACCGATGATGACATAGTGCTTCATTCTCATGAGGAATGCTTGCACAACAAGAAGGCCGAAGCAGAGAATTTCAGACATATAGAAGAGGAAGCCAACAAGTTTCATGCACAAAGACTTCTCCAGGCGGTTGATGATGTATATGCTGTTGCAAACCCTCCCTACCCTCCTATGACGACGGAAGAATTGGACGCTTCATTTGATCTGCCTTATACTCGCCTACCTCACCCCAAATACAAAGGCAAGACGATTGCGGCATATGAGATGATCAAGCATTCCGTCAACTTGCATAGAGGTTGTTTTGGAGGATGTGCTTTTTGTACTATCTCGGCTCATCAAGGTAAGTTTGTTACTTGTAGGTCAAAAGGAAGTATTCTTCGCGAAGTGCGTCAGATTATTCAAATGCCTGACTTCAAAGGGTATATTTCTGACCTTGGAGGACCGTCTGCCAATATGTATGGTATGAAAGGACGCAATCTGAAGGCATGCGAGGTATGCAAACGTCCCTCATGCATCAATCCTCAGATATGCCCTAACCTTGACACTGATCACTCGCAGCTTCTTGACATCTATCGTGCCGTTGATGCATTGCCGGGTGTAAAGAAGAGTTTCGTCGGTAGCGGTGTTCGCTATGACCTCATTCTACATAAGAGTAAAGACGAACATAGTAATGCCTCGGCTAAGGAGTATGCCAAGGAACTGATTCTCAACCATGTGAGCGGTCGACTTAAAGTAGCACCAGAACATACTTCCGAGCGTGTGCTCAGCAACATGCGCAAACCATCGTTTGATCAGTTCCATGCATTCAAACGAACTTTTGATCGAATCAATAAGGAAGCAGGACTCAACCAGCAACTTATTCCTTATTTCATAAGCAGCCATCCAGGATGTAAGGAAGAGGATATGGCAGAGCTTGCCGTAATCACCAAGGAACTCAATTTTCATTTGGAACAGGTTCAAGACTTTACACCAACCCCAATGACTGTGAGCACAGAAGTGTACTATTCTGGCTACGATCCTTATACACTCGAACCAGTATTCTGTGCAAAGACGCAACGAGAAAAGCTTGCCCAGCGACAATTTTTCTTCTGGTATAAACCTGAGGAACGTCGTAATATTGAGCAAGAATTGAAACGTATCGGACGACCTGACCTCATTAAGAAGTTATATGATGGTGTGCCTTATCGTGGCCAGGTTCACTATGATGCTAAGGCGGTGGGTAGCAGCCCGGATGTCGGTCATAGCCAAAATCGCCGCACCAGAAATTCACAAAGTCAAGAGTCCGGACAACGTCAAAATCGACAAGACGCACATAAACCAAAGTCATTCAACCCTAATTTTAAACCTCGAACAAGAGGAAAGAAGGGAAAATAAAGGCTGAAAATTTCCTAGAGTATCATTTTTACCAATGAATATCATTGAGCAAAACCTCATCGGTAAACATTCTGCTGAAGACTGTGAGGATGGCATTGTCATAACAGAAGATTTCGTGGCAGTTATAGACGGCAGCACAAGCAAATCACAACGCCGATGGAGACCCGATATGAAAAATGGTCGATGGGCCATGATTCTTATCAGTGATATCCTTCATCGACTGCCTGCAGATACTACATTGGATGATTTTTGTGACCAAGCCACGACTCTCATTCACAAACAATACCACTTCGCTGAGCAAGTAACTCCAGATATACCACCTCAATACCGTATTTGTGCTTCTGCTGTGATATATAGTCAGTGGTGGCATGAGGTTTGGATGATAGGCGATTGTCAATGTATGATAGATGGACAGCTCTATGAAAATGGTAAGCCACATGAAGAGCGGTTGGCTAGACAGAGGGCAGCGGTTTTCGAAGAATCCTATCATCGGTATCCAGATATGATTGAAGATGGCGAACTCGTTCACGATTATGCGCGTGATGAAATTATCCCCAATCTTATCAAGGCCATTCAGGAGGAAAATATTACATATGCGGTTATTGATGGATATACCATATACAAAAAAGGTGTCAAGGTGATCAATATCAAGAATAGAGTCACTGAGATTGTTTTAGCCTCAGATGGATATCCCTTTTTGAAACCTACTCTGAAAGACAGCGAACTTGCGCTTGGAGTGCAGATGCAACGGGACCCTTACAACGTAAAGACTTTCCTTGCTACAAAAGGCAAGATGAGAGGTAACCTCTCTTTTGATGATCGCGCCTATGTTCGTTTTAGTTCAGACCAATATTATGATTAACCTGCAACCATAATACACATTTAATATCACAATCTTTTTTCTATGCGTTATTTTATCTGGATTAGTTTCGACGGAACTGCTTACCATGGTTGGCAGATTCAACCAAATGGGATATCTGTGCAAGAGCAACTTCAAAAGAACCTTTCGACGGTTCTTCGTCAACCTATAGAAGTTACCGGTGCTGGTCGCACAGATGCAGGCGTACATGCTAGGCGGATGTGCTGTCATTTCGATATGGATCATACCATAGACTGTGACCTACTCGCTTTTCGTCTCAATCATATATTTCCACATGATATAAGCTGTATTAAAGTGGAGCCTGTTGAAGACGAATTCCATGCTCGTTTCTCGGCAAAAAAGCGTACTTACCGATATTTTATTAACAAGAACAAAGACCCATTTCTACGTTTTTTTTCGGTTAAAATGACATGGGAACTCGACATTGATCTAATGAATGAGGCAGCAACTTATCTTTTGACAGTTAGTGATTTCAAAGCTTTTTGCAAATCTAAGGGTGATAACAAGACAACGCTTTGTGATGTTTCAGTAGCTCAATGGGTAAGGACCAGTCCTACAACATGCTATTTTGAGATTACAGCGAACCGCTTTCTGCGTAATATGGTGCGAGCTGTTGTCGGTACACTTCTCGATGTTGGACGTCATACCATCACCCTCAGCCAGTTCAAGACTATTGTTGATAAGGGAACACGCTCAGATGCCGGACAATCAATGCCTGCACATGGACTCTTTCTATGGGATATCGTTTATTAGTAATCAACATTTGACTAACTAGAGGAGAGGCGTCCGACATACATGTATAGACATATTTACGTCTATACATTTTTAATGTTATAATACATAGGATCATCTTATTAATCTCTTAAATAAAGCCTAAGTTTAATAGATAACAATACTTATAATTAACCGGCTTCTAAAATTAAGAATCTAAATCAAAAAGACCTTGGGAACTCCATGTATTTATCTTTGACTTATATCAGATTTACTT
>DHOP01000087.1:0-1473 GCA_002407775.1 Prevotella sp. UBA5387
GGTACAAAAACTGGGGGCAGACCACTAGCGCTGGATATCGCACCTTGCACTCCTAGCTTTGCTGTTTTTGCCGGAGCGCCTCTAACATGGTGTTTGAATTGAGTAGGGGGAAATCAGCATCTGTCTTTTTCGTGTAAGTGCGACTTTGCTACCTGTCTCGACCGCTAATCCATGCACTCCTCCTTTCTCTGCACATCTCCGCACAAATCACAATGGGGGATGGGCAAAACGCCCATCCCCCACGCAAGAAGACGCCTCTCTGCCGCAACAGAAAAGCGTCAAGTGTGTTGATATTGCTGACAATTCGTGGTGCCAGCGCGAGAGAATCCCTGCTCTTTTCAACCCCCTATAGTATAATACAGCTTCATTTTCGTTGAAATTATCGGATTACACAAAATATTTGTGCAATACACACAAAACACCCTCTCTTTTTATATGCTGTTTGACCACAAGCCGTTCATTGTCCTTTTACCTCAGTCTCTGTTAAAAATATCTCTGGTATAGACTTTATCAACGATATCCGCCAAGTCCTCATGGTATCGATTAGCAACAATTACATCGCACATACTCTTAAAGGCTTCCAAATCTCTGATAACCCGGCTGTTAAAAAAAGTATCATCCTCCAGCGAAGGCTCATACACTACCACTTCAACTCCCTTGCCTTTGATACGCTTCATCACGCCCTGGATACTACTTTGCCTGAAGTTGTCCGAATTTGTTTTCATGGTGAGCCTATATAGACCAATGATAGGCTTTGGGTTTCTTGGAAAGCCAGCCTTTTTTAGGATGCGGTCTGCGACAAAGTCCTTTCGGGTGCGGTTGGCATCTACCACAGCTCCAATAATGTTGTTTGGTACATTATCATAATTGGCAAGCAGCTGTTTTGTATCTTTAGGCAGACAATAGCCGCCATAACCAAAGGATGGATTGTTGTAATGCATCCCAATTCGTGGGTCTAAACAAACCCCTTCGACAATGCTCTTTGTGTCCAATCCCCGTGACTCCGCGTAGGTATCCAACTCATTAAAAAAAGAAACGCGTAGTGCCAGATAGGTGTTGGCAAACAGTTTGACAGCTTCTGCTTCTGTGGGATTCATATACAGTATCGGTATGCTCTGCTTTACAGCCCCTTCTTGTAACATTTCCGCAAAACGTTTTCCTTGCTCCAACAACAAAGGATTGTTCTCAGGAACACCAATGATAATTCTTGAAGGATGCAAATTGTCATACAACGCCTTGCCTTCGCGCAGAAATTCCGGCGAGAAGATAATACTTTGCATTCCAAACTTTTCTGACAGCGACTTCGTGTAGCCAACGGGAATTGTGGATTTGATGACAATTGCCGCCTTAGAACCACACTCCTTCACCATCTGCAAAACGCTTTCGATAGAGGATGTATCAAAATAGCTCTTGTCCGGATCATAGTTGGTTGGCGTTGCAATGATAATGAAATCAGCATTTTTGTATGCTTTT
>DHOP01000087.1:1639-3404 GCA_002407775.1 Prevotella sp. UBA5387
ATCAGCATTTTTGTATGCTTTTTCCCCATCCAAAGTAGCGAACAAATCTAACTGTCGTGTTGTCAGAAAATCCTCAATCTCTTTATCCTGAATAATTGACTCGCGTTTATTGATTTTTTCTACCTTTTCCGGTACCACGTCAACTATCGTAACTTTCTGATGCTGCGACAAAAGCACTGCCATGGATAATCCGACATATCCGGCTCCAGCAATGGTAATATTATACTTGTTCCTCATCTTGTTTTCTCCATATGCATAGATTTTTTGTTGCTATTCTTCAAGATTCCTTTTGGGTATTTCAATTATCAGTTTTTTATTTTTTTGACCAGTTATTTGTGAATCTTAGAATCGGTCTTATAATGAGGTTTTTTTCCTTCGAATTCATACCAAACATCCACATCGACAGGCAATATACAACAACATAAGATAATCCACTCGCCAGTAGATTCATTGCCTCGTATAGGTTCACTAGTATATTGATTATGATCCCAACAACCATAGGTAGCAATATGGCTTGTGTAAGCCTTAGTATCTCCTTCCAAAACTCAATTACATTTAAATTAATATGCTGATAGTAGTACCAATTCATAATAAATCCGTTTCCAGCAATGATAGAAATCGCAGTTCCAAGTGCAGCACCAAAACCTTGATATGATTTAACAAGCAGCAAAGTAAGCGCGATATTCATCAGGGCGATAAAAAAATAAACAATAGATCGGAATTTATGCTTGCTTTTTGCACGCAGGACTTCAAGACCAACACCTTGAACAAGAGGGATGGTTATTGGCAGAATTAACATCAAGGCGATTGGGAATGAATCTAAATATTCCTGGCCTCCCCATAAATAGAAGAAAGGTCTACCAAAGAAGATTAGACAAGAAACCAATAGCATAAGTATCATATATTGCATCCGACCAACCTCTATGAAGAGTCTATTCAATTGGCTGTGACTTGCTCCTTGGGATACTAGAAAATGAACTCTTGGGGTAACTACCCTTGTAATAGTTAAGGATATATCCATGTAATACGTGTTCAACAATGCAGCCAGGCCATAGACCGCAACTGTAGCTGTTCCAAACCTACGCCCCAAAATTAGTTTATCTATATTCCAGTTTATTTGATCACTGATTATATTTAGAAGGATAAAGGATGAAAACACTGTGACTTCCTTGAGCAAAGTATAATCCATCTTGTTAAATGAGAATTGCATTCCTAATTTATTGATGCAATACCAAGCATAGCCTGCTTCCACGAGAAGATTGACTGCGGTGGTCATCCATGCAATGCCAACCGATCCGTAACCCATTAGTAAAACTGGAATCACCAGCATTGGGTGTACCACAACCTTGAGAATATTAACCATCTTTAAAAAAACAAAACGCTCATTTGCGTTGATGTGAGAGGTAAAAACACCAGAAGGGAGTGTAAAAGCCATATTGACAGCCAATATTAACAGCAAGGTACGTGCTTTGTGATGCTCTGCTTGTGATAATCCGTCAGTAAAAATATAATGTGTGTTGAACGCCATCAACGTTCCAAACATGACAGCAAGCAACGCCAAAACACCAAACACCGTTAGAAACATACCATTAAGTCGATTGATTTTCTCTTGATCTTTTTGAGCTTTGAAACGAATATAAAACCGCATATAAGCGCTAGTAAGCCCTAGATTTAACACACTCAAATAAGCGATTACTGAAGCCACTAAGCTATATAGCCCATACTCACTCTTTCCTAAAAGACGGATTGGTCTGCCCCCAGTCTT
>DHOP01000004.1 GCA_002407775.1 Prevotella sp. UBA5387
AAAGTAAATTTAGGCATAGTCAACGGCTGTGCGATAAGGCATTAAACGCATCGCGATTAGGCCGTAAACGCACTGCGTTTAATGCCTTATCGCAGTGCCAAAGGATACTAATCGCAGTGCCAAAGGATACTAATCGCAGTGCCGTTGCTATCCTTTCGCAAATGCCTTGTATATAATAGGTAATGGAGCAGTTAGGTGTTTGTTGAAATGCAAGTTTAGTAAATAAATAATTTTCTTGGTTATTGCGGTTGGGAATATGTTTGGATGCTGATTGAGATTGGAGGTTAGGAATTGTTGAAAAGAAGAAGCCCCTTATCACAATCAGTGATAAGGAGCCGCTTGAATATTCTTAAATTAATATGATTCGCTAATGGAAATTAGCAAATCTTGCGTGAGCCGTCACCGATAACCACATCGATAACTTCAGGCTCATGACCATATTTCTCATTGAATTTAACCTTTGCCTCAGCAATGAACTTGTCATAGACGTCATCTTTAACAAGGTTAATGGTGCAGCCGCCAAAGCCGCCGCCCATGATGCGAGAACCAGCAACCTCACAGTCCTTGGCGATGTCGTTGAGGAAGTCGATTTCTTCGCAGCTTACCTCATACTCCTTGCTCAGACCATAGTGGGTCTCATACATCTTCTTGCCTACTGTCTCGTAGTCGTCTTTCTCCAAAGCCTCGCTGACAGCAATCACACGATCCTTCTCTCCAAGCACGAAGTGAGCGCGCATGTAGTCTTCTGCACTAACCTCAGCCTTCACAGCTTCCAGTTCGTCCCAGTCTGCATCGCGCAGTGTCTCGTATTTCTTGTCGGGGAAATGCTTGTTGAGTGCAGCAACAACATTTTCGCAAGACTGACGACGATCGTTGTAAGGTGAGCCAACCAGTTCGTGCTTAACCTTAGAGTTGAGCAAAACAAGTTTGTATCCCTTCGGGTCGAATGGGAAATATTCGAACTCGCGGCTGCGGCAGTCAAGGCGCATAAGCTTGCCTTTCTGACCGAAGACAGAGGCGAACTGATCCATGATTCCGCAGTTCACGCCAACATACTTGTGCTCAGTGGCCTGGCCAGCGAGAGCAAGATCCCACTTGGACACCTTGTTGTCACCGAAGAGATCATTGAGTGCATAGGCAAAGCAGCTCTCCAAGGCAGCGCTCGAAGACATACCGGCACCTAATGGCACGTCGCCTGCGAAGGCAGCGTTGAATGGCTTAACGTCAACACCTAAGGCACGCATCTCTTGTACGATGCCATAGATATAGCGTGCCCATGTGGCCTTTGGACCCTTTGGGTCGTCGATCTCAAAGTGGACCAGGTCCTTCATGTCGATTGAGTATATATTGCAGGTTTTCTGCCCATTGGGGCGAATCTCTGCCATGATGCCCTGCTGAACGGCACCTGGAAAGACGAAACCACCGTTGTAATCAGTGTGCTCACCAATGAGATTGATGCGCCCCGGTGATGCATAGACATTGCCGGTCTTACCGTCAAAATGCTTGATGAAGCGACTTCTAACAAATTCTATTTCCATAGTCGTTATATTTTATAATGTGTTGATGATATCGATTAGTTCTTTGCAAGTCCAATTTTGGAGCCTTTATTGCAGAACCAGATAATGTAAGCATAGAAGATAAACAGGCAGCAGGTAGCGATAACCACGTTAGTGGCATCAACGATGACACCCATGAGTGGCATAAGAAGCGCAGCGCCGATAACGCCTGTGTTGATGACGCCAGAAGCAGCCTTGGTATGAGGACCAAGTTCCTGCAAGCCGAGGTTGAAGATAAGTGGCCACATCACAGAGTGGAACAAACCAGCAGCGAGCATGGCATAGATACCCATCATACCTGGAAGTACGATAGACAAACCAATGCAGATGGCGCCCAGAAGCAAACAAGCGGTGAGCAACTTACGTGGATCGAACTTGGCGAGGATGGCAGCACCGGCAAAACGGCCGACCATCATACCGCCCCAGTAGAATGCGAGGAACGAGGTGGCGACAGTAACATAGTCGTTTGCAAATTCGGGCATGGCCTTGAACTTATACGGAAGCATAGAGGGAACACCGATCTCGACACCCATGTACATGAAGATAGCTAGAGCGCCTAACCATACATGTGGATATTTGAACACGCTGCTCTTATACTCATGATGTATGCCTGACTCCTCAGCCTGCTTGGCCTCGTCCACCTTTGGCAGTTTCATGAACACCAAAATCAGACAGATGGCGAGCGTGAAGATACCAAGACCGAGGAATGGGCTAGGCACTGCGCTTGGCGTAGGAGCTTGTCCGCGAATGATAACGTAAGTCACAAACAGAGGAGCCAATGTGGTGGCTACAGAGTTAAGGGCTTGGCTAAGGGTCATGCGGAAGGCACCTTTCTCAGGGCTTCCCAACACCATTACATAAGGATTGGCAACATTCTGAAGCATCACGACACCGCAAGCTACGAGACACATGCTGGCAAGGAATACCGTGTACACGTTAGCTTGAGCCGAGATGGCAGAGCTGATGCCAAATGAATTGATAATGAAACCAAGGCCAGACACCCCTAATCCGAGGAGAAGGGTGGCTTTGTAACCGATCTTGTTCATGAGCATGGCAAACGGAATACTTAGCAGATAAGCACCGTAGAAAGCAGTGTTGACATACTGTCCCTGCTGCGCGGTGAGGCTAAAGGCATCCGAGCAGAATGCAATCATGGAGTTGTTCATTGTGGTGATGAATCCGATGAGGAAGCATACGATGAACATGACGATAAGAGCGAACGTATAGTTCGGTCTTTGTGTTGTTGGATTTTGTTCCATCTTTTTAGTTATATGTTTTGATTTATTTTAACAGGAAGGTTCAATAAATAATGGATAGGCCATTAACCATACGGTCTACGGCCTATCCGCTTCATATAATCAATTCTTACTATACGCCGAAACGATAAATGGTCTTCTGTTTATACTGCTCTCCTGGTTTGAGCACCACGGATGGGAAGTAAGGACGGTTAGGTGAATCGGGAAAGTGCTGGCACTCGAAACAAATGGCGGACCGACGTGGGAACGTGGTACCATTCTGGCCTTTGTATCCGTCAGCCCAATTGTCCGAGTAGAGCTGCACGCCTGGTTCGGTGGTATAAACCTCCATGGTGCGTCCGCTTACAGGTTCGGTAATCTTGGCTGCGAAGCTTAGCTCGCCCTCTTCTTTCTTGTTGAGCACGAAACAATGGTCATACCCAGCACCATTCTTGATCTGCTCGTCGTCGGCATCAATGTCTTGTCCGACGGGCTTTGGAGTGGTAAAATCAAACGGCGTTCCCTTGACGAAACGAATCTCTCCGGTTGGGATGGAGGTGTCGTCGATGGGCAAATAATAGTCGGCATTGATTTCACAGATGAGGTTGTCAATGGTAGGAGTAGGGTTGGCAATCCCTGAGAGTGAGAAGAAGCCATGACTTGTAAGGTTGAGCACGGTCTTCTTGTTGGTGCAAGCCAAGTAGTCGATGACGAGTTCGTTGTCGTTTGTCCATGTGTAAACCACGGTAGTCTTCAGCTCTCCAGAGTAACCCTCTTCGCCATAAGCGGCAACATAGTGGAGCACGAGCGTGTGGTCGTTCATTACCTCAGGATCCCATACGCGAGCGTTAAAACCCTTGATACCTCCATGAAGGGCGTTGGGACCATTGTTTACCGGCACAAAATACTCCTTGCCATTCAGCGTAAAGTGACCCTTTGCAATGCGATTGCCAAAGCGACCGATAAGTGTCGAAAGATAAGGCTCAGGTGAATTGACGACATCCTGGATGTTGTCATGGCCCTGGATAACGTTTGCTAATTTGCCATTTTTGTCTGGAACCATAATGGCAACGAGTGCACCACCGTAATTTGTGATAGCTACCTCGTTGCCATTACTGTTTTTCAGTATGAAAAGATCTGTCTTCTTTCCGTTTATAGTGGTCTGAAAGTCCTCCCGCTTCAGGCCACAGATGGTTTCCGTTTCAGTTGTGTTACTCATCATATATGTTTTTAGTTATTTATCGTATCTGCAAAGTAAACAAATTAAAACGATAATTACAAACTAATGACAAGCAAAAATGGCACTTTCTATGTTAAAAATCATTTATAGCTAACAAATCCGAAACGACGTAACTTGAGCCGCCCACAAAGACGAAATCATCATCGTCGGCATCGGCAATGGCAGTTCGATAAGCCTGCCCAACGGTGGGGTAGGACTGCCCCTTCAGGTCGTGGGCAATGCCAAGCTGTTGAACCTGAGCAACAGGAAGGGCACGCTTGCTGCTGGGTTGGGTCCAATAATATATGGCATCGGTGGGTAAAAGCGACATCACACCATTGATGTCCTTGTCATCTACCATACCAAAGACAATGCGCAGTTGTCGACAGGTTTGTGCCTTGATTTGACGGGCGAGATATTGCCAGCCACCAACGTTATGTCCTGTGTCACAGACTACGCGTGGTTTTTGACGCAGTTGCTGCCATCGTCCCATGAGCCCGGTGGTTTCACTGACGTTGGCAAAACCTTCAACGATGTCATTTTGGCTTATGGAAAGCAGTGGAGCGTCTTGGCTTTCTTGACAGAGAAGTACTTTTAGAGCGGTCAGCATAGTGTTAGTATTCTTGTCTTGGTAGTCCCCGCCCAGTTCTCCATGCAGTTGGCCAAAGCTGCGAGTCTCATAGTCTCGACCACCAAAGGCACATTCTGAAGAAAGCAAGGCTTCTGGGTTTGTTTCGGCAAAGGTTATCGTGGAGTGTTTTCCGGCCGCCTTAGCAACAAAAACAGGACGTGTCTCGTCATTTGTTTCGCCAATGATTACAGGCACCCCCTCCTTGATGATTCCTGCTTTCTCGCCTGCGATCTCAGCCAGAGTATTGCCCAAGAACTGAGTATGGTCGAAGCTGATGTTGGTGATGATGGAAATGAGCGGAGTGATGATGTTGGTGCAATCTAGCCTTCCACCAAGGCCAACCTCAATGACTGCCACATCAACTTGTTGCTCTTTGAAATAAAGGAAAGCCAGGGCGGTGGTCAGTTCAAAGAATGATGGGTGGAGAGGTTCGAAGAATCCGCGTTCTTGTTTCACAAAATCGATGACACGCTCTTGGCTGATGGGAACACCATTGACACGAATTCGCTCGCGAAAGTCAACCAAATGAGGAGATGTGTATAGTCCAACGCGATATCCGGCATGCTGCAAGATGGCTGCAAGGGTGTGTGAACAAGACCCCTTGCCGTTGGTGCCGGCCACATGAATGGTCTTGTAGGCATCATGCGGATGACCGAAATGCTCGTCTAGGGCATGGGTGTTATAGAGTCCCTCCTTGTAGGCACTGCCACCGACATGCTCAAATACAGGGTAGCTGTTAAACAGATAGTTGACGGTTTCTTGGTAGTCCATGATGTGGTGATACTTTGATGGGTACTATAATAATTGATTAAAGAAACAGGGCGTGTCTCGTCTCATCCGAAATTGCAAATACAATTCGAAGACGAGGCACGCCCTATCTGAACAAGGCAGTATACTTGTCTTTTAATTAAAATAGTTTTTAAACTTCTCGAAGATATGCTGTTTCGTATGGCTGTCGCCTTGGAAGTTGCTGCTGTCTCGCAGAGATTCCACGGCGTTACGCTCTTCGCGGTTCATTGTCTTGGGCACATAGACGCTCATGTTTACGATGAGATCGCCCAAGCCAGAGCCGTAACCTTTGACGGCTGGCAGTCCTTTGCCACGAAGACGGACACTCTTTCCTGGCTGCGTTCCAGGCTCCACCTTCAACTTCAACTTCTTGCCGTCGATGGTTGGAACAATCGCTTCGCCTCCGAGAGCAGCCGTTGGGAAGTCCAATAGCAGATTGTAGATCACATCCTGCTTGTCGCGAACGAAGGTGTCATTGGGCTCTTCCTCGATGATTACCTGAATATCGCCAGCTACACCGTTGCGTGGTCCGGCATTGCCCTTGCCACGAACATTGAGCACCATGCCCTCTTCGACACCGGCTGGAACGCTGATTTCCACGACATCCTCGCCTTTCACGATGCCTGTGCCGCCACAGACGTGACACTTATTCTTAATGATTGTGCCCTCGCCATTACAGGTGGGACACTCAGACTGAGTGGTCATCATACCGAAGACAGAACGTACGGTGCGGTTCACCATACCCGAGCCGTGACAGGTTGGACACGTTTCGGGAACAGCTCCACCCTCTGCGCCAGTGCCATTACAATGAGTGCATTGAATGTCCTTGCGCACTTTGAATTTCTTAGTGACGCCACTCACGATGTCTTGCAACGACAACTTCACCTTCAGACGAAGGTCGCCGCCGCGGTAGACGCGTTGCTGATGCTCGTCACGGCCTCCTCCAAAGCCACCAAAACCACCAAAGCCACCGCCTCGTCCACCGAAGATGTCTCCGAACATGGAGAAAATGTCATCCATGTCCATTCCACCACCGCCGAATCCACCAAATCCGCCACTTTGCGGACCGTTGAAGCCGAACTGGTCGTACTGCTTGCGTTTTTGGTCGTCGTGGAGCACTTCATAAGCCTCGGCGGCCTCTTTGAATTTCTCCTCTGCCTCCTTATTTCCTGGGTTACGGTCGGGATGGTATTTGATGGCCATCTTACGATAGGCCTTCTTTATTTCGTCCTCCGATGCGTCCTTGTTGACACCCAGTACCTCGTAATAATCTCTTTTTTCTGCCATAATTTTCCTATCGACTAATCCTTGGGTCTAAGGAGTCGATCTATTGAGCCACGGCAACTTTGGCGTGGCGAATAACTTTATCATTCATCATATAGCCAGTCTGCAGGCAATCGATGACCTTGCCTTTCTTGTCGTCGCCCATCCCGGGAACCATGGCTACGGCCTCATGGAAGTCGGTGTTGAAGTCCTGATCGAGGGCCTCGACCTTCTTCACGCCCATGCCTTCCAAAGACTTGATGAACTTTTTGAATATCATCTCCATACCCTCTTTGATGGCACTGGCATCCTCGCTCTTGTCAGCCACGGCACGCTCGAAGTCGTCCAATACTGGCAAAATGGCGGTTATGGTCTTCTGACCACCGTTAAGGATGAGTTCGGTCTTCTCTCTTATGGTACGTTTCTTATAGTTCTCGAACTCTGCCACCGTACGAAGCAACTGATCCTTTAGTACGGCAATCTGCTGCTGTGCTTCCTCCAATGGGTCCTGCTGTTGTTCCCCCTCCATAGATTCTCCTTCCTTTTCGGCCTCAGTCTCATCAGAATCTTCCTGTGAATTAGAAGTTTCTGTTTGATCTTCAGTAGTTTGAGTGGTTTCCTCTTGAGCGAGATCCTCTTCCTTAAAGTCCTTTTCCTTGTCTATTTTTTTGTCTTTTTTCATAATCTGTTCTTATTGTTTTACCTACGAAACAGCAAAAAACATGCCATGATAAGTATGTTAAACGGGAATGGTAATCGAAACAACACATAATTGTCAATGATCAATACACCTAGTTTCACTTTCGTTTGGGGAAAGTCTTACTGGTCATTGTCCAATATGTTGCTTGCAGAGATGCGACAATTCGCATCTCTGTTGTTATCTCATGTAATAAGGGTGGTGTCTATGCGATGATGGAGTGTCAGTGTAAAGACGTGTATACGCCTATTACACCTCGTACATACCAACCTTTTGTTCCTTTATTTGGTCATCGTAGATGTACTCATCATATGGCATGAGCTTGTCGATAGTGCCATGAGGAGTCAATTCAATGATACGGTCGGAAACCGTCCGGATGAACTCGTGGTCATGGCTGGCGAACAGCACATTGCCCTTGAAGTTGATGAGGTTGTTGTTGAATGCCTGAATGCTCTCCAAGTCAAGGTGGTTGGTCGGGGTGTCAAGGATAAGGCAATTGGCATTTTGCAACTGCATTCTTGCAATCATACAGCGCATCTTTTCACCACCGGAGAGTACGTTAACTTGCTTCTCTACTTCTTCCTGGCGGAAGAGCATGCGTCCTAAGAATGCCTTCATCACCACTTCGTTGCCTGGGCCATACTGGCTCAACCAGTCAACAAGGTTGAGGTCGCTTTCAAAAAACGCGGTGTTATCGAGTGGCAAATAGGCAGTCGTAATGGTTACGCCCCACTTATATGTACCTGCATCGGCCACGCGATTCCCATTGAGAATCTCGAAGAGGGCGGTCATAGCCTTGGGGTTATGGCTTAGGAACACGACCTTTTGACCCTTCTCTATGTTGAAGTTTACGTTGTCAAACAATACTGTTCCGTCTGGCTCCACAGCCTTCAAGTCTTCCACTTCAAGTATCTGGTTGCCTGGTTCGCGTTCCATCTGGAAAATGATGCCCGGGTACTTACGGCTTGAAGGACGAATCTCTTCAACGTTGAGCTTCTCCAACATCTTCTTGCGAGAGGTGGTTTGACGACTCTTTGCCACGTTGGCTGAGAATCGGCGGATGAACTCTTCCAGCTGTTTCTTTTTCTCTTCAGACTTCATCTTCTGGTTCTGTGCTTGTCTTAGGGCCAGCTGAGAGCTCTCATACCAGAAGTTATAGTTGCCGCTAAACACGGTCACCTTGCCGAAGTCAATATCTATCGTGTGGGTACTTACCGAGTCAAGGAAGTGACGGTCGTGGCTCACAACGAGCACGGTCTGACTCTCGTCAATCTCTCCCAAATATTGCTCAAGCCACTCAACGGTGTCCAAATCGAGGTCATTGGTAGGCTCATCGAGCAACAAGTTCTCAGGCTTTCCAAAGAGAGCCTTGGCCAACATGACACGCACCTTCTCATTGTTGGAAAGTTCTCCCACAATCTTCTGGTGCTTTGGCTCTGGCACACCGAGGTTTTGCAAAAGTTGTGCAGCATTGCTTTCTGCCTCCCAACCGTTCATCTCGGCGAACTTCACCTCCAAGTCGGCAGCTCGGTTGCCATCTTCCTCTGTCATTTCGGGTTTGCTATATAGCTCTTCCCGCTCCTTCATATTGTTCCAAAGTGGTCCATATCCCATCAATACAGTGTCCATCACGCTGAAAGCGTCATATTTGAAGTGGTCCTGCTCCAATACCGACAGGCGTTCGCCGGGTCCCATCTCGACAGTACCCTTGTTGGGTTCCAGGTCACCGCTGATGGCGCGAAGCAAGGTTGACTTGCCGGCTCCATTGGCTCCGATGACGCCATAGATGTTCCCACGGGTAAACTTGATGTTCACGTCCTTGTAAAGCACGCGCTTGCCGAACTGTATGGCGAGATTTGTAAGTGTAATCATTGATTGTCCTTTACCTTATTATATTATTTTTGAATCGTGGTGCAAAGGTACGACAATTCTATTATAAATTCTCATGTTCATTGCAAAAACCTCCACTCTTTCAATGCATTCCGTATTTATATGAATAATTTCCCATGTTACATAAATATTGTGTTTCATACAAAAAATCGGATAAATCTATAGATTGTTGCCATGAATAGTGGTAACTTTGCAAACGTATTCAGTAGTGATGCCGATGCAACTGGGCATTAAGCCAGATGCTTTCCGCATTTAATTTAGACTCAATGTTTTCGCAAGACCTATGAATAGCGATTCTATACAGGCGCGACAGACCGAGCGAACGGCCTTTGCCATGTTATTTTTGGTTAGCTTCTGTCATTTGCTCAACGACGCCATCAACTCTATGTTACCGGCATTATATCCGATGCTTAAGTCGGATTTTGCCCTTAACTTTGCCCAGATAGGACTCATTACCCTTGTCCTCCAACTCACTTCGTCCATTATTCAGCCAATTGTCGGCTTCTATGCCGATAGTCATCATCATTCATGGCAGCTCTCCGTGGGCATGCTGATTACGCTCGTGGGCGTATTCATGCTTTCGTATGCACAGAGTTTTCCCATGATTCTGGCAGCCGTGGCACTCTTCGGTTGTGGCTCATCCATCTTCCATCCTCAGGCTTCGCAGGTGGCACAGGTGGCCTCTGGTGGTCGCAAGGGACTGGCACAGAGTATCTTCCAGGTAGGAGGTAATGCTGGATTCGCTATCGGCCCTCTCTTCGCCGCTGTCATTATCTTGCCTCAGGGTATGACCGCCATTCGTTGGTTTGCACTGCTCGCTGTATTCAGCGCAGTTTTGTTGATTTATGTGGGACGTTGGCACGTGCGCCAGCTGCATGCCATTCATCGCAAACCCCAGATGCGTTGGTCAACGGTTCAGATCTATAGCCGTCGTAAGATTTACTTCTTCGTCTTCATACTCTTCATGCTTATGTTCTCCAAGAACTTCTATGCTGCGAGCATGACGAGTTACTTCACGTTCTTTCTCATCGAGAAGTTTGGCGTGAGTGTGCAGACTTCACAGATCTGTCTATTCGCTTTCTTGGCTGCAGAAGTAGTGGGAACACTCATAGGCGGCATCATTGGAGACAAATATGGTCGCAAATATGTGATATGGTTCTCCATCTTTGGGGTCACACCATTTACTATTGCACTGCCCTACATAAGTACATTTTGGGGCACGATAGCCCTGTCCATCATTATAGGAATAATCATGGCTTCTGCCTTTTCGGCGATATTGGTATATGCCACCGACCTCCTGCCTCATCATACGGGCGTTGTTGCAGGCATTTTCTATGGTCTGTCGTTTGGCTTAGGTGGTCTAGGCAGCTCTTTCTTTGGATGGTTGGCCGACCAAACAAGCATATACTATGTATTCAAGGTTAGCACACTGCTACCACTCCTCGGGGCAATTGCCGTGTATTTGCCAAAGATGCGGGTAGAGACTGCCAAATAAGTCAGTGAAAGTGTGACATCATGTGCACCGGTAATAAAGTATTTTTTCACATCGAATAGAGTAGTTGAGTTAAATCAAAAAATAATCATTCTCGAAATAAAGACAATTTTAGCAAAGCAATCCACCGTCCAATGGCTCTGGGTTTGCTGCAAAAAAGATAAGGATAGCATCAGCAATGTTATATTAAGCCAAGAGTAAATTATAGGTCAACACACAACAATTAATTATTGAAAAGATGAGAGCGAACATTAGAAGAAACGAGCAAAAGCGTGTCGTAGTCGTAGGCGGTGGTCTTGCTGGTTTAAAAATGGTGACAACTTTGCGCCATAGTGGTATGCAGGTAGTATTGATAGACAAGAACAATTACAATCAATTTCCACCTTTAATATACCAGGTTGCATCAGCCGGACTTGAGCCAAGCAGTATCTCGTTTCCTTTTCGCAGACTCTTTCAAGGTGACCATGATTTCTTCTTCCGTATGGGAACTGCTCTACGCGTAGATCCTGAGGAGAAGGCAGTACTCACTTCTTTTGGAATTGTTCATTACGATTATCTAGTGCTGGCCGCTGGTGCAACGACCAATTATTTTGGCAATGTCAATGTGGAGGCTAATGCCATGCCCATGAAGACCGTCACTGAAGCCATGCGACTTCGCAATGTCTTGTTGGCCAATCTAGAGCGAGCAGAGACGGAGGATAATCCTTTCGAGCGTCGAAAATTAATGACAATTGTCATTGTCGGCGCAGGACCTTCTGGTGTGGAGATTGCCGGTGCTATGGCGGAAATGAAGCTTGCCGTTATCCCACGAGACTATCCTGATTTGGATGCCAACCAAATGCAAATTTATTTGCTTGATGCTGCCAGCCGCGTACTGCCAGTGATGGACGAGAAATCATCGGCCAGGTGCCAAAGAGATTTGGAGAACATGGGTGTGAAGGTAATGTTGGGTAGCATGGTAACTGACTATTCCAACGACGATGTAGTGCTTAAGGATGGCACGACCATCCCAACAAAGGCAGTTGTTTGGGTTAGTGGAGTCAAGGCGAATACAATCCAAGGATTGCCCGATGGTAGCATTGGACGAGCTGGTCGCATACTTACCGACAGATATAACCGTGTAAAAGGCATGAACAATGTCTTTGCCATTGGCGACCAAAGTCTTGTCGAAGGCGATGAAGAATGGCCAAAGGGCCATCCACAGCTTGCACAAGTGGCTATTCAGCAGGCTGACAATGTGGCAAAGAATATCCTGGGCGAACTGAGTGGTAAAGAACCAAAGCCATTCACTTATCGCAACCTTGGAACCATGGCAACCATTGGACGCCGAAAGGCTGTGGCAGAGATTGGCAAGATGAAATGGGGTGGTTTCTCGGCTTGGATACTGTGGTTAGTTGTTCACTTGCGTTCTATCCTTGGCGTAAAGAACAAGACAGTGGTGTTCCTCAACTGGGTATGGAACTACTTCAACTATCGTCAGAGCCTCCGTCTCATTCTCAAGCCAGTCGTCAAAAAGGACTCTGAATTGTAGAAAGATTCCTCGCACATACTATCAGCCCATCGTTACTTTCCGGTAAACTTGTTCATTTGACTTGATACAAGGATAGTAACTGGGGGTGTGACTCCATAACTTTCGGCCCGTGATTCAAATTGAAACAGAAAGTAATTCAATTTGAATCACGGACTGAATCAATTTGAATAACGGGTTGAATCAATTTGAAACACAAGACGTGAGGTTTTATCACGTTTTTCGTTTCGACCTCTTTCTAGTTTTCATCAATATTCGGAAAAACTCCAGAAAAGGAACTACTTTTTTTACTAAAATTACCATTATTTATCATTTCCCTTATAAAAAAAGGTAAAAAGATTACAGCGTTGCTAATAATGTGTTACCTTTGCACGACAATTTCGTCAAGTATACTCCACGATAATGCTGATATTCGACTAAATGGAGGTTAGCCAAGAGCAGAAATAGAACGTTTTAGTTGCCATAATGACATTAAAATTGATCAGTGGCAGTATATTGTTTTTATAGAATTAAGAAGAAAATCTGAAGTCGCTACATCGACGATCAATCAGAATACAAGCTGTGAAGGAAGAATTCCACAGTATAAAAATATAATATAAACCCGTTGGCGGAATTAATTTAGTGCATATTTGATTCTGCCGATGGGTTTTCCATTAATGTAATTCATATATTGTGAAACGGTCAGCGCACTTATTTTGCCGATTATTCTGGCAAACAAACCGTTTGTTATTTTCGCATAGTTTCTGATAACCATGAATTGGTCTGTCAGCTGTGAGAACAAAGTCTCAATCCTTTTCCGGGCTTTGGCAAATGGAATGAATGTGGGGTTCCAGTCTTTCTGGTTAAGGCGGTAGGGACATTCAAGTCTGATGTGTGCGGTTTCGAACAAGTCA
>DHOP01000056.1 GCA_002407775.1 Prevotella sp. UBA5387
AGTAAATTTAGGCATAGTCATTGGTGTCGCGATTAGGCATTTAACGCAGTGCGTTTGGATAGTAATGGCAATGGGAAAGGATACCAATCGCACCACCAAAGGATATCTATCGCATCCTCAAAGGATATCTATCGCATCCTCAAAGGATACCTATCGAATGACTTTATTTTAATATAATCAAATGGCTTCTCTCCCTTCTTCCTGGAGAAAGGAGAGTTTACTATAGCAGATTTTATTACAATGAAGTAACGCATACCGTTTAATCCTTTTAATTATCCGATGAAATGAAACAAACGGAAAAGTTTCGACAACATTCCGTTAAGCAATTGTCACCCCGTTTATGTATCTTTGTAGCATCAAATATATCTGAACTTAATATATGAAGACCAAAAGAATCCCATGCCTTTGTTTGGCGGTGGTTTCATCATCGGTGATGTTCGCACAGACCGCTCATTTCAAATATTTCTCTTATTCGGGAAATGATGAACGTTTCAACAAGCCACTTGAGACCAATCATCAGTATTTTAATCCGATTGGACTAGGTTTTTATCCAGACCCGTCTGTATGTAGAGTGGGAGACACTTTCTTTTTAGTAAACTCTTCTTTCTCCTTCTTTCCTGGGGTTCCCTTGTCTACAAGCAAAGATCTTATCAACTGGACTCTTTTGGGGCATGTACTCGACCGCACATCACAGCTACCATTGACAAAGCAAGGAGTATCTGGGGGCGTCTTTGCACCAGCTATTGCCTACAATGAGAAGAACAAGACGTTTTATATGATTACCACCAATGTGGGTAGAGGAAATTTCTTTGTAAAAACTAAAGATCCTTCAAAGGGATGGAGTGAGCCTATCTATTTACCTAAAGTAAACGGTATTGACCCTAGTTTTTTCTTCGATAACAATGGAAAAGGTTATATAGTACACAACGCTCCTGTCGTCGGGAAGGCAGATTATGAAGGGCAACGTGCCATACGACTCTTTGAGTTTGATGTGAACGGAGATTCCATAAAGAGCAACTTCAAGGAAATTTTGCGCGGTGGAACTTCTGTTGAACCTCAGCCCATATGGATAGAAGGACCGCATATCTTCAAACGCGGAAGCTACTACTATCTCATGTGCGCTGAAGGGGGAACTGGTTTTTGGCATAGCGAAGTGATATTGCGATCAAAGAGTCCAATGGGTGAGTGGGAGGAGTGCCCTCACAATCCCATCCTCACGCAACGCAAGGGTCTGAACCCAAATCGTCCTGACATCGTTACCTCTACAGGGCATGCTGACTTAGTAGAAGACCAAGCTGGGCAGTGGTGGGCAGTGTTCTTGGGTTGTCGTCCTTATGAGAATGACTTCTATAATACAGGGCGCGACACCTATCTACTTCCCGTAACATGGAAAGATGGTTGGCCTATGATTCTCACAGATAAGCCCATACCGGCTGTCAACGAGATGAAAGGCATACAGCTAAAGAACAAGATTGTGAGTAGACAACGCGAGAATCTGATCACAGGCAACTTCTCCTACACCGACCGTTTTGAAGGGCCGACTTTGGATAGTCGTTGGATGTTCCTTCGTAATCCGACCGCTTTCTGGAATTTGGACGGCGAAGGGCTGAGCATCAAGGCTCTTCCTGTGGCCGTTTCCGAGCGTGAAAGTCTTTCTGCCCTGTGGACACGGCAGCAGCATACCAACTTCACGGCTGAAACCCAAGTTGACTTCACTCCTGCCTCAAGCAAGGAGTTGGCTGGTTTTTCATTGCTTCAGAATGAAGAATACAACTTCGTCTTTGGCAAGACTTTGATAGACAACAAACCCACAATAACGCTATATCGTGCTGAGAAAGGACAGGCGTTGATTGCTTCAGCTAGTGTTCCCAACAAACCGGTGCGCCTAAAGATTGAGGGCAAAGGCAGATATTACAGTTTCTGGTATGCCCTTGAAGGTGGCGAGGGGTGGCAACTCTTAGCTCGTGGCGTCGACGCAGTTAACCTGAGTACTAATCGCAGCGGTGGATTCATTGGCGCCTGCATCGGGCTTTATGCAACCACAGATCATCATTAAAGCATCTTTTTGGGTATCATTATGAAGCGGACAATTCTTTCTTTTTTCTTATTGCTTGTTTCCTTGGTGTCATCTGCCGACGATGGACACTTACTTTGGTTGGGCAATTCAATATCAGGAAATGCCTGTAAGGTAACAGCTCCTACTAGCGAGTCACCCACATTGGCTATCGCTAAAGCTGAGTTGGAACGTGGATGGCAAGGAAATGCTGTTTCCCTTGAGCTCGACAGTACCCTCGATTTTGGTGACGGTTTCCGTTTGAAGGGAGGAGAGCAACCGACGGTCTCTGCTAGCAGTGAGCTTGGTTTGCTCTA
Source organism: Prevotella sp. UBA5387 (assembly GCA_002407775.1). Lineage (GTDB taxonomy): Bacteria > Bacteroidota > Bacteroidia > Bacteroidales > Bacteroidaceae > Prevotella. The sequence continues at coordinate 2,371 of DHOP01000056.1, forward strand.
TGGAGCTTATGCTCTACTGCGAATTCAAAATAGTAACAAGCAGGTTAGAGATTGCACTGAGCATCCGGAATTTACGGTTCGTATGCTCAACCATTGGGATAACCTTGATGGAAGTGTGGAGCGTGGGTATGCAGGACAGAGCATTTGGAAATGGGAGGAGATTTCGAATGGCGAGATGAGCAACAGTCTAAAGGAACGACTTGCTATTTATGCTCGTGCTAACGCTTCAGTGGGCATCAACGGAACAGTGCTCAACAATGTGAATGCCAATCCTCGGATATTGACTCGAAGATACTTGGAGAAGTTGAAAGTATTTGCCGATTTCCTACGCCCATATGGTATCAAGGTATATCTATCCGTGAACTTTGCATCGCCTATGGCTCTAGGTGATACCCGTACTGCCGATCCATTAAATAAGTCTGTAAAGCGCTGGTGGTCAAAGAAAGCTGAGGAAATCTATTCACTTATTTCTGATTTTGGCGGTTTTTTGGTCAAGGCGAATAGTGAGGGACAGCCTGGACCCGGCGATTACCACCGTACACATGTTGATGGTGCGAATATGCTTGCTGATGCATTGTCTCCTTATGGCGGCTATGTGATATGGCGTTCGTTTGTTTATGGTGCCAATCATAAGGGAGAAGACCGTGTCATGCAAGCCGTCTCTGAATTTAAAAGCCAAGATGGGGCGTTTCGCGATAATGTAATATTGCAATCGAAGAATGGGCCTCTCGATTTCCAACCACGTGAACCTTATGCTCCGATTTTTGACCAAATCAAACATACTACTCAGTTTGCAGAATTACAGATAACTCAGGAATACTTGGGACAATCGCGCCATTTGGTATACTTGGCACCTATGTGGAAAGAGCTTTTTTCATATGTTAATCCGTCTACATTAAAGGGCGTCGCCGGGGTGGCTAATACTGGTGATGACACTAATTGGTGTGGACACCCATTTTCACAAGCCAATTGGTATGCCTTCGGAAGGTTGGCTTGGAACCCCAATTTATCGGCTGAGGAAATTGCCGACGAGTGGCTTAGACAAACCTTTGATACAAAGGAAGCAAAGTTTATTGAGTCAGTACGTGAGATGATGATGACTTCACGTGAGACTTGTGTAAACTATATGATGCCACTAGGACTGCATCATATCTTTAGTTTTGACCATCATTATGGTCCAGAGCCAGATGGTTTCAAGGCAGAATACCCACTCGAATGGTGTCCTGTTTATTATCATAAGGCAGATAGCATGGGTGTAGGTTTTGACCGTACTGTGGCTACTGGGTCTGGGGCAACGGCACAATACCGTCAGCCTTATGCCGACAAATATGAGAGACTGAGCACTTGTCCGGAAGAGTACCTTCTATGGTTCCACCATGTACCGTGGTCTTACACCATGCGTTCAGGACACACGCTGTGGCAGGAGATGTGCCTCAAGTATAACCTTGGTGTTGCCATGGTTGAGACGTACCGCAACTATTGGAGTACTGGCGCGCGTTCATACATTGATAGTGAGCGTTGGCAGCAAGTGGATTCTTTGCTTCAGGTTCAGCTAGATAATGCTCGTGAGTGGCGCAAAGTGTGCTTGGAGTACTTCCAAACTTTCTCAGGTCAGCCCATATTGAAGTATTAATTTATCAGTTCACTCTATGCTACTTAACAAGTTATGAAACAAATACTTATTCTCATATCATTGCTTTTGACGGTGCTATTTGCAGAGGCACAACAGTTGCCAAAGTTAGTTCATCGTGGAACAGCCACGCAATTAGTCGTAGATGGTAAACCAATGCTTATGCTAGCAGGCGAGCTTTCCAACTCTGCTGCAACTAGCAAGCAGGATATAGACAATTGGATGCCACGCATGGAAGCGATGGGACTTAACACCGTGCTTGTGCCAGCGCAGTGGGATCTTATTGAGCCAGAGGAGGGGAAGTTTGATTTTAACATTATAGACGAGGTCGTACAACAGGCCGAAGACCATCATCTCAAAGTAGTTTTCCTATGGTTTGGAGCTTGGAAAAACTCTATGAGTTGTTATGCTCCGTCATGGTTTAAACAGGACATTAAGCGCTTTCCTAGAGCCATGAATGCCCAAGGCAAGCCTTTGGAGATTGCTAGCGCCTTCTCTGAAAACGTGCTAAAGTCAGACCAAAGAGCTTTCGGACAACTCATGCAACACATCAAAGACGTGGACAAACAGCAGACAGTGGTCATGGTACAAGTTGAAAACGAAATTGGAATGCTTGAAGATGCACGAGACCACTCACCATTAGTAGAAAAGACTTACCAACAGACAGTGCCTGTGGAATTGGTGAAATCACTCAATAAAAAGCAGGGAACAAGACTTCAAACTGGTAAAATGTGGGCTGAAACGTTTGGTACAGACCGTTATGCTGATGAGAAGTTTATGGCTTATTACTATGCTTTGTATGTAGAGCAAATGGCTCAGGTAGCGAAGAAAGTTTATCCTTTGCCTTTATATGTCAATGCAGCAATGAATAGCAGAGGCCGCCGTCCAGGTGAATATCCATCTGCCGGCCCCCTCGCTCACCTTAAAGACATTTGGCATTTTGCTGCTCCAAGCATTGCGCTTCTCGCTCCTGACCTTTATGACAATGGTTTTAAGTCTTGGGTCTTGCGCTATGCTTTGCCAGACAATCCGCTTTTTATTCCGGAGGTTAGGTATGGTGATTATAGTGGGGCGCGTGCTATGTATGTCTTTGGCGAGTATGATTGCTTGGGCTATAGCCCATTTTCCATTGATAATCCTGCTTCGTCAGCTTCGACCAATCTTGCTGCATCTTATCAGCTATTGCATCAAATGATGCCAATGATACTACATGCGCAAGGACAAAAAAACAAGAAGAAATGGGGTGTTCTCTTGGATAAGACAACCAAGGATACTACGATCGTCGATGGCGATATAGTGATGAAGTGCAGCCATAGCTATACATTGCCTTGGGGAACACATCCTGGTGAATGGCCGGAGGTGGGAGCTATGATTATCAAATTAGCAGAAAATGACTATTTGATTGCAGGCAGTGGTGTTGTAACAGTATTTAGACATCAGAGCGAACTCAGCCAGAGTGAGAAGCGCCAGCTAGGCGAAGACGGCTTTGCGCTTGCTGGCTCGGATAATCATACGTCAGCCAATGATACTCGATGGAACGGAAATTGTATTGGGCTTGGAACTGTTGATGAGGTAACTATTGGCACCGATGGTGGCTTGAATTACGTACGACGGTTGAACGGTGACCAAACACATCAGGGTCGTCATGTTGACCTTGGTGACTGGAGAATATTGCATGTTAAACTTTATAACTATTAAGTTACTATATGAGACGTACATTCTTATTATCCCTATTCGCTGTACTTTGCGTTTTGAAAGGAAGTACAGCAGAGAAGTTTGTTAGTTTTCAGTCGGGCGATCTTGACATCACACATCCTACAGTCTATGTGGATGGGAGGGACGAAAAGGGTGTATCCATTGCTGCTCGTAATCTTTTGCTGGACTTTGAGCGTGCCACTGGTACGGCGGCTACTATGACAAGCAAAGATGATGCAACTATCCTCGTAGGAACAATTGGACACAATCAGGCTATTGATAGGTTGGTCAAGCAGCATCTTATTGATGGTGAGGCACTACAAGGCAAAACCGAAGAGTTTGTGATTACAGTGGTTGGGTCACAGCTTATCATTGCTGGCAGCGATCGACGAGGTACCATCTATGGAATCTATGAACTTAGCAAGCAGATTGGTGTTTCGCCATGGTACTGGTGGGCTGATGTTCCCACTGTAAAGCGAAGTAAGATTTTCGCATTGAAAGGAACATATACGGATGGCGAACCAGCTGTGCGCTATCGTGGTATATTCCTCAATGATGAAGCCCCCTGTCTCACAACATGGGTTGCCAATACCTTTAAGACTCCACGTGGAGGTCATGATTTCTATGCCAAATGCTTTGAGTTGCTACTACGATTGAAGGCTAACTTCATGTGGCCTGCTATGTGGTCATGGTCTTTTTACGCTGATGATCAGCTCAATTCTAAGACAGCTGATGAGATGGGCATTATTATGGGGACATCCCATCATGAACCTATGGCACGTAATCACCAAGAGTATGTGGAGAATAGAGACAAGTGGGGCGTATGGAATTACAATACAAATCAGGAGAAACTTGACCAGTTCTTCCGTGAGGGAATAGAACGAATGAAGGGTACTGAGGACATCGTAACCATTGGAATGCGCGGTGACGGTGATGAGGCTATGAGTAAAGATGCCGACACTAAGCTCCTTCAGCGGATCGTAAAGAATCAGCGTCGTATCATCACTGATGTTACGAAGCGACCGTCTAAGGAAACTCCACAGGTGTGGACATTGTATAAAGAAGTGCTCGATTACTATGATAAGGGGATGCGAGTGCCTGATGACGTGACTTTACTTCTTTGTGACGACAACTGGGGTAACGTTAGAAGGGCGCCGTCTCTCAAAGAAAGAAAACGAGCAGGAGGATGGGGATTATATTATCATGTAGACTATGTTGGTGCCCCTCGTAACACGAAGTGGTTGAACGTTACTCCAACTCAGAATATGTGGGAGCAGCTCCAGTTGGCTTATGACTATGGGATCGAACGGCTTTGGGTGCTCAATGTTGGTGACCTTAAGCCTATGGAATATCCTATACAGTTCTTTCTCGATATGGCTTGGAACCCTAAACAATGTAATGCAGAGAATATAATGAACCATACTCGTTCTTTCTGCGCTAGTGCCTGGGGTGAGGATCAGGCGGATGAAGCCGCGCGAATCCTTAACTTACAAAGCAAATATGCTGGTCGTTCAACAGCTGAAATGCTCGACGCTTTTACATATAACCTAAAGACAGGAGAGTGGAGACGTGTGGCCGATGACTATATGCGATTGGAAGCAGAGGCTCTGAGACAGTATTTGGCACTTGACGAATCGCAACGAGACAGTTATCGTGAGATAATCCTATTCCCAGTCCAAGCTATGAGCAATCTATACCAGATGTACTATGCGCAGGCTATGAACAATGATCTTTATCGTCGGCAAGATCCTGTCGCAAATCAATGGGCAGATCGTGTGGAAGCCGCTTTTGAACGAGACTCTATCCTCTGTGCGTCATATAATCATGACATTGCAGGTGGAAAATGGAATGGCATGATGGTTCAGAAGCATATTGGCTACACAAGTTGGAACGATAATTTCAAGAAGGATATTTGTCCTAAAGTCTATCGTGTTAACAATATCGAACAGCCATCCTATACTTTTACGGAAAATGATGGACAAGTTGTTATGGAGGCTTCACATTATTTCGACGCCAAGGCTGATGGTAAGACTGTGTGGACAAAGATTGCGCACATCGGTCGAAGTGAAGATGGAATAGCTCTAATGCCATACACGGCACCAGTCGGTCAGTCAGCATTGGTTTATAAATTCCAGATAAGCAGTAAGCCAAACATAGTCAAGATCCATGTTGTGGTAAAGTCAACGCTCGATTTCTTGAACCATGGTGGCATGGTTTATAAGGTTACGCTTGACGGAGAGAGCGAGGATATTAACTTTAATCGGAATCTCAATGAGTCCCCGGAAAATATTTACTCTGTTTATTATCCTACAGTAGCTCGGAGCGCTGTGGAGAGCATAGTTGAGTTTCCTCTGGGCATCGGGACGACACATCAGCTCACTATAGAACCGAAGTCTCCTGGAATTGTGTTTGAGAAGATTATTGTTGATCTTGGTGGCTATAAGTCACAATATCTTTTTGGCGAAACCTCTCCAGCTACAGTCTCAACCAAAGAAGAATAGGGTAAAAAGAAAAACATAATACCAAGGTTCATATATTATAAGGTGAGTAATAGCAAAAGATAATAAAACAAAAAAGCGGGCTACCTACCAAAGGCTGCCCGTCTTAATTTGTTTTCCTAAAACATCTTTACTTTACCAAGAGTTTTTTGTCAAGTTATGAAATACCTTATTAACTAATATAACATACAAAACAAACCTATAATATTCTACCAAAACTAATTCTTTACATCGCAAAGGTAATTACTAATAAGCCTTAGAGCTGGAAAAAATGTCCAAATCTCTTACAATTTTGTACATTTAGGTGTATTTTGTACCTTTCTTATCGGCATTTTATTCTTTTTCGTTCAACATTATAATAAACTTTACAAAATCAAGAAGAATAATGACAACAAAATGTGATACGTTTTTTTGAAAGACTTGTTCTGGTTTTGCCTCTTGATGTTCGGAAGTACTCGACTTTTGGCTAATATAACCGACGAACAAGGAAAGTCCTACAACGAGGGAAGCAAGAGCCAGAAATCTATCCCTTTAGTTTACAAGCGCGAGAACCCAAGTGGTCATCATACAGATGTTATAATTTCTGAACCGAGTGCTCTATCTGTGAATAATCTATTGCCCGACCCATTGGAGTGGGCTGACGGAAATGGGCGAGTAGAACTTTCTCTGACTGGAAAAAACGTAGGAATGAAATCTTAAGGGAACTTTAATATTATGAAATTGGGGAGAACCCAGTAGTGAAGTTTTCACGAATAAAAACAGCGATAGATGGCCAAAAGTTTTCTGTTGAGGTTACCGTAAATGACAAAACGTTGACGCTATCTACAGTGATATTTTACCCCAAAACAGGCAAAGCTCCTTATCCCTTAATGATAGGGACAAGTAATAACTCTCTTCCATCTTCTATCTTCACAGAACGAGGGATTGCCCTAATGACTTTTCACGAAGCACAAGTGAACAACTATTCACAGTTTGGTAAACCTTCGGGAGGAGGTAACTACGAATTTGACAAACTCTATCCATCGCTTGTTAGCAATGGTGCATACGCTGACTGGGCATGGGGATTGAGCCGATTAAATGATGGATTACAACAACTAGGCTCCAAGAGAACCAAGATAGATTTGCAGCATATTGGCGTTATGGGATGCTCCTATGCTGGAAAGATGGCCCTTTTTTGCGGTGCGTTGGATGAGCGCATTGCACTGACTATTGCTCAAGAATCTGGCGGTGGTGGAGCAGCAGCTTGGAGAGTGTCTCGTAGTTTGGAAAAGGTAGAAGGACTTGATCAAACAGATGGAAATTGGTTTTAGACTGGATTTAAGGAAAATTTTGGCGGCGAGAATTTATATCGCTTTCCATATGATCATCATGAATTATGTGCACTGGTATGCCCTCGTGCTCTTCTTATCCTAGGAAATCCGGACTATCAATGGCTAGCTGATCCTTCGGGGTATGTCTCCAGCTGTGCTGCGCGTAAAGTTTGGGATAATTTTGGAATTGCCGATAGGATGGGTTACTCTATTGTTGGTGGGCATCGTCACTGCCAACTACCCGAGACGCAATATTCCTAGGTGATTGAATTTGTGGAAAAATTCCTATTGGGACGAAGCGAAGTCAATACTGACGTACAAAGGGCTCCTTCAAATTATGCTAACGACTACGACTGCCTGAAGTGGATTAAGCCTGAATAAATAGAAGAGCAAAGCCCTTTTGCATGTAGTACGAAAACTCTTTCTTTTTGCAGCCTGAAAAAAGGAGAGGGAGTATAGGCCAAAGAAGTATAAACATTGAATGGCATACATTATAAAAAGACTAGCTTACCTTATTAATAAAAATATAAGGTAAGCTATGATATCAACTTTTCTTTATGATTTTAGATGGTGAGCTGTTTGAGTATCTCAGCCATTTTTTGCTTCGTTTCAATCTTTGTAGGAACAAGAGGGAGTCTCAATACATTCTCAATCATACCCATATCATTCAGCAAAGCCTTTACACCAGCAGGGTTCCCATCAACAAATAGGAGACTATAGAGTTCGGTGAAAGCATGGTGAATCTTCCTTGCAGGCTCATATTCACCCTTGAATTCCAAACGAATCATGCGTGAAAACTGCTTTGGAAGAGCGTTACCAATCACCGAGATAACACCTGCAGCACCGCTGGCAACCATCGAGAAGGTCAGTGAATCGTCTCCACTGATTACATCAAAACGGTCTGGTTTGTTTTTGATGATCTCATCTACCTGTTCCAAATTACCTGAAGCCTCTTTAGTGGCAACAATGTTTGGGCAATCTTTAGCAAGTCTTACGGTAGTCGATGCCTTCATGTTTACACCCGTCCTTCCTGGAACGTTGTAAAGAATGATAGGTAGTGGGCTTACTGCTGCAATGGCTTTAAAATGCTGATAAAGTCCTTCTTGTGATGGCTTATTGTAATAGGGGCAAACACTTAATATACCGTCAATTCCACTCCAGTCAGTATTCTTCATCTCTTCGATGACAGCAGCAGTGTTGTTTCCGCCACAATACTTTACTATGGGAATGCGTCCGCGAACGACTTCTTTGACTAAAGTAGTAATCTTGTCTTTCTCCTCTTTAGTAAGGCAAGGGGTTTCTGCTGTAGTAGCAAGTATAACAAGGAAGTCAGCTCCATTGTCAAGTTGATAATCTACAAGTCTTTTAAGTGCTTTGTAATCTACTTCTCCTTCTAGAGTAAAAGGTGTTACCAAGGCTGTTCCTAATCCTTTGAAAAAATTGCTTGCCATAGCTCTACTACAATTTATGAAATTCTTGTCGTCCTATTACAATTCGAAGGCAAAGATACTATTTATGTTTCATTTTGCAAAGGAATAGAAGGAAAACTATGAAATATTTGTTTGGTTTGATGATGTAGAAACGAGTAGAGTTTATGAAGATCCTTCTATTATACAGTGAGAGTGTTTATAGTCTTTGTATTATAAAAAATCAGCTTGCAATTTATGAGTTACTTACTACCGATGTAAAGAAATACCATACCAAGCAAAACAAAAGCTAAGTCAATGGCTTTGGATTTCAGGTTATGCTCATGGAATACCAATGCACCGAATAGGAAGCTTACAATGACACTACTTCTTCGCACCATTGACACAATCGAGATCATGGACCCAGGTAAACTAAGTGCATAGAAATAAACGAAATCAGCTGCACAAAGAAAAACACTAATACCAATGATAGTCCAATTCCAGTGGAATGGGGTATTCTGTTTGCGTCTTGGCCACCATAGAACAAGCAGTATGATAAGCATCATCAGCATCTGATAAATATTGTACCAAGCTTGTACTGCTGTGTGGTCTAAGCCAATACCACCATTCCCAGGTGTGGCTAGAAGGTACTTGTCAAACAGACCGCTTACGGCACCAAGCACTGCACCAATGACGATAAACCATATCCATCGGTTGTGCGCAAAATTGATACCTTCGCTTTTGCTCGAAAGACTCAGCATGAAAAACGAAATAACAGCCAACAACACGCCTATCCATTGCCAACCATTAAGGGTTTCTCCATAAACCAACATAGCGCCAACAAGCACCATTACTGGACGAGTGGCATTGATAGGACCTACGATTGTGAGTGGTAGATGCTTTATGCCAAAGTATCCGAAAATCCAACTTAGTAAAACAAGGAGGCTTTTAAGAATTATCCACTTGTGCATTTCCCAACCACCTGACCCGACATGGAAGATACTATCATCAAGTACTGATGTAGTCGATGACAATATTATTAATGGTGTAAAAATCAGTGAGGAAAAGACAGTGTTTAGCAACAGTACGGGGATTACTGCGTTACCCTGGAGCGATTTCTTCTTGAATGAGTCATAAAATCCTAACAGCGCCGCTGACAGGAATGCTAACAATAACCACATAACCTATTATCCTTAATCGGTGCAAAGGTACGGATATTTCTTAAAATGGGAATAGAATTAACTAAATCCTTAGAACAACATGCTATTATTGCCAAAATTTGAACTATCTAAAAGCGATACTTCAATGCCTGAGACTAAGTAAGCCTCATTAAAATAAATCCTGTTGAGTCTATATTATTATGGTATATAAAGTTGTCTTGGAGATTTGAAAATACAACTTAAGACCAGTTCAGAATAAATAAAATGGAGCTAAAGATATGTAGGAGGGTATTCAAATCTTTATAAAGACCGATCTAATTGTAAACAATATTTATCATGTATCAAATAAATCTTACAAAATCGATGAAAAAATGCAGTTAAGATATGATGATTGTACTGCGATTAGTATATTAATCGTCTAAGAAATCTCGATTGAGTTGTGATGGTCTTGCGATTGATGCCTAATGGCGGTGCGTTAAGTATCCTTTCGCAATGCCATTACAGCCTAAACGCGAGACGTTTACGGTCCTTTCGCAGTGTCAAAGGATACTAATCGCGTGTCACCATAATTACAACTAAAAACTTGATGATTATAAATACTTTATTTGTTCTTGTTCAATAATTGGACAAGGAACTCATCTTGAAATCATGAAATACCAAATGCTTTCTGGTAATATCGAATTGATGTTACATACTCCGAAGAATGTTTCAAAGTTAAATAGCTATACCTTATGGATCTTACAATCGAAACAAATCGGCTATCCCATCAACGATGAAGACCGAACGCGACTCAATGTTTCCGGTGTCATTTGCAGATAATTGGCTATATATACCAATGGCGCACGTAGAACCACCTGTGGTTTCATTTTGCAAAGCCGTAGATAACGGTTTTGTGCCGTCTCAAAGCGAACGAGATCGGCATGCACCTGAGAAATGATAAGACTTTCCTCAAGAATCTTACGATATAGAATCTGAATGTTGACATTGTGCAAAGCGACCTGCTCCAAACGCATCTTGGGTAGGCAATATATCTGACATGTCTCAAGTGACTCTACTTGAAGATGGGTAGGTTCCTCCTTGAAGAGACTTTCGATGCACATGAATATCTCGCCATCAGAACCAATGTGCTCGGTCACTTCTTTATCATTCTTAAAGTAGAACTGACGTATAAGCCCCTTCTCAATATAATAAATATCTTTGCAAATCTCACCTTCAGAGAGTATCATCTCTCCTTTGGCAAACTTTCTTGGCACCAAAATACTTTCCAAAGTATCAAGCTCATCGAGGGTCATTGTGCTATACTTGCGCGCCAATTCCCTTGCAATGTCTCTTGTTGTAATTTGAAGTTTCTCCATAATTCCTTTCATTATTGGGTGTCGAGTTATTAATCTAATTTAAGTACGGCTAAGAATGCGTTCTGAGGCACCTGTACATTGCCTATTTGCTTCATTCTCTTCTTTCCTTTTTTCTGTTTTTCCAAAAGCTTTCGTTTACGGCTTACGTCGCCACCGTAACATTTGGCTAGCACGTCCTTTCGTACCTGCTTCACGGTCTCTCTTGCCACAATCTTGGCACCGATGGCTGCCTGTATCGCTATATCAAATTGCTGACGCGGTATCAAATCCTTGAGTTTCTCGCACATTCTGCGACCGAAGTTCACAGCATTATCTTGATGCGTCAACGTGGAAAGTGCATCTACGGGGTCTCCATTGAGAAGTATGTCGAGTTTAACCAGTTTTGAAGGACGGTAACTGTCTATGGTATAGTCAAAAGAAGCGTATCCCTTCGATATGGATTTCAGTTTGTCATAGAAGTCGATGACTATCTCTCCAAGAGGTATCATGAAGTGAAGTTCCATACGATTGCCAGACACATACTGTTGATTGATAAGTTCGCCGCGTTTGTCTAGACAAAGTTTTACTATCGAGCCGTAATAATCGGCAGTGGTAATGATATTGGCACGGATGTATGGCTCGTCGATATGGTCAATAGCCGTTACCTCAGGCAGTCCGCTAGGATTGTGCACTTCGAATTCGTTGCCTTGCTTGTCATAGACCATATATGATACGTTCGGCACCGTGGTAATGACCTCCATATTGAACTCGCGGCTTAAACGCTCCTGTACAATCTCCATATGAAGTAAGCCGAGGAAGCCACATCGAAATCCAAATCCCAAAGCCTGAGACGACTCTGGCTGAAAAGTCAATGAAGCATCGTTGAGTTGTAGCTTCTCCAAGGAAGTACGCAGATTCTCGTAGTCAGCAGGGTCGATAGGGTAGACGCCTGCAAAGACCATGGGCTTTACTTCCTGAAAACCGTCTATTGGGGCATCACAGGGACGATCCACATGGGTGATTGTTTCGCCCACCTTGACCTCCGTGGCTTCCTTAATGCCCGATATGATGTAGCCAACCTCGCCCGCAGAGAGAGCCTTGCGTGGATCCATGTTCATCTTCATTACACCGACTTCATCGGCGTCATATTCCATACCAGTCTGCACAAACTTTACCTTGTCGCCTTGTCGGACAGTCCCATTGACCATCTTGCAGATGGTGATAATGCCTCGAAACGGGTTAAACACGGAGTCGAATATGAGCGTTTGTAATGGTGCATTGGGGTCTCCTGTCGGTGCAGGGACACGATGTACTATGGCTTCCAGAATTTCAGGAATCCCCTCGCCAGTCTTGCCGCTGGCGCGAATGATGTCGCTTGGATCACAACCTATAAGCTCCACAATCTCGTCTTCCACCTCCTCAGGCATGGCGTTGGGCATATCGATCTTATTGATAACGGGTATTATCTCCAAGTTATGATCAATGGCCATGTACAGATTGGATATAGTCTGCGCTTGAACACCTTGTGTTGCATCTACAACAAGTAAGGCCCCTTCACACGCAGCGATGCTACGAGATACTTCATAGCTAAAGTCTACATGTCCCGGAGTGTCAATGAGGTTGAGTATGTAATTCTTGTTGTCAAGCTCATACTCCATTTGTATAGCGTGGCTTTTGATGGTGATACCGCGCTCTCTTTCCAAGTCCATGTTGTCGAGGACTTGATTTTCAGTTATCTGAGCAGTCTTTGTATATTCCAATAAACGATCGGCCAAGGTAGACTTACCATGGTCTATATGGGCGATAATGCAAAAATTTCTTATGTGATCCATTCAATATATCCAACTTCTATGCAAAGATAAGAAAAGATAAAGTAATTTAAAGTCAAACAAGTGTATTTTTTTGGTTCATTAAGTATATACTTGGTTTAACACGTAGATCAAAATAATTGAATATCATGTATTTTTATCTAACATTTTTTTATTTGATATAACTTAACAATCCGCAATCTTCACTGAGGTGAGGATAGCGGATTGTTATTATTCTGTCAAGTCGATTTTATTGTCCGACCATTGTTTTCTGATTTATTCTGTTGGAACCTTGGGCAGTTCTATGTCAGATTCCGGTAAATGACCAGTCAACTCAATGGCTTCATCTTTCTTAGGAACTGAATGCTTCACGTCTAAGCCTTCTGTCATATAGATAGTGGCTTCAGAGATATTTGTTGCACAATCGGCGATACGCTCAACGCTATGGGCTATTGTGTCGATACAGATCAAGTCATTGAGCTGTTGTGCATTTAAACTCTTTCCTGCGTTTTCAGTGCGTAGCCGTCCCAACAAATCATGGAAAGAAGCATCAACCACATCATCGGCATCAATTGTAGCGCGGGCAAGTTGGCTATCGCTCGTGCTGAATGAGTCAATGGATTGTTTCACCATACTCTGGGCATGGTTAAGCAATTCGCTAATGTCATGTCGGTAGAATGTACTGATTTCTCCAGTTGGATCTATGCCTTTGACCATCTTGGCAATGTTCATCACTTGGTCACCCATGCGTTCCATTTCCCTCGTCATGTCATAATAACTCATAATCTGACGGAATTCGGTGGCACGTGGATTATAAAGTGCAACTGTATTTATCATTTCTCGTCTCAACTTTACGTCGAGACTGTCAATGATTCGCTCATTATTATATATCTCTTCAAACACATTGGGGGTGTTGTTGAGTTCAAATAAAGCCAGTGTAAAGTCCACTTGCTTGAGCACAACCGAAGAAAGTACTTTGAAATCAGTGATTACACTGCCAAAGAAACGCTGTTTCACTAAATCTATCATAGTCGTATAGTATTTGAATTATATTGTTTAGCCAATCTTACCACTGAGATATGATTCTGTGCGCTTATCCGTTGGGGAGGTAAACATCTTCTTGGTATAGTCATATTCCACCAGCTCTCCCAGATACATAAACATCGATTTATGAGATATTCGAGCAGCTTGGGACATATTATGAGTAACGATAATTATGGTGAATTGTTTTTTCAATTCCAACAAAAGTGACTCAATTCTTTTGGTAGCAATAGGGTCTAACGCTGACGTTGGTTCGTCCATCAGAAGCACTTCGGGCTTCAAGGCGACGGCTCTAGCAATGCATAGACGCTGTTGCTGTCCACCAGAAAGGAAAGATCCTCGCTTGTTGAGCGTGTCTTTTACTTCGTCCCATAGTCCCACATCGCGCAAAGAAGACTCTATAATCTCATCTTTCTCACCGCGTGAAAGTCTTAGTCCGTTCAGTTTATAACCTGCGAGCACATTTTCAGCAATACTCATTGTGGGGAAAGGATTTGGACGTTGGAATACCATTCCTGCCTTGCGGCGAACTGTCATGGCATCCATCTCCATGATGTTCTCACCACGTAGGTAAATCTCTCCTGTGGTCTTGATATTAGGATAAAGATCGTGCATGCGATTGATGGCACGCAACAGAGTACTCTTGCCGCATCCGGAAGGGCCCATGATAGCTGTGATGCGATTCTCTTCTATATCTACAGAAACATTGTTTACTGCGTTTTTTCCTGGTGTATATGATACGCTGACATTATTTAGTCGGAGTATCGGCGTATTAGTTTCTATTATTGGATTCTCCATTTCTTGGCAACTTGTTTTGCAATTAAATTTAATATCAAGATCAAAGCCATTAGAAAGAGTGATGAACTCCAAATCATATCGGCTAAGTTAGGGTCGTTATAGAACTCCCATATCAATAAAGGCACAGCACTGGTAGGTGCCGTTACGTCCCAATTGATAGCTGTACTACCTAGGGCAGTAAGCATCAATGGAGCAGTTTCACCGGTTACACGTGATACTGCAAGAAGCGTACCAGTGAATAATCCGCCAAATGCCGAAGGCAATAATATTCGTAGAACTATGGTGTAATATGGGGCGCCTAAAGCAGCTGCAGCCTCCTTGAGACTACCGGGCAACATCTTCAGCGTTTCTTCGGTAGAACGGATGATTAATGGTAACATCATGATCATTAATGCAGTAGCTCCAGCTAATGCTGAATAAGAGCCGAGGGGTTTGACAACCCAAGCATAAGCAATGATACCGATAATAATGGATGGTGTACCTTGTAAAAGGTCTGCAATGAACCGAATGACTGCAGCGTATTTACTTTTTGGCTTCTCTGCTAAATAAACACCAGCGAAGATACCAACAGGAATAGCAATAATAGCCGCAAGACAGACCATCAGTAGAGTGCCTGTGATACCATTGGCAATACCGCCGGGGAGTATGTCGCCACTCTGTTTTGCAAGCATAGCCTCAAAAGTACTTGGCGCTGATTCAGTGAAAAAAGACCAGTTGATCTGCTTATACCCCTTTGACACCAATTCCCAGATAATGGCTACCAGAGGAACAATGGTAAGAAAGGAGAAAAAACATACTCCATAGAAGAAAGCTCTATCCTTAATTTTCTTTATTGTCATGGTCATAAGCTATTTAGTAGGAGCAAACTTCTTCATTATGAAACGTCCTATCAAGTTGATGATAGCTGTAATAACGAAAAGCAATAAGCCGATAGCGATAAGCGAACTGAGCTTTAATCCGTCGGCTTCACCAAATTGATTGGCAATAATGCTTGCCATCGTATTTCCGGTGTCAGTAAGAGATGTTGGAAGTAAATTGGTATTTCCAATCAACATTGTCACAGCCATTGTCTCACCAAGTGCACGACCTAAAGCTAGTATATAACTAGCAAAAACGCCTGAACTTGTCATTGGAAAGCTGACTCTCCTTATGACCTCGTACTGAGTAGCGCCAAGGCTGAAGGCTCCTTCCTTAAGATCGTTCGGAACCATCTTGAAGAATTCCGCACTCAAAGAAGTTGCGTAGGGTATTATCATGATAGCTAAGACAACAGAGGAAGTAAGAATTCCAAAACCTTCGGATGAGAGATGAAGGTCTACCATCAGTCCCCGGAAAGTGTAGAATCCCCACAAACCATAGACGATAGATGGAATTCCAGCTAACAAGTCGATTACTGAACCAATAAAATTGGCAATCTTCTTACCCTTGAAATACTCGCCAATAAAAAGCGAAACAGGAAGTGAAAATGGAATGCAAAGAGCTAATGCTAGAAACGAAGTGAATAACGTGCCTACTATAAAGCTCAATGCTCCGTAGTGTTCGTTGCCAATTGTGGGGTCCCAGTCTGACGAGAAGATGAACTGGAAGACTCCAAACTGTGAGAAAGCTTCCCATGATCCCGAGACAAGTGCGTATACAATGCCCCCACAAATTAGCAGAACAATAAACGATGCTGCGAATAACAGCGACTTAAAAAGGACGTTCTTTGTCATTTGCAAATGTGATGAGGTTGCTTATTTAAGCAATGCCTTTCCACCAAAGTTGATGCTGGAAAGTTGCTTTTTAGCATTTTCTATCACACTGGCAGGCAGTGGAGCATAGTTAACCTTTGTGGTTAAGCTCTGTGCGGCAGGACTGAGCATCCAATCAATGAGTTGCATTGTAGCTTTAGCCTGGCTTTCGCTGCGATTGCTGTAATCTTGATCCTTATAAAGAATAAGCCATGTAAAGCAGCTTATTGGATAGGCTTTTGAATTGGATGAATTAGTTATCATTGTGCGTGTGTCGGCTGGTAATTCAGCGTCGGCTGCTGCAGAGATGCTTGCCAAAGTAGGCTTGATGAACTTGCCTGCAGGGTTTTGCAACTGAGCATAGGCGATATTCTGTGCGAAAGCATATTCAGAACCTACGTAACCAATTGAACCAGAAGTCTGGCTTATGATTCCTGCAACACCAGGATTGCCTTTAGCGGCGATACCAGTAGGCCATTTCAGAGATTTTCCAGCTCCAACCTTGGAAGCCCAATCCTTACTAACTTTGGTAAGATAGTCACTGAAGACGAATGTTGTTCCACTACCGTCAGAGCGATAAGCAGGCACTATTTTCAAGTTTGGCAGTTTTACGCCTGGGTTGATGGACGAAATGCGTTGATCATTCCAGTTGGTAATCTTGCCTAAATATATATCTGCAATGATTTCACCGGTGAGTTTCAAATCAGATACTCCTTTGAGATTGTAAGCTAATACCACAGCTCCCATACATGTGGGAATATGTATTACAGCAGGCATAGACCTCATTTCCTCATCGGAAAGGAATGCATCACTAGCAGCAAAATCTACAACTTTGTCTTTCAGACTTCGAATACCGCCACCGGACCCGATGCCACCATAAGTAACCTCGGTCTTGGTTGAATCTTGGTATGTCTTGAATGCCATTGTATAATATGGCAGGGGGAACGTTGCACCAGCCCCTTGGATATTTGCAGTGTTACTACTCTTCTTGCCTGAACAGCTAATTAACATGGCTGCTGCTGCAAAGATTAACAATACGTTTGACTTTTTCATCTTCATATCGCTGAATTTTTAATGCGTGCAAATTTACGCATAACATGTTACAAAAACATTTCAATGATATTACCAAAATATGAATAATTGGGTTCCGTAAAATACTCAAGTATGGTAATAAGCCATACATCTTTATATCAAGAAAAATTGATAATTTTGAAAGTCAAAGATAGGCGTTACTAATTTTTAATGCCTATCTTTGCACTTACTAAGTTTAATGATAACGTCGCATACCTTTTTATATTGCGGCTATCATGCTCGTTTTTATATTAAAAGACTATTTATCATGGTAAAGAAATTTAGTTTTCAAGTATTAGTTGTTTCATTAGTCGCTTCATGTGGTTTAATCTCTTGTAACCGTGCCACACTTGAGGATCGTGCCGAAGAGCAAGCCAAAGATTTCACCGAACGCTATTGCCCTACACCCGTGCAAGGCTTCCAGCGCACAGATAGTGTAACATTCGATCGTGCAACACTCACTTTCAATTATTATTATCTTCTCACTGGTGATGCTGACAATAATCAGATTATTTCCAAGATGCGTCCAAAGTTTCACACGGCATTAGTTGATGATCTTAAGGGAAATACAGCAAACAAAGCCTTCAAGGATGCTGGCTATAGTTTTCATTATGTGTATCGATCGGAGAAAACAAAGGAAACACTTTACGAAGAGACTCTATCCAAGAAGGATTATCAATAATTTTTATTGTTTGATTGTCCTTTGAAATCTCTGAAATTTTAAGTTCCGAGGATCAACATGTGCTTATGAAACCCTATCATGCTGTTATTGTCTTTGTCGTTTTAGTGTGCGGTGCTTTCTTGTCGAGCATTCATTCCTATCGTACAGCAGAAGACCACATTGTAAATGACATGAACCAGGCGCTCGCCCTTACATTGCAGAATAAAAGGGAAGGTTGGATTACGCCTGATACAATCAATAATTACCGCAGTCACCTACAGAACGTTGAGTTGCGGAAGAGTTCCATTATTTATTATGCTATTGATGAAGGGGGACATGGCTTGTGCAGTAAGCGGATGAGATGGCAGGGAACCAATACCGCCGTTGATTTTCGTGGTTATGCCAACTGCTCAATTGCTTCGGTGTTGATGATGTCGGACCAGACGTGGGGACTGTCCCTGTCAATGCTTGCTATGCTATGGCTGCTGTTGTCTATGGCTTATCTGCGAAGCAGACAGAGTGGTGTCGTGTTGGGTAGGATGATCTATAACGAGGTCGAAAGCTGCTTTTATGGGAGTGACGGAAAGGCTGTGAAATTTACGCCAATGCAGCAGCGGGTGATGACAATGTTTTACACTTCTAACGACAATCGGCTAGCCAAACAGGAGATTTGCAACGCTCTTTGGCCAAAGAAACCCGATTCCAGTGATACGCTCTATGCCCTTATAAGCAGGTTGAAACCAATTTTAGAGCAACATGGAAATCTCAAAATCATTTGTGAAAGGGGAAAAGATTATCAATTGAAGGAACGCAGTTAACCATTTGGTCTCAACACTTTACGAGAGTCTTACAACGCTGAACTAGAAATGTCAGACAGTTGTCAGACTTTTTTTTTTTATCTTTTGCTAAGCTATCATACTTTTGTTCTAAAAACAAGAGTCTATGAAGGTAAGTATATTATTATTGTTTCTGAGTATATTTGGCTATTCCCGATTTTATGCTCAGGATGTGAAGGAAGTGCAACTAGGTGAAGTTCATGTTGAAGCAGCAAAGGTTGTGGAACAGCCAACCGGCAGGCTCATCTTCCCAACCAAGAGTCAGCGAGAGTCATCAGCCAATGCATACGGCTTGCTTGGAAAGCTTTCGTTGCCAAAGATAAGGATTGACGAGGTGTTGCATAGTATTACAGCATTGGGTAATGAGGGAGAGGTGCAAATACGAATCAATGGCGCTCTTGCCTCCAAGGAGGATTTGCTAGCCGTAGACCCAACCCTTGTCAAAAGCATCGACTTCATCGACAATCCTGGGCTGAGATATGGACGTGGCATAACTTACGTCATAGACATAATGACGCGAAGTAGCAACGCTGGCTACTCTGTGGGTTTTGACCTTAGCAACAGTGTTACAACTTGGAATGGAGATCATGCTGCTTATATAAAGATGAATTGTGGAAAGTCGGAGTTAGGCTTCGTCTATGATTTTACTTATCAGGACTTTGGTGGAACACGGGTAGGGGAACATGCGGATTACTTATTAACTAATGATTCCCACTACAAAATAGACCGTATTGATAAAGAAAGCCGTTCTCGACGGTTTGACAATGATTTGGAATTGAAATACAGCCTTGTCGACTCAACGAACTATACATTTCTGGCCACTTTGTCAGGTCGATTCTGTCATGTGCCTGGTGATTTCAATAAGCGTGACAATTGGGATGGGGCGAACAAATACGTGGTGATGTCTTGGGACAATGACAAGAGCTTCACACCTGTAGTTGACCTTTACTTCCATCGTCGTTTGGGTGAGAATCGGTCAGTCACCGCCAACATGGTAGGTACCTATATATCGACCAATGCCTTCAACTATCAAAACGAGGGCTCAGCGTACCAATATCAAGTCGATGGAAAGACGTGGTCGCTTATGTCCGAGGCTATCTATGAGCATAGACTCAAGCCTCTGACATTGACTATGGGACTGCAACATCATTTGAAACACACGCGCAACGACTATCGAGAAGACGTGAATGCAGTAAACAACATGATGAATAGTGGCCTTTATCTATATGGAGAAGCAAGTGGGAAATGGCATAATCTTAACTATATTGCCGGCTTGGGTGTGAGTCAAGAGTACTACACGCAAGGAGAGAGTCGATACCATTATTGGCTCTTCAGACCGAAGTTTACCATTGGATATACACCCATCAAATCCATTATGCTTCGCTATCGTTTTGAGATAGATCAGCATATCTCTCGCGTAGCCATGATCAGCAATACAAGAATTCGTGAGAATAGCATGGAATGGACAGTTGGAAATCCCGACGTCAAACCAAACGGTGTGACAAGACATATGTTTGATGTTAACTTCACAAAGCCTAGGCTGCAGGCTTCTATCAATATGGAATATCAACAAAACCACCATGCAAATATGGCACACTACGAACGAATCGCCGATGACCAGTTTCTTTATTCCCAAGTCAACCAGCCAAGCATAGATATGTTCTATTTGAGTGGTAATGTCTCTTACGATATTTTAAAGGACCATCTTACTGTCTCTGCCTTTGGGGGAATAAATCGCTTCATCAATCATGGCAACGACTACAGCCATTATCTGACTACCTATAGTTATGGTAGTAGTCTTCAAGCCTATTTGGACAGATGGACATTCACCGCATATGTTGACAATGGCTGGGAGTTTATGGAGGGAGAGACACAGAGCAAACAGATGGCTTCTTCCTATTTAGGTAGTTCCTATCGTTTTGGCAACTGCAATATATCTGTTTTCTGGCAACATCCTTTTCAGACAAAACCGAGGATGGGTGAATCGGAGATTGTGAATAGATTCGTAAAGAAAAAGATTACAGAATTTAGGTCAGACTACGGTAATATGCTCACCATTGCCTTTTCTTGGAACTTGCATCAGGGAAGCAATTATCATCAGATAAGCAAGAAGTTGAAGAATGAGGACACGCAAACAGGCATATTGAAATGAAAAAGATAATCAGTATTCTTGTATTGTTTGTCCTTCTGTGTATAGTGGTGGCGGTCTCGACAGGCGGAATTGACGAACGCACCCCACAAGAACGCTTTGCTCAGGCAATGGTTTTTGCACGCTACGATACCTATGTAGACCACGATATGGGTTACACTATTGACTATCCCTCGTTTTTCACGCGCGACGACGAGTCAGAGTTCGGCATTGGACATGTGCGGTTTAGTTACCACATTTTGACTGATCTGATTTTGGAATGCAAGGTTGTGCCAGAGAGTATATATGTCAGCAGATGTGAGAACTTTGTCGAGACGGGTTATGTGGACAAGCTGCAAGCATATCGATATGTTGCCCACTATATTCGCCACGAGCATCGTTGGTACATTCTATCCTTTTATTATCTTATAGACTACCAATCAGCAGTGTCGGGAATTATTTACAGAGTGAAACGTTGGAAGATTGGTACCAAATATGAATTGAATGGGAATATATGTGTCAGAAAAATAGCAGGATAAGGCAGATGTCTACACTTGGGTTTGTAGAATGGTCTATCAGGTCTATGCTTGATAAATTATTCCGTTGGCAAATTTTGCTTATTTGGTTGCAATAGCACCTAATTGTAGAATTGTTGCATGTTTAGTGATATTTCAAACTTAAAAATTGCAAAGAATTAAGACTTTCTTTTGGGAAGTGAATATTATTTACCTATATTTGTTCCCTATATGGGTATATTGTATATTGTTCCCACACCGGTGGGAAATATGGAAGATATTACATTGCGAGCAATTCGCATACTAAAGGAGGCTGATGTGGTACTTGCAGAAGATACCCGAACATCGGGAATACTGCTAAAGCACTTCGATATAAAGACTCATCTCATTTCACACCATAAATATAATGAGCATGGCACATCAGCAGGCATTGTGGAACGGTTGAAAGCTGGCCAAACGGTGGCTCTTATCAGCGATGCGGGTACTCCGGGTATCAGTGATCCGGGTTTTTTCCTTGTACGCGAGGCAACTCGGGCTGGTATCACGGTACAGACGTTACCAGGAGCAACTGCTTGTATCCCTGCTTTGGTGTCCTCGGGATTACCTAGCGAAAAGTTCAGCTTTGAAGGCTTTCTTCCACAGAAAAAAGGTCGGCAGACACATCTCGAAAGCCTGAAAGAGGAGTGTCGAACAATGATCTTCTACGAATCGCCATACAGATTGCTTAAGACATTGAAGCAGTTTGCCGAGAATTTTGGTGGGGAGAGACAAGTGAGTGTGGCCCGTGAAATATCCAAAATGCACGAAGAACATGTACGTGGTACATTAGATGAGGTAATCGCACATTTTGAAACAACAGAGCCAAGAGGCGAGATAGTGATCGTCTTAGCTGGCAATGAGAATATCAAGAATAAAACAAAGAAAACAAATAACATTGAGCTATGAAGAAACTAATGTTTTTATCAATGGCCGTGGTGATATTCCTCATCACAGGTTGTAACGAGAAGAAAGAGGCTCCTGCAAACCTACAGGGTATTGCAATGAAAGACTCAATGCAGAATATCATTGCCCAACGAGACAGTGAAATCAATGATATGATGTCTACGATGAACGAGATACAAGCAGGATTTCGTGAGATAAACGAGGCTGAAAACCGCGTGAGCATTGCCAAAGATGGTGAGGGAACCAATAAGGCTCAGCAGATACGTGAGAACATTCAGTTTATTTCCAAGCGCATGAAGGAGAATCGTGCTCTCATTGCTAAACTTAAAAATCAATTACGTCAAAGCAATTTTAAGGGTGGTGAGATGCAGAAAACCATTGATAGCATGGTGAAGCAGCTTGAAGATAAGGACACACAATTGCAGGAATTGCGCGTTGAGCTCGATTCAAAGAATATTCACATCACAGAGCTTGATGAGACTATCAATAATCTCAACACCAATGTGAGTGACCTGAAATCAGAGAGTGCACAGAAGTCTCAGACAATATCGGGTCAAGATGCACAACTTAACACTGCCTGGTATGTCTTTGGCAACAAGGGCGAATTGAAGGAACAGCGTATATTAGTTGATGGTAAAGTGCTGCAATCTAGCTTCAATAAGAGCTATTTTACGAAGATAGACATTCGTAATACGAAGGAAATCAAACTTTATTCAAAGTCGGCACAGCTTCTGACCATTCACCCTTCAAGCAGCTATTCACTTGAGCGTGATGCCAACAAGCAATATGTTTTGACAATCACTAATCCGCAAATATTCTGGAGTACAAGTAAATATCTTGTGATTTTAGTGAAGTAAGTCATAACGAATATAATATAATAATCGCGCCAAAGGTTCAGTAAGAATCTTTGGCGCGATTTGTTTTTAGTAAAATTGAACGATAAAGGATGCTCATGAATAGCTTATCCATTCAAAATCATGTGGTGTTCGATAATAAAGAAAAAGTTTTATTTATCTACGTTCAGAAAAAAAACGCTGTATCAGTTCTCGACACTCTTTCTCCAGTACACCGGTAGTGATATTGGCTTTTGGGTGTAACGCACGAGGAGCATAGAGTCGATAGCCTCGTTTTTCATCACTAGCGCCATAGACGATGCGCCCCACTTGAGCCCAACCTAAGGCGCCAGCACACATTGTGCAGGGTTCCACTGTGACGTAAAGCGTACATTCGGGCAGGTATTTACCACCCAAACTGTTAGTTGCCGCGGTAATAGCAAGCATCTCGGCATGGGCTGTAACATCTTGCAGAACTTCTGTTTGATTATGTGCTCGAGCTATGATGCGGTCGTGACTCACGATGAGAGCACCTATTGGAATCTCTCCTTCTTGATAAGCCTGCTCAGCTTCCTTCAGCGCAAGACGCATGAATTGTTCGTCTTTGTTTTCTTCCATGATGATTGCAAATTTACAATTTTCCCTTTGATTTACGATTGAAAAAAGCTACTTTTGCATGACATATAATATTATAAGTTAATGGCAGAACACAACGACCTGGGCAAGTGGGGAGAGGAATATGCGGAGGACTATTTGAAAAAGGCCGGCTACATTATCCTTGAACGAGACTGGCGATATGGTCGTAGCAAGCGTGACATTGATATCATATGCAAGACTCCTGATCGCAAAACGGTTGTGTTTATTGAAGTAAAGACACGAGCTTCTGAAGAACTCACTGATCCAGAAGATGCCGTAGATCGCAAAAAGATACGCTTTCTTGGGCAGGCAGCCAATGAATATGTGAAGATGCAAGATATAGTTGAGGAACTACGCTTTGACATTATTGCACTTCTTGGCCGTAAAGGAAGCGCTAAAATAGAAATCAATCATATTGAAGATGCATTTAATCCGCTCCTTCTTTAAGAAGAGAAAGATAGATAGTGGTATCCGTTATATCGATTTGGATGAGACGGATAGCACTAATAGCTATTGTCGAGATGGCCTTAATGTCAATCCTGAAAAAGGAATGGCAGCACCACGAATGGTTGTTGTCTCTACCGATTTCCAGTTAGCAGGGCGTGGGCAGGGCACAAATAGTTGGGAAAGTGAGCGAGGACAAAACCTTCTCTTTTCCATACTTTGTCATCCTGTTTGGGTTCCCATTGTTACACAGTTTATCATTTCAGAGTGCATTGCTTTAGCCATTAAAGAAGTGTTGAGCGAAATGACGAGTGACATCACTATCAAATGGCCAAACGATATTTACTGGAAGGATGCTAAAATCTGCGGTATCCTTATTGAAAACAAGCTTTCTCATGGACAGATTAAAGATTGCATAATAGGCGTTGGACTGAATGTGAACCAACATACCTTTAATAGTGATGCGCCAAATCCTGTTTCATTAGCTCAAATACTTGGTCATGAGGTGGATAGGCAAACGCTATTAGAGGAAATAGTGAAGCGCTTTGATCTTTATCTTTATGATTTGAAAAATGGCGAATATGGTAACGTGGCAGGTTCCTATGCAAACAGTCTTTATCGTTCACATGGCTTTCATAAGTATAAAGATGCTGAGGAAGAGTTCGAAGCAGCTATCATAGAGGTCGAAGACGATGGTCACCTCATCTTGCGTGACAGAGAAGGTTGCATTCGCAGCTATGCTTTTAAAGAAATAGAATTTATAATCTCATAATTATGGCAAGATTTCAACGAATATTGCTCAAGCTCTCTGGTGAGAGCCTCATGGGCAACCAAGGCTACGGCATAGATGCCGATAGGCTGAGCGACTATGCTCAACAGATAAAGGATGTGCACGACATGGGAGTGCAAATTGGTGTTGTCATCGGTGGTGGAAACATCTTCAGAGGACTAAGTGGAAGCCAGAAGGGTTTCGATCGCGTCAAGGGAGACCAGATGGGTATGTGCGCCACGGTCATCAATAGTCTTGCACTCAGTTCGGCACTTGGTGCGATTGGGGTTAAGACACGAGTGATGACCGCTATCCGCATGGAACCTATCGGTGAGTTCTACAACAAGTGGAACGCTATCGAAGCCATGGAGCAGGGTAGTGTTTGCATTTTTTCGGCAGGAACAGGTAATCCTTATTTCACCACTGACACTGGTAGCTCGTTGCGTGGCATCGAGATTGGGGCTGACGTGATGCTGAAGGGAACGCGTGTGGATGGTGTTTATACGGCAGACCCTGAGAAAGATCCTACAGCGAAGAAATTCTCGGAAATCACCTACAAAGAAGTATTGGATCGTGGCCTAAAGGTTATGGACCTCACTGCTATCTGTATGTGCCAGGACAACAACTTGCCTATATATGTGTTTAATATGGATATCGTTGGTAACCTACAAAAGGTGATGGCTGGCGAGGATATTGGCACGTTGGTACATAACTAACATCATCTTGGATGATTAATATTCCAAAGATAAGATTACAAACACATCGGTTGGTTGGTTCGGAATTTACCAATCCAGCCGATGTGGTTTCTTGGATGGGTGCAGTTCAGGCTCAACAACCTAACATGGCAAAAGTCGCCGTGGCATTACGGACAAAGAATGGAACATTGGCCAAGGTTGAGCAGGAACTTGATAAAGGCTCTATTCTGCGAATTCATATATTACGCCCAACTTGGCATTTTATCGTGCCAGAAGACATTCGTTGGATGCTGGATTTGTCGCACGACTATATGCGAAGAATTTGTGAAGGGTATGCAAAGCAAATTGGTAGGAGTTTTACTTCGCAGATTGAGGGCAAATGTTTTGATGCCATTTCTAGAGCACTTCAAGGAGAATGTAGTTTAACTAGACAGGAAATTTCTAATGAATTGGAACAGGCGGGGCTTCCTTTCGACAACCAATTTGTAACACTTTTGATGTCATTCGCTGAAATTGAGGGATTGGTGTGCAGTGGTCGAATGCAAGGCAACACTCACACCTATATGCTTCTTGATGAGCGTGTGTCTAATCGTAATGATAAGAGTCATGAGGAATCATTAATGCTCTTGGCAAGAAAGTACTTCAAAAGCCATTCTCCTGCCATGCTAGACGACTTTACTTGGTGGTCTGGATTGTCAAAAACAGAGGCAAAACGTGCGATCGAGATGATTTGTGGAGAACTTTGGCAAGAGAATATCGCTGACAGAACCTACTACGTTCATGATTCATTTGACGACCATATCAACCGCAATACAAGCATGACCTTATTGCCAGCCTATGACGAGTATTTGATTAGTTACAAGTACCGTCAAGACGTATTAAGAGAGGAACATCATCCAAAGGCTTTTACAAATTTTGGCATCTTCTATCCAGTCATACTGAGTAAAGGCAAAGTTGTTGGAAATTGGCAGAAAAAAGGAAAGAAAACAGAGTGCAAGTTCTTTGAAGAATCTCCTGATATCAATGAACGAACTTTGAAAAAAGTAATTTCAGAAATGGAACGGATCTGAGATAGTCTTTTTTCATTCGTCTCGAAAAATCATTCCGTTCATTTATTAACTATCCTTTTGTCTCGTGAATCAAATTGAATTACGTTGTGAATCAAATTGAATTACGTTGTGAATCAAATTGAATTACGCTGTGAATCAAATTGAATTATAATGCCGTTAATGCAAAAACATCTTGCAATTGTGGCCTTTCAATTTCTTCGTGCAGCAATAATAGTAGAAGCAATAATAGTCTTTTAGGCTTGATTTTTAAAGACAGACAGTGCCTACAATTATTTATCTAATTATATATGTGTGCTTAATAGAAAGGTTAAGGTTGTTGTTTCTGTCGATGATGAATGACGCGAACTGTACCGCAGAGCGCATCATAACGTACCTGAAGTGAGTCGCGGAGCACGCGAAGTCGATTCTTTTCGCCAAAACTTGTGGCATGATTGTAGGCCTGAACAGTGAATTGGAGTGCTGAATCAGTTCTGCCAATATCCACTTGTGCTCTCTCAAGTGATGCCTTTTGCCATATTACCAGAGCTCTCTTGCGTGACTCTATTGCCTTGGGGAACTTTGTACGTAATTCACTGATGGCATTGAGTGTCTGGTCATATGCCTTGTGCTGGTAAAGGGAGTCGATACGCCCCATCAATGGTGCAGCCTTCTCATCTGCCGATGGTTGGCAGGAGGCGAAAAGAAATATGGAGAATAGAATGATAATTTTGTTCATAACGCCTACAAAGTTAATGAAAAAACTCGTGTCGTCAACATCTCTTCTGACATCTTTTTTATACCTTTGCAACTTGTATTCAATAGTATAACAATAAATATGCGACAGCTCTCCGATGCCGATTTGGCAAAACTTCTCGAAAAAAAAATATTCCAACAAATTTCCCAAGCTGCTGACAATTTGGGCTTGGAATGCTATGTTGTGGGAGGGTATGTGCGTGACTTGTTTCTTGAGAGGCCATCTAATGATATAGATGTAGTTGTCGTTGGCAGTGGGATAGCTGTAGCCACCAAGCTGAAAGAGGCTTTGGGCAAAGGTGCATATCTGTCAGTTTTTAAGAATTTTGGTACGGCACAAGTGAAGTACCGTGGCTTAGAAGTGGAATTTGTAGGAGCTCGGAAAGAGAGTTATAGCCATGATAGTCGCAAACCTCATGTAGAAGACGGAACTCTCGAGGACGATCAGAACCGTAGAGACTTTACGATTAATGCTATGGCTGTTTGCTTGAATCATGATCGTTTCGGAGAGTTGGTTGATCCGTTTGATGGTATAGCTGACCTTGAAGACGGAATTATTCGTACGCCACTTGACCCCGATATCACTTTCAGTGATGATCCATTACGTATGCTACGCTGTGTGAGATTTGCTACGCAGTTGTGCTTCTATATTGAGGACGAGACATTTGACGCTTTGGAACGTAATGCCGAACGAATCAAGATCATCAGTGGAGAGCGTATTGAGGAAGAATTGAACAAGATCATGCTTACTGATCAACCCAGTCGAGGATTTGTGGATTTGCAGCGTTGTGGGTTGTTAGCAATCATTCTTCCAGAACTGTCGGTACTTGATGTTATAGAGACTCGTAATGGAAGAGCGCACAAAAATAATTTCTATCACACTCTTGAGGTGCTGGATAATCTTTGCATCGCACAGAAGAAGCGCGAAGAATATTTGAATGAGAAGTTTGCCACACTTGACAAAGAAAGTGAGGAATTTGAAAACACACGTCTTGAAATTGCCAGTCTCAATGACCACAAATTATGGTTAAGATGGGCTGCCTTGCTTCATGATATCGGCAAGACCAAGACGAAACGGTGGGACAATGCTTTGGGCTGGACGTTCCATAACCACAATTTCATCAGTTCCAAGATGGTACCTGTTATCTTCCGTCGAATGAAGTTGCCTATGGATTCAAAGATGAAGTATGTGCAAAAGATGGTTGACTTACACATGCGTCCAATTGCTATGGCTGATGACGAGGTAACGGATAGTGCCGTACGTCGTTTAGTAAATGATGCTGATGATGAAGTGGATGACTTGATGATGCTTTGCGAGGCTGACATTACCAGTAAGAATCAAGCAAAGAAGGCACGTTTCCTGGAAAACTTTAGATTGGTGCGCGAGAAGATTGCTGACTTACAAGAGAAGGATTATAAGCGACTATTACAGCCGGTGATTGATGGCAATGAGATCATGGAAATGTTTCATTTGAAACCCTCAAGAGAGGTCGGTACGTTGAAACAAACACTCAAGAATGCAGTTTTGGACAACAAGGTGCCAAATGAGCGCGAGCCACTATTGCAACTATTACAAAACAAAGCGAAAGACATGGGACTTTGCTAAAAAGCCCCAATGTATGTTAAAACGAAGTGAAAACTAATTGATTGTAATTGGTTTTTACTAATTTTGCACCTTAGAAAACCAAATATTTGTATTCGGTTTTCAAAGAAGTAATATATAAGGATAGCTCCTGAGTAATTTAATATAAACTATATTATAGGTATGAAAATTAAACAATGTTTGTTTATCGCGACTACAGCTATTGTTCTTTCTTCCTGCGGAGGTAAGGGCAGCAAAGGCATGCCGAATTTCGGCGACAATGAATTTGCCGTGGTCACCATCGGAACACAGTCTGCTGGTCTTCAGACCAGTTATCCTGCTACCATTCGTGGAATTCAGGATGTGGAGGTAAGACCAAAAATTTCTGGCTTTATCACCAAACTGTTGGTGCATGAGGGAGAAACCGTTAGTGCAGGACAAACCATGTTCCTCATAGATAGTGAGACCTATCGTGCTGCTGTGCGTCAGGCTCAGGCTGCATTGAACACTGCTAAGACACAAATGAATACAGCTAAGATGACTTATGATAACAACAAGAAACTCTTTGAACAGAACATCATTGGTCAATATGAACTATCGACTTCGCTGAACTCTTACACTACGGCTCAAGCGGCTGTAGCACAGGCACAGGCAGCCGTTGCTTCGGCTCAGGAGACATTGAGCTGGTGCACAGTAAAAGCACCTGCGGCAGGTGTAGTCGGAAGCTTACCATTCAAAGTTGGTACTTTGGTAAGTGCTAGTAATGCATTGACTACTGTTAGCAACATCTCTATCATGGAAGTATTCTTTTCTATGAGTGAAAGTGAGATGTTGAATCTATCAAAGACAGCAGGAAGTGCAAAGGCAGCCATAGATGAAATGCCTGCCGTGAAGTTACAACTGGCTGATGGTACAACCTACAATCACCCGGGTAAGGTGGTGAAGATGAGTGGTGTCATTGACGCTTCAACCGGTACTTATTCTCTGATTGCTCATTTCCAAAACCCTGAGAAGCTGCTGAAGAGTGGTGGTTCTGGGCGAATCGTGATTCCTCAAGTGAACAACTCTGCTATTATTGTTCCACAACCAGCTACATCTCAGATCCAGGACAAAGTGTTTGTATATGTTGTTGGCAAGGATAACAAGGTGAAATATACTGAGATTACGGTTGACCCACAGAACGACGGAAAGAACTTTATTGTCACCGGAGGTCTTCATAGTGGTGATCGTATTGTGACGAAGGGTTTGCCAAAGCTTTCTGATGGCATGGAAATCAAGCCAATCACTGAGGCTCAGTACATGAAGAAAATAGAGGATGCCGAGAAGCTCGGTGCAGCCCAAGGTAACGCTGGCGATTTCGCCAAAGCCATGGGTGGAAAATAATGATACGTTTGGACGCCTCAACAGGGCGTCTGTCATAACGATAAATCAAAAGAAAATATGTCATTTTCAGGTTTTATAAAACGTCCGGTACTATCGACGGTGATTTCTATATTCTTCGTTCTTTTAGGTACCATCGGACTTATTTCGCTGCCTATTGAGCAGTATCCCGACATTGCACCACCTACTATCGCTGTGTATACATCCTATCAAGGTGCTGATGCAGAGACAGTGATGAACTCAGTTATTACCCCATTGGAGGAAAGTATCAATGGTGTGGAGAACATGACTTACATGACCTCTACAGCCAGCAATGGTGGTATGGCATCTATTACGGTATTCTTCAAGCAAGGCACAGACCCCAATATGGCTTCTGTGAATGTTCAGAACCGCGTAGCGCAGGCACAGGCTCTGTTGCCAGCTGAGGTGACTAAAGTGGGTGTGATAGTTGCGAAGCGACAGACTTCCAATGTGATCATGTACTCACTGTCAAGTGATGACGGTCGGTATGACTCAAAGTTCCTGACCAACTATAATAACATCAATATCGTGCCTCTTTTGAAACGTGTCAAAGGAGTTGGTGATGTACAGGGACCTTCTACTGACAGTTATTCAATGCGAATATGGCTCAAGCCTGAAAAGATGAAGCAATATGGCCTTATCCCGTCAGATATAGTCGGTGCTTTGGCTGAGCAGAATATCGAGGCAGCGCCTGGTGCAATGGGAGAGAATAGTGATGTGGCTTATGAGTATACACTACGTTACAAGGGCAGACTGAATACTGTAGAGGAATATCAGAACATCATTCTCACCTCAAAGACTACAGGCGAAACGCTATATCTTAAGGATGTGGCTGAAATGGAGTTGGGAAGTCTAACTTATCAGGTTAAAATATTGAACAATGGACGACCTGCTGTGATGGGTATGGTACAGCAAGTTGCTGGTTCTAACGCCACACAGATTGCCAAGGACGTAAAAGCCGATTTGGCAGAAGCACAGAAGTCTATGCCGCCTGGCATGAAATACACCATTGAGCAGGATGTAACGGAGTTCTTATTTGCGTCGATTCATGAGGTGGTATTCACGCTCATCATCACGTTATTATTGGTGTTCTTTGTGGTTTACATCTTCCTTCAGGACTTCCGATCAACGCTAATTCCAATGATCGCAGTACCTGTGTCATTGATAGGTACGTTCCTTTTCCTCTGGCTCTTCGGATTCTCTATCAACCTACTTACGCTATCAGCGCTACTCTTGGCTATTGCCATTGTGGTCGATGATGCCATTGTGGTGGTTGAGGCTGTCCATGCGAAGCTGGACCAAGGCTATCAAAGTGCGTTGACGGCCTCAATAGATGCCATGAACGAGATTTCAAGCGCTATTATTTCTATCACGCTTGTGATGTCGGCGGTGTTTATTCCTGTGTCATTTATCGGTGGTACGTCTGGTACA
The DNA here is from genome assembly GCA_002407775.1 of Prevotella sp. UBA5387. GTDB lineage: Bacteria > Bacteroidota > Bacteroidia > Bacteroidales > Bacteroidaceae > Prevotella. The sequence goes on from DHOP01000056.1 coordinate 34,527, forward strand.
TTCTATCGTGAGTTTGGTGTGACTATGGCTGTGGCCATTGTTATCTCCGCCATAAACGCACTCACATTGTCTCCAGCATTATGTGCTATTTTCCTAAAGCCGAAACATGAAGAGGGAGGAACTCAAAAGTCAAACTTCGTTAATCGGTTCCATGCTGGATTCAACCATGTCTTTGGAAAAGTAACAGAGAAGTATAAGAAAGGCGTTACTCGAATGATTGAGCATCGCATCATCACTGCTATTGTTGTTGTCATCGGTATTGCAGTGCTCACTATTTCTATGGTTGTAACGAGTACCGGTCTGGTGCCCGACGAAGATACAGGCACACTTTTCGTAACTATTTCTGCTACCCCTGGAACAAGCCAGAAACGCACACAGGAGATTGCAGACCAAGTTGACAAGATGTTGGCATCCAACCCAGCTATTAAGCGACGCGTTTCGGTTACAGGATATAACTTCATTGCTGGTGCAGGTTCAGATCAAGCGACCTTTATTGTAAAGTTGAAAAACTTTGAAGAACGTGCTTCTAAGAACATCTTCACGCGCATAAAGGATGCTATTTCAGGACAAGGAGCTGCCGCTATCTTCGTTAATCCTTTGGAGGCTAATATGGTTTTGGGCATGATTTACAAGCAGACGGCTGTCATTAAGGATGCTCAAATTCTTGCCTTTGGTCCTCCAATGATACCAGGTTTCTCTGCTAACAATGGTGTAAGTATGTCCTTACAGGATAAGAGTGGTGGTGATCTCAACAAGTTCTATGATGTGGCACAAAGCTTTCTGAAAGAGTTGGGCAAGCGCCCGGAGATTCAAAGAGCCATGACCTCATACAACCCAAACTATCCACAGTTTATGGTAGATGTGAATGTGGCTAAGTGTAAGCAGGCAGGTACGTCTCCAGCATCAGTTCTTTCCACGCTGCAAGGCTATTATGGAGGTATGTATGCGTCCAACTTCAATGCCTACGGAAAGCTTTTCCGTGTAATGCTTCAAGGTTCTGCCGAAAGCCGTATGCGTCCTGAGGACCTGAGTAATATCTATGTACGACTCGCTTCCGGGCAAATGTCACCAGTGTCAGAGTTTGTTAGTCTGAGGCGAATTTATGGTCCATCAAGTATTTTCCGATTCAACCTGTTTACCTCTATCAACCTTAATGTCATGCCTAATAGTGGTTATACAACGGGTGATGCTATCAAGGCGTGCGAGGAAGTGGCAGCTCAGACCTTACCAAAGGGCTATGGCTATGAATATTCTGGTCTGACTCGATCGGAGGCAGAGTCGAGTAACTCGACCGCACTCATATTCGTTCTCTGTTTTGTATTCGTTTATCTCATTCTGAGTGCACAATACGAGAGTTATCTGCTACCGTTATCGGTTATTCTATCAATACCGTTCGGTTTGGCAGGAGCGTTCATGTTCACCAACCTCTTTGGGCATTCCAATGATATCTATATGCAGATTTCGTTGATTATGCTTATCGGATTGCTTGCCAAGAACGCCATCCTTATTGTGCAGTTTGCCCTAGAGCGCAGACGGACGGGTATGGCTATCAAGTATGCAGCTATCCTTGGTGCAGCAGCTCGACTTCGTCCTATCTTGATGACGTCATTGGCCATGATTGTTGGTCTGTTGCCATTGATGTTTGCATCAGGTGTAGGCAAGAATGGTAATCAAACATTAGGAGCCGCAGCTGTGGGTGGTATGTTGATTGGAACACTCGTGCAAATATTCATCGTACCTGCGTTGTTTGTACTCTTCCAGTGGTTGCAGGAGAAGTTCACACCTCTTGTTTTTGAGGATGAGATGAATTCCGAGGCTGCCGCTGAGTTAAAACAGTACTCGCACACCATAGAGTTGGCTAACTCTAATAATCAGAAACAGATAGAGGAATAAGTTATGAGAATAAGAAATATGCTAATAGTTGCCTTTGCAGCCCTGTCATTGACAGGCTGCAAGAGCCTCTATGGAAAATATGAGCGACCAGCGGTTAACACTTCAGGACTTTTTCGTGATAGTGTCTCACTTACCGACACGGTTGCTGCAAGTGATACCTTGAGTTTTGGTAACATGCCATGGCGAGAGGTGTTTATCGATCCACAATTGCAGGCGCTCATTCAGAAGGCGTTGGACAATAATCCGAACTTGCTTAATGCAGCACTCAATGTGCAGATGGCTGAGGAGCAGCTCAAGGTGGCTAAACTGGCTTTTTTGCCACAGTTTGTGTTCACTCCACAGGGTAGCATCACTCGTTTCAATGATGCGACAACTCAGAGTTATAGCCTGCCAGTTACTGCAAGTTGGAATATTCCGCTCTTCGGAGGTCTTACTGCTGCCAAGCGCGGTCAGCAGGTTTCCCTCCTTCAGATGAAGGACTATCAGGTCAGCGTGAAGACACAACTTATATCAGGTGTGGCTAATCTTTATTATTCACTTTTGATGCTCGATCGTCAGATGGAGTTGATTGGTGAAATGGAGATGCTCACCAAGCAGACATGGCAACAGCTTTCAGCTATGAAAGAAGGTCGTATGGGCTATCGTTCCACTGCAATTCAGGCTGCAGAGTCGAACTATTATTCGGTTCTGACCCGCAAGACCGATCTCGATCGGCAGATTCGTGAGGCAGAGAACGCACTAAGCTTGTTACTAGGCGAACCATCTCAGACCATATCTCGTGGTAAGTTGGCTGGCCAAAGTCTCCCTGAGAGCTTCTCTACTGGTGTTGGTGTTCAACTGCTACGCAATCGTGCAGATGTTCATGCCAACGAAATGGCTCTAGCAGCGTGCTTCTATGACATACAGTATGCCCGTAGTAAGTTCTATCCTACGATCAGCATTAGCGGTACGGGAGGATTCAGTAATGGTCAGGGACTGGTTAATCCAGGTCAATGGCTGCTTTCCGCCGTGGGTTCATTGACACAGCCAATCTTCATGAACGGTCAGCTTGTAGCAGGACTTCGCGTGGCTGAAGACCAATACAAGCAGGCTTACAACAACTGGCAGAACAGTATTTTGACCGCTGGAAGTGAAGTGAGCAATGCCTTAGTTCTTTACAATGCGTCCGCAAAGAAGAGTGCTATCGAACAGAAGCAGATCGAGGTATTGAAGAAGAACGTTACTGATACTCATGCTTTGCTTAATATGGCAGGCAGTACCTATCTTGAGGTTATCACCGCTGAGAGCAACCTGCTCAATGTGCAGCTTTCTCAAGTTGCTGATGATTTCTATAAGATGCAAGCTGTGGTGAACCTCTATCAAGCATTGGGCGGAGGAGTAAACTAACGAGTTCAAACATTTCTTATTCCACTTATCTGGAAGAGAAAGTCAACTCTGAGAACTTGCATGGTTCCTAAACGCAAAGAATAACGATAACAGAATAACCAGAAAAAAATCCCTTAAAGCAAACTGGGCTTCTTTGAAGTTTTGATCTCTCACAATTAATATAAGCTGAGTGCACAAATCTTCAGAAATAGGGAAATATCTATTATGTCAAGTGAAATAAGTCCAAAGGCAGAAGTTTCCCCCAAAGCAAAGATTGGGGATGGCTGTAAGATATATCCGTTTGTCTATATCGAGGACGACGTGGTGATAGGAGACAATTGTATCATCTATCCTTTTGTGAGTGTGCTCAATGGTACTCGTATGGGCAATAACAATAAAATCTACCAGTGCACAGTGCTTGGTGCGTTGCCACAAGATTTTTCCTTTACGGGTGATGAAACAGAACTAGTCATTGGCGATGGTAATACCATTCGTGAAAACGTGGTCATCAATCGTGCGACTCACGTTGGGGGAAAGACGATTGTCGGCAATGAGAACTTCTTAATGGAGGGATCTCATATCAGCCATGATACTCATATTGGTCATTGCAATGTTTTTGGCTACGGTACAAAGATAGCTGGAAGTTGCGAGATTGGCAATGGAGTGATTTTCTCTTCTTCGGTTATAGAGAATGGTGGGACGCGTGTTGGCGATCTAGCCATGATTCAGGCTGGTACCCGATTCTCCAAAGACGTTCCTCCTTATATCATTGCAGGAGGCAATCCTATAGCTTATGCTGGTCCCAATACCACAATGATGTCAACAAGAAAAATCGAAGAGCGTATACAGAAGCATGTCGCTAACGCCTATCGATTGCTATTTCATGGACAGAATAGTGCATTCGATTCCATGCTGCAAATCAAAGAACAGGTTCCTGATAGCAATGAAATCCGTAACATAGTCGATTTTATCAAGACCACGGATAAAGGTATTATATCAAAGCTATAAACTAGCTTACTTGTAATATTACAATTAAAATAGAGGAGAGATGACCTAACGATCATCTCTTCTTTTGTTGTATTTTAGATTGATTTACGAAGTGATCTTTCCAGTTGTACCGACCTAATCAGCTTTTAATAGAACAGGTCTGGTCGATATGACAATAAAAAAAGAAACTATTAACTCATTGAGTAATAGTCTCTTATCAAAGTCGGGATTACTGGACTCGAACCAGCGACCTCGCGCCCCCCAGACGTGTGCGCTACCAACTGCGCCAAATCCCGTATTTGTGAATGCAAAGGTACCCAATATGAACGAATATTCCAAATTTTCATTGAAGTTTTTGCCGCGTTTACTTTATTTATAGGTCCTCGGTAGCATGGTTAAGCATTAATTTAGTAAATTTGCCCATACATAATATTTAGCTGCCAAGAGACCAAGAGATTGGCGGTTAACCTTCATACACAAGTATAATGAAGTACAAATGGCTTTTATTGACTTTTCTCTTTGTTGCGACGCTTCTTGCTAGTTGTGGTGGCAACGATGGCTTAGATACACAAACTCAGCAGCAAGTTAACGATCAGGATGAGGATGCAACCACAAAAACTGTTGATAGTAATTATCAATATCACTTGCCTGTAATATTCCATGTGTTCTATAAGGACCAAAACGATGCTTCGCAATATGTTCCAGCCTCACGTTTGAAGAGTCTGTTGCAGTATGTCAACGAGATATATAAGGGTGGCGTCTATGGTGAGAGTGCCAACACTCATTTAACTTTTGAGCTGGCAGAACGAGACGAGAGTGGGAAAATGTTATCCACTCCAGGTGTGGAATATATCAACTATACTGGAGATTTCCCCATCGATGAGACAACGTTCATGTCCTCTGCTGATAATGCCAAATATGTTTGGGACCCCAACGAATATATTAATGTAATGCTCTATCCATTTAAAGACTTTGGCAATAACATGGTACTAGGTTTGTCGCATACCCCATATACCGTAAAGGCAAACCATGAGTTGGAAGGATTAGATGTCGTTGATACGAAGTATGTTTCAAAGTCTCAACTACGTTATCCGCGCTGTTCTTCAATCAATAGTACATTCATGGGGCAGCGAGACGGCGGCGGCTATTATCAGTCCGATCGATATACCAATGTTAATCATCAGGCAACCTATCTGACTACTACTGATATAGCGGTCACCATGGCGCATGAGTTAGGCCACTATCTTGGACTCTTCCACATGTTTACGGAGCGACTTGATGAGACCACTTCGGCTGATTCTTATGCTCCCTTGGACTCTTGTGGTGACACAGACTTTTGCAAAGACACGCCGTCTTACAATCGAGCAGAGTATAATAACTATTTGGACTCCTATTTTGCAAGCACACCATCCACAAGCTACAACCTTGATTATATGCTCAAGCGTTACGCTTGCGATGCCACAGTGTTCTATAGTGCAAACATCATGGACTATGCTTTTTCTCTTGGCTATAAGATATCCCCTGACCAGAAGGATAGAATTCGCCACGTCTTATATTACAGTCCGTTAATTCCAGGCCCTAAGCTCAATGGCGCCAACACTCGTTCTGGTGTCACCATCGAGCCGTCTAATAAGATTTATACCAGTCCACGATTCTTCAGATAATTCGTAACAATATCTCCATGATATATAAAATCACGGCACCCCAAACACTTTCAGCTACTATAGCACTGCCGTCATCAAAGAGCATCAGCAATCGTGCGCTCATCTTACACGCCCTTTCTGGTGGTAATATCCTCCCGGATAATTTGTCTAACAGTGATGATACAGAGGTAATAATCAATGCCTTGAAGCATCGGCCAGATACCATTGACATCAAGGCTGCAGGAACGGCCATGCGGTTTATGACTGCTTATCTTGCAACCATCGATGGCGAACATGTGATAACAGGTACAGAGCGCATGAAGCATCGGCCCATTGGCGTGCTCGTAGATGCCTTGATAAATCTTGGCGCTGACATCGAATATGTCGGTCAAGAGGGATTTCCTCCCTTGCGCATCCGTGGTCAAAAGCTTACCGGTGGACGGTTAGACATTCCGGGAAATGTCAGTTCTCAGTTCATCTCAGCTCTTCTGATGGTGGGACCTACTATGGTCAATGGGCTGGAAATACATCTTACGGGCAATGTTGTCTCTAGACCATATATCGATCTAACGTTATCATTGATGAAGCGGTTCGGTGCTGACGTAGCATGGACCAGTGTGGATACCATCACCGTAAAGCCAAAGCAATTTGTGGAAAATCCATTCATTATCGAAAATGATTGGAGTGCCGCGAGTTATTGGTATGAGATAATGGCACTGTATAGTGGCCGTGAAGCATCTGTGAAACTTTATGGACTGAGTGATGGTTCTCAACAGGGCGACTCCATTGTAAAGTTTATTTTCTCCTTGCTTGGCATCAAGACTAACTTTGTAAAAGCTGTCGTCGGAATGCCAACGACCGTAAGTCTTACCTCGCGCATTGGGCATGTGCAACGGTTGGACTTCGACTTCATCAATTGTCCCGATCTTGCTCAGACTGTGGTTGTTACCTGTTGCGCACTTGGAGTCAATTTCCATTTCACTGGTCTTTCCAGTCTTCGCATCAAAGAGACAGATAGAATAGAAGCTCTTAAGACCGAGTTGCTTAAGGTAGGCTTTGTCATAGACAGTGTCGGTGATTCCGATTTGCTATGGGAGGGTAAACGATGCGAGCCATCATTTGACCCAATAGAAACCTACGAAGACCATCGCATGGCCATGGCTTTCGCACCTTTGGCAATTCTATTTCCGGAAATTCGCATCAAGAATCCCGAAGTTGTTACAAAGTCCTATCCTCGATTCTGGGATGATTTGCAGCTTGCTGGCTTTACTGTTGCATCGAGCACCTCTGCCTGGAGAATACGACAGATGGATTAAAAGGCAAACATTAGGATTGTGAATCAAATTGAATTACTCTGTGAAACAAATTGAATCATGCTGTGAATCAAATTGAATCACATGCTGTAATATAATGAAATATTGTCTAATATGCTATATCTGATATTTTTACTCATAGCCCTTGGTTTGTTTGCCGCTTTGTTGGGGTATGTTTCTCAGCGGCGACACGGTGAGTCTCCCATTATGGAAGCACTTTCAGGCGAATGTGCAACTTGTTCCTCTTCTTCTTCTCTCTGTGAGCAGGAATGCTTAATGGAAGCAGCGACAAAGCCTGTAGAATACTTTGAGGATGAGGAGTTGGATAGGTATGTCGGTCGTCCATCAGATTCCTATACCGAAGAAGAGACACAGCAGTTTGCAGAGGTGCTTGAGACTTTACGACGTGACGAGGTGAAGGCTTGGAACCGTAGCCTCATTCTTCGTGGCATCAATATGCCTGATGGTATCAAGGACGAATTCGTCACACTGGCAGAATGATTTTGGTAAAGACAGAATATTGTGGCCATCTAAATGCTCTAACCTTTTTGCTATATCTAAACATCTGTAAGCCCTAAAACCCTTGTACCTCTGCAATAATTATGGCAAAACAGGGTTATTATATCGTTGAGAAATAGATTGCACATTGCTTTCATCACCATAGTGTGTCTTACACTACTCATGGCGAGCTGTTCCACCGAGAAGAATAACGCAAGTTCTCGGTGGTGGCATTCATTTAATGCCCGTTACAATACCTACTACAATGGTTCCGTAGCTTACATCGACGGATCTTTGGAAAAGGAGAATGGCAATCGAGATAATTACACAGAAATCATCCCTCTCTACACAGTTGGTAACAAAACTTACCGTACTCTTGGCAAAGCTAACTTTGATAAAGCCATAGAGAAGGCTGAGAAAGCCATCAAGTTACATAGTATCAAGCGACGTCCCGAGTGGAACAGCCGGCGCAGTAAGACCGAGAAAGATATTGAATGGCTTGGCCGAAAGGAATATAATCCTTTTCTATGGAAGGCATGGATGCTCATGGGAAGGTCGCAATTTTACCAAGGCGACTTTGATGGGGCCATCTCGACATTCAATTACATGAGTCGGCTCTATGCTACGCAACCAGCTATTTACGGTCGTGCCAGAGCGTGGTTGGCCAAAAGCTATGTTGAGAATGACTTTCTGTATGATGCCGAGGATGTGATGCGCAACATGCAGCGTGACTCCATTCACTGGCGTGCCAAGAAGGAATGGGATTACACTATGGCAGACTATTACATCCATTCTAAGGACTATGAGCGTGCAATTCCATACTTAAAGCAAGTAATCAAGCATGAGATGAGAAGCAAACAGCGCGCCAGAGAGAATTTCCTCCTTGGCCAGTTGGAGGCTTCGCTCGGACATAAGGCAGAGGCATATAAAGCCTACCAAAAGGTAATCGGCCAAAATCCACCTTATGAATTGGAATTTAATGCACGCATCGCCCAGACCGAAGTAATGACAGGACAGTCGAAAAAGGCTGTTTCGAAGCTGAAAGCCATGGCTCGATCGGATAAGAACAAGGACTATCTTGATCAAGTCTATTATGCTATTGGCAATATTTATCTTGCTCAACGTGACACCGCACAAGCTATTTCCAATTACGAGACAGGTAACAAGAAGGCTAAGCGTAGTGGTATTGAGAAAGGTGTTCTTTTGCTAAGGTTAGGTGACCTCTATTGGGCAAAGGAGAAATTCAGTGATGCTCAGCGCTGTTATGGTGAGGCGATAGGTCTTCTCGACAAGGAGCGTAAGGACTATGAACAGCTGTCTAACAGATCGAAAGTGCTTGATGAGTTGGTGCCTTACACCGAGACCGTGCACTTGCAGGATTCGCTTCAACAGTTGGCTAAGATGAGCGAGAGCGACCGCAACGCTTCCATCGACCGCGTGATAGCTGCGCTAAAGAAGAAGGAAAAGGAGGAGCGTAATCGTCTAGCAGAGGAAAATGCTCAGCAAGTGATGCAGCGCAACGGTGCTATTGGCAATACCAACCGACCTGTGCAGCCCACTGTGCCAAGACCAGGACAACAGAACGGGGCTTGGTACTTCTACAATCCTATGGCTGTGCAACAAGGGAAGCAGCAATTCCAACAGCTTTGGGGTAAGCGCGGAAATGTGGATAACTGGCAACGCAACAACACCACGGTGGTTGCTGGTGTGGGTGGTACGGATGACTTTGCCAATCTCACTGATGCTCAGCGCGACTCAATGGTGCAAGCTACAATCGCTAAAGACTCCCTTGAACAGAAGAACGACACCGCAAAGAATGATCCTCACAATCGAGAATTCTACTTATCTCAGATTCCGTTTACATCCGAACAGGTTGACGCAAGCAACCTGTTGATCATGGATGGATTATACAACAGTGGCGTGATTTTCAAGGATAAACTAGATAATCTATCTCTAAGTGAGAAGGCGTTAGTAAGACTCGTCGACAGTTATCCATTGTATGAGCAAATGGACAAGGCGTATTATCACCTCTTCTTACTCTTTTCTCGCAAGGGAGACACACAGAGGGCACAGGACTATCTAAATCAATTGAGCAGTAAATTTCCTGATAGTGAGTGGACCAAAATACTCACAGATCCGTACTTCGCTCAAAATGCCAAGATAGGAGTGCATCTCGAAGATTCACTTTATGCAGCCACTTACAATGCCTTTAAAGCAGATAAGTTGCAAGAAGTACGCAGTAATGCTCGTATCTCAGAACAGAGATTCCCTCTTGGAGCCAATCGCGACAAGTTCTTGTTTATTGACGGATTGGGTAAGCTGAATAGTGGTGACGTAGAAGGATGCCTGGCAGACATGCGCACCATTGTGGAGGAATTTCCACAAAGCGGATTGGCAGAGATGGCCGGTATGATAGTTAATGGCGTAAAGGAAGGACGTCGACTGCATGGTGGGAAGTTCGATCTTGGTGATGTGTGGAGTAGGCGAAGTGTTGTGCTCAGTGACAGTGATTCCATTCAAGCCAAGCAGTTGAGCAATGAGCGTAATACAAATTTCGTATTCCTTATGGTCTATCCACCTGACTCTGTGGATCAAAATAAATTACTTTATCAATTGGCTCGATACAACTTTACGAGTTACTTGGTACGTAACTTCGATATTGCCATAGAGGAAGTTGAGGGTCTTAATAGAATGAAGGTCGCTGGTTTTCTTAATTATGATGAAGCTTTGCAATATGCACATCAACTTCTTCAGCAGGAGAATGTGGTCAACCAAATGGGCAAAGCCAGACCGATTCTCATCAGCGAGGAGAACCTTCCTCTTCTTGGCACAAACTTCAGTTATGAGGAATACAGCAAGTTCTATGACCAACACTTTGCCCCCTTGGAAATATCAACGTTCCATCTGCTTACCGAACCGACTGAAGTGACCACCCAACCAATGGTTGAGCCAGAGACGCCTACGACCGAAACGCAAATAGATAACTTCCTTAATGGCATTGTTGTTGCTCCTGAAGAACCAACTGTGCCTCGGGAGACGGTGATACCAACAACAGAAACGACTGTGCCACAAAGCAACAAGCAGCCCATTGGCACTACCACTATTCCAGTGGAGCAAAAACAAACTGCTCCTTTAGGAACGACTGTTGTGCCGATAGAAGTGCCAACAACCAAGAATGACAACCCTGTTGTGATACCAGTTGATACCCAACCTATCAAGACCACCCCAATGTCTTCACCGGTGCAAACGACAACTGCGAAGCCACTGCCGACATCTACTCCGTCTGCCACAACAACAAAGCCTAAGGCCACACAGACGCCAGCTGTGAAGCAACAAATGCCAACATTGAGTAATGGAGCTACCATTATTTTCGATGATGACAACCCTGCACCTGAGACATTGGAAACAGCAAAGGCCGCAGAAAAGCGTGCAAGCAAGAGTCAGCAGCCTGTTCCGACTTCGACGAAGCCAACTCAGCCGACTGAAACGACAACCAAAAAACAAGACAGCACTCCAGACAAGACTCAACCCAAGAAGGAAACCTACGATCTGGAAGATGAATATTATGACTTTGACGGATTCTAATTATGAGTAACGGAGATATTCTTTGGGTAGACGACGAGATAGAACTTCTCAAGGCCTACATCATTTTTTTACAGAAGAAGGGATACGAGGTAACCACTGTGAGCAATGGGTCGGATGCCATTGACCTTTGTCGCCAGCACACTTATGACATCATCTTGCTCGACGAGATGATGCCTGGTCTGACTGGATTGGAGACCTTGCAACGTATCAAGGATATACAACCCCAGACTCCCATCGTCATGGTTACCAAGAGCGAAGAGGAGAATATCATGGACCAAGCTATTGGATCAAAGATAGCCGACTACCTTATCAAGCCAGTAAATCCCAACCAAATTCTTTTGGCGATAAAGAAAAACGTTCACCGAAAGGAAATTGAGACGGAGGTAACACAGAGTGGTTATCAACAAGAATACCAACAGATAGCCATGCAAATAAGTGATTGCAAGGACTATAAAGATTGGATGGATGTTTACAAACGGTTGGTTCATTGGGAATTGGAGTTGAGTTCCACAGACAGTCAGATGACCGAAATGCTTACCATGCAGAAGGAAGAGGCCAACAATGGATTCTACAAATACATTCGGAACAATTATATGGACTGGATGAACTTGGCTACGACTTTGGCAAATAAGCACGACGAGACACATCCATTAGTCAGCACAGAACTCTTCAAGGAGCGCATATTCCCTGCCATTAACAATGGAGAGAAGGTGTTCCTAATAGTGATAGACAATTTCCGCTGGGATCAATGGAAAGTGCTTGCTAGCGAAATCGGCGACCAGTTTGATATCGAAGAAGATATGTATATGGGTATATTGCCCACGGCAACACAATATGCTCGCAATGCGATATTCAGTGGATTAATGCCCAACAAGATTGCGGATATGTTTCCTGAACTATGGGTAGATGAAGATAAAGAGGAGGGAAAGAATCTTAATGAGGCTCCACTCATCCAAACGCAGATTGAGCGTTATCGTCGCCATGATAAGTTCAGCTATCACAAAATCAATGATTCTGTAGCAGCCGAGCGTTTACTTCAGCAATACAATGAGCTGAAAAACAATGATCTAAACGTTGTGGTTATCAATTTCATTGATATGCTGTCACATGCTAGAACTGAATCGAAGATGGTGCGAGAATTAGCCAATAACGAGAGCGCTTATCGTAGTATCACGCTCAGTTGGTTTAGACACTCTGTCATGGCAGACCTGTTCCGTCGTTTGGCACAAAGCGATTATCGCATCGTTGTCACCACAGACCATGGGTCAATTCGCGTTTCTAAGCCTGTCAAAATTGTAGGGGACCGCAACACAAATACTAACTTGCGCTACAAACTAGGTAAGAATCTGAATTACAATGCAAAGGATGTGTTTGTCATAAAGGAACCAAACAAAGCACAACTGCCATCACCCAATGTGAGCACAAGTTATGTTTTCGCTACTGGCGACAGTTTCTTCGCTTATCCAAACAACTACAATTACTACGTATCCTATTACAAGGATACTTTCCAACATGGTGGTATCTCTATGGAAGAGATGCTTATCCCACTTATCACCATGAGGGCAAGAAAGCGATAATAGAAATCCCCGTAGCAGTGGTTTTGCTACGGGGATTTAATATTATATGTTAGACTAGCCTCTGGGTTTTACCCGACTAATCATAAGTATTGGCTAGTTTACTTAACTAGAGCTTCGAACTTCTCCTGGAACTTGTCCTTGGAGGCTGCACCGACAAACTTATCGACAAGCTGACCACCTTTGAAGAAGAGAACAGTGGGGATGTTGCGCACGCCAAATTCCATGGCGATGTCATTGTTCTCCTCTACGTTGCACTTGCCAACAATGAGTTTTCCATCGTATTCCTTGGCCAGTTCGCTCATAATTGGACTTACCATGCGGCAAGGACCACACCATGTTGCCCAAAGGTCCATGACTAAAGGCAGCTCTCCATTCTTATAACTTTCAAAGTTATCTGCTGTAATTTCAACTTCCATTTTTAATTTTTGTTTTATTTTTTTATATCTACTGCAAAATTAAGCAATTACTTCTTATCAGACAAACAATAAGTCCTAAAACTTAGAACTCAACTGTGCGGCCCCCATCATCATTTACAGTGATGGAAACTTTGACGGTTTCGCCTGGTAGAATCTCTTCAATGAGCTCTGGCCATTCGAGAAAGCATAGTGCGCCGCTATAGAAGTAATCCTCATAACCCATATCGTAAACCTCCTCCAATTTCTTGATTCTGTAGAAGTCGAAGTGGTAGATCAGTTCATCGTTTATGGCCGAGCGGTACTCGTTGACGATAGCAAAAGTGGGCGATGTGATAACATCTTCCACGCCCAATTCCTCACAGATTGCCTTGATAAAGGTTGTCTTTCCAGCCCCCATCTTGCCATAAAACGCAAAGACAGTGTGGTCACCAAGTTGTTCTACGAACTCTTTAGCGGCATCACGGATTGTCTCCAATGAATCAATTTTGATTTGCATATTCCTTGTTTATTATATTATTCTATTTGATATCCTGAATTAATTGAGTTTGTAACTCATGTCTTCGTTTTCTTCGACATATTGAACCAACTGTCGTTTCACTTCAATTCCACCACTTCGTGCGTGCAAGAGAATGTTTGAGTTGTTCTCTTCGTCCTTGATATTAAAGTATAACTGGGTTTTACCTGGGCTATCAACGATCATGGATAAGATATCGTTCACCACTGCATCGTCAATTGTTTTGCTTTTGACGTTAATAGTAAAGCTCTCGATGCGGTCACTTTTCACCGTTTGAAGATACTCGATATTATTGATGACCAATGAGTGGTTTTTGCTTGTTGGGAAGCGTTTGAAACACTTTGCCGTAATGAAGACTGAACAACCCTCGGTAAGTCGACCGTTCCATCGACCCCATTCCTCGCCGAAAAGCGCAATCTCTCCCGGACCGTTGAAATCTTCAATTGTCACGATACCAAAAGGTTCTCCACGTTTGTTGAAGCGTTGATTCACTTTGGTGACGATGCCACCAAACGTGAGTTCTTGCTTTACAGAGAGCGCATCATAGTTATCGCGGCTGCCCACTTCGGAGCAAGTAGTGTTGCAAAGATTATTAAGAATAAGCGAATAGTCATCGAGTGGGTGAGCGGATATATATATACCGACGAGCTCTTTCTCTTTACCAAGCTTTTCTATACTGCTCCATGGTTCAGCAACTGGTGCCGGGGGCATAGAGATTGCAATGTCGGACATCATGTCACCAAAAAGCGAATGAGCTGCCTCAATCTTATCTTGCTGGTATTGCTGACCGAACCTTACAAGGTTGTCAAGGAATATTTCTCCCTTCTTATTGGCAGCCAAATACTGTTCACGCATGAATGCAAAACAGTCGAAACCGCCACTTAGTGCTAAGCTCTCCATAGCTTTGCGGTTCACGTCACGCAGGCTAACACGTTCCACAAAGTCGTAAATGCTCTTGTATGGACCGTTTTTGTCTCGCTCAATTATAATGGCTTCAGCTGCGCCAGACCCCATACCCTTGATGGCAGAAAGACCAAAGCGAATCTCGCCTTTATGATTTACACCGAACTCCACGAAGCTCTCATTCACATCAGGACCAAGAGTGGGAATGTTCATGGCCTTACTTTCCTCCATCAACTTTGTAATCTGACTGATGTCGGAGAACCTTCTAGTCATCAAGGCAGCCATGAATTCAGCAGGGTAGTGTGCCTTGAGATAGGCTGTTTGGTAAGCAATCCACGAGTAGCAGGTGGCATGTGACTTATTGAAAGCGTATGAAGCAAACTTCTCCCAGTCACTCCATATCTTCTCAAGTACCTGCGGATCATAACCGTTCTCAGTGCCCTGCTTGATGAATTTCGGCTTCATGGCATCGACGATCTCCTTCTTCTTCTTACCCATGGCCTTACGCAGGGCATCGCTTTCGCCACGAGTAAAGCTGGCAAGAAGACGTGACAGGAGCATCACTTGTTCCTGATAGACCGTGATTCCATATGTCCCTTTCAGGTATTTCTCCATACAAGGGATGTCGTAGGTTACTAAGGATGGATCGTTTTTACGCTTGATGAAGTCGGGGATATAGTCCATAGGACCTGGCCGATAGAGCGCATTCATGGCAATAAGGTCCTCGAAAACCGTTGGGTGAAGTTCGCGAAGATACTTCTGCATGCCAGGAGACTCAAACTGGAAGGTACCGATAGTACGCCCTTCCTGATAAAGCTTATAGGTCAACTCGTCATCGAGTGGAATATGATCTATGTCTATTTCTACTCTCTTGGTTTTCTTTATGACCTTGCAAGCCTCCTTCAACTCTGATAGCGTCTTGAGTCCAAGGAAGTCCATTTTGATAAGTCCGGTGGACTCGATGACATGCCCATCATATTGCGTTAAGGTGCAACGCTCGTTTGGAAAGTCAGGATCGGCTGCAGTTCCGATAGGTACCCAGTCGCTGATAGGGTCACGACTGATAATGAATCCACATGCATGGATACCTGTCCCGCGTATGGTTCCCTCTAACTGTTTGGCATATTTGATGGTGTTGCGCTCGCGTGGATCCGTTGAAGCCTCGGCTTCACGCAACTCCGGTGTATAGGCAATGGCATTGATAAGGTTCATGTCCTTGCCATCTGGAAGAGGGTCGGGGATAGCTTTCTTCAGTGCATTGGCTCTCTCCAAGGGCAGACGTTCCACACGAGCCACATCAGCAATGGAGTTCTTGGTGGCCATGCTACTGTAAGTAATGATATGCGCACAGTTTTCAACACCATATTTATCCATCACCCAATGTAGCACCTTGCCACGTCCATCGTCATCGAAGTCGGTATCGATATCAGGCAGGTTGACACGGTCAGGATTTAAGAAGCGCTCAAACAGAAGGTCATATTTCAAGGGGTCTATGCGTGTGATGCCTAAGCAATAGGCAACAACGGAACCGGCAGCAGAGCCACGTCCTGGCCCCACCCACACGCTGAGATCGTTTCGGGCAGCATTGATGAAGTCTTGCACGATGAGGAAGTAGCCTGGAAAGCCCATCGTCTTCATGACATGGATTTCAAAGTTGATGTGCTCTTTTACGTTGTCTGGCACCGGGTCGCTGTAGCAACGTTTTGCTCCGTCATAAGCAAGTTTGGCCAAATAGTCGGCTTCAAACTTGATACGATATATCTTATCGTAGCCCCCTAGTCGTTCGATGACCTCCTGAGCCTCCTTCCCTGACAGAGGATTCTCACCGTTTTCATCCGTTGTGAACTCCTTGAATAGATCCTCTTCGGAATATTTCTCACGCCATTTTTCCTCTGTTCCGAAATCTTCAGGTATGGGGAAATTCGGCATGATAGGGCCGTGGTCGATATCATAAATCTCAACCTTATTTAATATGTCTATGGTATTATCGAGCACCTCTGGAACATCTTCAAAGATATCGCTCATCTCCTGACGTGTCTTGAACCATTCCTGTTTGGTGTACACCATGCGGTTAGGATCATCGAGATCCTTGCCCGTCGAGAGACAGAGTAGGTGGTCGTGGGCTTCCGCTGTGTCTTGATCTTCGAAGTGACAGTCGTTGGTGCAGATGACCTTGATGCCATACTCTTGGGCAAAATCCATAAGTACCTTGTTGGCTTGTTGCTCCAATTCGAATGTCTCTCGGTTGGCGCGAAGACTCGGGTCGGTTACTTCGTGTCTCTGAATCTCCAAGTAATAATCGTCGCCAAATATGCGATGATACCATTCCACTGCCTCTCTGGCACCGGCGATATCACCTTTCAACACTTTGGAAGGTACTTCGCCGCCAATACAAGCAGAGCTGACGATGAGGCCTTCACGGTATTGTTCCAAATCGAATCGGTCAGTACGTGGCTTATAATAATAACCATCAGTCCACGAACGGCTCACCAATTTGATGAGATTCTTGTAACCTTGATAGTTCTTTGCCAATACGATGAGGTGATAACGAGTATTATCACCTTCATCCTTATCTTTGTCTTCCTTGTGATGTTTAGCCACGTACATTTCACAACCGAATATCGGTTTGAAAAGTTCTTCGCCATTTTTCTTACGTGACTTGTTTATTTTGGCACAATAATCAGCAAATTCCTTGATACCGTACATGACACCATGATCTGTGATTGCCATACCCTTCATCCCATCCTTGACGGCCTTATCGACCAAGTATTTTACCTTCGACTGTCCGTCAAGCACTGAATAATGGGTGTGAACATGTAAATGTACAAAATCTTTCATGCTGTGTTTATAAGTAGGTTCAAAGTTACTTGGAATTTGCCGAATGGCCAAAAGAAGACTAGAAAAAAGTTTGCGGTTTCGCCAAAATGCTTTACCTTTGCAATCAACTGTGCACACCATTAAATTATATGGGTAAGAGAATCAAAAGACTAAAACATATCCGCATACACCGTGAGGGCACCGACACATTGCTTTACGGTCTCATTTTTATCATCGCCATAGCTGCTTGTCTATGGTATCTGCTTGATACCAAATGGCCATTCTGGGCATTTGTTAGCATTTTTGGTATATGTTATGCGATTGTTGTAAACTTCTATCAGTGTCCTATTCGTTATCTAAAAGCAGACGATACTAGCAAGATAGTTGTGGCACCTGCAGACGGTAAGATTGTTGTTATTGAGGAGGTTGAAGAGAACACCTACTTTCATGATCGTCGTATCATGGTCAGTATTTTCATGAGTCTGTTCAATGTGCATGCCAACTGGTTTCCAGTGGACGGTTCTATCAAGTTTGTTCATCATCACAATGGTAACTATCACAAGGCATGGTTGCCCAAAGCCAGTGAAGAGAATGAGCGTGCTGATACCATGATTACTACTGATGATGGCGTGGATATTCTTTGCCGTCAGATAGCCGGAGCTATGGCACGTCGCATCGTGACCTATGCAAAGGAAGGTGAAGATTGTTATATTGACGAGCATCTTGGGTTCATCAAGCTCGGTTCTCGCGTTGATGTTTTCTTGCCATTGGGCACCGAAATACTTGTAAATATGGGTCAGAAGACCGTCGGCGACCAGACTATTATCGCCAAATTGAAATGAGTTTCAAAAAATATATTCCAAATACCATCACATGCTGCAACCTCATTTCTGGTTGCGTAGCTACTTGTTTTGCGTTTTTCCACGAGCCTAAGCTGGCACTGATGTGGATCATTATTGGTGCCGTTTTCGATTTTTTCGATGGTATGTCGGCACGAATTCTTCATGTAGCATCACCTATAGGTAAAGAGTTGGATTCTTTGGCAGATGATGTTACCTTTGGTGTGGCACCATCAACCATCATCTTTTCACAACTTCTTGTGATGGATTACCCTTCTTTCCTTCAACCAGTGAGTGACTATGTAGCATTCATCGCTTTTGTCATGGCTGCTTTTTCAGCACTTCGTTTGGCTAAGTTTAACCTTGATGAACGTCAGTCTATGGGTTTCATTGGACTACCAACACCTGCCAATGCCTTATTTTGGGGCTCATTGATCATCGGTTTAGGCCCATGGTTGGAGCAATCTTCTACTGGAACTCTCTTGATTATCGCAATGATTTTTGTAAGTAGTTACCTTCTGGTTTCAGAGATTCCAATGTTTGCATTGAAGTTCAAACACTGGGGTTGGAAAGGCAATGAAGTGAAGTATATATTTCTTTTGACCTGCATACCCATGCTCATTTTCTTACGTTGGTCTGCTTTTGCAGCGATCATCGCATGGTATGTTATTCTTTCAGTGGGTGTGGATCTCTATCAGAAACGGCATCAAGTTCTGAGCGCTGAGTCATAATAAGGAGGTATCCTATGTTTACTTCGTTTCTCCTTTTTTTGCTTTTCATCTTTCTTTTCGGCATTGTCTTAGCCGTCTTGACGTTGCGTAACCTGTATTATCGTTCAGGGCTCGACCAAGTCTTCTCGCTATTTAGGAAACAACAAGACCCTGAAAAGCAAAAAAACAGCACTTCATCAAAGCATCGCGGTGGTCGAAATCGTCATACAAAAACGGACTCTGGCGATATCCTTATCGACACTCGCGATCCAGAAAAAGCCAACCAAAAGATCTTTGCTGACAACGAGGGCGAGTATGTTGACTTTAATGAGTGATTTCGTAAGTATTCTTTTTCGCTTCAGTCTGATCTCAAATCCTTTTGTAATTCAAATTGAATCATAGCCCAATAGTTACTTCAAGGGAGCCACAAAGGTGAAGCAATCAGCAAAATTGGCTGATAGTTCTATAGGTTCTTCCGCAAAAAGACCAAAGAGAGCACTCCCACTTCCACTCATAGCTGCATAGATAGCACCTCGTTGATAGAGCTTTACCTTAATTTCTTCAAGTTTAGAATGAGCTGCAAAAATGGGTTGTTCGAAGTCATTGATGAGTTCCTTGGCCCATGTTTCTATTGGCTGTTTAACTATATCTAAACAACTTTTTGAAGGGCGTATACATGTGATTTGCGCAAAGGCCTTGCCTGTTGATACGTCAATATTAGGTTTTACGATGGCAATATAGTAGCCATCAAGCTGCTGTAGACCTTCTGAAATCGGTTCAAGAAGTTCACCACGTCCAGTGGCAAAGGCTGGTTTGGCGTTGATAAAGAAGGCACAGTCAGATCCTAGCTGAGCGGCATACTGTTCCATCTTGACAGTACTAATGTCAAGTTGAAACTGTTTGTTAAGCAGCCGAATCATGAAGGCACAATCTGAGGACCCACCTCCGAGACCTGCTTGTGATGGTATGCGCTTGGTTAGGTGAACCTGAATATGAGGCAACTCATAATCAGCCGCCAGCAGATTGTACGCTTTTACCACGAGGTTGTCTTGTTCATTGCCTGCTACTGGAATGCCTGTCACCGTGATATCACAAGGATTAGTTGAGGTGGAATTGGACTCTGCTAATTGTATTTCCAAGGCATCGGTCAGTGGAATAGGGTAGAACACAGTTTCCAAATCATGGTAACCATCGCTGCGCTTGGCAGTGATGGTTAACCCGAGGTTGATTTTAGCGCAAGGAAAATTTATCATTTCGTGGTGGTTTTATAATGCAAAAATACGGAAATTTAATAGCGTATGAAATCTTAGTAATGATTTTTTATGGATTGAAACCAACTTTGATGGATTTTTCGTACATTTGCTTATTCAAATGAAATATCATGGCAGAGTCAACTAAAACTACCAAATCAGGTCAGAACGTCCGTAAAAAGCCAACGCCTATAGACCCAATGTATGCACATTTACAGCCTCAGGCTGTGGATGTGGAAAAGGTCGTGCTAGGCGCATTGATGATCGATAAAGATGCTTTTTCTGTCGTGTCGGAAATCCTTAGACCTGAGACGTTCTACGAACCAAACCACCAAAAGATATACAATGCTGTCCAGGCGCTCAACATGAACGAGATGCCTGTGGACATCATGACGGTGACCAATGAGTTGCAAAAGGAGGGAACGCTTGAGGATGTTGGTGGTGCGCCTTACGTAGTGGACCTTGCCGCCCATGTAGCCTCATCGGCTCACATCGAGTATCACGCTAAGATTCTGCAACAAAAGTTCATGGCTCGTGAGCTCATATCCTTTGCCAGTGTGGTGGAGACAAAGGCTTTTGATGCTACGGTTGATGTGGATGACTTGATGCAAGAGGCTGAAGGAAGCCTTTTCGAGTTGTCACAGAAGAACATGCGACAGGATTACACACAGATCGACCCAGTGATTCGACAGGCTGTGGATATCCTTCAAAAGGCCTCGGCCAACTCAAGTGGATTGACAGGTATTCCCTCTGGTTTTACCAAACTTGATGATATAACTTCAGGATGGCAGAAGAGTGACCTTGTCATCATTGCTGGACGACCTGCCATGGGTAAAACTTCTTTTGCACTTTCGATTGCCAAAAATATTGCCGTTGATTATCGTAACCCTGTTGCTTTTTTCTCTCTTGAGATGAATAATGTGCAGCTTGTGGACCGCCTTATATCCAATGTGTGCGAGATCGAGGGTAAGAAGATCATGAATGGACAGCTCGCCCGCGATGAATGGGAGCGTTTGGACAAGAACCTTGCCAAGCTTACCGGTGCACCAATCTATATTGATGATACTCCTGGCATGTCTATCTTTGAGCTTCGCACGAAGGCGCGCAGACTTGTAAGGGAAAAGGATGTGAAGGTAATCATGATTGACTATATGCAGCTCATGAATGCCAGCGGTTCGCGTTTCCAAAACCGTCAGGAGGAGGTTTCAACCATCTCACGTTCATTGAAGGGTTTAGCCAAGGAATTAGATATCCCTATTATCGCTCTCTCACAGTTGAATCGAAGTGTTGAGACAAGAGACAAGGCAGAGGGCAAGCGTCCTCAATTGAGTGACCTTCGTGAGTCCGGAGCCATCGAGCAGGATGCCGATATGGTGCTCTTTGTTCATCGTCCCGAGTATTATCACCTTTATGAGGACGAAAAGGGCAATGACTTGAGAGGTAAAGCACAGATTATTATAGCTAAGCATCGTAAGGGTGCGACAGGCGATGTGTTGCTTGCCTTCCAAGGACAATACACAAGATTTGCCAATCCGGAAGATGCTATGTTGGCACCGTTGCCCTCTGATTTTGGTGGCGGAGAGATCATTTCGTCTCGCCTCAACCAAGATGACAATGACCCGTTTGGTATGCCATCCCTGGAAACTCCATTCTAAGGGATTTCCCATTTTTGGTTGACAAATGAGACAAATGGTACGTTTCCTATTTATAATTTGAAGTTTGGAGGCGGTATTGAGATAGAGAAGACGCATTTTGAAATATTGGAAGTCCCTGGCAAGATTACCGTTTATTTGCATTTAAGGGCTGAAAAGTTGTAATGATCACCAGTAAAAATAGCTTTATGAAACACTTATTTTCTTGCTTGCTTTTGGCTATCGCATTTGCTGCATGTAATAACGACGATGGAACTGATCAAAAAAAACTTAACAATCCATATGTGCCAATACAAATATCAACGAGCGAGGCACAGATTGTTACCCAAGGCAACAGCTTTGCCTATAGGCTATTCGATGCGTACAATGAGCATGAGTCGAAGCTCACGCAATATGTGATTTCGCCGCTTAGTGCATCGTATGCCCTGTCAATGCTTGCCAATGGCGCAGCTGGCAATACCCAAGTAGAAATTTTAAACGCTTTGGGGATAGGGCAAATGTCGATGAGTGACGCGAATGCCTTACACCAAAGTATGATGGAACGACTTGGCTTTATGGACAAGACAGCACAGGTTAAAATTGCCAACATGATGTGGATGAACCCCACCTTCAAACCTTTCGACACGTATAAGCAGACTTTGCAGACGAACTATGCGGCGGACCTGATGCAAAATAGCGCGGCTACTGCAGTGCCTGTAATCAACAAATGGTGTGCTGACAAGACCAACGAGTTAATAGACGACCTTTTAAACCCAGGTGATATAGGGCCTGAGACACGTATGATGTTGCTCAATGCACTTTATTTCAAGGGTATGTGGTCATCTCCATTCGACCGCAAGTTGACGGCAAAGGAAACGTTTCACAATGCCGATGGAACTCAAAGCACGGTCGAGATGATGAATGCCACAGGCGATTATAAGTACTATGAGGGCAAATATTTTACATTGGCGGAACTTCCCTATGGCAATGGGGCATTTTATTCCCAGTTCATTCTGCCTGCCAAGGATGTAAGCTTAGACGATTGCATTAAAGAGTTTGCTACAACAAATTGGGACGAGGTGGATGCCGGCGGAAGCCTGATGAAGTTACAACTTAAGATGCCGAAGTTTAAGATTGAGGTCAACAAACAGCTCAACGAGGTGATGCAGGCTCTTGGAATTAATGGCGCATTCCTACCTTCGGCAGACTTTTCAAACTTGTCAGATGAGCCGTTGCACCTGGGTAGCATAATACAGGCTGCAACTTTTGCGGTCGATGAGGAGTCAACAGAGGCTGCGGCGGTTACCGGTGTTATTATGGTAACCTCTGCCGGGCCTATTGTTTCGACAAAAAACTTTTATCTTGACCGTCCGTTTTTGTTCCTCTTGCGCGAGCGAAGCACGGGTGCCATTTTGTTTATGGGGAAGGTTGCTAAGTTGTAAGAAGCAATGTCAGTGAAGGGTGGACTGGTGTCTTAGCAAACATATCCTATCAACATTATAGTGAAAGGGCGGGAAGAACATGTTCTTCCCGCCCTTTCTGGTCTAGCTATGCCGTGAGTGGAGTAGCTTTCAGTTATCCGTCGACTACCTGATCACTCATTAGCTTATTAACGCACAAACTTATAAACTGATGAACGCCCATGACTTTGGAGCAATCTCTGCTTTACCATCTTTTACCCCAGTTCGGGATAAGAAT
>DHOP01000109.1:0-14439 GCA_002407775.1 Prevotella sp. UBA5387
TAAATCTGATATAAGTCAGTTAGTATCGAATGACAAATCGAAGGATTTTTACCCCATAAATAATAGTGAAGAGATGCAAGTATATCATCCGTTCAAATATAAGACGGCTTAAAGAACGTGCGTAGAAAGTTTATTCAAACGTGAACGAAATTTGGAATTGGAATGAGCAAGTCTTTCAACGACATGACTGTTGGGGTATTTATATTAGTGGATTAATTAAAACGTCTGATTTGCCAGAATTTGGTAGCCAGCAAATTCTTTGTTCAAGACTGTATGCGGGGCATTATTGATAGAGCAGGGTATTTGGAACAAGTGATTAACCTTGTTTTATATAGGTATTACTGATTATTTCAACGCTGTAAGCGTTGTTAATAAACAATTTCATCTATCTATTATGAAGTGAACTGATGGTCACGAAAAACTACTAAGTAAGAAACACAACGCTTACTGCATTAATGAAAATATTCTCAATACCAAGGCAGGGCCAATTGCAATGAGCAATCGACCCTGCCTTATCAATAGCGCAACACCCATGGCATTGACTAACTATTGTTTACTTGAAAAATATCTGAATGAATGGCGTTACCATACGCAACTCATTAGAATAAAATACCTTTGTTGCACACACCCGATATGGGATGTAGCCCATATACGAGCTAAAGATACTGAATCTTAATTTTGAAGAACCTTAACGGATGCGATCCGCAGACTTCACCAACTTCTCATCAGCGATAATTCCACGTCTTGCCATCACAAAAAGGATGATGGCTACGAATGGAAGACATGCGGCAAAGCCGAAATGAAATGTGCCGTTGGTCTGGAAAACACTGAACACTGTAATAGCGTAATAAACGTACCACGCCAATGTGAGCACAATGTTGACCGAACAAAGTTGGGCCTGAATCTTCCTCTTGCGATAAAGAAAGATATCAACAAACGCAAGCACTCCTACAACAACAAGGTCGACAAAGAGCATTGGACGAGCCGTAAAGGCACCATCACGGAACAATCCCATGTTGTACCACACGGAGTCTACACCCATCGCCCTTGGTTCAATACGACCAATGGGAAGGCAGAGGCATGCAATAAGTGCAGCCAATGCCAATAGCAGATAAATGGTTTGCTTGCGCTGTATCATGCTTATTATTCTGAATCAGATTGGTTCTTGGAGGCATCGCGCCAATAAACCTCACCATCTACATATTCCTGTGTAGCCAGTGATGACGGCTTCGGGAGCTTCTCATAGTAACGACTGATCTCGATTTGCTCACGGTTTTCGAACACCTCTTCGAGCGAATCATTGTAGGAAGCAAACTCGGCGAGCTTCTTGCTCAGGTCTTGCTTAATCTCCACAGAGATCTGATTGGCACGTTTGCCCATGATGGCTACACTTTCATAAATGTTGCCGGTGTCCTCACAAAGGTCCATGATATCACGTGTCATGGTGTTAACTGGAGCTTTAGACTTTCTATAATCCATGGTCTATACTTATTTTAATATGATTTCAAATGTTAATGTGTAAATGTCGAAGAAAGGAGTCATGCGTCCGAAGCAGTCTTCGTAATCTTCTTACATTTCTCTATATAGTTCTCTGCGAGCTTGCGATCCTTGGAATCGGGATATTCGTTGATGAAGCCGTAGCACTCATCTTCGGCATCCTGAAAACGTTGCATCTTCTTCGACTCCACACTTTGCTGAGCCAACTCAAACTTGCTCTTCATAACGAGCAGTGCAAATTCCTCGCGCCTATTGCTATAAGGGTAGTCCTTGAGAGCATTCTGAGCAGTGACGATGCAAGCCTCGTAATTATTGCCTCCACTTGTGCAATTACCAAAATAGGAACCGAGATCATAGTAGAGTTGGGCCGATTTAAGCTCCTTCTCAACTAGTTTGTCTTGCAGAGTCATCAGCCTTTGCTGTCCTACCTCCTTCATTTTAGCATCGGGATAAAGGTCGAGATACTCCTGGAAGGCAGCAATAGCCGACACCGTTCCGCTTTGGTCCAGGCGTGGTTCCGGGGTGTCCATGTAAAGACTTTGGCCAGCATAAAACTTAGCCAACTCAGCAAACTGGCCCCTAGGATAGCTACTTACATAGCGCTTGAAGGTCTCGGACGCTGTAGCATAGTCAGCATCCAAATACTCTGCCATTGCCAACATATACAAACTCTCACCTGCAAACGCCGAACCCTTGGCAGGAACGATTATCTCTTGCAGAAGAGAGACGGCACGAGCATACTTGCCAGCGGCAAAGCACTCTTTGGCATACTCGTATTTATACTGGTAATCGGAGGATTTATATACCTGGTTGAACTCTTTGGCACAGCTGCTAAGGAGCAACGATACAGTCAGCACAACCCAGACAACTTTCTTCATATTCAACCTTTTGGAGTGCAAAATTAAGCATAATTCCTTGATTATCTCCAATTGAACCGTTATTTTTAGTGAAAATAATGCGACTTTATGTGAAAACGAAAGGCTTGCCTTGAAACTGTATCGGGCATCTCACCCCAAGACACATCAATGGCATTTACCTCTTACAAAGTGAAAATGTATAACTTTGTCTATATGACAAGAAAGATAACGGTTTCTTTAGGCATAGTAATTAAAACAACAAGCTAGAGAGACAGCGAACAAGGACATTGATAAAAAGCATTACAGATCACCGACAATAATCTTTCGGACCTAACAGATGAAGCAACCAATCATTTTGGAAATCTTATCAAAGTTTTCTCATATATCAGTAGTTGCGTCTGCAAACCATCATGACGATCTTACCCCTTTGTGTATTTGCGCCCTCCCTTTGGAATTCGCCTCTAAAAGCAACTATTAAGAAACACAAAAGAATGCCATATTCTTCATGGAAAAGGAGTATATCATTGGATTAATTATTAATTTTGCATTCTATGGATTTTAAGTTAACATCCCAATACCAACCCACTGGCGACCAACCGCAAGCCATCACCCAGCTGACCGAGGGCATAGAGCGGGGAGATCCCGCACAGGTACTCCTTGGCGTGACAGGATCGGGTAAGACATTCACCGTGGCCAATGTAATAGCCAACGTGAACAAGCCCACGTTGGTGCTAAGCCATAACAAGACGCTTGCCGCGCAGCTCTATGAGGAGATGAAAGGCTTCTTTCCCAACAATGCGGTTGACTACTATGTATCCTACTATGACTATTATCAGCCTGAGGCCTACTTGCCTTCGAGCGACACCTACATAGAGAAAGACCTCGCCATCAACGATGAGATAGACAAGTTGCGTCTTGCCGCGGTAAGCGATTTGCTTTCGGGTCGGCAAGATGTCATCATCGTTTCGTCGGTCTCCTGTATCTATGGTATGGGGGCTCCGATCGCCATGCAGGAGAATGTCATCAACATTAAGAGCGGCCAAAAGATTGACCGCAACGATTTCCTGCGGCGTTTGGTCAGTGCGCTTTATGTTCGAAATGACATCGATCTGCAACGCGGCTTTTTCTCAGTCAAGGGAGATACCGTGAACATTGCCATGGCCTATAGCGACAATGTGTTGCGCGTGACGTGGTGGGATGACGAGATAGACAGTATCGAGGAGGTGGACCCGATAACCATGCACACCATTCAGAAGTTCGAGGAATATCAAATCTACCCGGCCAATCTGTTCGTCACAAGCAAGGAACAGACCGAAGAGGCCATCCGAAAGATACAGGACGACCTGGTGAAACAGGTCGCCTATTTCGAGGAGGAGCAGGAAGAGATGAAGGCTCAGCGCATCAAGGAGCGTGTGGAATACGACATGGAGATGATCAAGGAGCTTGGCCACTGCTCGGGAATAGAGAATTATTCTCGCTATTTCGATGGCCGCGAGCCAGGTGAGAGACCTTATTGTCTACTCGATTTCTTCCCGAAGGACTTTCTAATTGTCATTGACGAGAGCCATGTGAGCGTGCCACAGATCAACGCGATGTATGGTGGCGACCGTGCCCGAAAGAGAAACTTGGTGGAGTATGGATTCCGCTTGCCGGCTGCTTTCGACAACCGCCCTCTCCGCTTCGAGGAGTTTCACGAGATGATCAATCAGGTTATCTATGTGTCTGCCACGCCAGCCGCCTATGAGTTACAAGAGGCAGAGGGTGTTGTGGTGGAACAACTCATTCGTCCAACTGGCCTACTAGACCCGGAGATTGATGTACGACCTTCTGAAAATCAGATTGATGACTTGCTCGCAGAAATCGTGGAACGTAGCGAGAAGCATGAGCGCGTGTTGGTCACAACGCTCACCAAGCGTATGGCGGAGGAGCTCACCGAATATTTGCTTAACCATGACGTGCGAGCCAACTATATCCATAGCGACATCGCCACGCTCGACCGCGTGCAGATTATGAACGACCTGCGCGCTGGGGTCTATGATGTATTGGTTGGCGTCAATCTACTTCGTGAGGGCCTCGATTTACCAGAAGTGTCGCTCGTAGCTATCCTCGACGCTGACAAGGAAGGGTTCCTTCGGAGCCATCGAAGCCTCACACAGACCGCTGGTCGTGCCGCGCGCAACATCAACGGCAAGGTCATCATGTATGCGGACAAAATCACAGAGAGCATGCAGAAGACAATTGATGAAACCAGTCGCCGCCGCATGATTCAGATGAAATACAACGAGGACAACAACATCACTCCCCAACAGATTGTGAAGGGCATCAAGTCGGCCTTGCATGGAAGCAGTGAAGGCGAGCGAGAGTCGGCCTCAACAAAGGATCGTGCCTATGTCTATCTGGAACCGGAGAGTGCCACCTTTGCTGCTGATCCGATCATCATGCACATGTCACGGGCTGAGTTGGAGAAGAGCATCGAAAACACTAAGCAACTCATGGAACAGGCTGCCAAGGAGCTCGACTTTATTCAGGCAGCACAATATCGCGATGAGATGCTGAGGTTACAGGGACAATTGGAGCAGAAAGTCTGAACTTGTTTTACTCGATGCCTCACTTTTAAAGTCAAAGATTCGGCATTAGATTGGTGGATCATATCTTTATTCTAATGGTCGGCAGATAGATTTATCCCAAACTCACATTCCCGTACTTCACTTTCTAGATTACTCGGAAAAAAGGTTAAAAACTTTACCATAGCCCTCCGAACCAACATAATTTCGTAATTTTGCCTAAAATGTATAAATCGAAAGTCATGAAACATCTGATTATCGCAATCTTGGCTTGCCTCCCACTCATGGGCATGGCACAAAACACATGGGAACTTCCCAAGGAAGAAAACAAGCAGGCAGAACCCAAGAAGAAAGCGCTTTTCGAAAAAAACAAGAAAAACGAGGACCCAAAATACTTGGAGGGTGCTGTGCCGGTAGTTGATGGAAAAGTGGTCTTTACACTCGACCGCAATGTGCCAGGCATGAGTGCCGACGAGATTTACAACAAGCTCTACGTGCTGTTGGACAGCATGACCAAAGCAGAAAACCAGTCGGAGATGAGCCGCATCGCAGTAGTAAACAAGGCTGAACATACCATTGCCGCTCGCTTCAGGGAGTGGCTGGTGTTCCAAAACACGTTTTTGGCTCTGGATCGTACCGTCTTCAACTACGTCATCATTGCCAATGCCACTGATGGACATGTCAAGGTCACGATGGAACGACTTAACTATCAGTACGAGATGAGTCGCACCGAAAGCGGTGGTGGCTTGGAAGTAAAGGCCGAAGAGTGGATCACCGACGACAACGCTCTGAACAAAAAGAAGACTAAACTCACCAAGGGGAGTGCCAATTTCCGTCGCAAGACCATCGACCGGAAGGACTACATTTTCCATGAAGTCTGCTCTACATTGGGCATCCCTTATAACAACGGCAGCAAGTAAAAGCAATTATCTTCCCATAGGAAACAAAGACTTGAAATGGATAACGACAATCAATATATTCCCCATAGGCATCGCAATGACGACGCGCCAAAGGACAAAAAGATCCGCCTGCGCAACTGGCTCAACATCATCTTTATGGTTGGAGCCATCATTGGCGTATTGGTCTACGTCTTATGCAACCACGACATTGGCATCATCATTGTCCTGGCAGCCATGATCTTCAAGATTATGGAGGTATCCTTACGTTTCTTGCAATAAATGAGAAAACTTCTCCTTTCCACTTTTATCTGCTTCTCTTTTCTGCCGACTCAAGCCCAGCTGAATCAGCAAGATAATGGATTCAATCAGATGGATCCCCAAGGCAACGTCACTCGACGAGGCGATCGCAATCAGACGGACAGCCTTGGGTCGGATAAGGAGATCCCAAAGGGCTTGAGCGTGTGGACTCTAGACCGTAGGTTCGGAGACCGCATCAGTGCCGTGCCCGACACCATCTCCCACATGTTCATGAACTCTATCTTCACCAATGGTGTTCGAGGGGAGTTCAATACAACGGGAAACCTTGGGTCCCCCCGAGAAAACCGTATTTTCATTGACCGTAAAAGCGAGAGTCGAGACTTTATATTCACCAATCCCTACGACTTCTTCATCACACCGGTGGAGGATTTTCGCTTCACCAACACCCTATCGCCATTTACCAAACTTACTTATAACAACTGTGGAGACCGCACCAACGGTGAAGATCACTTCACGGCACAATTTGCCGTGAACGCAGGGAAACGTATCGGTGCAGGCTTTAAGTTCGATTATCTCTATGGGCGTGGCTACTATAGTGCGCAGTCAACGTCCCACTTCAACTACACGATGTACACCTCATACCTTGGCGACCGATACCAAGCTCACCTGATTGCCACCACCAATCACCAGAAGATAATGGAGAATGGTGGTATTACCAGCGATATGTACATCACGCATCCCGAGGCCTTCAACGAGAGTTATCAGACTTCGGAGATACCCACCATGCTTGAGCGTAACTGGAATCGCAATGATAATCAGCGCATATTCTTCTCCCAGCGCTATAGCTTAGGCTTCAATCGGAAGGTCCCAATGACCCCGAAAGAGATTGAAGCCAAGAAGTTTGCCATGGCATCGGAAAAAGAAGAGGCAGTGCGAAAAGCAAAGGAAAAGGCTGTCAAGGATGCTCAAAAAGCCGGACTCGACGTTAACGAGAATGATGTCGAGGTGGCGAAGTCCTTTGGTGGGCGACCTCAGGATGCCAAGATCGGCGAGCGTACGACACGCGTTGACAGCACGACCACTGATTCGTTGTCCTCCTCTGGTCGTATCCAAGTGAGTAGCAAGGCCTTTGCCGATAGTCTGATTGCAGCTTCGAAGAAGGCGGCCGAGGATACGTCATGGCTCAAAAACGAGTATGTGCCAGTCACCAGCTTTATCCATACACTCGACTTCAATAACTATACTCGTATCTACCAGGCTTATCAGACTCCCCAGGACTACTATCTCGACACCTTCAAGGCTGACGAGAAATATGCCCCGGACTCAATCTTTGACAAGACGCGTCACTGGAGCTTGCGCAACACATTTGCCATATCTTTGCTTGAGGGCTTCAACAAGTGGGCAAAAGCCGGACTCAAAGTCTTCGCTACTCATGACCTGCGCCACTTCACCCTGCCCGACTCTGCTGGCGTAAGTTCATGGAACGAAAACTCTCTGACCGTCGGCGGTCAGCTAGTCAAGACACAGGGACGCACCCTTCATTATAATGTGACTGGCGAATTTGGTGTACTCGGTAAAAACCTCGGGGAGATACATGTCGACGGTGGTGTTGACCTCAATTTCCCATTGTTCAAGGACACGATGACGCTTGCGGCCACGGGCTTCTACCATCATGAGCGTCCTGCCTTCTATTATCGGCACTATCAGAGCCGCCATTTCTGGTGGGATGATGAGGATATGCCATTCATCGACCACATCCATGCACAGGGAATACTCAACTATCAGAAGACACGCACGAGACTACGTGTGGCTTACGATATCATCAAAAACCATACTTACTTCGCCGCGGGATATAATACCTCCGACCAAGGAAGGCTCTATAACTCGCTCGTCGTACGGCAAGCGTCTGGTGCAATCAACCTCATCACCGCTGAGGTAGCACAAGATTTCACCTTCGGACCCCTCAACTGGGAAAGTGTGCTCACCTTCCAAAAGTCCACAAACAAAGAGGCCCTACCCCTACCTTCTATCAATGTCTACACCAATCTCTATCTCAGATTCAAAATTGCTCATGTGCTAAAATGCGATTTTGGTGCAGACGCTCGCTTCTTCACGAAGTATGACGCCCCCGAATATGTACCGGCAATAGGTAGCTTTGCTGTTCAGGCAAACGACGAAAAGGTGCAGATTGGCAATTATCCCATGATCAACGTCTATGCCAACTTCCACTTGCAGCACACTCGTTTCTTTATCATGATGAGCCACATCAATGCTGGACAAGGCACACGTGATTATTTCCTTGCACCCCACTATCCACTCAATGGCCGTGTGCTGCGAATGGGCCTCAGCTGGAACTTCTATAATTAGCCCTCTCCCAATACTCATTTTAAGAAATCATGAGTCGGATAATCCCTGCACAATCATTTGGGATTGTCCAAGCTTGAGTATTTCTTGTGCAACTTAGCAACTATTATACTAAGTTTCTTCAATGACCAGATGCATGCGACTAAGGGTATGGCAAAGACTTTATAACGGTCGACAAAAAGAATAAAAGGTTTGTAAACAGAGAAAGCCAAGCGCTTTCACTTATTTCTGTTATATTTGCTCTCAGTAAACATATCATCTACAATGATATCTAACTGATTTGTTACATGGATCTCAAGCAGAAAGCTAAACAACTCAAAACGGATATACCTGCAGTACTCATCGCACTGAAGGATAAATGCACACCGCTTCTTGCAAAAATACTCGCGGCAATAACTATTGGCTATGCCCTCTCACCCATAGACCTGATACCTGATTTCATTCCCGTTCTGGGTTATCTTGACGATATCATTATTCTTCCATTAATGATAGCACTTACTATCAGATGTATTCCGTCAGACATATGGGAGGAGTCTCGTTCAAAAGCTGCTGAACTAGAGTTACCTGGGAAATCCAAGAAATGGTACTATGCTATCCCAATAGTTCTACTATGGTTTTTCTTCATATTCCTTATCGTTAGGGCAATTATCATCGATTGAATTGCTAACTTGTTGTCACTATAGCATATAACAGTTACATACCTAATGATTCTTCATTTAGCAACATAATGAAGAAAACATTAGCAGAAAACATAGTGGTTAGGTGTTTTTTTTAGGACCTTATTCCTTTATGGTTATATAGTGTTCTCAAAGAATGTTTTTACTAATCTCACTACATTCTCAGCATAGATCAGTCTCCTCATTTGAAGTATAGGCCTATATCCGATGAGGAAAACAGCCCTCTATAACATATATATAAAACATCTAAATCCAAAAGGTTTTAAATATATAATATTGGTAATGAATAAAATTTTCCCAACAAAAATCAAATAACAGCATATATTAAGCTCCCTAATGTATTCGAATCCATGTTAGAAATAGAACAATTTTCCTTCTGATTGTTGCACCTTCTTAGTGATCAGTACAAGACAAGAAAACGAACGTACTTCAATAAACTCATAACCCAATTTTTTCGCTCCTTACTTAGTATTTACTATAATGTACGATTATATTTTTTATGAGAAAACGCTAGGTTGCAATTGTCTAAACTAGTCAAGGGATTGATATCATTAATCTGGATCTTCCTTATGTAGCATTAAAAATTCTGTAATCAACATACACAAACGTAAAGTTCTTTTAACTATCAATGTAAATTTTTAATAACTTTGCAAATCCTTGATGACTTTTCATGTTGTTAAACTATAACTTACAACAACATAAGCTGGCATAGAAGGGATAGAAAAATCGGTATACTTTCATCGAGCTTACATGTTTGTAATCTAAATTTCCCCATAATTTGGATGTTGTAATATTACATTACATAATGTAATCGAAAACTTTTATTATGAAAGTGTTTCTCCAAAGTTTTACGTATTATTGGACCAATATATAATAGCAGAAAGCCAACAGTAGCATGAATTATCAAAGTATTCACACCTTCTTCCTGTCTTTGGATTTTTTGTTACATATTTGATTGTCCTTTTATAATTATGCTTGTATCATCAAAGTCTATCTTTAGGTTCCCCGAAAATCATTTATGCTCAACATGAGAGTTTTTGGGGTATGACAATATGAAAAAACATGAAATCATAGTTTCGTTAGCTATGTAATTATAGCGTTAGTATATAAATTTCATGGAAAATGTAATGTAAATTGTCGATGGATTTATCAAAAGATTGCATCTACATGTTACATTTATGTGATAAAGTGCTTTTTTTACTATTTTTTTGCGAAAATATTTGCATAATTAAAATATTACACTTGATTTTGCACTCGAATTTAAAAACCCAAAAAGTGGGTTAAAGCTTAAGCCATCAAAAAACGCACGTGAAGTGTGGGAGGACCAAAGCTTTACATAATGATAATGATTGCGACCGGATAAATATTTATACAAATGATGCTCTCTACAAATAGGGGCAAAGTTGGGCAGGAAATGCTTTTAAAATCAAGTTTACATCACAATAATTCACAGGTAAAACTAATTCTTCATATATAATACACCCATAATATATCACACCATGAGTTTTCAAGCAACATTACTATTGCTAAGGAAACTTCTTGATTGATTATTAATATTTTATGAAACCAAAATTATTTTTAGTTTTGATGGCGATGCTAATCGTTGTCAAAGGGAAGGCTGCGGTCTCTGTTACGGAGAATCCTACTGGCACCGTCACGATTACTGTGGTTGGTGATCCCGGACAAATCGGGACCTTAACCTATGTGTATAGCTCTAACATTAATGCTGCAGCTCGGAAACTTATCAAAAATGCTACCACTCTTATTATTAAGGGTAATATCAATGGCGACGACATCAAGACTTTGGTAACCCAAAATCAAGGAAAAAAAAACTGGACAATTAAAAATCTGGACATGGGGGCTGCCGTTATGTCTAAAATCTCTGTCGTTGCATCAGGTCCCTGGAGCATCACATCCCATGATTTCATGCCCAACAACTATACGCATATAGACTGTACAAATGTAGTGTTACCTGTCGCCAGTGATGGTATCCTCCCCAACTATTTTGGTTCTTGTTTCACCAATAGATTGGTAAGTGTCACCCTGCCCGCAGGTTATACCTCATTGGGAGATTACGCCTTCTCTTGGAAAAGTAGTTTGACAACCGTGAATCTACCGGAGGGACTGTTATCTATTGGAAGAAATGCTTTTGAATACACTCCGATACCTTATATCTCCTTGCCCAATACTTTGGAGTCAATAGGCATAGAGGCTTTTATGCAATGCCTGCAATTGACTACCATCACGTTCCCCAAAAACATGAAATCAATCGGGGACAATGCATTTTTGCGCACATATTTATGGGATGTATATTTCTTAGGCACCGAGGCACCGGTAGTAGGTCAGAGTGCTTTTGATCGTGCTACCTATGATGGGAATAACGGATTCACTGAAACCAAAGACAGTGGTGTCCCCCCAATCGGTGACACGAAGAATGGTTTTGCTGAGCGACGCAATTACTTGAATGGAACTACACCATTTGGAATGCTTCATCTCCGCGCAGACCTTACCAACGAACAACGTGCCAAATATACCGATATCACTAGGAAATATGAAGTCGTGATATCAGATTCTACATATAAAGCATTCTATGACCTATACGCTGGAAAAAATTACATATGGCCAGGACAATATTCCTATGAACATACTTACAACGATGCTGTTAATGGTGTGCTGTGGGATGGTGTAACCACCTATGATGCTACGAAGTATATGGGACTCCATAAGTTCACTCTTACGGCATCTGATGTCTATGTAGACGATACCCGAAACTGGCCAATAGGTACTAAAGGACAACAGTGGTGGACGATTTGCGTACCCTTCAACATGACCAAGGCACAGGTCAGAACTACCTTTGGCGAGAAAACGGAAGTGTGCAAATTGAGCAGTGTGGTCAGAAACCAAGAACTGAAGACTATCACCCTGAAGTTCCAGAAAGACGTTTACAGTAGTGCGTCAACTGATGGGGACACCGTGATCAAGGCTCATGAATCCTATATGATATTCCCCACCGTATCACCTACTACAGACATCAAGTTCAACGGGTATAAGCTTGTCGAGGGAGGAGCACTGCCCAGCATCATTACCGCTACGAAAGAGGACACCATCACGGAAAGCGGCAACTACACCTACCGCTTTATTGGAAACTATCTATCCACTTGGGATGCTGCCGTGAACAATGGTGTTGGTCAACCCATCTACATGCCTCAGTATGCTTATTTCCTCGGAGCTAAGGACACCAAGCATGTGTTTTTCTATCAATTAGGCACTACAGGTAAGTGGAATCCCTATACGTCTACCGTACAAGTATTCAACAGTGCCACCAGTACAGCGCAGACCTATGCCGGCGAAGACGACTCATTCATATTTACATCGGATGCCAAGATGGGTACTCTCTTCGGCAACGGCTTCGAGGACTATACCACAAATATCGAACTCCCAACTCTCTCGGGCCGAACGATGGGCAACGAGCAGAACGTTTATAACCTTCAAGGACAACTGATAAGCAAAAACAACACCTCTCTTGACACTCTCCCTGAAGGAATTTATATTGTCAATGGTAAGAAATATGTAGTGAAGAAGTGATGAATAAGATTATGAAGAAAACAATATATACACAGCCACTCTGCGAAGTAATCGTAGTAAAGACAGAGCATGTTTTGCAAGCAACCAGTCGCTTTAGTCAGACTGGTACATCAACAAACACTGCATACACTCATTATTCTGATCCCACAGGGCATGTGGAGACTACCACCGGAGGTGAATCCCTTGGCAAGCACAATCAATTATGGGAATACGATCGAGTAGGAATCAATTGGTAGAGAGTTATACGAATTAATCAAGCGGTGTGTCAATGTTCATGTTTGAACTGACGCACCGCTTTTTTTTGTTGGGCAAGATGCGGCATGATGTATGGATGTCATCTCAACTGTGTCATGACGAATGATAATAAATTATGTAACTTCGAGCTGCCCAAAAGAGTATCAGGCTCACATAGCCTTTTATCCCTTAGAGAAGGAGCCAGTATCTCTTAGATAAACATATTCTTTCAAATTTACTTTGGGAGATTTTTGTTCCGTATGATTCTTCTTTGACAATATGAAAAGAATTACACATATACAACACCCAACAATAATCAGGATGATTTTATTTTTCGAGTTTATTCGATTTGTTTAATATTGAAAGTTATGTTGAATTGTGGTTCATTATTGTTTGAATGAAAATGGTAATCATACAAAAGACTGATATCTTCGAGACATCAATCTTCTTATGAAGTTATGAATTTGTTATTCGATTTTTTCTTTTTTTCCTCCAATAACGTATGAAGAAAATTATTCCCGTTGCCAGCAGGATGACCGCCCAAAGATTTGCCAGCATCACGACGAATGTAAGAAGAGTTTCCCATCCGTTCGAGAACCCATTGCCTATACGATTCCAAAAATTATAATCAGGATTTGATTCGTAAAACGTTACGTTAAGCGTACTATAATCAACCTGGCCATTCAAGTATCTAAACCTCCCTTCGGTTGACTCAATGTCTTCACGGAGCTTTCCCATTTGTTCTTCAATTTTGAGAATCTCTTCTACTTTGGTTGCTTTCTGAAGGAGTTGAATATAACGTGCTTCCAGCTCTTTTTTAGCTTTGAGACGTTTATCAAGATCAATATAGTCTTCTGTTACGTCTGACAGTCTTACTTCGCGTGAGTCTATTTTTGTAGCTTGTTCAGCCACATTATTAATGAGTGTATCAAAACTACTAGAAGGAATACGTATAGTCAACGTATTTGATTTGCGTTCATCGTAAGTGGAAATCTCATCGCTTTCAATGTAGCCTTTTAATGCTTTGACCTGTTTCTGTATAGCTGACTTAGTCTTTACAATATCCTTTGTCTCAAAATTGATATCACCTGTCTTTGTGATTTTTCGATCGTATTCACTGGCTTGTTTGTCTTCTAGTTTTGCTTCTTTCTTTGCATCTGCTTGAGGAGTTTTCAACTCTGATAGTTCAGTAACCTCGTCCATGGCAACAGAGCTTTCATTGGCCTTATTACCGCATGACCAAATAAAAAATAGGGATAAAACCAAAAGTAGTAGTGTGACTTTTTTCATGTGTAAGAAGATTATATGTTTCTTCTGCAAATATAAATATTTTGGCGATAGGGTGCAAGGGAAAGACATTAAATTAAATTTACTTTACCACTACTATCCATGTGATTAAGATAACTTAATGAATTTAGGATAAAAAGAAGGGCTGTTGCGAAAGGATACTAACGTGTCGAAACGATAGTGATTCTGTCGTTTTGCGAAAGCTATCTAATCGCGT
>DHOP01000109.1:14630-21794 GCA_002407775.1 Prevotella sp. UBA5387
ACGCGATTAGATAGCTTTCGCAAAGCCACGATTGTTAAATTTGTAAATCGTTTGTAATCAATGATTTATGTTACGATAAAGAAACAACCTTTCGTAAATGTTTGAAGAGTAGGATAAAGGCCGGTATGAGAAACATATCGGCAGCTATCCATGCCACCGGATCGCCAAGGCACACCCCCAAAAAGCCAAGCGCCGGCACCAACCACAGGCTCACGCCGCAGCGCGCGATCATCTCCATCACGCCCGAGAGCATCGACAGATTGCTGTAGCCGAGGCCCTGAATGCTGTATCGCAAGATGGTGAGCAGGCCCAAGGCCGGGTAGAAATAGTTGGCCACACGCATGAAGAGGGCAGCATGGTTGATAACCGCCTGCTCGCCGCTGTTGACAAACAGTGTCATCATTTCGTCGGCAAAGGGATAGACCACGGCAATGGTCAGCACAAAATAGACCATCATGATCTTCACCGCGGCGATGATACCAAGCCGTATGCGGGCCATCTGCCGTGCGCCGATGTTCTGTCCGCAATAGGTGGCCATAGCCACGCCAATGTTCTCGAAGACACACGTGAAGAGGTATTTGATGCGCATGGCGGCGGTGAACGAGGCCACATAGACGGTGCCCAACGCATTGTTGGCACTTTGAAGCATGATGATGCCGATACCCGTGATACTGAACTGCAGTCCCATCGGCACCCCGTTGTTGAGCAGGATGCTGATTTTCTTGTTGTCGTATCGACGCTCTTCACCCTGCGGAATGAGCAGTTGCATCTCTCGACGGATATACATCCAACAGAGCAATGACGCAAATCCCTGTGACAGCAGCGTGGCCACGCCGGCACCCATGACACCCCATCCCAAGCCGAGAATGAGAATCACGTCTAACAAGATATTGAGCAGCGAGGAGAATATAAGAAAGTAAAACGGCTGCTTGGAATTGCCCAAGGCCCGTATGAAGCCCGAGAAGAGGTTGTAGGCAATGGTGAACGGGATGGCGAGAAACTGCAACATGAGAAACGTTCGGGCATCGGCGAAGATGTCGTGAGGCGTATTGACAATGGCCAATATGCGTGAACAGAGTATGCACGAGAGCAGTGTGATGACCACGGCAAATACCGCGGCAATGCGCAGGGCATTGGACACGTAGGCCCGCATCTTGCCATAGTCCTTGGCACCGAAAGCCTGTGCGATGGGGATGGCGAAGCCGGCACACGACCCATTGCAGAAGCCCATGACCAAAAACATTACCGAGGCCGACGCCCCCACGGCAGCAAGGGCGCTCACCCCGATCCATCGGCCCACGATGGCAGCGTCGATAACGAGGTACATCTGTTGAAGGATGTAACCTAATATTAAAGGTAGGGCAAACCGAAGGATTCCACGTGTGGGAGCTCCTACGGTCATATCATTGATATTTGACATACGAGTGTTATCTTGAATATGGGTGCAAAGGTAACGCTTTTTTGCCTTACCGGAGTCTTAAACTTGTATAAATCCGTTATCCTCATAGGCTTGCACACTTGTCAAAACTCCATAAACCCATCGCCACGGACAAACAAAAGCACTGCTTTCCTTTGGGTTTCAACATCTTTTCCATATCTTTGCAAAAACATATCAGCACTATGGAACAGCAGAAATACCCCATCGGAATACAGAGTTTTGAGAAGATTCGCAAGGAGAATTTTGCGTATGTGGACAAGACCGCGCTGGTCTACCGACTGGCCAACGAGGGTAATTACTATTTCCTGAGTCGTCCGCGAAGGTTTGGCAAGAGTCTGCTCATCTCCACTTTTGAGGCCTACTTCCTTGGCCAACGAGAACTTTTCGAGGGATTGGCCATCGAGAAACTGGAACATGAATGGACGGTATTCCCCGTGTTGCACCTTGATCTGAACAATCAGAAATATGATACTCCGGAGAGTTTGTTACAGATTTTGGATGTCAACGTTTCTTATTGGGAGGATCGCTATGGTCGCAACGAAAAGGAAGCGACCTTGTCGTTGAGGTTCGCAGGCGTCATCCGGCGAGCCTTTGAGCAATCGGGACAGCGTGTGGTGATCCTCGTCGACGAATACGACAAGCCTCTTCTCCAAGCCATCGGCAACGAGGCGTTGCAGGCCGAATACCACGCCACGCTCAAAGCATTCTATTCTGTGCTCAAGACACAGGACCGATATATCCGCTTCGGATTCCTCACGGGCGTGACAAAATTTGGCAAGGTGAGTGTGTTCTCCGACCTGAACAACCTCTTCGACCTCTCGATGGACGACCGGTACCAAACCCTTTGCGGCATGACCGAGGAGGAAATCCATGCCAATTTTGACGACACGCTGCACCGATTGGCCGAGCACAACCGCCTCTCTTACGAGGAAGCCTGCCGGAAACTCCGCCTGCGCTACGACGGTTATCACTTCGTGGAGAATGGCGTGGGCATCTACAACCCCTTCAGTCTGCTCAGCACGCTGGCCACATTGAAGTTTGGCAGCTATTGGTTTGAGACCGGCACGCCGTCGTATCTCGTGGAGCTGCTCAAGCAAGACCGCTATCTGCTGCCCAATCTGACGGAGGAACAGGTGTCGGCCGACTTCATCAACAGCATCGACTCCGTATCAAAAAATCCCATCCCCGTGATCTATCAGAGCGGCTATCTCACCATCAAAGGCTATGATGACGAATTTGAAACATACCGTTTGGGCTTCCCCAACCAAGAAGTGGAGGAGGGATTCACACGCTATCTCGTCCCTTTCTACACGCATATCCACCAAGGCGAGTCGGTGTTTTCCATCCAACAGTTTATACAAGACATCAGAAACGGACAACCCGAGCGGTTCATGCAACGCATGGCGACGATGCTCTCCGACACCGACTACCGGATTGTGGGTGATGCGGAACTGTATTTCCAGAATGCCTTTTATCTCATCTCAAAGATGCTCGGCTTCTATACCGAGGTGGAGCGGACCACAAGCGACGGGCGGATGGACATGGTCATCAAGACCCGCGACTATATTTATATCATGGAGTTCAAGCTCGACGGCACGCCGCAGGAGGCCTTGCGACAAATCGAGGACAAGGGCTATGCCAAGCCCTTCGGCATGGACACCCGAAAAATCTGCCGCATCGGCGTGAACTTCTCCTTGAAAAAGTGCTGCATCGACGGATGGGAGATAGCGTGAGCCGGTATCAGCATACGGTGAAGCATGGTGGCTACGATAATAAACGAATACTTCATATAGCCCCAACAGGCTGCTTGCCCTAAGATATACTCATCATTACCACAAGGCCATATCATGAAACGATTCCTTTTATTAACTGCAGTATGGTGCAGCTTTATCTTGGCATGGGCACAACAGTCCATGCCGGTGTTGCATACGACAAGTAGTTGGGTGGAAGTCTTTGCCGACGGACAGGAGAGCATTCAGTGGTATATCAATCCCCGGTTGCGTCCGGATGTCTACACCACTTCGGCTCATCGCGTGGTGTTTCGCAGCGAGACCGACTCCCTTGTCTTTGACGTAGAGAAATGGGGAAGCCATGATTTCTGGATCGTTGTCAACGACACCGACTCAGCCCTGACGCGTATTCAGTGGGTGTCCGGCAACCCTATGGAAGAGCCATCGCCACAGATATTGAGGCGGTCGACCGGTGGATGGCTGTCAAAGGAGCAGGCACTCTTCGACCTCAATGCCTTGTGCTATACCATCAGCGAGGTGCATCCCAACATGTTTGCTACCTGCGGGCAAGACCGGTTCATGATTGAGAAGGCACGAATAGAAGCCGAAATGCCCGACTCGATGGCCAAACTCATGCTCTATGAGCGCATTGCGCCGCTCGTAACGATGCTGGACGACGGACACACCAATGTCGTATTCCCATTCAATGATGTGTTTACCCGTACAACTCAAAGACTTCCGCTATTTGTAGAGACAGGTCCTGACCATGGGTTAACGGCTTTGCGATGTATAGATAACACGATACCCCAAGGGGCAGAAATATTGCGTATCAATGGGGTCG
Organism: Prevotella sp. UBA5387; assembly: GCA_002407775.1. Lineage (GTDB taxonomy): Bacteria > Bacteroidota > Bacteroidia > Bacteroidales > Bacteroidaceae > Prevotella. Next base: position 18,640 of record DHOP01000109.1, read on the forward strand.
ATGCCAAAACGATGGTGCAAGCCATGCTGCCTTACGTGAGTGGAGAGCGCGAATATTATAGGTTGGACAGGCTGAGCGGTGTGTTTCCGGCCCTGTTCCAAATGCTCTACGCTGCCGAAACTTATAAAGTGGAATACAGAGTGAAAGGAGTCAAGAAGCCCCAAACTGTCATGCTGGCACCTGCTACTTGGGACGAGATGAAACTGCGCATGTCCAAGGCAGAGCAAAGTCGAAGCAATATGCCATACGACTTTAGGATTTTGGACAAGGAAAAAGTGGCCGTGATGGACTTCAACAGCTGTGACAATGTAGAAGGAATGAGACATTTTGCCGACTCCATGTTCACCGCCTTACGGACGCAGGGCATCAAAAGACTCATCATTGATGTGAGGAATAACGGTGGAGGCAATTCGCGTGTCGGTGACGAGCTGTTGCGATATATAGCTCCCGAACCCTTCTGTCAGATGGAAAAAACCTTGGTACGTGTCACCCCCGTCACCCAAAAGCTGGCTAATGGCAGTATTCCTTATACCGGCTGGTATTACTATGGCATGGATAACCGAAAACTTATACAGCCTTTGACCGCGGCCGAAGGACACTTCGACGGGCAGGTGTGGCTCCTCATCGGGCACCATACATTCTCTTCTGCCAGTTCGTTTGCGTGGGCATTCAAGGCATTTCATGCCGGAAAGACCGTGGGTGAAGAGACGGGAGGCATGGGGGTGAGCTTCGGCGATTACCTGATTTACCGCATGCCGGCATCCAACTTGGCATGCACCATCTCTTACAAAAGGTTTTTCCTTTATGGTGCCGACGAGAAAAACATTCATGGAACACTGCCCGACTATCCCATCAAGGCCGACAAAGCGCTGGACGAAGCCTTGAGAATCATTGCCAAACAACGAGGCAATTAAGCGGCAGGCAGTGTGGGCAAAGCCTCCATGTTGTGACCCAATACAAGAAATTAAGGTGTAGATACCAGCCGAAAAGCATAAGACACCGGTAACCGTTGTTGCGTTATCGGTGTCTTATGTTTTGGTCAAGACAAGGGTCAGTCAATCTTTCCGATCTCGTTTCTGATCAGACTCATCTTCTGTCGGCGGTCCAGCGACATCACGCCACTGTGGGCATCGAGATAAGAATATACCAGAAAGGCTTTCTCTAAAAGCATCGCGCGCAGCGGGTTGCCCTTGTAACCGGCTTCGGCATATAGCAGTTCGGCGGCGAAATGGAGGCGGTCCATCTGTTGCTCGGGCAGCCATTGGTCGTGGGCGTAAGCAATGAGTTCGTCGAAAGAGAGGTTGCGCACCTCGTCGTAAGGACCCACATATTGGCGGTAGAGGTCTTTCACCTCCGCGTCTTTGCGGTCGTCTTCCTGCTTCTCCAAGAAGTTACGGAGTGCCGCTTGAAACTCCTCGATGAGCCGGATGAAATAGTCGCGTTGTAGCATAGTGTTGAATATGATGATGTTATTATATTCAGAGAGATTGTCGGGGATTTTGGATTGTCATCTAATTGATGATTGTTTGCCGAATTTTTTTATTGATTTTGCAGCGCCTGCACATAGTCATACAGTTTCTTGTAGAACGAATGGCGGGTGAGAGTGCGTGCGTCGCCGATGATGATGAGCTTCATTCGGGCGCGGGTGATGGCTACATTCATGCGGCGAAGGTCGCGCAAGAAGCCTATCTGCCCGGCATCGTTAGACCGCACCATAGACACGATGATGATGTCACGCTCCTGTCCTTGAAATCCGTCCACGGTGTTCACCGTGATAAGATGACGGTATGGCTTGAAGAATTCGTGCTTCTTCAGCAGGTGCTTCAGATGCTGCACCTGTGCCCTGTAAGGCGAGATGATACCCACATCTATGCGTTCGTCGAGGATGCGCTGCTTGCCAATCTTCGTGAGATAATCTCGCAAGGTGGTCAGGGTTAGCGTGGCTTCGGCCCGGTTGATACGTCCATAGTTCTCACCGACAAACTCTTCAGCCTCACCTTCGGCACCTTCCCGATGTGGGAGAGGAGTAACATGCTTGTCGGACGTAGCTGTGGCGTTGGGCGAATCAGGCGCTTGGGAGTCATCGCTCCCATTCTTTTCTGGCGACGGATGGGGAGATTGGATCCATTCTATCGGCACTTCCCAATCGAGTATTCCCCTGTTTTGCACCTGTGGCGCAGTCTTCACCTTGCCCTCGTAAAACCATTCCGAGGAGAACCTCATGATCTCGTCCTTCATGCGATACTGCGTTTGCAAGAGTGTCACACATTCGGGTTTGTTCTCCACGAAGCGCTCCATGAGGGTCTTACCGAGACCCGCTTTCAGCGCGGCTATGCTCTTCACGGTGAGTGGCAACTGGCAATGGTCGCCGGCAAGCACCACCCGTGACACCCGTCGGATGGCTATCCAGCAGGCGGCTTCGAGGGCTTGGGCGGCCTCGTCGATAAACAGTGTGCCAAACTTCTGACCGTCAAGCAGTCGGTTTCCGGCCCCGGTGAGTGTGGCTGCGATGACGCGTGCCTCGCTCATCAGTTCGCCGTGAATGCGGATTTCCAGTTCGGTGACACGGCTTTTCAGGCGGTCCATCTTTTGGTGGAAATTGTTGTCGCGTCCCTTGCGCGCCTTTCTCAACTCGCGCATGGCCTTGCGCATGGCCCATAGTTGCGGGTAATCGGGATGGTCGGCAAACCTGCGCTCATAAGTAAAACTCAGCATTTTGTCGTTCACACGGCTCGGATTGCCGATGCGCAGCACGCTGATGCCGCGGTCAACAAGCTGCTCCGATATCCAGTCTACGGCCATATTGCTCTGCGCGCAGACTAACACCTGACTCTCACGCATCAGCGTTTCGTTGATGGCTTCTACCAAGGTGGTGGTCTTTCCCGTACCCGGAGGTCCGTGCACCACGGCCACATCCTTGGCCCTGAGCACCTCGTTCACGGCCTGTTCCTGCGTGGCATTGAGCCACGGAAAGCGTGTTGAGGCGAACGAATAGCGCTGTGCCGGCTGCTTGGAGTGGAACAGGTCACGGAGATAGGCCAGCCTGTTGCCCTTGGCGTTGATAGCCCGGTCCAAGGCGTCGAACATCAGGTGATAGCTTGTTTCGTCGAACGACAGCCGCAGTCCGAGCACTTTGACTTATATCAGATTTACTT
>DHOP01000099.1 GCA_002407775.1 Prevotella sp. UBA5387
CAGACCTTATTGATGTTTGGTTTGATAGTGGCTCTATGCCTTACGCTCAGCTCCATTTTCCATTTGAAGGCGAAATTGATGCTGAAGGATTAAAGTCAACAGGGAAATCCGAATTAGTTTATCGTGATGAGCTTATTCACAGTACTTACGAAGGAACCCCAGTAGCTCCTGCTTTCTTCCCTGCTGATTTCATCAATGAAGGTGTAGATCAGACACGTGGATGGTTCTTTACACTTCATGCCATTGCCACAATGGTTTTCGATTCAGTTGCCTTCAAGAATGTCATATCATCAGGACTTGTACTCGATGCAAAGGGTAACAAGATGAGCAAGCACGTAGGCAACGTGACCAATCCTTTTGAGATGATTGATAAGTATGGTGCAGATGCTGTACGATTCTATATGATGACCAACAACGAGCCCTGGGATAATCTTAAGTTTGATCCTAATGGAGTGGATGAAGTTCGTCGCAAGTTCTTTGGTACATTATATAATACTTATAGTTTCTTCGCACTCTATGCCAATGTCGATGGGTACGATCAAGAGAATAATTTGAGCAGTCTTACCATAGATAATAACGCTCTTACTGAGATTGATCGATGGATTCTGTCATGTCTAAACACCTTAATTCAAGGTGTAACTCATGAGCTTGACAACTACGATCCTACACGTGCTGGACGACTGATTGATAGCTTTGTAAATGATGATCTCAGTAATTGGTATGTGCGTCTAAACCGCAAACGTTTTTGGGGAAAAGAGATGAGCCAGGACAAACTAGCTGCATATAATACGCTTTACACTTGTTTAATGACTGTGGCTAAGTTAGTTGCACCTTTAGCTCCTTTCTTTGCCGATCAACTCTATCATGATCTAGGTGGTAAGTTGAAATCGGTTCATCTAGACAAGTTCCCTCTTGCTTATGCTTCATGGATCGACAATGATTTGGAGCAACGCATGGCTCTAGCTCAGAAAATCACCTCTATGGTTTTAGCTCTCCGTCGTAAGGTTAATATCAGAGTTCGTCAACCGCTTCAGCAAATTATGATACCTGCTATTGATGAGAACCAGCAAAGGCAGATTGACGCAATGCAAGACCTTATCAAGAGTGAAGTTAATGTTAAGGAATTAAAGTTTGCAGAAGGAACTGGAATCCTTGTTAAGAAGGTGAAGTGTAACTTCCGTGTCATGGGTAAGAAATTCGGAAAGCTCATGAAGGGAGTGGCAGCGGTAATGGACTCACTTTCTCAAGAAGATATTGCATTGCTGGAAAAGCAAGGAGAATATAGCTTTGAGCTTGAAGGACAACCTATCGTCGTTGAGACAACTGATGTTGAGATAATATCAGAAGATATTCCGGGATGGCTTGTAAGCAACGAGGGCAATGTGACTGTAGCCTTGGAAGTAGAGCTCACCGATGCTCTTCGACAGGAAGGAATGGCTCGTGAACTCATCAATCGCATTCAGAATTTGCGTAAGGAAACAGGTTTGGAGATAACTGACCGAATTCATGTTACCGTCTCTCCAAATGATGAAACAGATGTGGCTATTAAAGCATTCGGACAACTTATCAAGTCGCAAGTACTAGCAGACGACTTGAATATCGCCGACAACGATGGTGAGGAGACAGAGATGGATGACTTCAAAGTGAATATCAAAATTAACAAAAGATAGTTGAACTATAGGGTCTGTCTATGCGCTTTCCAATCAAAAGTATAAAGGACATACCTTCTTATTTGATTTAAGGAATGGAGACAAAAACACGTTACTCCGATGCGGAGTTAGAAGAATTTCGTATCATTATCAACGATAAGCTAAAGGTAGCTCGTGACATTTATAACGATGCCATGCGTAGATTGATGAATGCAGACAGTAATTCTGATGAGGATACGGCTCCTACTTACAAGATTTTGGAAGAGGGAACTGAGGCCATGGAACGCGAGAACTTGATACAAATGGCCCAACGCCAACAAAAGTTCATTCAAGGTTTGGAAGCCGCTTTGATGAGAATTCAGAACAAAACCTATGGCATTGACCGTGTTACGGGAGAGCTAATACCTAAGGAGCGTCTGCGTGTGGTTCCCCATGCAACCCTAAGTGTTGCTTCTAAGAATGCTCGTAAGAAATATTAGGATGAGACGAGGCAAGGAATTTCTTACAGATGGCCGTATGGCATGGATGCTGGTTGTCGCCATTCTCGTCATCGATCAGCTGATTAAGATTGAGGTCAAAACAACTATGTCTCTCGGTGAATCAATTCACATCACCGATTGGTTTTATATCTATTTTATTGAAAACAACGGCATGGCTTATGGCATGACGTTCATCAATAAGCTTGCCCTTAGTGTTTTTCGCATTGTAGCCATCGGTTTAATCGGATGGTACATTTGGCATGTTGTGAAACGAGGTGGGCGGACTCGTTATGTCATTTTTCTGTCAATGATAGCTGCCGGAGCTGCTGGCAACATCTTTGACTCTATGTTATATGGGCTCGTCTTTACTCCTTCGACTCCATATTCCATATCTTATTTTGTGCCATTCGGTTCCGGATATTCGGACTTCCTTATGGGTAAGGTGGTCGATATGTTTTATTTTCCCATTATTCAAACGACATGGCCAGATTGGGTTCCCATGTTTGGTGGCCAGGAATTTATTTTCTTCTCACCGATATTCAATTTTGCCGATGCTTGTATCACTTTAGGAGTTATCTGCTTACTGTTGTTTTGTCGTAAGGATTGGGAAGATATTGATGGCAAAAAAACTAAGAAAGAATCCAAAGATACCACTGTTAGTCAAGATGCTAAAGCATGAAAAGGATATGGATCATAGCAGTTTTCTTTTTGGCTTTTGTCTTTTCGGGGTTTGTTCAAAGCTGTAAGCCACAAACACCTTCGGAGTTTATTTCCGAGGGAGAAATGGAAGATATACTTTACGATTACCATTTGTCAGAAGCTCTTGCACGCGAAAACACTGACGCTTATGGCACTACATTAATTGCCTATCGTACGGCAGTGCTGAAGAAATATGGTGTGACGCAGGAAAAGTTCGATACATCGATGGTGTACTATATGCGCCATACAGATCGTCTTCATGCCATGTATGAGAGGATTGCCAAGCGAATGGAGGACAAGGCGCAGGAATATGGGTCTTCGGTTTCTTTGTCTGGAATGGGCAGAGTTACCGCAAACGGTGATACTGTTGATATTTGGAAGGGACCCAAAAACATTGCGCTTATTCCCAATCAACCATTCAATATAGAGTCATTTTCATATAAAGCAGATTCTTCCTATCACAGAGGAGATTCTTTTATACTAACAATGACCAGCAATTTCATTTTCCAGGATGGTTCCAGAGATGGTATTGCTCAGCTAGTCGTCGTTTTTCAAAACGACAGTGTTGCTTCAAATGTTTTTCATATTTCTTCAGCATCTCAACAGACCGTTAGAGTTGATAATACAGATAGCTTGGGAATTAAGGAAATCAAGGGATTCTTTATGCTCAATATGAATAATCAGGCCAACAGTTCGACAACTACTTTACATTTGATGACATTAGGCAACATCCACTTATATCGTTGTCATCCCCAATCAAAGAAGAAGCCATTTTCTCCCAAATCCGTTACGCCTCCACCTGATAGCATGCGTAAAAGCACCCAGCGCTTGCGTGAGACTACTGTGAAAGTGAGTAATGTGGATACGATGAAATCTAGACCTATTCAAAAGTAATTGAAAAGCAACTTAATTTATACTACTCAAATTCTTTATTATATGAAGAGGAACCTACTTACTACCGCCTTACTCATGGCGGCATCAGCAACCTTCGCATGCACTAATTTTATTGTGGGCAAGCAGGCATCTACTGATGGTTCGGTATTGTGTACATACAATGCCGATGACTATGGACTATTCATTAATCTGTGTCATTATCCTGCTGCTAAGCATGCCAAGGGCGAAATGCGTGATATTGTTGATTGGGATACTCAGAAATATATTGGAAAGATTCCCGAGGCACCTGAGACCTACAATGTTATTGGCAACATCAACGAATATCAGGTTACCGTTGGCGAGACGACCTATGGTGGGCGCGAGGAAATGGTCGATCCTTCTGGAGGCATTGATTATGGATCATTAATTTACCTTGGTTTGCAGAGGTCGAAGACAGCAAGAGAAGCCATCAAAGTAATGACTTCACTTGCCGAGACATATGGTTATTGTTCCGAAGGTGAGACATTTACGCTCTGTGATCCTAATGAGGCATGGATTATGGAGATGCAAGGCAAAGGTCCCGGATCAAAGGGAGTTGTTTGGGTAGCTGTTCGTATACCTGACAATGCGATCTCTGGTCATGCTAACCAAAGCCGCATCGGCAAGTTTGACATGAAGGACAAATTCAATGTACTCTACTCGAAAGACGTCATAAAATATGCCCGCAAAATGGGATGGTATGAGGGTAAAGATGTTGACTTTAATTGGAAGATGACATATGCTAAGCCTGACTTTTCAGGACGACGCATTTGCGACGCACGAGTTTGGTCTTTTTTCAATCGTTTTGTAAAAGGCATGGATCGTTATCTGCCTTGGGCTCTTGGAAAGGACGACAATGCAGAGGATATGCCTCTTTGGGTCATTCCCGACCATAAGCTTACTGTTCAAGACTTGGAAGGAGCGATGCGCGACCACTATGAGGGCACGCCTATGGCTATCGATAGCTCTGATATCGGTGGAGGAATATGGCAAATGCCTTATCGTCCAACACCTTTATACTATGAAGTTGATGGTAAGAAATATTTCAACGAACGCCCTACAAGTACCCAACAAACAGGATTTAGCTATGTAGCGCAGATGCGCAGCTGGCTTCCACGTCAGATCGGTGGCGTTTTGTGGTTTGGCAATGACGATGGAAACATGGTAGCCTATACGCCCATCTATTGTGGCAACACTGTGCAACCAAAGTGCTATAACACACCGGGTGCAGATGCCGTAACCTTTTCTATGGACAACGCGTTTTGGGTTTGCAACTGGGTGAGCAATATGGTTTATCCACGTTATTCAATGCTTTTCCCAAGCTTGAAATCTGTACGTGACTCATTGGAGCAGAGTTATTTTGCTCGTCAGAAGTCTGTTGAGGACAAAGCCTTGGCTCTTTATGCTGATGATCAGCAAGCTGCCCTCAAGTATCTTAACGATTATAGTAATGAGACAGCCCAGAATATGTTATCTCGTTGGAAGCAACTTGCTACATATCTTATCGTGAAATACAATGATATGGTAATCAAACCTGAGGAGAACGGGCATTTTAAGCGCACTCCTGAGGGTATTGGCGAACGTCCAATTCGACCAGGTTATCCAGATTCTTTCCGAAAGAAGTTGGTTAATGAAGCTGGGGCTCGTTATGCTCAATAGACTATAATAGAATTTTGTTATTCACAAATTTACCGTGGCTGAAAGTTAATCCTTTCAGTCACGTTTTTTGTATGCCTTAATGTAAACATATTGACGGCACTAGGGGTTAAGCATCCATATGGCACTGCCGTTACTAAACCGCGGTGCCGTTAAAATCCAGCCATTTCGCGATAGGGTAAAGGCTTCGTCATCATTTGGCACTAATTCAAGCAACCTCTACATTTAAGATTTACTTTGGCTAGGCATTTTGTGGAAATGATTGCTATAATCCTTCACTATGATTAGCTTCTAAAAAATGCTTGTAAATTCCATAACAATTGTCCTATTGCAAAAATTGGAAAGCATTTGATACATTTAGGCAAGTCATATAACGAATAAATGATTATTTTTGCAATGTAAAATGTCACATATTCTATAAACAACATGAAACTTAAACGTAAACTTTTGACTGGTCTTGCTATTGGTATTGCTCTATTTCAGGGTACTAACATGGCAAAGGCTGCAGTAGATCCTAATTTTTACATCTTTCTTTGCTTCGGGCAATCCAATATGGAGGGGAATGCGAAGATTGAGCCTCAGGATCTGAGAGATGTAGATCCACGATTCCAAATGATGGCTGCATCCAACGACTCTTCTCGAACCCGAAATATTGGAGAATGGTACACGGCAATTCCGCCTCTTTGTAGGCAGTGGACAGGACTTACTCCTGCTGATTATTTCGGGCGAACCATGGTTGACCGTCTACCAAAGAATGTTCGGGTAGGTGTAATCAATGTGGCTATCGGGGGATGCCATATTGAAACCTTTATGCAGGACTCTATTGGTAAATATATTAAGACAAAGGCTCCTAATTGGATGCTTAATATCTTAAAGGATTATGACAATGATCCGTACAAGCGTTTAGTAACAGTAGCTAAGTTGGCACAGAAAGACGGAGTCATTAAGGGTATCTTACTACATCAAGGAGAGTCAAATACCGGCGATAGACGTTGGCCCGACAAGGTAAATACCGTATATCAAAAGTTGCTCAACGATCTTAATCTCTGCGCTTCAGATGTTCCCCTTCTTGCTGGAGAAGTTGTCAAAGCTCATGGAAAGGGACTGTGTATAGCCATGAACCCGATTATCGACGCCCTTCCTCTTACTATCCCAACGGCTCATGTCATATCTTCTGAAGGCTTGTCTAGTGGACCCGACAACTTGCACTTTGACGCGGCAGGATATAGGGAGCTGGGACGACGGTATGCTTACGAGATGTTGAAGCTCTTGGGGAAGCCCATTTTCAAGACCATTGCCGTTCCAGAGGATGCGAAAGTGGCATCAACAACAGTTCCAGGCAATGATTATCCAAAGATTGACAAAGAGCGTCGCGGCTACTTCTTGCTCCATGCGCCAATGGCAAATAATGTCCAAGTTGATATCTGTGGCAAGCAGTACGACATGCAGCGTGACAACAAAGGTACCTGGACGGGTGTTACTGATCCCCTTGTTGTTGGCTTACATTACTATTTTTTCTTAGTAGATGGAGTGCGGTTCTCCGATCCTTCCAGTGATACTTTCTTCGGTTGGAATCGCCTTGCTAGTGGCATTGAGGTGCTAGAGGATTCTACTGTAACTTACTATCTCCCTCAGGCTGGAGTACCAAAGGGACAGGTACGTTCAGTGCAATATTACGCACAGTCTACTGGCGAATGGCGACGGGCTATGGTCTATACACCTGCTCAATATGAGAAAGGACGCAAGCGTTATCCCGTGCTCTATCTACAACATGGCATGGGCGAGGACGAAACAGGCTGGAGCAAGCAAGGGAAGATGCAGAATATCATGGATAATCTTATCAATTCAGGTCAAAGTGTACCAATGATTGTGGTTATGGAGAGTGGTGATGTCAAGGCACCTTTCAATGGTGGAGGACGAGACGCGGGGGTAAGCACTTATGGAACAAGTTTCTATAAAGTGTTGCTCAACGACCTCATTCCAATGATCGATAACAACTTCCGTACCATTGCTAACCGTGAGAATCGTGCGATGGCAGGCCTGTCTTGGGGTGGTCATCAAACATTCGATGTGGTATTTCAGAATCTTGACAAGTTTTCTTATGCCGGAGCGTTCAGTGGAGCTATCTTCGGGTTGGACGTTAACAAGACTTACGGTGGCATCTTTTCTCGTCCAGAGGAAGTCAATAGTAAGCTGCACTACCTCTTCCTTGGTTGTGGGAGTGAAGAAAACATTGGCACTGCTAAGCTAATAGAAGATTTGCATAACGCAGGTGTCAGGTATGACAGTTACGTTTCTCCTGGAACGGCCCATGAGTGGCTCACCTGGAGACGGTGCTTAAAAGAATTTGTTCCGCACCTTTTTAAGAAATAATAAGAATAATATAAGAAAGCCAAACTAGATATTAGTAATACAAAGGCAATCATTCGAAGCAACTTCAACGACATGTTGGGGTTGCTTCGATTGTTTTTCTATATTGCTTTTATCCTTGTTTAAGAAGTAGAAGCATAACGTTATTTAATGCAACTATTGCATTTTTTCCTATATATGACATGTTTCAATTTGAAACATTATTATTTTGGCGACTTACAAAAATCGTTTGACGGATAAATAAATTTCAGAAATAAAAAAAAGGATATAACCATTGGTTTATCCTCTTCAGTTTGTGTGCGCCCTTAGGGATTCGAAC
>DHOP01000043.1:0-23890 GCA_002407775.1 Prevotella sp. UBA5387
ACTCAAAATGTCGGATGAACCAAAGATTTTAGGTTCTGTTGTCATAAACGTCTTATTGGTTGATATTTGATAATAAATTAAACACTCATGTTACAAATATACATTTTTTTTAAATACCAAACTATTTGTTTCTTATAATTTTATACAAAAAAGATTTATTCATATTCAAGTGTTGTAATTGGCACTTAAGTTATTTCTTGAGATATAGGTGAGCATGTCATGAAGAATGACTTCTCGACGAAGAGCCGCATAATAGCTGGTTCTAGACAGATATGTGACTGGAAGAATAGATGCTTATCCATATAATGGCACTACGAAAATGACTTGGAGATAGTCGTCTTCCATATTATGTATCTTTACACACCCCAGTGACTATTTGCATTGGGTAGGAGAAGCATTTTGACCAAAGATTACTAACATTCTATTATATTTTTTGGCCTTTTCATGTCAAATTATAAATAATTATTATAACTTTGCTGCCAGTATTTAGTATAGCATTATGGCAAATATAACGAAAGAGGATGCCCTTGAGTATCACCAAATGGGCAGACCAGGAAAAATCGAAGTAAAACCCACCAAACCCTACCACACGCAGACAGACCTCAGCTTGGCTTATTCGCCGGGTGTGGCTTATCCATGTCTTGAGATTCAGAAAAATCCCGATGACGTTTACAAATATACAGACAAGGGAAACCTGGTGGCTGTAATCAGCAATGGTACCGCAGTTCTAGGACTTGGCAATATCGGAGCGATGAGTGGCAAGCCCGTTATGGAAGGAAAGGGACTGCTGTTTAAGATTTACGGTGGCATCGATGTTTTCGACATTGAAGTCAACGAAGAGGACCCAGAGAAGTTTTGTGAAGCAGTTGAGCGTATCGCACCTTCCTTCGGTGGTATCAACTTGGAGGATATCAAGTCTCCAGAATGCTTCTACATCGAGGAAAGACTCAAGAAAACGCTTGATATCCCCGTGATGCATGACGACCAGCATGGCACCGCCATCATTTCTTCAGCAGGTTTGATCAATGCGCTTGAAGTGGTTGGCAAGGACATCAAAGATGTCAAATTAGTAGTCAATGGCGCCGGTGCAGCAGCTATCAGCTGTGCTAAGTTATATGTTTCTCTAGGATTGCGCACAGAAAACGTCGTGATGGTCGACTCCAAAGGTGTCATTACCTCTGACCGTGAGAAGCTCACACCTCAGAAAAAGCTATTTGCCACTGATCGCCGGGATGTGCACACACTCGAAGAAGCCATCAAGGGAGCTGACGTGTTCGTAGGTCTTAGCAAGGGCAATGTGCTTACACAGGATATGGTCCGTTCCATGGCCGATCAGCCCATCGTGTTCGCTTTGGCTAACCCTGTACCAGAAATCAGTTATGACGACGCTAAGGCCGCTCGCCCAGACGTACTTGTTGCAACTGGACGTTCTGACTATCCTAACCAGATCAACAACGTTATTGGTTTCCCATTCATCTTCCGTGGTGCACTCGACGTTCACGCCCGTGCCATCAACGAGGAGATGAAGCTTGCAGCTGTGCATGCTATCGCCGATCTGGCCAAGCTGCGCATTCCTGATATTGTGAATGAGGTGTATCACGTTAACGACCTCACATTTGGTCCCGATTACTTCATTCCGAAGCCGATCGACCCACGCCTTATTACGGAAGTTTCATCGGCTGTGGCCAAGGCTGCTATGGAAAGTGGCGTAGCTCGCACACCGATCACAGACTGGGCTACCTATAAAGACAATTTGCGCCAGCTGTTGGGACAGCAGACCAAGCTCACACAGACACTCCATGCTACCGCAGCATTGCACCCACAACGTGTGGTATTTGCCGAGGGTGGTCATCCAACGATGATGAAGGCTGCTTCTCAAGCTTTGCAAGAAGGTTTCTGTCAACCAATTCTTCTCGGTAATCCAGACCGCTTGCAGCGTGTGGCTAACCGTCTGAAGATTGATCTTACTGGCATCGAAATCGTCGATATGCGAGCAGATCAGGAACAGAAACGTCGTGCCAAATATGCCAAGCATCTTACCGAAAAGCGTGCAAGGCAAGGATATACCTTCGAAGAAGCTTATGACAAGATGTATGAGCGCAACTACTTTGGTATGTCTATGGTGGAGAATGGCGATGCCGATGCTTTCATTACAGGTCTTTACACCAAATATAGCAATACCATCAAGGTAGCTAAGGAAGTAATTGGTGTGCGCTCTGAATACAGTACATTCGGTACTATGCATATCCTTAACACCAAAAAGGGTATATTCTATTTATCCGATACGCTTATCAACCGCCACCCTGATCAGAATACTTTGTATGACGTTGCACGACTCTCTGCGCACACAGTGAAGTTCTTCAACAACACGCCTGTGATCTCTATGATAAGTTATTCAAACTTTGGCGCTGATACGGTTGGCTCTCCAGCTATTGTACACGAAGCTGTAGAACGTTTGCAAAAGGACTACCCAGATCTCGCCATTGATGGTGAAATGCAAGTAAACTTCGCATTAAACCAGGAGCTGCGTGATGACAAATATCCGTTCACTAGACTCAAAGGCAAGAACGTAAATACGCTTGTATTCCCTAACTTGAGTTCAGCTAACGCAACCTATAAGCTCATGCAGGCTCTCGACCCTGAGGTGGAGATTATTGGCCCTATCCAGATGGGACTCAATAAGGCTATCCATTTCACTGACTTCGAAGCATCAGTGAGTGATGTGGTGAATGTTACTGCCGTAGCGGTTATCGATGCATACATTGAGAAGATGAAGAAGTACGTGTAACCTCTTCTTTCCTTCGCCAATGCCAATGCTTTGATTTCCTTTGCTGGCATTTATTAAGTGAATATTTAAAAAGCGTGCATGATTAGTCAACAAACGACTGATCGTGCACGCTTCTTTTTATTTCTATTTGCCTTATAAGGCCATTCGCGCTTTATCTTTCAGTATTAGCCCAACTAGTCCTTCATACTTTCTTTGTAGCCCCCAAATAGCAAACCCCAAAGTATAGTACAATAATCTTCATTGGAGATAAACAACTTTGTTTTGCGATTCAGAAACTTTGGACTCGTCAGTACAATGCGAGAACAAGATGATTTGAGAGCCGTGAGTTGTACGACAAAACTATTACTTCACCGTATAGGTTTGGTTTTGAAAGATGTAGACACCGTGTGGCAGGCTGGAGAGATCTGCTGCGCAAGCATCTTGACGAATCACTTTGCCGTTTAGGTCAAAGATGTCAGACGAGTGCTCTGCCATGGCCAAGTTGGCTGAGTGATTTTTACTGGGTGCGAGGGTAATGCCTGTAGTGTTCTCGCTTTGCATAATTGTTCCCCCCACATTGCCTCCCTGAACGATCGGATCTACGAGGCTGTTCATGTAAATCTCCAAGTTGGTGTAGCCACTTGCCGTGATTTTAGCACCGTCTGCTGCATCAGAGGGGTTTAGACCATTGGCGTCCTCCCAGGAATCCGGCATCCCATCCTTATCCGTGTCAACGGGAGGAGTTGTGGAGACAAGCACTGGCCATGGATTCCAATCGGCTGGTGCATTGGCGGGACGGTTGTCATCCTGTGAGTCTATAATACCGGGGAGGTCGCCAGAATCTTTCCCTGTGTAACTGGCTATGCCCAGTCGAGTATCGTAAACCATCAGTGTATCGACCCAGTCTCTATGAAGTGATGCGCCAGCATAATCAAGCACACGCTCATAGGCAACTTCTGCGGTGTGGGTAGTCACAGGCGCAAAGTTGATTGGAGCAAGGATACGCATGGTATCGCGAGTAGTTGCCGTGAAGGTGTTGTCCACAGTACTGTTATCGATCTGATTGTAAATACCGTAAGTCCAATTGTCTTTCGTAACGTCAGCATTCTTCGTATTTACATTGCCATCAACGTAGTATTTCCCCCAGACATGCCACATCTTGTCCCATTCGTTAGGAGTGGCGGTATCATGAAGGGTATAGGATGAAGTGCGTATGCCGATAGCAGCAATGCGCTTCTGAATATACGAGGATCTTTGGAGTGTTGCTGGACCTGGCTTATAGTAATTGTTCACAATGTTTACATTCATACCTTCGCCACCGTAACAGCCGTTTCCAGCCCAGTTGTAGATGACGTTGTTACGCATATCCATGCGTTCGTCTGTCTGTGTGCCTGGCCTAGGACCGAGTCTCGGGGCACGAGAGTCATGATGCACGAGCAGGTTATGATGATAGCTTGCACCACTTCCACCCCATATGGCACCGTAGCCGTGAGGTCCTTTGGAATGTCCAGCATTACGCAGGCTTTGTGAAGCAAGGCACCATTGTATGGTGATGTTCTTGGAACCATACATAGCAAGGCATTCGTCTATGCTCCAACTGACGGAACAATGGTCCAAGATGATGTTTTCTTTGTCCATTCCGCCCAGTCCATCACCCTCGTGAAAGGCAACCATCTTATTGCCTAAGCGAAAGCGCATGAATCTTATGATAACATTGTTGGCAGAGATTTGAAAGGGGAAGTCTGCAACACAAATGCCATCGCCTGGTGCTGTTTGACCAGCGATAGTTACGTCTCCGCGACCAAGCTTGAGCGCAGATGTAAGGTGGATGGTACCCGAAACATCAAAAACGATAGTACGTGCACCTGATTGATTGCAAGCCCAACGGAAGGTTCCAGTGGATGTTCCATCATCGAGGGTTGTAACGTGTAGGACCTTACCGCCACGTCCACCAGTGGTGAATCGCCCAAATCCTTCTGCCCCAGGAAAGGCAATGGTTTGTGCCTGCATGGCTCCCGCTACAAATAGTGACAAGAAGGTAAGCCCCATTCTAATGTGTTTAAAAAAATAAGACATGTTTGATTGAATTAATGATTAGATAGATAAGTTGTTTTTTTGTGATGTTTGGTTCGGTAGACAAAATCATGCCACAGCTAGCTACCTATGGCTTTGTTTCGGCAAAGATAAGGCTTAATCATTATAATAGCAAAATACCATTTATATTTTTTCTGGTAATCGTTTACGTTAACAGATTACTCGCCAGTTGGAGTGTCTTGACCTATTAGTCTTTTAAGGCAGACTTCCTTGGTAAAAGAGAGAACACTGTGAACAAAAACCATATCAGTAAAAGTGCAATTGATACAAAGATAAATTGTAAAAATAATTCCTTGAAATCCCTTTAAAATGCTTATATTATTAGTATTTGCCGAGAGTTGCTAAGAGATAAAACTCCATGATTTGTATATAAATGGCAGGTGGTTTTATACTAGGTCTCACATGGTCGTGCGATTGATGCCTAAAGGCGTTGCGATTACTATCCTTTCGTGACGCGTTTAGATAGTAATGGCACTGCGTTTACGGCCTTATCGCAGTGCCAAAGGATAGTAATCGCGTGTAAATATTTATGATATAAAATATACGGGAAATCATAAAGGGGAATAGATGGTTTTGGGAAGAAAAGGAAAGTGGCGATGATGAATCAGTGAAGAAATAAAAAATGGGAAGTACATCAAAACAAGATGCACTTCCCACAGATTTAAATTATATTTCTGAAGAGAGGAGAAGTCCCTCCAAGCAGATTCTTTATTAATGTCTAATGTTAAGGCTTTACCTTAGTAAGCGCGTGCAATGATGACACGTTGCTTAGCAGGCTTGCCGCTCACCATATCGATTCCCTCTGTCTGTTCAACTCCGAAGGGGACGCAGCGGATGGTAGCCTGAGTCTCTTCCTTGATCTTTGCCTCTGTCTCGGCAGTGCCGTCCCAGTGGCAAAGGAAGAATCCGCCATCCTTGACACGCTCCTTGAACTCCTCGTAGTTATCGCATTCATAGATCCTACTGTCACGATACTTACGGGCTTTCTCAAAGATTGCTTTCTGGATATCATTGAGCATGGTAACCACACGCTCTACAATGCCGTCGAAAGAGACATTCTCTTTCTCTAGGGTATCACGTCGCATCACCTCTATCGTGTTGTTCTCGATGTCGCGAGCACCCATCACCAAGCGTACAGGCACACCTCGCAATTCATAGTCAGCGAATTTGAAGCCAGGACGCTTGTTGTCAGAATCATCATATTTGACACTTATTCCAAGATCCTGCAACTTGTCGATGACAGGCTGCAATTTGGCTGTTACAGCGGCGAGTTGCTCGTCGTTCTTGCTGATAGGGATGATGACCACCTGAATAGGAGCCAACTTCGGTGGCAACACAAGACCATTGTCGTCTGAGTGAACCATGATAAGCGCACCCATCAAGCGAGTAGATACGCCCCAGCTGGTAGCCCAAACATACTCTGGCTTATTCTCCTTATTTAAGAAGGTAACGTCGAAGCTCTTGGCGAAGTTTTGTCCGAGGAAGTGCGACGTGCCACTTTGCAGTGCCTTTCCGTCTTGCATCATTGCCTCGATGGTATAGGTATCAAGCGCACCTGCGAAACGTTCGGTCTCGCTCTTCACACCCTGAACGACAGGCACACCCATATAATTTTCTACGAAGTCGGCATAGACGCCAAGCATCTTGCGTGCTTCTTCTTGAGCCTCCTCAGAGGTTGCATGAGCCGTATGCCCCTCTTGCCAAAGGAATTCCGATGTACGAAGGAATGGTCTCGTGCGCATTTCCCAACGCATAACGTTACACCATTGGTTGCACAATATAGGCAGATCACGGTAGGAATGAATCCAGTTCTTATAGGTGTTCCATATCATCGTCTCCGATGTTGGACGGATAATCAACTCCTCTTCGAGCTTGGCCTCAGGGTCAACAACGATGTCCGTGCCTTCGTCGTTCATCTTCAGGCGGTAGTGTGTGACCACGGCGCTCTCCTTGGCAAAGCCCTTCACATGTTCGGCCTCGCGTGCAAAGAAACTCTTTGGAATAAGTAAGGGAAAATAAGCGTTCTGTACACCTGTTGCCTTGAACATCTTGTCGAGCACAGCCTGCATCTTTTCCCAAATGGCATAGCCATAAGGTTTGATGATCATACATCCGCGAACAGGGGAGCTCTCGGCGAGGTCAGCCTTGGTAACCAAGTCACTATACCACTGGCTATAATCGTCAGCGCGCTTGGTCAAATCTTTTAATTCTTTTGCCATGTTATTGTTTGTTGCTGCATAGAAGTAGGGAATGTCCTATCATACAATAGGTATTTTCCCACGATGCCAGTCCCTTTTATTGATTAATTTTGTTGCAAAGTTACGAAAAAATCAATGGATAAGGCCTAAAGGTAATAAAAAAACGATTATCTTTGCAAAAGATAGGATCGGTGGTTTAGATGGGATTTTATCTCCATTGTAGGTCAATAGTTCAATCGTTACATATAAACTAATTAATCAAATATAAAAAAGTATGAAGAGTGTTAAGATCGCAACAGTAGGTTTGTGTATGCTCACATTGAGCGGATGTGCAACAAAGCAGGGTACAGGTGCCTTGATCGGTACAGGTGCAGGTGCAGTTTTAGGTGGTATTATCGGTAAGATTGCCGGCAATACAGCTGTTGGTGCTGCCATCGGTGGTGCTGTGGGCGCAGGCACCGGTGCTATTATCGGCCATCATATGGACAAGGTTGCTGCTGAGGCTGCACAGGTTTCCAGTGCTAAGGTTGAAGAGGTTACAGATGCCAACGGCTTGAAGGCAGTGAAGGTTTCTTTTGACTCAGGTATCCTGTTCCAACTCAACCAGGCTGTTCTCAATTCTAGCAGCAAGACTGACTTGGCTAAGTTCTCTAAGGTCCTGATCAATAACGCAGACTGTCACGTGGACATCTACGGTTATACAGACCGTTCTGGCAACGACGCCATCAACGTTCCTTTGAGCCAGAAGCGTGCTGATAGCGTTGCTGACTACCTGAAGTCTTGTGGTGTGAGCGCTTCACAGTTGCAGAACATAGTGGGTAAGGGCAGCCAGGATGAAATCGAAAACAAGAAGATCTCTCAGTTGAACCGTCGTGTAGAGGTTTATCTCTATGCATCTCCTGAGATGGTGGAGAAGGCTAATGCTGGTACACTTAACTAATCGCAAGTTACATCTGACAAAATAATCGGGGGTGCGGGCACTAGCCTGCATCCCCCTTTTCGCATGAAACGATTGAGGAAATTCATCGGTTGGGCATTGACCCTATTCTTCGCCTCGACCATTTTGGCGGTCGTGACATTCCGCTTTTTCCCCATCTATCTTACTCCTTTGATGGTAATCCGTTGTATTGAGAAGGGGTCTCTGACCATACATCATAACTGGGTTCCACTAGAGGATATGTCACCCCACGCTCCAGTGGCAGTGATGGCAGGGGAAGATTCGCACTTCCTTTTGCACCACGGGTTCGACCTCGATGCCATTGGCAACGCGGCAAAGCGTAACATCAACCATTCCGGAGGAAAGAAATACGGTGCCAGTACCATCACACAACAAACCGCAAAGAATGTTTTTCTATGGCCAGGAAGGTCTTGGGTACGCAAGGGTTTTGAAGCATACTTCACGGTTCTGATGGAGCTTTTCTGGAGCAAGCAACGCATCATGGAAGTTTACCTCAACTCCATCGAGATGGGTGATCGAATTTATGGATTGGATGCCTGCGCCGAATATAACTTTGGTAAGACGGCGCGTGACCTGTCAAGAAGCGACTGTGCGCTTATCGCAGCCACGCTTCCCAATCCGCTCAGGTTCTCGTCGAGCAATCCGAGCAGTTATACTCGTCGTCGGCAACGCCAGATCATAGCCAATATGCGTTATATTCCGTCCTTCCCCAAGGAAGGGGAGGATTATGATCCAAACACTGCTGTAGGAGGGACCTATAGGTAATTCTAGGTTTATATAAATGATATCCGACAATTTTCGCAAATTGAGAAATAGATGGTGGACAATCAAAACAAAGAATTATTCAGAGCCCAGGAGAGGGCACTTTTGCTTTCTCCTTTCATAAATAATACTTAGAATAGAATGAAAAAGAATTTCGTAATCGATTGGATATTGGTCTTTGTGGCTGTCCTTTCCATTATCTCGGGATTTGCTTTGCATCTTCTCGGAGAAGAAGGTGAAAACGATTTTTGGCATTATGTTGCTTTGTTCCATATACTTATGAATCTAGTATTCTTGATAGCCGTCATATTACATGTCAAGGCACATTGGAGATGGTACAAAGGCTTGTTGAAAAATGGGATACATAAAAAGATTAAGAGCTCGCTCATTTTACCCTTTGTGTTTTTCCCCTTGGCGATTTCTGGGATTGTCGTATTTGCTTTAGAAGAGTCTGGCAGAGGCTTTGGATTATGGCATTATGGCTTTGGGATAGCAATGACAATACTGTTTGTTTGGCATCTTCTCAGTCATTTGTCTATATTGCGCAAATCCTTAGAGGCTAAATCTGTTCATCAAGATTCTATTGATAAATATAGTATTTAAGACTGAATAAATGTTTTTCCTTCATTATAATAGTTAATTATTTGAAGGAAAGGTAGCTCAGCCAATCGAAAAATCGCACTTCTGATATATAATTGTAGAACTTTCGCACTTCTCTATCCAAAGTTCCATCCACTTAACGGCTAATTTAGGTCGAAGAAAAATAATTAAGATGACCGAAGAAGAATTACTTTCCCAACTCAATTCTAACCAGCGTGAAGCTGTCACTTATTGTGATGGCCCACAACTTGTCATTGCCGGCGCTGGATCGGGAAAGACTCGTGTGCTCACTTACAAGATAGCTTGGCTTCTTGCCCACTATGAGCTCAAACCGTGGAATATCCTCGCTCTCACCTTTACCAATAAGGCTGCTCGAGAGATGAAGACACGTATCGCTCGACTAGTTGGCGATGAAAGCGCTCGTTATCTGCAGATGGGAACCTTTCATTCCATCTTTTCCCATATTCTACGGGTGGAACATGAGGCAGTGGGTTATGGGTCCGACTTCACCATCTATGACGAGTCCGATTCCCGTTCATTAATCAAGAATATCCTGAAGACCATGGGATTGGATGACAAGACCTATAAGCCCGCGTCCGTGCATGCTGCCATTTCGATGGCTAAGAATCACCTTTATATGCCCGACCGCTATGTGGAGGATGGTGATTTGATGTCCCGAGACCGATCGCGCAACATGCCAGAGACATATAAAATATATGCAACTTACCAGCAACGGTTGCAGCAAGCCAACGCAATGGACTTTGATGACCTGCTCGTCATCACCTTCCGTATGTTGCGAGACCATGAGGATTTGCGACGCAAGTATGCCGATCGGTTTAAGTATGTATTGGTTGACGAGTACCAAGACACCAACTATGTGCAGCAGCGCATCGTCACTTTACTCACTCAGGAGCATCAACGCATCTGTGTTGTGGGTGATGATTACCAGAGTATCTATGCCTTCCGTGGGGCCCGCATCGACAATATCCTCAACTATAACCGCATCTATCCCGAAGCGAAGCTTTTCAAGTTGGAGCAAAATTATCGTTCAACGCAATTGATAGTAGCCGCTGCCAACTCGCTGATGAAGCACAATGCAAATCAGATACCCAAGGATGTTTTCTCGAAGAATGACGAAGGAGAGAAGCTGACAATCCTCGAAAATATTTCCGACAAGCGCGAAGCCGCAATGGTTTGTCGTGAGATCAAACGAATCAAATCGCAGGAACATTGTCACTGGAGCGACTTTGCCATCCTTTATCGGACCAATGCCCAGAGCCGCCTCTTTGAGGAAGAGATGCGCAAACCCGAAGTGGGCATGGGACAACATTATCGTATCTATGGTGGCTTGAGCTTCTATCAACGTAAAGAAGTGAAGGATGTCATCGCCTATTTTCGCCTCATTGTCAATCCCGATGATGAGGAAGCGTTCCGGCGTGTCATCAATTACCCTTCACGAGGCATCGGCAATACAACGCTACAAAAGATAGTTGACACAGCACAACAACATAGCATCAGCCTTTGGAATGTTATCTCAAGGCCAAACGATTACGGTTTGGATGTGAATCGTGGAACCATGGCAAAGCTTGATGGTTTCTGCGCTTTGGTGGGTGGGTTCATCGACAAGCGATTCACAACTGATGCACTCACGATGGGCAAGGAGATCATTGGGAAGACAGGTGTTAACACCGACCTTGCTTCCGATCATACCGTCGAGGGTGACAGTCGCAGACAAAATGTTGACGCGTTGCTGGCTGGTATGTCCGACTTTGTGGAGTCCCAGCAAGAGGATGGACAAGGTGACCATGTCTCCTTGGCCGACTATTTGTCCACGGTTTCATTGATGACCGACTTGGATAACAGTGACGATAGCGATGATAAGATTACCCTAATGACTATCCACTCTGCCAAAGGATTGGAATTTCCCACCGTCTTTGTGGTAGGAATGGAGGAAAACATCTTTCCAAGTATGATGGCTGTTGGAAGCCCCAAGCAACTTGAGGAAGAGCGTCGATTGCTCTATGTTGCCATCACACGAGCCGAGCGCCACTGCTATCTCACCTGGGCGCATACGCGTTGGCAATATGGTAAGATGGATAGTTTTGTCAATCCGAGTCGCTTTCTCAATGATATCGATCCAAAGTTGACTACGCTTCACGTCGAGGGAGGTCGATTGTCAGGACGGGGATTTGGCAGCGATGAAGAACCCGCGCGTCGTCCATGGGATGATGATTATGAGTCAGATAGACCATATACTGGTTCTCGTCCTTGGGGCGGTGAATACCGTCGACTCAATGGTCGGATGCAAAACTCTCGTCCGATAGGTGGGCAATTTATGGCCGATCCTAAACCGAAGGAGACTGCTCCGCGTCGACCGGAGCAAGCTACCAACCCCTTCTCAACCTCTTTTGAGCAAAAATTGAAACAGAGTGGCAATTGGAAGAAAGTGTCTCAGACCATGAGCAATGGTGGCCGTGCTACTTCATCAACTTCTCCCACACCAAATCCTACCATGTCATCTACCTCGTCTGCGGCTTCGGTTTCGTCTCCGTCAGCAGGTATAAGTGAGGGACAGATCATTGAACATCAGCGATTTGGTCGTGGTAAAGTGGTCAAAGTGGAGGGCGTTGGAGAAAATGCCAAGGCTACCGTAGACTTTGACACGACCGGTCGCAAGCAACTTTTGCTGAAGTTTGCAAGGTTCAACATGATTGGGTAATGTCTTGATTTTCTAGTTTCTAGTAAATTCTTATCTCGACTATACATAATGATGAGGCTTTGTTCATTCTCACATGAATGAACAAAGCCTCTTTCAAATTCATTTGGTTCAAAATTAATTGTCTTGCTGTTGGTATCTTGTTCTAGCGTTGATAATAGTTGCTGATGCCAATGTCATTTTTCTTTTGCGATCGCTGCACAAGATTGTCGTAGAATGGTATACAAAGAAATGGCCGCATCTTGAATGTTCAAGATGCGGCCATCGTTATTTTTAGTAATCCAACTAGCTTTTTTATCGAAAGTTTTTCTAGTCTGAGTGATACCTCTATCGAGGCGCTTGACGTTGTTGGTTTTACTCTTTTGTCTTTTTAGTTCCGCTCCTTCGGAGGGAATTGAAAAGACTTTTTTATCTACGAAGACCCAAAGCCAAGATAAGGGCACGATAACGATTGATATCGGTTGCCTTAAGATAGTTGAGCAATGCGCGACGCTTAGCAACGAGTTTGGTTAGAGAACGTGTGGTCACGTAGTCCTTGCGGTTAACCTTAACGTGCTCTGTGAGGTGAGAAATACGATAGGTAAACAGAGCTACTTGGCTCTCTACGCTACCTGTGTTCTTAGCTTCTTTGCTATACTCAGCAAAGATTTCCTCTTTCTTTGTCTTGTCTAAATACATTGATTTGGTTGATTAATTGTTTTTGCATCATTACATCCTTCTGTCGCTTGTTGGCCTTAATCACTGCCGACCACGGCATCGAATGCATCGGATTTTCCGTAAATGCGGTGCAAAGTTACTAAAAAGATTTGATAACCAACTTCTTTCTGCATTCTTTTTTGTAATTTTGCAGGCAAATAACATAGTACGTTTTAAGGTAAAATTAATGCAAGAGATTCGTAACGTCGCAGTAATTGCGCACGTCGACCATGGCAAGACAACATTGGTTGACAAAATGATGCTCGCTGGAAAACTATTTCGCGACGGCCAGGATAACAGTGGGGCCGTGTTGGATTCCAATGATTTGGAGCGCGAAAGAGGAATAACCATTCTGTCGAAGAATGTCTCAATAAATTGGAAAGGAGTAAAGATCAACATACTTGATACCCCGGGTCACTCAGACTTTGGTGGTGAGGTTGAGCGTGTGCTCAACATGGCTGATGGCTGCTTGTTGCTTGTCGATGCTTTTGAAGGACCAATGCCACAGACTCGTTTTGTGCTTCAGAAGGCCTTACAGATAGGCTTGAAGCCCATCGTAGTGGTCAACAAGGTGGATAAACCTAACTGTCGGCCAGAGCAAGTGTATGAGATGGTGTTCGACTTGATGTGCGATCTCAATGCCACAGAGTATCAGTTGGACTTCCCCGTTGTCTACGGCTCGGCCAAAAACGGTTGGATGAGTGAAGACTGGAAAGCCCCAACAGACAATATTGAGTACCTACTTGACAAGATAATAGAGTCTATTCCTGCTCCCAAATACTTGGAAGGAACGCCACAGATGCTTATCACATCGCTTGATTATAGCAATTATACAGGACGTATTGCCGTGGGCAGGGTGCACCGAGGTGTGCTCAAAGATGGCATGAATATTATCATTTGCCATCGTGACGGCTCCAAGGAGAAGACCAAGATTAAGGAACTTCACACTTTTAATGGTATCGGACACCAGCGTGTTGACGAGGTTGGGAGTGGTGATATCTGTGCCGTTATTGGACTGGAGAAGTTCGAGATTGGTGACACTATCGCTGACTACGAGAACCCAGAGGCTCTGCCTCCAATCGCTGTTGATGAGCCTACGATGAGCATGTTGTTCACCATCAATGACTCACCATTCTTTGGTAAGGAAGGCAAATTCTGCACTTCGCGTCAGATTGGCGATCGTTTGGCCAACGAATTGGAGAAGAATCTTGCCCTCAAAATCAGAAATATCGACGGCTCAACTGATAAGTGGATTGTGAGTGGACGTGGTGTGTTGCATCTCTCTGTACTCATTGAGACCATGCGCCGAGAAGGCTTTGAGCTGCAAGTTGGTCAGCCACAGGTTATCTATAAGGAAATTGACGGTAAGAAATGCGAGCCTATCGAGGAACTCGACATCAATGTTCCGGAGGAATTCTCAAGCAAGATGATTGATATGGTAACCCGTCGTAAGGGCGAGCTTACTAGCATGGATACCGAGGGTGACCGTGTAAACATTACTTTTGACATACCAGCTCGTGGTATCATCGGTCTTCGTACCAATGTGCTGACAGCTTCTCAGGGTGAGGCAATTATGGCCCATCGTTACAAGGAATATCAACCTTTCAAGGGTGAAATCGTACGCCGTACCAATGGATCAATGATTGCTTTGGAAACAGGGACGTCGTTTGCTTATTCCATCGACAAACTCCAAGATCGCGGTAAGTTCTTTATTGATGCAGGTGAAGAGGTTTATTACGGTCAGGTCATTGGTGAACATGTGCATGACAACGACCTCGTGATTAACGTGACTAAGTCTAAGCAGCTCACCAACGTGCGTGCATCAGGTTCTGATGAGAAGGCACGGGTTATTCCGAAGACAGTGATGAGTCTTGAGGAATGTCTTGAATATATCAAGGAAGACGAGTATGTGGAGGTAACGCCGAAGAGCATGCGTATGCGCAAGATTATCCTCGACCACCTCGAAAGAAAGCGTTCCAGCAAGGATTAATATTTTGAGGAGCACCATAGATTCAATTACTGAGAATGGTAATTGGGAGAGTGCTTGAAGAATCAAATAGTGCGATGCACGTCATTTGTGAGTTACAAAGTAACCATGAATGACGTGCATTGTTGTTTTAAATTCATTGGTGGTATCCGCCCTTAAGTAGTTGTCATAATCTTGACAAGCAAATCTACATCAAAGAACTGTGAATTCTGCAGATCTAAAAAGAACTGGGATAATTTCTTAAACTATCTTTTTCCACTGCCCGGCAGTCATATGAGCAAGTTGCAGATATGACTTAAACTAAATATGAGTAAATAAAGGTGAGGTTGTTAAGCTTTATAACACCGGTGCCAGGATGTGTCCGAACCACCCTGCAAAACGTTTCCATGGTGAGCGCCATTCCTTCCAGTTCTTTGGTGTCAGCAGGAACGAACTGCTTTTCTCACGGTCAAAGAGTTTGTTGAGTTCGTGTGTGGTGCATTTGTCGAGAATAACGGCATTGGCCTCGTAGTCCCACGACAGGCTACGAGCATTAAGATTGGCCGATCCTACAGTACAAATCCGTCCGTCAACCATAATAACCTTTGTGTGATGGAAGCCTTTTGTAAACATCCAAATGTTGCAACCATCCTGCATGAGTTGATGGGCATTATAGAAACCAGCATCAGGAGTAAGGGGGATGTCACTGCGCGTTGAAAGCATGATGTCCACTTTGACCCCACGCTTGACAGCATCACGTAATGCTTTTTTGAGCGAGTGGTTGAGGGTGAAATAAGGATTGATAATGCGGATGCTGTCCTTTGCCAATTGGATGGCATTGGTATAAAAGTCGCGGATGATGCTGTTTGTCTTGCGTGGCTCGCGGTTGATGATGCCAATCATCTTTTTTCCGGCAGAAGGACATGTGTCAGGTTTGAGTCCGTGGAAATAGCTCACGTCACCCAAACCGCGATAATATTGCGCACCGTAAATGTCCTGTTTCGTCACTCTATTCCATATCTTAAGGAAGATGCTCTGTAGCGTGTTCACTTCGGTGCCCTCAATACGACAGTGCATATCGTGCCATTGGCCCACCTGAGGAGTGCCCGTGATATAATAGTCAGCCACGTTCATACCACCTATATAGGCAATCTTACCATCAATGACCACAATCTTGCGGTGGTCTCGAGAGAACACATGGTTGACCCATGGGAAGCGAATAGGGTCTACCTCATAAATCTCGATGCCACGGGAGCGGATATCTTGTATGTGACGTCGGTGTAAAGGCCGATTGTTGCTCATGTTACCAAAAGAGTCAAATAGGGCGCGTATTTCCACGCCAGCATTGGCACGCTCAGCCAAGATGTCGAAGAGCTCTTTGGCAATAGAGTCGTTACGGAAGTTGAAATACTCTAGATGCACCGACTTCTTTGCCTGACGGATGGCCGTGAAAAGATCGTCGAACTTCTCCTGACCAGTCTGAAGAAGTACAACACTGTTGTCGTGACTGAACGAAATTCCATGATTGCGCAGATGATTTGCCAACAGTGTGTCAGCCGTCTGTGCATAATCAGAGTCTACCTGCTGAGCCTCAGAACTGAGGTTCAGTCCGATGAAGAGCAAGAGAAGTATTGTCCTGTGTAAAGCGGAGAGACTTATAGTCTTATGTATCTTGACAGTTTTGATAGTTCTAATACTGAATTTTGACATAAACAGGAGTACTCTATGTACTCCGAGAGTTCTATATGCTTCTGTGATGTGATGTCTTTTATGGCTTGAAAGCCTAGAGTACTGTATGACCTCCTTGGCCTATTATGCATCCATAGGGGAGAATTGGGGGCTGGCCGCTGCAGATGCTGCCTCCAAAGCTACCGCATAACTATCGACGATACCGATGAGTCGACTATCCTTGTCACATACGAGAACGGAGTGAATCTTATAGCGATGCATGATGCGCTCTATCTCAGTGACCTTCGTTTCGGGGCTAACCGTTTTAGGATCGCGTGTCATGATGTCTGCCACGGTGCGATCGAAGAATTGTGCCTGCCAGAGTTCCATGGCACGACGGATGTCTCCATCTGTAATTATGCCGATGACACGCCCTTTGCCATCGAGTGAGACACCAAGGCCGAGCTTGCCGTTAGACAGATGAATGATAGCCTCTCCAAGATGCATGTCCTCTGAAAGGATTGGAAGATCCTCGGTGCGCATCACATCTTCGGCGGTGGTAAGCAGTCGTCGGCCGAGTTCACCACCTGGGTGGAATTGCGCGAAGTCCTTTGGTCTGAAGTCGCGAACTCTCATCAATGCCACTGCCAGTGCATCTCCCATGGCCAGTACAGCCGTGGTCGAAGAAGTTGGAGCAAGGTTCAATGGGCACGCCTCATGGTCCACATGGACGAGGATATGTATGGTGCTATATTTCGCAAGGAGTGATTGTGCGTTGCCGCTCATGCCGATGATGGGCACCTGTCGATGGAGTAGGATAGGCACGAAGCGGAGCAGTTCGTCTGTCTGACCGCTGTTGCTGATGGCAAGAACCACGTCGTTCGGGGTCATCACGCCAAGGTCTCCATGGAAGGCATCGAGGGGATTGATGAAGAACGCTGGTGTGCCAGTGGAAGAGAGCGTCGACGCAATCTTTGCGCCGATGTTGCCACTCTTGCCTACTCCCGTTACGATAACTTTCCCCTTGCAGTGGTAGATGAGTTCTACCGCACGTACGAAATTATCATCCAGTTGTTGTGAGAGATGCTCCAGTGCCTGTGCTTCTTCAGCAATGCATTGTCGAGCATACTCAATGGAGTGGCCAATGCTTTCCTCCAATTTTGCGTTTGTCATAATAATTGTTTGATCAAGGACTCCAATTTGTCCAATTCCAGCATGTTTGCAGCATCCGATAGTCCCTTGTCAGGGTCTGGGTGTACTTCAAAGAAGTAGCCTGTAGCACCGAATGCCTTGGCAGCCAATGCCATGGAGGGAACGAAACGACGGTCGCCGATTGTCTTTCCCTGGCCTGCAGAAGGGCGCTGTACGCTATGAGTGCAGTCCATGATCACAGTGGGGACAATGTCTAGCATATCTGGAATGTTACGGAAGTCAACTACAAGGTTGTTGTATCCAAAGGAGTTGCCACGCTCGGTGAGCCATACTTCCTTTGCTCCACTATCCTTGCATTTCTCCACCGGGTATTGCATATCACGACCAGAAAGGAACTGTGCCTTCTTGACATTCACTATGCGACCAGTCTTTGCGGCAGCTACGAGCAAGTCGGTCTGGCGGCAAAGGAAGGCGGGAATCTGCAAAATGTCACAAACTTCGCCAACCGGTGCAGCCTGCCAAGTCTCATGGATATCTGTCGTAATCTGCAGTCCATATTTCGATTTGATATCTGCAAGCATCTGCAACCCATGGTCTATGCCAGGGCCACGGAAGGCTTTGAGCGATGTGCGGTTGGCTTTGTCGAAAGAAGCCTTGAAGATTATCGCCGTACCGAGTCTGTTGTTAATGTCAACGAGAGTTTGCGCTACTGTGTCTAACAACTCGGCCGACTCAATGACACACGGACCTGCGATGAGCAGTGGAGCAGGAGATGCTGATCCGGCTGCCTTCTCCGATTCTTCTGTTGGAAGAGAATCCTGCAAACGATAATTATGGTTTATATTGTGTATCATTGCTTTGATTTTGTAGATACCTATGATAATGCAGAGTATGTTGTCTGCTCAGCTTACACAGAATATGCCTTTTGGTCTATTTGCCCTGGTGTCTTTCTTTCTTCGCGATGAGCAAAGAGTGTAGTATATCAGTTCTTTCGGATTTCCAACTGTAAGACTGCAAAGTTATAAAAACTTTGTATCAAACGTTTCAAAACGTCAAAAAAACTTATAATCCGTACATTACGCTTTTGCGAAAGGATAGTAATGGCAGTACGTTTGATGCCTAAACGCGTTGCGATTGAGTACTAATGGGAGCGCCAAAGGATACTAATGGCAGTACCAAAGGATAGTAACGGGAAGGTCAAAGGATAGAGTTAGGAAGTTAGATCGCGTTCTAAGTCTATTAGAATATGGCTTATTACATATGCTGAATGTAGGGTAAAATATCGTGGTAATAAATCGTTAAATATTGTAAAATAGCAACGATTAAACCTTTGAATTTAAGGTTATTAGATTAAAAAGAAGTAATTTTGCACCTTAATTACGTGGGTAGGGGTAAATAGTGCCCCAAACAATTCACATAAAGTCTAACTTTATTAATTATTAATTCATTATTTAATTTTATGTCTAATTTAAAGAACGTTCAGCCGCTTGATGATTTCAACTGGGATGAGTTTGAGAATGGAAGAGTAGCTTCAACCAGTCATGAGGTTTTGGAAAAGGCCTATGACGAGACCCTCAACAGAATCCAGGAACATGAAGTAGTTGATGGAACTGTGATTTCCCTCGACAAGAAGGAAGTTGTAGTAAACATTGGTTACAAGAGTGACGGTATCATTTCTACTTCGGAATTCCGTTACAATCCCGATTTGAAGGTAGGCGACACAGTAGAAGTCTATGTTGAAAGCCAGGAGAACAAAAAGGGTCAGCTCGAGCTTTCTCACAAGAAGGCACGCATGACCCGTAGCTGGGACAAGATTAACGAGGCTTTGGAGAGCGACGAGATTCTGCAAGGTTTCATCAAGTGTCGTACTAAGGGCGGTATGATCGTTGACGTATTTGGCATCGAGGCCTTCTTGCCAGGTAGCCAAATCGACGTGCATCCTATCCGAGACTACGATATGTTCGTGGGTAAGACCATGGAGTTCAAGGTTGTGAAGATCAACCAAGAATATCGCAATGTTGTGGTTTCACACAAGGCACTCATCGAGGCCGAACTGGAAGCACAAAAGAAAGAAATTATCTCCCACTTGGAAAAAGGTCAGGTGCTCGAAGGCACTGTCAAGAACATCACCTCTTACGGTGTGTTTGTTGACCTCGGCGGTGTGGACGGACTTGTACATATCACAGACCTTTCTTGGGGCCGCGTAAGCGATCCACACGAGGTTTGCGAGCTCGATTCTAAGATCAAGGTTGTTATTCTCGACTTTGATCCAGATCGCAAGCGTATTGCTCTCGGTATGAAGCAGCTTACTCCTCATCCTTGGGATGCTCTCGATACCGAATTGAAGGTGGGTGACCACGTTAAGGGTAAGGTTGTCGTGATGGCAGACTACGGTGCATTCGTTGAGATTCAGCCTGGTGTTGAGGGACTTATTCACGTTAGTGAGATGTCTTGGAGCCAGCACTTGCGTTCAGCACAGGAGTTCCTTCACGTTGGCGACGAGGTAGAAGCAGTTATCTTGACCCTTGATCGTCAGGAGCGTAAGATGTCACTTGGCATCAAGCAGCTGAAGGAAGACCCATGGGAGAACATCGAGACAAAATACCCTGTTGGTAGCCAGTCTACTGCCAAGGTACGCAACTTCACCAACTTCGGTATCTTCGTAGAGCTTGAGGAAGGCGTTGATGGTTTGATCCATATCTCTGACTTGTCTTGGACCAAGAAGGTTAAGCATCCTTCAGACTTTACTACTGTTGGTGCTGACATCGATGTTATCGTGCTCGAAATCGACAAAGAGAACCGTCGTTTGAGCCTCGGCCACAAGCAGTTGGAGGACAATCCTTGGGATGTTTATGAGTCTCTTTACACTCCTGGAAGTGTTCATGACGGTAAGATTACCGAAATGATGGACAAGGGAGCTGTGATTACACTCAACGAAGGTGGCGAAGGTTTCGCTACACCTAAGCATCTTACAAAGGAAGACAAATCACAGGCTAAGCTTGGTGAGGAGTTGACCTTCAAGGTGATTGAGTTCAACAAGGAGTCTCGTCGCATCATCCTTTCTCACTCTCGTACATTCGAGGAGGGTAAGGAAGAGGCTAAGCCACGTCACCGCGCTGGCGCAACCCACAAGCAGAGCGAATCTTCTGACATCAAGAATGTTGCTGCAGGAACATCTCTGGGCGACCTCGATGTACTCGCTAAGCTGAAGGCTGATATGGACAAAAGTAAGTAATCTTTAGATACTTAACATATTAAATTCCCCTTGAGAGTTGGGTTTCGGCCTGATTTTCAAGGGGAATTTCTTTTTATATACTTTTCTTCCAGAACCAAGAAACCACTCAATTGTTAAACTACTCCTTGCTTTCCAACTTTTTTCAATACACTGATATATAAGCCTTATTTACTATTTGCTCTGGTGTCTGTAATATCATAGAATGATGAAAGCAATACTAAGACATTGTACAAAGAACGCAAAGTATACTCAGTTAACTATTTCTTTTCTTCTTATCATTTTTTATTGGAATAAACTTCAGATCTATACCATATTATATTTATCTTAATTTTGTCGCTCTCAATAATAGCAAAAATCATTATCTTTGTGCTAATATGGAGACGATGGGGTATTTCGATTAAGCTTGAATTTGCAAATTAGTTTCAAGCATTAAGCACAAATAGAGTGTTGAAACCTATGACAACAGAGGACGAGTCGAAGAAGCAACAGCGATCATATGTGATGAGTCGCATCAGGAGCAAGGACACAACGCCCGAGCTAACGGTACGTCATTGGCTCTTTATGCATGGATATCGTTATCGCAAGAATGTGCGTAAGCTACCGGGTACGCCTGATGTCGTGATGCGAAAATATTCTGTTTGCATCTTTGTTCATGGTTGTTTTTGGCATGGTCACGAACATATAAGTATGCCAAAAACCAATTCAGACTTTTGGAGTAAAAAGATAACGCGTAACCGTGAGCGTGACGGGCAAAATAAAAAGCAACTCATGCAAATGGGTTGGAACGTCATTACTGTTTGGGAATGTCAACTCACTAAAGCATGTGTTGAGCAAACCATGAGTGAGGTAGAACATTGGCTGAATCGTTCTTTGTTAATAAAGGCGGGCATGAAGTTTAACAGAGATTTAAGCGCGTCACACCCATACACCTTACAAGAGGACGATAGCATAATCGCTGCTGACCCAGACCTAATTGATACACCAGAATAAGTCTTACTTCATCAAAAGTAATTGTTTCGAAAGTTGCAATGGGTTGTTCAAATTTGAGCATAACAATAGTATTGTATTTCAACCTATGTAACTACGCTGTTATTGAGAAACCTTAGGCTCGATACTACTGAATAACACTGCCAATGGGTTCCGATATTATGACAATCTAAGAGATATTGATTATACAGTGTGCATAGATTTCTCATTGGAATTATGCAAAACATGACATATAATAGTTTTCTTTGGATATAGGTACTGCGCTTGGCATGTTTTTTGCAAAGCTTTGGGTAGATATTAAAAGAAAACAACTAATAGATATGAAAAAAGGAAACATTGGGGTTACAACCGAGAATATTTTCCCCGTTATCAAAAAATTTCTCTATTCTGACCATGAGATTTTCCTGCGTGAGATGATTTCTAATGCCGTAGATGCTACGCAGAAGTTGAAAACCGCAGCACAGAAAGGTGACTTTAAGGGTGAGTTAGGTGATCTGTCCGTTCGCGTAACGTTGAATAAAAAGGCCAAGACGTTCACCATCAGTGACCGCGGTATTGGTATGACTGAGGAAGAGATTGATAAGTATATCAACCAAATCGCATTTTCGGGAGTCACAGATTTCCTTGACAAATATAAGGATGAGGCCAATGCTATCATCGGCCATTTCGGTCTGGGATTCTACTCTTCATTCATGGTTTCCGACCGTGTGGACATTATAACCAAGAGCTATAAGGAAGACACTAAAGCCGTGGAGTGGAGCTGTGACGGTTCACCGGAATTCACACTTAAGGATACTGACAAGGCCGATCGTGGCACAGATATCGTGCTTCATATTTCTGACGACTGTCAAGAGTTCTTGGAGAAGGCACGCATCGAGACATTACTGAACAAGTACTGCAAGTTTATGGCAGTGCCTGTGGTGTTTGGTAAGAAGACCGAATGGAAGGACGGCAAAGAAGTGGATACTGAAGAGGACCATGTCATCAATGATGTGGAGGCACTCTGGCTGAAGCAACCATCTGGGATAAAGGACGAAGATTATAAGAGTTTTTATCGCACACTATATCCAATGTCGGATGAGCCTCTGTTCTGGATACACCTTAACGTGGACTTCCCATTCCATTTGACTGGTATATTGTATTTCCCACGCATTGCAAGCAACATCGATTTGCAGCGTAACAAGATACAGCTCTATAGCAACCAAGTGTTTGTTACCGACCAGGTAGAAGGCATCGTGCCTGATTTCCTCACGTTGCTCCATGGCGTCATCGACTCTCCAGATATTCCGCTCAATGTGAGCCGTAGCTATCTACAGAGCGATTCCAACGTAAAGAAGATTTCGACTTACATCACAAAGAAGGTGGCTGACCGTTTGCAACAGATCTTTAAGGATGACCGTAAGGACTACGAACAGAAGTGGGATGATCTGAAGCTGTTCATCAATTATGGCATGCTTTCACAGGAAGACTTCTTCGACCGTGCAAAGGACTTTGCTCTTTTCAAGGACGTTGATGGCAAGTATTTCACCTACGAAGAGTATAAGACGCTCATCAAAGACAATCAAACGGACAAGAATGGCGACCTGATATACCTCTATGCAACCGACAAGGAGGATCAATATACCTATATCAATAATGCTCAGGATAAGGCTTACAGCGTGCTTTTGTTCGACGGACAACTTGATGTGCCAATTGTAAGCATGTTGGAACAGAAGTTTGAGAAGAGCCGTTTCTCTCGTGTTGATGGTGACATCATTGACCGTCTCATCGTGAAGGAGGATGCTAAGAAGACCGTTCTTGAAGAGAACGACCGTGACAATCTGTCAGAAGTGTTCCGCTCCCAGATGCCTAAGATGGACAAAGCCACATTCAATGTGGATATTGAATCCCTCGGCGAGCAGTCCTCACCGGTTGTTATCACACAGAGTGAGTATATGCGTCGTATGAAGGAAATGAGTAAGTTCCAGCCGGGGATGAGCTTCTATGGACAGATGCCAGATAGCTATACTGTAGTGCTAAATGCTGACCATCCTTTGGTGAAGAATGTGCTTGACGCAACAAACAACGCTACGGCAGAGGCCTTGAAACCTG
>DHOP01000043.1:24143-32664 GCA_002407775.1 Prevotella sp. UBA5387
GAAACCTGAGGAGATCAAGCAGGAAGAGAAGGACGATGTATCAAACACTGAGAAAGCAGTGAATGAGCAGCGCGACAAGAAGAACAAGATATTGTCCGACTATGCAGCAGACAATGACATCGTGCATCAGCTCATAGACCTTGCCCTCTTGCAGAACGGAATGCTCAAGGGCGAATCTCTCGATAAGTTCTTGAAGAGAAGTGTGGACCTGATCAAGTAACTAAATATTAATCAAAGTATTGGGGTTGTGGAGCATCTAGGTATGTTCTGCAATCCCTTTTTTAGTAGATTTTCCTGTTAGTTGTTTGGAAGGGCGATGTAATTATTGTATTTTTGTTCCATCAGTATCCCCTTATATTTTGTCGGGGAACATAAATATCTTGACTATTACAATGACAAGGAAAGAACGATACAATTATATATTAGATTATTTTCGGAAGAACGAGCCGAACGTGACAACCGAATTACAGTTCAGTTCAGCGTTCCAACTGCTTGTTGCAACCCTACTTTCGGCCCAATGTACGGACAAACGCATCAACGTCGTTACGCCAGCACTCTTCCGTCGCTACCCAACGGCAGAAGAAATGGCCAAGGCTGAGCCAGAGGATATACTCGAATATGTCAGTTCGGTGAGTTATCCCAACTCTAAATCCCGCCATCTGGCGGAGATGTCTCGCATTCTTGTCAGCGACTTTGATGGCGAAGTGCCCGATGATCCTAAGGACTTGATCAAACTGCCAGGTGTCGGCCGCAAGACCACCAACGTGGTGCAGGCGGTTTGGTTCGGCAAGGCGAAGATGCCGGTAGATACCCATGTGTATAGGGTTGCTCATCGTTTGGGGCTCGTGTCAAAGACGGCCAATACGCCATTGAAGGTGGAGCAGGAGTTGGTACGCAATATTCCTGAGGATGATATGTCGTCCGCGCACCACTGGTTGTTGCTTCACGGCCGTTACATTTGCCAGAGTGCACGACCGAAATGTGATAGTTGTCCGTTTGCCCCGATATGTCCTAAGTTATTGGAAGGGAGTAAATTGGAATAGAATTATGAATACAAAAATGATCATGTCATTCCTTGAGGGAGTGGCAGCCAACAATAATAGAGAGTGGTTCGAAGAGCATAAGGATGAGTATCAAGCTGCTCGTGCATCTTTTGAAAAGGGCATTGACAAAGCCATCGAAGCTATTGGTACTTTCGATCCGAGCATTGCGCACCTGCGGGGCAAGGATTGTGTCTTCAGGTTTTACCGTGATGTACGATTCAGTAAGGATAAGTCGCCTTACAAACGACACTTTGGTGCCTATATCTCTGCACACGGGAGGAAGAGCCTTCACGGTGGATATTACCTCCATATTCAACCTGGTCGTTGTCTGCTTAGTGGTGGCGCCTACTGGCTACCAACCAACATCTTGACTGCCGTTCGCAACGAAATCATGGGTAATACCGATGAGTGGATACGCTCAGTGGAGAATGGACAGTTTGTGAAATTTTTCGGATATGTGAACGAAGGGAAATGGAGCGAGGAATCAATGTCGACCAAGGGCTTTGGCATTGAGTTTTTAAAGAAAGCCCCAAAGGATTTCCCCAATGACTATGAATATCTTCGTTATCTGAAGATGAAGGATTATTGCGTATGGCACTCAGTGCCCGACGACTTCTTTGAGGGTAATGATTGGTTACCAAAAATGGTAAAGCTCTTCAAGGTTGTCAAGCCTATGATGGACTTTACCAATAACGTTATCGACGACTACGAGTAAGTTTGGGTGTTAGTTGGTAGTGCGGTGATAGGTGTTAGGGATTAGTTGTTATCACTTAACACCCAACTCATAACACCTAACACTTACCAAGTTAGTGTGTCGCCTGCCACCAACCAGTTTTCTGTCTACCCTTAATCGCTACGCTATTACGGCTTGGATCTGAGATAGTAATGCCGGAATAATGCTTCACGTCAAATATGATGGGATTCCAATATAGATAGGAATAGAGTTGGTCTGTAGTAGATTTGTTTGGCACAACCGCATCAAGCCGAGAGTGGAATTCGTCAAGCAAGTTAGCGTTCTTGCACTGATGATCCACATAATTACCCATATCATAGAAGATTGCAGGATTGAATCCATCGAGCACTTGCACGCTATCGACCAATGAGTCGGGTAGGGTATAGTGTGTATTGATTTGCTTCATTGTCGCTGCCAATGCTTCTACCTTACGGCAATCGATGGCCGACAGCGCGCCATAAGGATATTTGTAGGCTCTATAGAAAGTGTCGAAAGCCTTCACAGCACCATCATAGGACGGTATTGCAGTTGCCAATGACTTCCAAATAGTATGATAGGGAACACCCAGATCCATCACTTCCGAAGTAGAGGCGATGAGGAAATTGGTGGCATTGCGTAGTTCGTAGGCTGTCTCGATGTTAGCCATGTAGCAGTCGTCGAATTGGATGAACTGCATCTTCAACCCCGAATTCTGTATCCCTTCAGCAAATGTGGTGACATTGGTAGCATAGCTCATATCATCCACACTTCCGAAAAATCTGGTCATCGGGTAAGCCGTGGAGGACTGATTACTATAGGGAGATGCCTTTGCTTGTGACATATCATAGACAGAAGAGTGACGCTTGGCATTGATAGGGTAATTTACCCAATCCTCCTTGTAAGTCCATCCGGAACCATGGCAGCCCACCATCATCGCATAGTTCAATGCGTAGGCATTGGTCTTCACATCGTTGATAATCTCCGTAATGCCTGCCGCCGTGGTGTAACTATTTCCAGAATAGCTCTTGACAGGTACGTGAGTAATCACCCCATTGGCATATTTGATCTCGTAAAGATCGGATACTGATGTCGACTTACTGATTAAAACCATCACCCGTCCTTTCAGTCCCTTATCCTTCTTGATGGCACTTTCGATACTATCAAGGTTTTGAAGGAAGATGTTGTACAACCCAGTGTTGCTTGCAGACCCAGACCATGGCATAAATACCAAGATGGTCTGTTTGTTGATGTCTTCCGCTCTTTCGGGCACATCATTGCTGCACGCCGTAAAGACGAGTGCCGCAAAGATTACTAAAAGGAAGTTAGGGATGATTTTTTTCATGTCTTATTTCTTCTTTAATGCGGCCAAAGACTCTCGCAACGAAGCAATTTTCTCCGCGGAATCGCTCATCTTCTTGCGTTCGCGAGCAACGACTGCCTCAGGTGCGTGAGCAACGAAGTTCTCGTTAGACAACTTCTTTTGTATACCGGCAAGGAAGCCTTCAAGGTGCTGAAGCTCCTTTTCTTGCTTATCGATCTCGGCTGCTACGTCAATGAGGTCACCCACAGGAACTGCAAACTCATCGGTGCCTACCATGAAAGCGCTGGCATCTGCCGTCTTGTCAGCTACCACTTGGATGGCGCTTAGGTTAGCCATCTTGGTGATAACACTTTCAAAGGCTTCATATCGATTGCTGCCTACGGCAAGCAATTCAAGTTTTTCCTTGTTGGCGATATTCTTCTGGTTGCGCACCATTCTCACACCAGACACCACCTGCTTCACGTTTTCGATGTCAGCGCAGAGTCTCTGTTCCTTGTCATTAGGTTTGTCCAAAACGAGTGTTGCCTCCATAAGGCTTTCGCCGTCCTTACGATCGTAGAGGTGTTGCCATAGCTCTTCGGTAATGAAGGGCATGAATGGATGAAGCATTCTCAGCAGTATGTCGAAGAAGCTCAGTGCTGCTTGGTAAGTCGTTTGGTCGATGGGCTTGCCATATTCGGGCTTGATCATCTCCAGATACCAGCTTGAGAACTCATCCCAGAAAAGTCGATAGACAGTCATCAAAGCCTCGGAGATGCGATAGCTCTTGAACTCAGCCTCCATCTGTTCGTTGGCTTCCTTCAGCTTAGCATCAAACCACGTTGTGGCGATGCGGTTCTCCTCGGGTTGTGGGATGTCAGCAGTCTCCCAGCCATAGACTAACCTGAACGCATTCCAGATCTTGTTATTGAAGTTGCGTCCTTGTTCGCAAAGACTCTCGTCGAAGAGGATATCATTGCCGGCAGGAGCCGAAAGCATCATGCCCATGCGTACACCGTCGGCACCATACTTCTCAATAAGCATCAATGGGTCTGGCGAATTGCCGAGACTCTTACTCATCTTGCGGCCGAGACTGTCGCGGACAATACCTGTGAAATAGACGTGCTTGAAGGGGAATGTGCCACGATATTCGTAGCCAGCCATGATCATACGTGCTACCCAGAAGAAGATAATGTCCGGTCCTGTCACCAAATCAGATGTAGGATAGTAATACTTAATCTCTTCGTTGTCTGGGAAATTGACACCGTCGAACACGGACATTGGCCAAAGCCAAGATGAGAACCATGTATCCAAACAATCGCTCTCTTGTTCCAAATCCTCAGCTTTGAGTGCTGGATTCTTCTGCTGTGCAAGTTGAAAGGCTTCTTCTGCTGACTCGGCGACTACATAGTCATTCTTGCCTTGGGCGTCCTTGAAGAAGTAAGCCGGTATTCTGTGTCCCCACCAGAGCTGTCGAGAGATACACCAATCCTTGATGTTCTCCAACCAATGGCGGTAAGTGTTCTTGTATTTCTTAGGATAAAACTCAATGTCGTCGTTCATCACGGGATCCAAGGCGAGGTCAGCGAAGTGCTGCATCTTAAGGAACCACTGTGTCGAAAGCTTTGGTTCGATTGGCACCTTGGTGCGTTCGGAGAATCCAACTTTGTTGTCATAGTCCTCAACCTTTTCCATGAGGCCAGCTGCCTGAAGGTCTTTGGAGATTTCTACACGCACATCCATGCGGTCCTGACCAACGTATAGGCCAGCTTCCTGAGATATTGTACCGTCGGCGTTGAAGATGTCAATTGTTTGCAATCCGTGCTTCAGTCCAAGCGCATGGTCGTTGATGTCATGGGCGGGAGTGACCTTCAGGCAACCTGTACCAAACTCAATGTCCACATAGTCGTCTTCGATGACACGAATGGTACGACCTACTAGTGGCACGATGACGTGCTTGCCTTTGAGCCATGTGTTCTTCTCGTCGTTGGGATTGATGCACATTGCGGTATCACCCATGATGGTCTCGGGACGTGTGGTGGCCACTACTGCATAGTAACCCTTCTCGTCTTGATGCATAACGTTGGCCTCAGACAGGCGCACAATGCTTGCCTGATCCTCTGGTGCCACGTAATATTTGAGATAATATAGCTTTGAATGCTCATCCACATAAATTACCTCCTCATCTGAGAGGGCAGTCTGTGCTTTTGGATCCCAGTTCACCATGCGCACGCCACGATAGATAAGGCCTTTGCGATAGAGATCCACGAAGACATGGATCACACTCTTTGAGCGCGTCTCGTCCATCGTAAATGACGTACGATCCCAGTCGCACGAGCAACCGAGCTTGCGAAGTTGCTTCAAGATGATACCGCCATGCTCGCGCGTCCAGTCCCAGGCATGTTCCAGAAACTCGTCGCGAGAAAGGTCAGTTTTCTTGATACCTTGCTCGGCCAACTTGTTCACCACCTTAGCTTCGGTGGCGATAGAGGCATGATCGGTGCCGGGCACCCAGCAGGCATTCTTGCCTTCCATGCGAGCGCGGCGCACTAGTATATCTTGTATGGTGTTGTTAAGCATGTGTCCCATGTGGAGCACGCCAGTGACGTTGGGCGGTGGGATGACTACCGTGTAAGGCTCACGGCCATCTGGCTTGGAACTGAACAGTTTATGGTTCAGCCAATATTCGTACCACTTCGACTCTACTTCCTTGGGGTCATACTTAGTTGCTAATTCCATTTATCTTTTCTTTTATACCTGAATCACATTATAAAAACCCTGCAAATTTACGCAATTTACGGCTAAAAGAAGTAACTTTGCATCAAAATAATAATCAAGTGCACACACGTAAAGAGAAGTTGGCGGCCATTGGTCGGCTCCTTGACATACAACACAGGCTACGCAAGGAATGTCCCTGGGATAAGAAACAGACGTTTGATAGCCTACGCCCCAATACCATAGAAGAAGTTTTTGAACTCGCCGATGCATTGATTCGACAGGACCATCACGAGATTATGAAGGAGTTGGGAGACGTGATGGAGCACGTGATGTTTTATTCGATTATCGGCGAAGAGGACAAGGAATTCGATATCGCCGACGTGTGCCATCAGCAGGCCGACAAGCTCATGTTCCGTCATCCGTTCATCGATTGGAACAAAAACGAAGGCGAGTGGGACATTGACAACGAACCTTTCACTGTCCAAAATCCAGAGATGCGTATCAATGCTCAGGGTCAGACGGTCTATCGTAGTGATGATACGGCCAACGAAGATCACCCTGAAACTGCTTCCCAAGTGGAACAGACATGGGAGCAAATCAAGCAGAAGGAACGCGATGGCAACGAGAGTGTACTGAGCGGTGTGCCCGCTTCGCTTCCCTCTATCATCAAGGCCTATCGCATCCAAGATAAGGCGCGCAATGTGGGCTTTGACTGGGAAAAACGCGAGGAGGTTTGGACAAAGGTGCGTGAAGAGCTGAGTGAATTGGAGGCTGAGCTGGAACGTGGTGACAAAGAACGTTCGGAACATGAGCTGGGTGACTATCTCTTCAGTATCATCAATGCCGCACGGCTCTATCGGTTGAATCCAGACAATGCTCTTGAGCATACCAATCGCAAGTTTATATCTCGTTTCAACTACATCGAGGAACAAGTCAAGACTTCTGGTCGTGAACTCGGTGACCTGACGCTCCGTGAGATGGATGCGCTTTGGAACGAGGCAAAGACAAAAGAGAAACAATCAAACGAATAGCTATGAAGAAGTTTACAGTGGGACTAAAGGCCATCGTTGCCGTTTGCATTTCGGTGGCATTTCTTCTTTTCACGGGCTGCAACGGCCAGAAAAGTAAGTCTGCCGAAGTAGATGCAGACTCTATAACGGTAGACGATGCCGCAACGGACACGACTATTTATGGCACATGCGGAGAGGGCACGGCGATGCACTCCCTTGAGCTTATCACTGATACTGGCGATACATTGCAGTATATGATTGGCGAGAATGCCGACGGACGTCAAGACGTGCAAGGCGGACTGCTCGTAGGAGACCGCATGGCAGTGATCGAGGGTGCCTCCTTAGACGGCGAAAAGTCAACTAAAAAGATTATCAATCTTACAACCTTGCAAGGCAAATGGTTGAGCCTGGACAAGAACTTTGAGATACAAGAGGGTGGCGTGGTGAAGTCAAATGTCAAGGCAGAGAGTAAGCCCTGGACGAGTTGGAAGATCCTAAATGGACGGCTTTTGCTCAATAAAGATACGTTTGATATCGTTAAACTCGGCAACGATTCTCTCTATTTGGAGAACCGGGTGGGCATCTTCGCCTTCAAGCGCCCTTGATTTAAGATTGGGCTCGAGGTTTGATGGAACCCTTTAGGATACATATCCTTGGTTGTGGCAGTGCCCTGCCTACGATGAAGCACTTTGCTTCGGCGCAGGTAGTGGAGATTCGTGGAAAGTTTTTTATGGTCGATTGCGGTGAGGGAACGCAAATTCAACTACGACGTTCTCATGTTGGTTTCACCAAGATCCAGGCTATCTTCATCTCTCATCTCCATGGCGATCACTGTCTTGGAATCATCGGTCTCATATCTACTTTTGGCATGTTGGGGCGTACTGCCACACTTCATATCTATGCACATGAGGACCTGGGGCCTCTGCTCAATGACATGTTACAGATGTTTTGTCCCCATCTCGATTTTTCTGTTGAGTTTCATGCCATCAATACGACACAACAATCCGTCATTTTTGAGGATCGAAGTCTGACCGTAGAGACCATTCCGCTCCAACATCGCATGCCATGTTGTGGCTTCCTTTTCCGTGAGAAGCCTACGTTGCGGCACATTCGTCGTGATATGATAGACTACTACGGGATACCCAATTATCAAATCAACAATATCAAGAACGGTGCTGACTGGGTCACGTCCGATGGCGAAACTATTGCCAACGAGCGACTGACTAGCCCGGCTGATGCCCCCCGCAGTTATGCATATTGTAGCGATACACGCTACATTTCTTCTTTGCATAGCCGCCTTGAGGGCGTTAACGTGCTCTATCATGAGTCAACCTATGATGAAGCCAGTGCCGAGCGTGCTAAACTCTACTATCATTCCACTTCTACACAGGCAGCTACTGTGGCCCGTGATGCTCATGTTGGTCTTCTTCTTTTAGGTCACTTCAGTGCCCGATATGACAATGAACAGGGTATCCTTGCCGAGGCAAAGGCCGTCTTCCCCAACTCCATGCTAGCCAATGAGGGCTTAGTTGTGGAGGTGTAATATTTCACCTTTTAATTCTTGCGATATTATTTTACATGCGAAAGCTGCCCTTTGGCAGTGCGTTTAGGCCGTAAACGCACTGCGATTAGTATCTAAACGCAACGCGTTTACGGCTCTAT
Source organism: Prevotella sp. UBA5387 (assembly GCA_002407775.1). GTDB lineage: Bacteria > Bacteroidota > Bacteroidia > Bacteroidales > Bacteroidaceae > Prevotella. Next base: position 32,589 of record DHOP01000043.1, read on the forward strand.
CGCAGTGCCATTCGGCATCTATCACAATGCGTACTCTATCTAATACTATTTTCATTGACTATGCCTAAATTTACTT
>DHOP01000013.1 GCA_002407775.1 Prevotella sp. UBA5387
GCCTGTTTTGACACACCCTCTTTTATTTTTCTTGCTTGTCGAGAGTATTTATCTAAATCTCGAGACTGCCATATTAGGTTTTAGAACTCAATTATCAAAGTCGCTTTTGGAGCAAGTTGAATGTTCTTTGTCAAGTCTATGGTATTACCGGTAATTATATCTTTGGCAGTAGCGTGACCAGCGAGGAACTCAGCATATCGCGAAATCTGTAGTTCATTGTTGGCACGCTTCCCATTCAGAATGATCATTACGGTGTGGCCGTTGTGCTGACGAGCAACAACATAGATACCCTTATAAGGGATAAACTGAGTCATAGTGCCCTCTGATACAACGGCATTGCCTTGTCTCCAGTGAAGTAGACTGCTAATCCATGTGAAAATTGCGTTCTGATCGGCTGAGCGACCTTCAGCGGTGAAGCAGTTATGAGCATCGCCTGGGAAACCACCAGGGAAGTCTTGGCGCACATAACCGTCATTATTTGCCTTAGTGCCGTTCATCAACACCTCTGTGCCATAGTAAAGTTGAGGTATGCGATTAACGGTGAGCAGCAGTGCATATGCCTGTTTCAAAACGTCCGTATCCATGCCGTTACCTAGGTACCGATCGGTATCGTGGTTTTCAAGGAATGCCATGACATTCTTGGGATTAGGATAGAGGTAATCGTAAACGAAATCATTGTAAGCCCTATTGAACCCATTCCACCAGTCGTCCGTCTCCTCATTCTTAGCCATACTTAACGCTTCAAAGAATGCAAAGTCCATAACGGTCTTGAGATTGCTATTAATTTTGCTCACCTTAGAGTCTTTTTGCCAAGCCGCAGTGTATCCAGGCTCAGTCACCCAAGTCTCTCCCACAACGTTAAGGTTGGGATATTCCTTATCAATAGCACCAGCCCAATCAGCCATTGATTGACGATCAGCATAAGGATAGGTGTCCATGCGGATGCCGTCAATACCGATAGTTTCAATCCACCACTTAGAATTCTGAGTGAGATACTTCAGCACGTGAGGGTTCTTCTGGTTAAGATCTGGCATCGATGATACGAACCAGCCTTTTGTCGTCTCGTCCACATCTACCTTTGAAGCGTATGGATCGAGTACCGGAGTAAGCTTATAGCTTGTCTGCAAGCCGTAGTTAGGATTATTAAACCAGTCTTTTGAAGGCACGTCCTTGTTCCAAGGGTGGAAGTCTCCGCAATGGTTGAAGATCATGTCCATCACAACTTTGAGTCCCTTTGCATGAGCCTCATCCACCATTTTGCGATAGTCAGCGTTGGTTCCAAAACGTGGATCCACACGGTAATAGTTGGTAGTGGCATATCCGTGGTACGTGCTATACTTACCTTCATCGGCAGGACGGTCGTTCTCCATAACAGGGGTTAACCACAAAGCTGTAATACCTAAATCATTGAAATAGTCCAGATGCTGACGGATACCTTCCAAATCGCCGCCATGTCTTAGACTTGGTGATGTGCGATCACAAAGCATATCCTGCATGCCTTTGATGCAGTCATTTGAAGGATTGCCGTTGGCAAAACGATCAGGCACTATAAGATAGAGCACATCCTTATTTGTAAAGCCAACTCGTTCGTAGCCTGCCTTATCTCGATTCTTAAGCTGATACATCACCTTCTTGCTTGAGCGACCTTGCTTAAAATTCAAAGTCATCTGTCCAGCCTTTGCATCCGCAATGTTCAGGTAGACCAAGAGATAGTTCGGTGAGTCTAATCTTACTAGGCTATCAAGCTTTACACCAGGATAATCAGTAGTTACCGATGCTTCACGAACACCCTGTCCATAGACCATGAGCTGTAGGCTCGCATCCTTCATACCCACATACCAATCGGTCGGTTCTATGCGATCGATCTTTACTGCGGCGTTGACCGTAATAAGACAGCAGCTTAGTGCAAGTAAAGAAAACAGTTTTTTCATTATGAATTGTTTAGAGTTATATTGATCAGTGCGTTTAGATTTATGAGAATAATCAGAGTATCCAGAAAATTCCAAGTACTCTGATTACTTGCTGTTTATAGAATTTGGTTAGTCGTGCAAGATGAGTGCGCTCTGTGCATCGACTACCACCTTGCCTCCGTTTATGGTTTCAAGTCCAGCCTCGTTGATGACACCATCACAGCAAACCACCGTCCATTGACCATCTGGCATACTCACTTCTTTGGCGTCCCTGTTAGCATTAAGCAAAACAATGATGTTCTTCCATGGTTCGTTGGGCATATCTGTAAGCTGATATCCCACGAAACAAGGCTGTGTAGGGAAGAAACGAAGATGCTCGCGCACTGTTTCAGCACTTTGTCCACCAAATGCTGGATGATGCTTACGCAAGCTAATAAGGTTGCTATAATAGTCGAACACTTGTGGATAACGCTGAAGATTATCCCAATCCAAGTGGTTGATACTGTCTGGCGACTCAAAACTGTTGTGAACACCCTTCTTATTTCGCAGCATTTCCTCCCCACTAAGCATGAACGGAACGCCCTGCGAAGTGAATACAGCTGTCTGTGCAAGCAAGTCAAGGCGGATAAGCTCTCTCTCGTCTATGCCAGGTATCTCCGCGCGAAGACGATCCACAAGACACATATCGTCATGGCAACTTACGTAGCTAATCAGTTGACTCGGATCGCCTGCAAATGGCGCTTTCGAGTAGTTTACTTTTGTCTGGTCCACGTCAGGATGAGCAATACCACCAGCTATTCCATACTTAAGGCTCTCCTCCTCGCCAGGAATACCAGCAAGGAAAGCACCTTTGGATTCATCAGAGAACGGTCCACGCAGTGCGTCACGTATTTCGTCACTGAAAGCGGCGATACGTGGCATCTGTTGCATGTTGGCTTTAATTGCTAGCTTTTCTATTGGATAAGCGCATTGCCCGGCACTCCACCCTTCACCATACATGAAGATTGTTGGATCAATTTTGTCCAATTCCTTACGTATAGTGTTCATGGTTTCAATGTCATGAATACCCATCAAGTCAACGCGGAAACCGTCAATGTGGTACTCATTGACCCAATAGCGCATACTCTCAACCATGAACTGACGCATCAAAGGCTGTTCCGAAGCTGTCTCGTTCTTGCATCCAGAGCCATTGCTAGGCTTTCCATCAGGTGTAAAGCGATAGTATTTGTCAGGGTAAGTACGCTGGAAACCACTACCATCCATATCGAATGTGTGGTTATAAACCACATCGAGGAACACACGGATGCCAGCCTTATGTAAAGCTTGCACCATCTGCTTGAACTCCCGAATACGAGCTGTAGGATTGTAAGGATTGGTGGAATAAGAACCCTCAGGAACATTATAATTGAGAGGATCGTAACCCCAATTGTACTTGTTCTGTTCTAATTTGGTCTCGTCCACAGAGGCATAGTCAAACGATGGCAAAAGATGCACGGCAGTAATACCCAATGATTTCAAATGTTCGATGGCCTTCGGCTCAGTCAAGGCAAGGAATTTACCCTTGTGTTGAAGCCCCGACGATGCATCAATGGAGAAGTCCCGGTGATGCATTTCATAAATAATGATGTCACGAGTGGACGGTGTGGGCACCCTCTTATCCCGTGCCCAGCCAACGGGATTAGTGTCGCTTAGGTCAACGACTGCACCACGCTGGCCATTCACACCCACTGCCTTGGCAAAAACACCAGGGGTCTCTCCTCGTGAGATGTCAAAGGTATAGTATTTCCCCTTCAGGTCTCCCTTGACACTAGCAGTCCACCGATCTTGACCGTTACGCTTCATCTTAACGGTTTTCACGGTCTTCCCGCCAATGCCGTCATTATAGATACGTAACTTTACACTTGGCTTGTTAACCTTTCGTTGCTTGTCAATACCGGCCAAACCGTCTTTGGTTGTTGGCGCATTTAGATTGAAAATGGTCTGATTTTTGGAATAGACCATTTCATCAAAGGTCTTTTGAGCAGCCATTTTTTGGACTCCCAATAGTACAAAGCACAAGGCTATCAATTGTTTTTTCTGTATCATAATATTCCTCCTACTTCCCATTCAATCCATGTCAGACACTCTTTGCGGGAAAATTTATATAGTTATGTTACTTTGCCAAAAGCGACATTGTAAATCCGCCACCGCTTGCTTGATCAATCTTCAGTACGTCACCACGCTTCACTGTCTTATGTTTGATGACGTAATGGTCCGGATTCTTATCATAGGAAGCATCCTTGGCATCAGAATAAATGGTGCAATCGTACTTACGACCCTTGTCCAAGAAGTCAAGTTTAACGACACTACGGTGTCCATTCTCATCGCATTTACCACCGACAAACCAGTTGTTAGTTCCCTTTGCCTTACGTGCAACAGTGATATAATGAGCAGGCTCAGCCTCCAAATACTTTGAGTCGTCCCAATCTACGGCAACATCACGAATGAATTGGAAAGCATCATCATACTTCTCATAGTTCTCAGGCAGGTCAGCAGCCATCTGCAACGGGCTGTACATCACCAAATAAAGGGACAACTGTCCAACTAAAGTAGTGTGAACATAGCTGGTGTTATTACTCCATTTAGATAACTTGGTGACAAAGATTCCGGGTGTATAATCCATCGGGCCACCCTGCAAACGTGTGAACGGAAGGATACATGTATGGTTTGGATTATTGCCTCCGAAAGCCTCATATTCACCACCACGTGCGCTCTCGTTACCCACAAGGTTAGGCCATGTACGACAAAGACCAGTAGGACGAGTAGCCTCATGAGCATTGAGCATGATGTGATGCTTAGCTGCTTCCTTCACACAATAGAGGTAATGGTCGTTCATAGCCTGAGAGAAATGATGGTCGCCACGTGGAATGATGTCTCCAACATAACCAGATTTCACGGCATCATAGCCATATTGATTCATCAAACTATAGGCCTTTTCCATATGGCGCTCGTAATTGACAGCACTGGATGAGGTCTCGTGATGCATAAGGATCTTCACTCCTTTGGAATGAGCGTAGTCGTTAAGTCCCTTCAAATCAAAGTCGGGATAAGGTGTTACAAAATCGAAAACATCCTGTTTCCAATGGTTGGCCCAATCTTCCCAACCTACATTCCAGCCCTCTACAAGGACCTCATCAAGACCGTTCTTGGCTGCAAAGTCGATATACCGCTTCACCTCTGCGGTGTTGGCAGCATGCCTTCCGTTTGGCTTCACCTTGCTCCAGTCTATCCTATCTAGTTTGATTGATGGGAACTCGTCGGTATAATTCCAGCTCTTGCGGCCAACAATCATCTCCCACCAAACACCACAGTACTTGATAGGATGAATCCAACTTGTATCTTCAATCTTACATGGCTCATTGAGATTGAGCGTCAACTTGCATGAAAGCATGTCGCGCGCATCATCGCTCACTAGCACTGTACGCCAAGGCGATTGACAAGGAGTTTGCATATAGCCCTTCATTCCTGTGGCATCAGGTGTGAGCCAACTCTCGAAGGTCATTGTCTTGTCATCGAGATTGAGGTGCATTGTGCTATAGTCCACGCAAGCTGCCTCATGAATATTGAGGTACAAACCATCATTGGTCTTCATCTGAAGTGCGGTCTGCACACCAGTTGGAGAGAAGACTGCAACAGATGAGTTGTTCCAGTTTACGGCATCATGGAAACGACTTCTAATCTCAGATAAGCGTGATTCCTGAGTCTTTTGCTCCTGTGTGTCATAGTCTCCGGGCAACCACCATGCCGTGTGATCCCCGGCCATGGCAAACTGAGTGTGCTCATCCTTGATGACAAAGTAGGTCAAGGAGTCTTGCTGAGGGAACTCGTAGCGTAATCCCATACCATAGTCGTATACACGAAAACGTACAATAATGTTACGTTTGGTAGCAGGCTGAGCAAGATTTACGGCGAGTTCCGTGTAGTTGTTACGAATGGTTGAAGTTTCCCCCCATACAGGCCGCCAAGTCTCATCGAAGCTACTAGTTTTTGTATCGATAATTGTGAAACCATCCATAAGACTTGTCTCGTTCATGCCCTTGCTGGCATGCTTATCCTTGGCGAGCTCCAGGCCGAGATGAGAAGGCTTAACAACAGCCTTGTTCTTATAGGTCATTTCATACGTTGGCACGCCATTGCCAGTGAGGGAGAACCTCAAACGCACGTTGCCATTAGGCGATTGCACCTCTTGCGCCATAGCTATGGCAGGCAGAAGGAGTACTAATAATAGAGTCTTGAAACGTTGCATGATAATATGTTATTGTCTTATTGAAGTAGTATTTATAGTTATCTATATGGTTATGTAATATTTTAGATACGAAACTCCAATGATGTAGAAGTGGCTTGATGGCCACCTCTATTCACCATTTGTTCCCAGACGGCTATAGATTGCTCGTGCTGGATATATAAAACATTCAATCTTAAAAGAACTAAAACTAATGAGACTAGTAGCATTTAAATGCTACTATCGCACGCTCTCACGCAACATGTCCCAGATATTGAGCATAAACGACTGATTATTCATCAGATCCTCTATATTGATATGCATTCTATAGCGCCAGTAATGGTGCGGATTGGCAGGGATATTAATGCGTTCAGCGTTGGCATCGGGCAGTCTAAGTTCCTCGTCCATAGCCAACCAATCTTGCAAACTCAATATGCAGAGCATACTTGGAGATGTGAGTTGGCGAGAGATAATGTCTCGAGCGAGCCATCCTGGAAGTGGATGGGGGGCTGCGCCGCCACGATATAGCATGGTGTTATAATAGTCTTGGGTACGTTCCCAGTCCTCATCCCACCACTGTCTGAGTGTAGGCATGTCATGCGAAGAAAATGTGCAGACAGAGCAGTATGGATTTCGGGAAAGATGTCCAAAGCGCAAATGCGGATCCTTAGACATCGATTGGATCTCCAAGGAGAGTATGCGCAACTCGTTGGTCACCCATGGCACACAATCGGGCACCATTCCAAGGTCCTCGGCACATACTAGCATTCTCGTAGCGTCAACCAGACGAGGTAGCTTCTTCATGGCTTCAGTGTACCAGAATTGGTTGTGACGACGATAGTAATAATCGTTGTAAAGACGATTAAATGCAGCTTTGTCAGCGTCGTAAAGGGCCTCGTATGTGAAGGCGAACTGAGCCGAGATGCGTGGATGGTAGAGGTTAGGATTGTTGCAATCACGCACAAAGAGCACATCGCTGATGAGTGCATAAAGCCCGTCTCTCAAATTGAGTTCGGCTTGGTCTGTCTCCCCATCGAACGCCTTCTCCACCTTACGCTGAGTATCAAAGGCTGGCTTCATCGTCCAAATGTCGTCATGACAATGGTCAAGATACTTATCTTTGACCTCTGAAGCACGGTCACCGAACACGCGGTCAAGCACCCAGTCGGCAATAAAAGGATCACAGAACTGATGCTCCTGGAATCCAAGACCATAAGATTCTATCTCCTCGCGCGACATACCAAGGGCTGGAACGAATTGCCCGAGCAATCCATGAACGGCATCCAAAGGAATCTGCCAAATGCGGAAGAATCCCAGTACGTGGTCAATGCGGTAGGCATCAAAGAAGCGAGCCATGTATTGTAGTCGGCGTACCCACCATTGGCAACCGTCCTTGACCATCTCATCCCAATTATAGGTGGGGAATCCCCAATTCTGTCCATTGATCGAGAAGTCGTCTGGCGGAGCACCTGCCTGTCCGTTTAGGTTGAAGTATTTTGGCTCCATCCAAACGTCGCAGCCATATCGATTAACCCCAATAGGAATGTCACCCTTGAGAATTACATGGTGTTCTCGGGCATAATCATGGACGGCAGTAAGTTGGTGGTCAAGCACAAACTGTACAAAATACCAAAATTCAGCCTCCTTATAGGCCTTGGTGCGGGGATTGCGGAGTACAGAACGGTCATTCTCGTTCCATGTCTTATGTTGAGGCCATTGCATGAAGTCGGCCGTTCCATAGCGTTCACGAAGCGTACAATAAGCTGCGTAGGGAACAAGCCACTGCTCAGTACGAGCAAAGAAGTCCTGGAATTCACGCGATGCAATCATCGCCTTGCCCTCTTGTTCGTAAATCAAATGCAAATAGTCGATCTTCGCCGAGTTCACTCTCTCATAGTCTATCTGTGACAAAGCATTGAGCTGCTCGCCCAAAGCCTTGAAATCATTACGCTGTTTGCCATCGGCAAGAGGCGGCAACTGGCGGAGATCCACATATTGAGGATGAAGCGCATATACACTGATACAACTGTAAGGATAGGAATCTGTCCAAGTATGAGTGGTTGTACTATCATTAATCGGGAGAATTTGGAGGACTTTTTGGCCTGTCTTCTCCACATAATCAACCATAGCTTTGAGATCTCCAAAGTCTCCAACGCCAAAACTGGTCTTGGTTCTAAGCGAGAAAACAGGTATCAGTGTACCTGCCAACTTAGGGTTATAAATGGGGAAGAAAGCTTGTTCCAGCTCATATACCACTACCTCGCCTTCGTGCAAGTCGGTAAGTTGGACAGATCTGTTGATGCCCGACTCCCAGAGAGGTGTTACATCTGAAACCTTATCTAAGACTACAAACTTGAACTCAACATTTCCTTCTGCAAAAGCCTGGCCGTCGAGATCCACAACCCACTCGTTGATGTTATGCTCGGTCATGTTGATGGCCTGCAGTGCATTCCAATCGCCAAGCATCTTTCCACTGCCAATGATGGCAAGACGCTCTCCACTACGTAATTGTGGGGCACGCACTACAAGTCGCACCGTTTGAGCAAAGTTCGAGACAGGCAATGGCTTACAGGTACGGTGGTTGATACTTTCTGTAAAAGCAGAACTGTATAGATATGAGTCCTCTGGGATATCTTGCCAATGGTCGAAGACAGTATAGTCTCTGGCTTGTTTAGCCGTCAGTTCCAAGCGATGCGTCACCACGCGCCACTCCTGACGTTCCTTTTGGCCGGCATAGTCTACACTATAATAATAGTCAATCTTGGTGCTTGCTTCAGCCATACTTAGCCGATAACTCCATCGCGAGCCGTCAACTGTACCCATGCGATATTGGTTCCACGAACCATTTAGAGCCACATTCAATACGATGTCCTCGCCGAATCTGGTCTGATAATCCACATTAAATATTACGTTCATAGACTTTAGGCTTTTAATTTTTTTCAAAGTTAAGAAATAAATGATGATGTGTTCTGTCCACTGTTACGTAAAAAGGAGAAAAAAGAATGCAATCGTTTGCACGAATTTCATAAAAAAACATCAACTAACTAAAATGCAAATGATTGAATTAAATTGATAGACCAAAAAACGATAGGCTATCAGTCATGAACTATTAAGATAATTACTAGATAGAAAAAGGTTTACTAACAATCAGGATATGAAATATTTCAGATTCTAAAAGTGAGGAAAATCCCTATCAAACCTGTGAACATGAGGTTAAGAAACGAGAGGAAAGATGTGCTTCATGTTATGATTCCTAAAAGAGTTCCTTGGCTTTTTGCGCATCATTCAATTAAGGACAGACACACAAAGTTTACCTCTTTTTTACAGATATGAAGGCTATGGTTATAATTTATTTATATGAATTCAACGATCTATCCAACAACTGCCTACCCTTTTGACATTTATAACCGCACCAAAACAGTAACACCCTCTCCTCCTATTCCGACACTATACCTGCTGTGTTCACCAGTAAGCTTGTCCCCTAACCAATACCCGAGTATAGTTCCACCCACTCCAATAGCCGCTCCTGCTGTAACATCTTGCCAGTGATGCCTGTTGCGTAACACTCGATCTACGGCCACTCCCGTTGCCACAGCATATCCAGCTACACTAATCCAGAGCGATACTTGCCGAAATTCCTTATCGAGTATGGTAGCACCTGCAAAAGCAATTGAGGTATGTCCCGATGGAAAAGACCGTTTGTCTGTCCAATCTGGGCGCCGTTCATCTATGGCTACCTTCAATGCCCATGTAGTACCAGTAGTTATAGCACATGACAAAGCGCCATTCACAACAAAACGCTTCCACGAACTTTCGCCTTCTACCCCACACGCCTTCAACGTTATCGCTGATGCCAATGGAATATAACGGAGCCAATCATCTGGTCCATCGCCATGATAAGTTTGTTGGGCCGAACTCGTCACCGTACACATCGTCATCATCAATGCAATGACTATTTTTCGTAAAAAAACATGAGTTATTATCATCTATCGTCACCTTTTATATAACTAAATAAAGCATTCGTTCTTCCATCTCAATGTAATCGGCTAGTAATTCAAATTGAATCACAGAGTGAAACAAATTGAATCACGGCATGAATCAAATTGAATTACTGAGTGAATCAAATTGATTCACATGCGCGATCGTAACCACAAATGTAAGGATTAACCCACAAAAACAACGGGGTTTCAAGTAGAAATACATCAAATTATTAAGCATACGATTGATTAACGGCAAAAGATGGCAATAAAAATTGAAATTTCCCTTTCTTAATAATCATAGAATTGTCGCTTAGAAAAATAAAAAACAGCAAGTAAATGAAACTTTTTTTGGCAACTTTTTTTCTAAATATGGGAGCAAATAAAATCCTCGGACTACCAAGATATGGGATAGTACGAGGATTCATAGATCAGAAAAGGTGACAAACTTCATAGGTAGAAGTAATAGTATAGTAACATTCTATCCTAATGATGAACATCATGGAAGGTTGTCTATCAGGACATGCGCAATCTCTAATCGTGATACAACAATGTACTGAAAGCTATTGTTTATTTCTCCTTTAGTAATCCCACGGAGAGCGCACCGAGCACAAGGCTAATGCCTGCAACGACCATCATGTGGCTCTGTACACTACCAAGCAGCGCAAGCAACGTTCCTCCTACTGAGGCAGCAACTATTTGTGGTATACAAATCGTGCCGTTGAAAAGGCCAAGGTAGGCACCCATGTGACCATAACCTTGCAGGGCATCGGTGACAAATGTAAACGGCATGGCAAGCATAGCGGCCCATGCGCAGCCGATTAGCAACAGAGGAACAAAGAGCAAATACTGGTCGTGAATGAATGCGGTGGAAGCGAAGCCGATGCCACCAAGCACCAGGCTCAACGCATAAACACCTTTACGGCTCTTGAATTTTGGCAGAATAGCAGCCCAAATAACCGATCCCAAAGCTTGTACCGCAAAGAGAATACCAACCCAGTTGCCTGCCTCCTGATAACCAGAACTGGTTACATCGGTGGTACCCCAAACATTGTCAGCTACTGTGCCATTGGTATAGGTCCACATATACATGAATGCAAACCAAGAGAAAAATTGCACAAGGCCCACTTTCCAGAAAGTGGAGGGAGCTTTGCGAAGAAGTGTAATCCAGTTGTCACTACTCTTTTTTTCCGACTTTTCTTCTTCTTTTTCACCATTATATTCCTCATACTCCTTTGGAGGCCATTCCTTCACCTTGATCACGGAGTAGATAACACAGAGAATAAGAATGGCAGCGCCCACATAAAAGCTATAAACCACCGTGTCAGGGACCATACCCTTAGGTGCAATATTGGCAATTCCTATTAGTGCAAAAACAAATGGGAAGATGAATCCCATAACTGAACCAGCATTGCACAGAAAACTTTGGATGGCATATCCCTTGGCTTTCTGCTTCTCATTGACCATGTCGCCTACAAGCATCTTAAACGGTTGCATAGCCATATTAAGAGATGTGTCTAGAAACATGAGTGCAATCAAACCGAAAATCATGGCCGTAGCTACGGTCATACCAAAAGAACCAGCATTAGGCAAGAGGCACATCACCAATACAGCAATGGCTGCTCCGAGCACAAGATAGGGTATGCGACGTCCCAAACGTGTCCAAGTGCGGTCGGATAGCGTACCAACAATTGGCTGAACAATGATGCCCATTAGTGGTGGCATTATCCAGAAGTAGCTCAAACTGTGCGGGTCTGCTCCGAGAGTAGCAAAGATTCGCGAAATGTTAGCACTCTGTAGGGCATATGCAATTTGCACGCCGAAAAACCCAAAGCTTAGGTTCCACAAGCCCCAAAATGACAAATCAGGTTTCTGTTTCATAATTCAAATAAATCCTCCTCTCTCCACATCCTAAAATAATTGGAACGAAAAGCGATAGAGGAAAAGTTTTATTGTTATTTATTTTTACATTACTTATTATTATCTCAAAGAGGTCTATTCCTCCCTTTACAAATCTTTAGGCTCATGAAAAAAATTGATAGTGGTATGTTTTTTTGCTATCGGGTTGTCCCTCTGATGATAAGTCGGGTACGTACTATTTTTTTTTCGTTCTTATCCATGGGACTTCCACCTTCCACTTTGTTTATGAGTATATTGGCCGCTTCCTCCCCCACGTTCACCCCACGCTGCTCTACGGTTGTAAGCATTGGGTCACAAGCCACAGCACGCTGACCATTGGTAAATCCACATATAGATATATCCTCGGGTACTCGATAACCCATGCGCTTGGCAGTATAGAGGATTCCGATTGCCGTATCATCGTTTACGGCAAAGAATGCATCGGGAATTTCCTCTTGTGAAAGCAGTTCTGGCGTGATAGCCTCAGCATCGGCACGATTGTCGCAAATACGATAAAAGCGATTCTCGGGCTTTAGTCCCTGACGCAAAAGTGCATCACGATAGCCGTTATAGCGGTTTTTGGAAATTTCAAGTGTCATCGGGGCACCAAAGAATGCTATGCGACGGCATCCCGTGTCGATAAGGTGAGTGACGGCATTGAAAGCCCCCTGGTAGTCATCGACTACAACACGACTACAATCTATGCCTGTGCAAATGCGGTCGTAAAAGACCAGCGGCATACCATGATCAATGAGTTTCTCAAAATGATCGTACCGCATGGTGTCTTTTGCCTGTGATACAATCACGCCGCACACCTTATGTTTGAAAAAACGTTCACAAAGAAGCACCTCACGGTTGTATTGTTCATTGCTCTGCCCCACCATAATAATATACCCGCGAGAGGTGGCTTCCTGTTCTATACCACTAAGGATTGATGAGAAATAAAAGTGTGAAAGCTGAGGAACAATAACCCCAATAATTTTAGGTGAACTGGTTTTGCTGTTGCGCAAACTCTCTGCAATGACATTGGGATAGAAATTATGTTCACGCGCGTAGGTCTGGATTTTTTCACGTTGTTCTCGACTAATACGTGTGTTGTCCTTGAGCGCACGCGATACCGTTGCCACTGACACTCCTAGTGCAATAGCAATATCTTTCATCGTTATGGGTGCAGACTGTTCCATGACTTGTCATTAGGTATAAAGGCAAACAGCAAGTATAGGTGTCATAGTATGACAACATATTTTGACCGTTGCGATTGTCTCTATGCAAAAATAGTCATTTCAGAATATATTTGTTCTTTGCAAAATTACAAAGTTTAGATTTATTTGTGCAATCGTTTGCATTGTAATATTTGGAAATTTATGTTTAAAAAATCACAATGTGAACAAATTAAACTTACTTTTGCAGCAGTAAACAGTTCAAACAATACGCCTAAACCATCCTCTTAATGCAACCTATATTTGCCTATAATAATAAGAGGTGAACCTAAAAGCGAATAGAACTAACATTATAGATTAACTTAAAACTCAAAATGATGAAGCAGGTAAAGATTACAATGCCTCGTAGAGTGCTCACCCTAGTGTGTGGACTCATTCTGGCAGCTACCGCGTTCGCGCAAGAGGTAGCCGTCAAAGGACATGTAGTGGACAAAGCCGGCGAACCTATCATCGGCGCCACTGTCCGTCTAGAAGGACAGGAAGGCGGCGTTGTTACGGACTTCGATGGTAACTTCTCACTCAGTGCAAACTCTGGCGCAACTATTAGAGTAGAGTACATCGGTTACGACCCCTATAAGGGTACCGTTGCACCTCAAATGAACATCACGCTTACTGAAGCAGGCGCCATGGGTCTGAACGAAGTTGTGGTCATTGGTTATGGTGTAGCCAAGAAATCAGACTTAACAGGTTCTGTATCAGCTTTAAAGCCAGATTCCAAGAACAAGGGTCTCGTCGTCAACCCACAGGATCTTATCGCCGGTAAGGTTGCTGGTGTGAACGTAGTAACCAATGATGGTACCCCTGGTGGTGGTACGACTATGCGTATTCGCGGTGGTTCTTCATTGAATGCCAGCAATGACCCGTTGATCGTAATCGACGGAGTGCCAATTGATAACAATGGTGTAAAAGGTGTTTCCAACATTCTTTCCACAATTAACCCTCAAGACATTGAATCCTTCAATATTCTTAAAGACGCCTCTGCTACAGCTATTTATGGTAGCCGTGGTTCTAACGGTGTAATCATCATTACAACAAAGAAAGGACGCAAGGGTCAACCAGTTTCGATTTCATACAACGGAAGTATGACAGTCGGCATGAAGAAGAACATTATAGATGTTATGGATGCTGCCCAATATCGTGATTTCATCAAGAAAAGCTTTGGCGAAGCAAGCACACAATACAGTGCACTTGGTACAGCTGACACCAACTGGCAAGATCTTATTTATAGGACATCTATTAGCCATGACCATAACGTTACAGTGTCAGGTGCTGCAGGCTCCCTACCTTATCGTGTTTCCGTTGGTTATACCGACCAGCAGGGTATCATTAAAACTTCTGACTTCAAGCGTTTAACAGGCTCAATAAACTTGAATCCGTCTCTGTTAGACGACCACTTGGTATTCAATTTGAATGCCAAAGGCATGCTTGCGAAGTCGATTTATGCTGATGGATCAGCTGTAGGTAATGCTACACGCATGGACCCGACACAGGATCCTTATAGCTATACATCTGTATACCACAAAGCATTGTTTGGCAACAATATGGCCAAAACATTAAGTAACTTTGGTGGTTATTTCCAATGGACAGCCTCAGGTATTGATGGAGATCCTTCTTGGCCATTCAATTTCAACACTGTAGGTAAATTGTACAACCCATTGGCAATCCTTGCTCTTAAGGACGACCAGGCAAACAGTCGCGAGTTCATTGGTAGTGCTGACGTAGACTACAAGGTTCATGGATTTGAAGATCTTCGCCTTCATGCAACACTTGGTGCTGATGTAGCCAAGGGTACTCAAGATACAAACATACTCCCTTCTTCTCCATTAGCTGGATATTATGGCAGTTATGGTGCAGAATCCATTCTTAAGCGTAACCTCTCTCTCAGCACATATGCACAGTATTATCATGACTTCAATGATGCTGCAAAGAATCATTTTGATATCATGGGTGGTTATGAGTATCAGCACTTCTATCGTTCTCAAAACAACGACTATATTGGTTATTATCCCTTAACAAATACCACTTTGGATTCAAAGGGCAAACCACTTGCTGGAACAGCTCGTGACCATACGCCTTATAAATTTGCAACCGAAAACTATTTGGTCAGCTTCTTCGGACGTGCTAACTGGAGTTTGATGGATCGCTATTATGTAACAGCAACAGTTCGCGAGGACGGCTCTTCTCGTTTTGAGAAGCATTGGTCCATGTTCCCCTCTTTTGCTTTCGCATGGAAGATCAAAGATGAAAACAAATTCAGAGAAATCAATTGGCTATCTGATTTAAAGCTTCGCTTAGGTTGGGGTATGACTGGTCAGCAAGACGTGAATAACGACTATGCATGGATTCCTACTTATTCCAAGAGCACTGGTACTAATGGTTTCTATCCTGTAACTGACGTCGACCTTAATGGTGATGGCAAAATCTCCGCTGATGAGAAGGGTGCTCTATATCGCCCAGACAACTACACCTCTAAACTAAAGTGGGAGACTACAACTACATATAATATTGGTTTCGACTGGGGTATTCTCAACCAGCGCCTATCAGGTAGTGTAGATTGGTACTACAGAAAGACTGAAGATCTTCTCAACTATGCTCCCACAATGGTATTCTCGGCTTTCCGTAACCAGGCATGGCAGAACATCGGCTCACTCACCAATACTGGTGTTGAAGTAGCTTTGAACTGGAAGGCTCTTCAGACCAAGGATTGGTATTGGACCATTGACTATAACTTTACTTATAATAAGAATCACATCACCGATCTTTCTGGTGTAAGTTCAGACAACACTCCTGTACCTAACACGGGTATTACAATTGGTACCGATAAGTATTTACAGTACAACCAAGTTGGTTATGCAGCTAATTCTTTCTATGTTTACCAACAGGCTTATGACAAGAACGGCAAGGCTATCGAGGGTGCTCTTGTAGATCGCAACGCTGACGGACAAATCACACAAGCTGACCGTTACTTCTATAAGAATCCTATCGCTCCTGTTATTATGGGTCTAAGCTCACGCTTGGAGTATAAGAATTGGGATCTCGGTTTCGCACTCCGTGCTAGCATTGGTAACTACGTCTACAATAATGTAGAACAAGGATACCACAACGTTAGTCTCAACGGAATCTGGCCTTCTACCAACTATTTGCAGAACACGACAACTAAGGCCGTTACCGATGGTTTCGTTACAGACTTGAACTATCAGCTTCTTTCAGATTTCTGGATTCACAATGCTAGCTTCCTCAAGTGCGATAATATCACTTTAGGCTATAGCTTCAGCAACATTCTCAAGACAGCTGCATTCAAAGGCCTCAACGGTAGATTCTACGCAACTGCTACAAATGTATTCACCATTACAAAATACAAGGGTCTTGATCCAGAGGTATTCAATGGTTATGACAGCAACATGTATCCACGTCCGTTCTCAGTTATCGTGGGTCTGAACCTGAACTTCTAACAATATATTAAGCAAAAAAGTCATGAAAAGATATTTCAAAAACATTATACCGGCAGTAGCTATTGTACTGTCCATGGGAATGGCTTCCTGCGTAAATGATTTGAACGTTACACCAATCAACCCAAATCTTACGACAGATATTAATCCCAACGGACTCTTCAACAAGTGCTACGCCAATATTGCGCTCGCTGGTAACGGCGGAGCCAATGGAGACTGTGACATAGATGGTCTTGATGGCGGAACAACAGGTTTCATTCGTCAAATGTGGAATTCCAATGAACTTACTACTGACGAAGCAATCTCCCAATGGAGCGATGATGGTATTCCGCAATTCGACTACAACGCATTTGATGCATCTCACCCTATGCTGAATGGTTATTTTGCCAGACTAACAACAGGTATTTCTTACTGCAATCAGTACATCAACCAGGCAGGTGACTATAATGCCACTATGACTGCCGAGGTGCGTTTCATTCGTGTTCTAGAATATTACTTGTTGATGGATGCTTTCGGAAACATTCCATTCGCAACATCGCTTACAACACCTGTTCGTATGACTCGTCCAGAAGCATACGCATGGATTGAAAAAGAACTTCTTGATCTTGAACCAGGACTTTCTGATGCAAAGGCCAAAAAGTCAACCGATGCTAACTATGGTCGCGTTGACAAAGCTGCTGCCTGGATGCTTCTTGCTCGTCTATACCTCAATGCTGAAGTTTACACAGGCACCGCACAGTGGCAGAAAGCTGCAGACTATGCAAAGAAGGTTATGAACTCCAGCTACAAGCTGAATACACAAGGCGTGAACGGTTGGAGCGCTTATCAGATGCTATTCATGGGTGACAATGGAGAAACAGATGCTGCTTACGAAGGAATATTCCCTATCCTGCAAGATGGTTTGACAACAACTTCTTGGGGTACCATACTGTTTCTCTCTGCTAGTGCTTTTGATGCAGACATGCATGCAAATCCAAACGATCCTAATGCAACAAACGGTGTCAGTGGACAAAACTGGGGTGGTAATCGTTGCCGTCCTGACTTGATTGCAAAGTTCTTCCCCAACAACGATGCTCCCAATATCTCAAGTACAAAGATGCCACAAGCTGCTGGCGATGATCGTGCTATCTTCGATGGAGCTGGCCGCACACTTGACAACGGTCTTGGTGCATCAGGTACATTCAAGGATGGTTTTGGCTGCTCAAAGTTTGTCAACTTCAAGACTAATGGAGCTGCTGGACATGACCAAACTTTCATGGATACCGATTTCTTCCTGTTTCGCGTTGCTGAAGCTTACATGATTTATGCAGAGGCAACCGCACGTCTCAACGGTGGCACCACTACAGTGGATGGCTTAGCTGCCATTAACGCACTTCGCGCTCGCGCCCATACTACAGCAAAATCTGGTATGAGTCTCAGCGACATCTGCGACGAATGGAGTCGTGAATTCTACTTTGAAGGAATGCGTCGTCCAACTTTGATTCGATTCAATCGTTTTGGTGGCAATACCAATTACAATTGGAGTTACAAGGGCGGTGTGAAGACCGGACGCAATTTCAGTGCCGATAAGAATATCTTCGCTATCCCACAAGCCCAGGTCAAGGGTCCTATCACACAGAACCCAGGGTACTAAACTCAAAGAATGATCAAGTTATTAAACTATTATCATTTAAAAAGAATTGAAATGAAAAATATAATAAAGTCAACCATGTTGCTTGTCTGCTCGGTGCTATTTTTAGCATCTTGCAGCGATGACAACGCTTCAAATCCGACCCTGCAAACGCCTAACACTTTTAAGCTGAACACGCCATCCTACTCGAACCAGCTAATCGACTTAGCTACTTCGACCGGGATAGACTTCACGTGGTCTCAGCCGGCATACGGGTTCCCAGCAGCAGCAGAATACCAGTTGGAATTTTCGTTGGAAAACAAATGGACCACCTCTACCGATCAAGCATTGGCGGACCAAACTGGTGCTACTATCCCTGATTACACCATCATCGACGATGTATTCACAACATGTAAAGGACAGGTATCTACTACCAAACTAGCACGTGGTCTACAAATCATAGCTAAATGGGCATCTGACGCTGTTCCAAATGTACAGAAAGTATATGTTCGTTGTACAAGTAACTATGTAGGCAAAAAGATTGCCTCCAATGTTGTAGAGATGACGCTCTCTCCTTATTATGTAGAGCTAAAGGATGCTGAGCCTCAGATTTGGTATCTTGTTGGAGCATGCATTGGCGACGGCAAATGGAATAACAGCGATGCTGGTGTAGGTATTTCAATGATTCCAATGTTTACTATTCCAGGTAAGACCTATGACAAAGTTACTGGCGGTGGTGAAATACAATATACTGGATATTTCCCTGATAATGCTGAATTTAAAATTATTGAGACTGTAGGTGATTGGAACTATGGCATGTGTGGTGATGGTAAAGATACTGGTGGCACTACTTATCGTGCTGGAAAAGATAGCCCTGATTTAGGTAATATCAAGCTCGCAAAAGGCGGCTATTATAATATTCTTGTGAATACAACCAAACATGAATGTACCATCACACCGGTGCCAATTACTCCAACGGTCTTTACTACCATCACCATGCCAGGCAGCTATCAAGGATGGGATGCAAGTAAGAATGAGTTGACCGCAATATCTAGTGTCGAAGGCGTAGAAAACCATGACTGGACAGCCACTGCTACATTCGATGCAGATGCACCTTCAGACGGTGGTTTGAAGTTCGCAATCGGTAATTGGGATAAGAGCTGGGGTGCTGAAGACTTCCCACGTGGAACCGGTGTTATTGGTGGAAAGGATATTCCATTCAAGGCAGGCACCTATAAAGTATTCTTCAACGACATTCTTGCTGCTTACCAGTTTATCGCTCAATAACAAACAGTTTGCGGAAGATGTCTTCACATGCATCTTCCCGCAACTAAAAGTAACAAAACATGAAGAAAATATTATTAGGAATGGGGCTAGTATTGCTGATGGCAAGCTGCTCCGACAACTATACAGACTGGGCTAATCCTCAGAGCAATGCACAAGAAGATGCCAAAACGGTAAATCTAACCGTGAACCCAGCGTCTGCCATTGACTTTGCTACGCTCACAGCTGACTCTGTACAACTTTTTGTTCCAACTGTTAAGGCAGAGAATGGTAGCACAAGCTCCTTTACCACCTTACTCTATAATGCAGATAAATCTGCCACACAAACCATTGTGGCAAACGAAAAGGGAATCGTAAGTTCTGCTGAGTTGCAAGCAGCTGTTGTTAAGCTTTATGGCCGTCGCCCAACAGCTCGTACCATTCCTTTGGATGTTACTGGCTATACTCTTATCAACGGACAAAGCATCAAGAACTTCGGTACAACTACCGCTACCGCTACTCCTCAAGCTCCTGTAATAGAGAGCGCTTATTACCTTGTTGGTGGTATAAATAGTTGGAACAATGCAAACACAGACTATGAAGTAGTAAATAGCGGTGCAGATGTCTATGAGGATCCAGTGTTTACAATTACTCTTTCTGCTGCACAGGTTGAGCAAGGATTTGAATTCAAACTGAATTCTAAGTCTGGTTTAGGAACTTGGGACAAGTGCTACACAGCCACAACGGACGGTACTGCAGGAAAGATTGCAGATGGAAATGCAGGAGGCAATCTAAAAGTTGACTTTGTGGATGGTGCCAAATACTACAAGCTTGAATTCAACATGCTTGATCAAACCTACAAGGTGACCACAATGAGCGATCCTGAGTTGTTCTTGACTGGTGATCACTACGGATGGGGTAGCACATGGAAGCCACTCATTCCAGTCTATGATACTGCAGATACGTTCTGGACCATTGTCTACTTACATAGTGGAGAGCAGTTCAAGTTCGCTCCAGAAGCAGGCTGGGGTAATGACTTTGGTATGCAAGCAACTATTGTTGATGAGGCTAATGCAGGCGTCTATGATTCTGGTGGTAATATCACTATTACAAACGCTGGCTGGTATCTCGTTAAGGTTGTCACTGGTGCAAAGCCAATTGTTAGCTTCCTCAAGCCAAATGTTTACCTCATGGGCGACACTGCTGGAGAATGGAACATCGGCGATACACACTTGTTCACTGTACCAACTACAGAAGATGGCGATTTCGTTTCTCCGGCATTTGCAAAGACAGCTGAAGTACGTATGTGCGTAAGCATCGGTGCCGACTGGTGGAAGACTGAGTTTATCGTCAATGCTAGTGGGAAGATTGATTATCGCGGCAAAGGTGGAGACCAAACACCTGTTACGGTAACCGCTGGCCAAAAGGCTTACCTCAACTTCGCAACTGGAACTGGTTCCTATAAATAGGTAGATTCAAGGTTCTCTTGGTACTATACCTTGTAGCACCATATTATAAAGGCGACCTTTGAAAACAAAGATCGCCTTTATTACTTTATAAAATGATGGCTTCATGCTAACTCATTATAATAACAATACATATAAAAAATCAAGACACATGAAAAAGCTAAAAATATTACTTTTCATATTGCTTGCACTACCCTCGAGTGTTTTGGCCCAAGGATGGCCAATCGACTACGGCGGTGTAATGTTGCAGGGATTCTATTGGGACAGCTTTACGCTTTCTCAATGGACTAAGCTTGAAAACCGTACTAATGATCTCAAAGGCTACTTCGATTTGGTCTGGGTGCCACAAAGTGGCCGTTGTCTCAACTCCATGTCAATGGGCTACGATCCATATTACTTCTTCGATCAGACATCTTCCTTCGGCAGTGCGACTGAATTGAAATCGATGATTTCAACATTCAAATCCAATGGTATTTTAACGATTGCCGATGTGGTAATTAACCATCACAACAATGACAACACAGGCTGGTGGGGATTCCCCTCAGAGCAATATAACGGCATAACCTATCAGCTTCTACCATCAGACATTGTTCGAAACGATGATGGTGGTGCCACTCTTGCCCAAGCTAATCTTATGGGTGTACAGCTTAGCGCCAACAACGATGAGGGTGAAGATTGGGGAGGAATGCGCGACTTAGATCATAAAAGCACCAATGTTCAAAACATCGTAAAAGCCTACCAGAAGTTCCTAGTCAATGACTTAGGGTACTCTGGTTTCCGCTATGATATGGTGAAAGGATTCAATGGGTCACATGTGGGCGACTACAACGATGCTGCCGGAGTCAAATATTCAGTCGGCGAATATTGGGATGGAAACATTAACAACTTGGAGAGTTGGATAAACTCTACAACTAAGAGAAGCGCTGCTTTTGATTTTGCATTCCGATATAATGTCCGCGACGCCATTAATGCCTCTGACTGGAGCAGACTCAACAGCACCAACAATTTAGTACACGATATTAACTATCGCCAATATGGTGTAACCTTTGTGGAAAACCATGATACAGAATATCGCTCTTCAACCTCACAACAAGACCCTATTCGTCGTGACACGCTTGCTGCTAATGCATACCTTTTAGCTATGCCAGGCACTCCTTGTGTATTCTATAAGCATTATTTAGCTTACCCTGCCGAGATCAAAGCTATGATTGAGGCACGTAAGGTGGCCGGTGTTAAAAACACCAGCGAATATACAAACTACCGCAGTACAGCAGCCTATTATGCCAATGTAGTTACCGGTACAAAAGGCAACTTGCTAGTCGCAGTTGGATCAGGATTCCCCGAGCCCAGCCCCTATTATTACATAAAGATTCTCAGTGGCTACCACTATGCTTACTATCTCACCCCCTCTACGGAGGTAGCTTTTGCCGACAAGCCATCAGGGGATTACTTTACTTCGTTCTCTACAACACTTACTGCAGTTTCTGCTACGGCAGGAGCCCAGCTCGTGTACACTACAGACGGTACAGCACCTACTGCAACGCATGGTACAGTTGTAGCATCTGGCACAAAGGTTGATATTACAACGACGACAACCCTCAATGTCGGATTGCTCGTAAATGGCATCGTAACAAATACTATCACCAGAAACTTCAACTTTGTCGCAAACAACGTAACCTATGAGACACCACCCACTGGATACAAATATCATGCGTATTTCATTGCACCCAACACATGGAATGCGGATGTCGATGTATATGCGTGGGCTTGGATTACAAATGGGGCTAACTATACGCCGGACAACAATGCTCAATGGCCTGGCGATAAAGCGCACGTCTATCGTATTGGTATAACTGCAGAAGGAAGCTACGTTTGGGAGTGGTGCTACTATGGGACAGAGACGGTTCCACCATCGTACATTATATTTAACAAAGGCTTTGGAGGTAGCAGCAATCAGACAGGCAATATGACTTTCACTGACGGAGGTTGGTACAATATGAATTCTACAGTTTCCAACCCCGCTCTTGGGATAAAAGGCGTAACAGTGCAACCCGCAAATAATGATAGTTGGTACACGCTCACTGGTGCACGCATCAGCAATCCTACCCAACAAGGTATCTATATCCACAACGGCAAGAAGGTTGTCATCCGATAGTTACCTTAGCAATTGAAATAACATAAAACAAAAGAGGCCACACTGCAATATTATTGTCAGTGTGGCCTCAGTCTTATATGGAAAAGCTTTATAGTTCTATCGTTAGTTTCTTGCCCTCATAGTTTACGGTTTTAGCGCCAGCCATTGGCTTGTCACCAGATCCGCTAGCTTTATTAACCAACACAATGCGGAACTGTCGTTTGGCAAGCATGCCTTTGAACTTGCCTACTCTAGGCTCAATGGTTAGTTTGTGAGCGTTGTCATCATAAACAAATCTGATGAGAGAATATTTGCCCTTTTCGTAATTATAAGTATCTCCCTCATCCTCATATAATGTGAAAGTGCCGTCAGCTCCAGGATAAACACGAATTTCAAGGTCATCCCAAGGCTTCTCACTGCTATATTGCACGGCAGGGCCAAATGGCATTACAGTACCAACCTTAACATAGACTGGCATGATGTCTATTGGACAAAGGCGCTGCACATTGCGACCTCCATCATGGCGCTCATTAGTCCAAAAATCGTACCATTGAGAACCAGCAGGCAAGTATACTTTAACAGGAGCAGCAGCCTTCTTTACGTCAGGGTAAATCTCATGGCCACGTTTCTTTTCATCTTTCCAAGTATAAAGTGGGTCCGTCACAGGCTTCACCAGGAGGTTACGACCAAACATATACTCATCATTAAGTCTCGAAGCACGCTTGTCTTGGCTGAAATCCATGACCAATGGACGCATTATGGTACCATCACTAACTGCACTTTCGCCTGCAGCACTATAGATATAGGGCAGCAAACGATAGCGTAGACGTATGAAATCAGTCATCGCATCATATGCCCAATCACCCGCTTTGCCAAATAGATAAAGTTCGCTAACCATAGGTGAAGAGCAGTGGTTGCGCATCAAAGGCAAGAAGGTTGCCCACTGCATCCAACGTGTCTGCAATTCCTGTAGGGCCGGATTCTTGGGATCTTGCTCAAACTCCCAATAGAAGAAACCACCAATATCGGTGTTCCAGAACGGAATACCACAGAGTGAATAATTGAGTCCAGAAGGTATCTGGTTTTTCATTTCATTCCAGCTTGCCACGATATCACCGCTCCAAGAGAATGTTCCGTAGTGCTGCAACCCCATCGATCCGCTACGTGTCATCTGCACCGAGCGTTTGCCATTGCCTGGCATCGCCCTCTGGTGATCATAGATACCACCGTTGTGTACAAGTGGGAAAGCATTCTTCACACTACGCCATGAGCCATCGGCTGTTAGGTAATTATCATCTCCCGGGTGCTCAAAGTGATCTGGCTCCGTTGAGTCAGTCCACCATGCATCCATTCCCATACCATAAAGATTGGTCAAATACTTCCAATAGATATTACGGGCCTGTGGGTTGAAAGCGTCATAGGGCAACACACCTTGGTTTCTAGGCCAAGTGTCGAAAGGCAATAGCGCATTGATCGCCTTAAGTTCCTTGTATTGGTCTGTCCATGGACCAAAGCTGGCCCAGATGGAGATCATCAACTTCGCATTGTTGTTGTGGACATAGCTCACCATTTCTTCAGGACTCTTAAGCCTTGGTTGTTGCTGTGAAGGCATATTCACCATGTCCTTTGGCAGATACTTTGCCCATGCCTTATCGCCAACCTTATTAATATAAAAAGGATTCATAAAGCGCATCGCATTCCAGTTGGAATCACAACCCCAGTACTGCCAATCCTGAACGATTCCGTCTAGAGGAATCTGCAATTGTCTGTATTTATCAAGCACAGTTGCCAATTCATCGCTTGTCTTATAACGCTCTCGGCACTGCCAGAAGCCCATAGTCCAAAGTGGAAACATCGTTGCCTTGCCTGTCAACTCGCGTACTGCTGCAATCGTACCATCCTGAGTACCATCACGATAAAGGAAATAATAATCTATGTAGGGTGCCACCTCGCTGGAAAATCGAGTGCCATCAGCATTGTCGTCGAAAGTCGACCGCCCAGCGTTGTCCCAATATAGTCCATAGCCTTTCTCGCTAGTGAAATAAGGAATAGAAATATAAGTGTTGTGGTTCCATATCTCCACATGTCTCCCTCGCTGGTTCATAGCCGTGTCACGTAGCTGCCCTAAGCCATAGATAGCCTCTCCATCAGCCAACTTAAAAGTCTGCGACACATTGAATTTTCCTGCATCCACAGCATTTACACATGGATTAATAGCATTGCCTTCGGCCTTTAGCAATGTATTACCAATGCTGTCAGCGAACAGAATCTCGCCTGTTTTCTTGTCCAGACTCACCTTGATATTCGCAGACCGGAGCAAAAGCTGATCACCACGCTCCTCGGTTTCAATGCTTTTCTTCAGCCCTTGTCCAGGTTTCATGATGACTGAGTAGCTTTTGCGTTCGGGCATATTGCCCTGCCCTATTGCCACTCTAACCCTTACTATGGTGGGCGAATAGAATTGGATCTGTACATTCTTCTCACCGATCTGTCGGCTTTCTCCGAACTTCAATACTTTGGCTTGGATAAACATGCTGTTCATCGCGAGCAAGCACAACAACCATAGTCTAATAATATTGTTATTTCTCATTGCTTATTATATAGTTATTCTATTAACGGTTCACACTTCAAACAAGTATGGTGAGTCATAAATTTATTTGACTCACCATACAAATATGTGTACAACTTAATACCCTGGATTTTGCTTCAAATTGCCATTTGAAAGCAATTCCTTATTCGGGATTGGATACAAATTCTTAGTTTTATCACTGGGGTTGTGAGAGAACCAAGAGCCTGTTGCAAATACTCCAAATCGTATCATATCCTGACGTCGACGCCCCTCTTGAGAGAACTCCCATCCAAGTTCATCTAGCATCCTACCATACTTGATGTTTAGATTGTCATGAGTTGTTGAAGCATTATCACGTCTTCCATAATCGTAAATACTATTCCCAATTAATTGATCAGCCGTTACTTGAGCTTTGTTTGGATGGGAAGTAAAATTCCTTTCGCGAACTTTAGTCACAAGTCCGGCTGCCAGTTCTGTTTTCCCTGTACGTAGGAGAGCCTCAGCCTTCATAAGTAAGACATCAGCATAACGTAATAGTGGAAAATCATTACTCAATCTATTCGTAATACCTTGAGCATATTCAAATTTGCCCCAACGCAAGCCTTGGTTTTCTTCAGATCCATCTATGCTATTAACCTTGTTTACATAATTTAGAGGCTGCCCGACCAAGTTTCCCATAGTACACTTTAATGTGTCACCATTTGATGAGTACTGCATCCCTGAAATAAAATCGTCAGTTAGGCGCTTATCGTCAGGGTCAAACGTATCGATATATTGTGGCATGACACAAACTCCACCCCATGGGGTTGCCTGGAAATTATAGGTTGCTTGATTTTCTGGCTGCAAAGAGTACATATGGTAATCAAATGCATTCCAATCGTCAACATAGGTCTCATCAAAAGGCAAAGCAAAGATTATTTCCTTCGAATTCTCATTCTTTGTGGCGAAGACACTTTTGCGAACACTCTCCAATTCATATTTTCCAGAATTAATAACAGAATCGCATGCTACAATGCATTTGTCATAATCTTGATGAGTACCATCCGAAAATACCTCAGAATTAATGTACATCTTTGCTAACAAAGCATAGCCTGCCCACTTATTAAACCTACCATAATATTCACTATTTACCTTATCTGATAAATTTGGAATATTCTCGGTGAGCTCCTTGATAATAAATTCATACACTTCCTTTCGACTGCTTTGTTCTGGCAAATAGCCGTCAGGCACATCAAATTTAGTTACAATTGGAACATTACCAAAGAGATCATCCAATATGTAATAATAAGAAGCCCGGAGAACTTTAAGCTCAGAGACAATTGAAGACTCTCTATCTCCTAATTTTATTTGACCTGACTCTATCTGATAAAGCACCCGATTACATGTGTTGATTCCTTCATAGGTACGTACCCATGATTGCAAAGGGATATCATCTTCACTAGTCCATTTGTGCTGGTGCATGCGCTTATAGACACCTCCATCCACCCATCCATTGGGTCGAGCGGGAAGGACATCTTCATCTGCAGGGAGCATTTGAGCACGCGCTACACCATTCCACAACAACAAGGTTTTCCTCCATGAGACATAACCAGAGGCCAATAATGAAGCTACATCTTCGTTGGTCGGTTCAAAGCCGTCAGCTACAATGCTATTATAACTAGTATCTTCTAGTTGAGTACAGGAAGTTACACTTGTAAGAAACATCCCCCCTGCCAAACAGTATATAAATAATAATTTTGATTTCATATTGATTTAGGATTTAGTAATTAAAACGTGACGTTTACGCCAAATGTAAATGCGCGAGTGTGAGGATAAATGTCGCGATTATCGTAACCTGGGTTAAGGCCAGCGGTTGTTACTTCTGGATCCAAGCCCTTATATCCCGTGATGGTAATAGCATTGTTAACCGTAGCATAAAGTCTTAAATTACTAATATACTTTCCGATTTGATTGAAGTTATAGCCAATAGTAATATTATCGATTTTCCAATAATCTCCATTTTCAACATAGTAGCTATTGAACTCTTCAGAGCATAGCGTATTCAAGACTGCTTTGCCAAAAACATTATCATATGCAGAGCGCAAGCGATTCCAATCTTGACGACTTCTGTTTTCATAGAACATACGCAAGCCATTAATGATTTGGAAGCCGAATGCTCCACGCATATTGATTGCAAGGTCCCAGTTCTTGTAATTTATCTGGTTATTAAAGCCTAAGTACCATTTAGGAACACCATTACCAATTACTTTTTTATCCTCAAAGGAATGTGTGAAATCGTCATAATTTACGAGGTTTCCGTCTTTGTCACTATAAATCCATTTGCCATTGTCATCAACGTCTACGACTTGAAAACCATAAATGTCACCTACACGATGCCCAATTCTGACAATATGCGATTCCGTTTTAACAGGTTCTTCTATCCAGCCTGTCATGAAGTAGTCTGAAGATGCTTGATACAAATCATTAGAAAGACTACGCAACTTGTTGCTATTTGTTGAGAATGTGATAGTTGAACTCCACCGCATTTCTTTGTTTTGAATGGGGATGGCGTTAACCATAATTTCTATACCCTTGTTATCCATTTCGCCAACATTAGCCCTTGTAGTAGTATAAAGGTTTGGAGGAGAAGGAACTGTATAATCGTAAAGCAGACCTTTAATTAGACGATAATAACCATCTATACTAGCATTGAGTCGATAATTCAACATACTGAAGTCAAGTCCTACGTCATACTCATGCTTTTCTTCCCACTTCAACTTGCTGTTTGCATTTTGCGTCGGTTTAAGTGCACGTATCCAGGCTCCGTTGTAGAGATAATAATCGCCATATCCTAAAAGAGACTTTCCAAGGAAGGACTCATTAGGTTGAGATCCTGTTACTCCGTATCCTGCACGAAGTTTCATATCATCGAACAATTTTTGTCCACTCATAAATTTCTCTTGCGTAATTCTCCATCCCAAGGAAACAGATGGGAAATTACCCCAAGGATGTTCAGTTCCAGCGAGTTGACTCGCAGCTTCATGTCGAAGGCTTGCCATAAGCAAGTAACGTCCTTCGTAATTATAATTTATTCGACCGAAGAATCCGATTAGATTTGTGTCTAGCCAATAACTATATTCTGTTCCCTTACCCTCTTTTAAGGCTTGGCCAACTCCAATGTTATGCCAGCTGAAATTATCAGTTGGGAAATTATAGTTACGCTCGTACTGTTGATTGTAATTTCCTCCTTGGTAGCTATAACCTAACAAAGCCTGAACGGTGTGACCGCTAAATGTCTTATTAAATTGAGCCGTGAGTTCAAATAGCTTCGTGGTTATGTTTGAGCTTCCTGTAGTGGCATATCCATTTCTACCATCTCGAACATTAGAAATGTGATTCTTTGTTTCATAGTATCCACCAGTTTGAGATGTTCTATCATATGAAAGCAGTGCGTTAAGTGTAAGTTCTTTAATCGGAGTAAAGGAAATATTAGTACTTGCTCTCATCTGCTGGATATCCTGCTGACCATCTGACTCATAAATTCTAGCCAATGGGTTATCATAGTTGAAAATGCCTGTATTTTCATGCCATGTTCCATCTTCGTTCTTTATTGGTTCTGTTGGATTATGGATCATTGCCTGTCTCCAGCTATAGGTATCAAAGCTTCCACCGTCTGTTGTCGAGGTGTATCCACTCTTATTGGTCAACAACTGGAAGTTTAGGTGAAGCTTATCATTAAACATATTATGATTTACCTCAGCCCTACCTTGAAATTCTTCTTTATTAGATTTGTGGAAAATACCTTGAAGTCCACGATAGTTTAGATTAAAAATATAATTAGTTTCAGAATTGCCTCCCTTGAAAGAAAGATTATGAACATGACTAATTCCTGTTCTTAATATATCATTTATCCAGTTCGTATTACTCCCATTATCCCACGATGCATCACGAAGTCCGCCAGAGATTTGCTGTCTATAATCATCTGCATTACAAAAGTCAGGTTTCTTTACGATCGATGTCAATGCTAGATAACCGCTATATTGCACTTCGTTTATTTTATCATTGCCTCCAGCTTTTGCCTTCTTGGTCGTAATTAAGATTACACCATTTGTTCCTCTCGATCCATAAATGGCAGCAGCGGAACCATCTTTCAGAACATCAATACTCTCGATATCTTCTGGGGCAACAGTGTTGAAATCACCTGGGACACCGTCAACCAGAATAAGGGGATTAGTTGATGCGCCCAATATCGTAGTATTGCCTCGAAGAGAAACTTCTGTTTTGCCTACAGGATTGCCTGAAGGATTGGTAATAGCTAAGCCCGCGATCTTTCCTTGGATAAGTTGTCCTGCATCGTTAACGGCACCAACCGTAAAATTCTCGCTTTTTACGCTACCTACGGAAGACGTAACATCGCCCTTTCGTTGTGTACCATAACCAATGACAACGACTTCGTTAAGAACCTTATTATCCTCTTGTAGAGTTACATTTAAAGAACTACGGTTGCGTACGGCTACATCTAATGTGGAAAAGCCAATATATGATATTTCCAAAGAACTGTTATTGGGAACTACAAGTGAAAAACCTCCATCTATGTCTGAAATAGTGCCTAATGTAGTGCCTTTAATCTTTATACTTGCACCGATAATGGGCTCTCCATGCTGATCAACAATCTTTCCTTTAATTGTTTTTCCGATTTGTTGAGTAGCATCTGATGCTTTTCTCGACTGTTCAAAGGTTTCTTTGGGGGAGATGATTATTCGTTTACCATCAATATTATAGGCCACATCCTGGCCATCTAATATTTGGTCAATTACTTGAGAAAGCTCAGCATTTTTGCCATTGACGTTGACTAGCTTGTTGACATCTACGCTATTAGCACAGAAAACGAATGAATACCCCGTTTTTTTCTTTAACTGAGTCATTGCATGCATTACCGTCACATTCTTTAGATTGAATGTGACTTTCAACGCAAATGCAGAGAGCGACATGCAAGTCATTAGTGAGATAATCACTAAAAAACGTTTGTTAATAAATTGTTTCATTATGATTGCTTAATATGGTTAATATCTTTCTGATTTGAGAAAACACCTTCAAGAGATAGTGTTCTAGGTTTTAGCTAACAAAAAGGAGAATGACTAAACTTAGAAGAGCTCAACATCCTTTGTCTACATTATATTTATAGACAGGACAATTTACATTTCATAGGCAAATGATTTTATGTGTTGTTATTAATATAGGATATAGGTTTTTCCATCCATTTTATATCGTAGTAGTTTTGTACTTGATATCGTTGCGAGAATATCTGATAAGGAATCGGTTTTACGATCAAACATTCCATAAAATCTTAAGTTGGCTATCGAATTATCTACCTCGATTTTCGCCCCATAGCAACGACTTAGTTCCTTGGCAATTTCTGTAATTGTATTGTTCTTAAAGTACAGTGTCGACATTTCCTTTGCTTCGACAGCTGAAGAGCTTACATGAGACGTAGTCAACTTTCCAGTAAGCTTATCCATCAAAACTCGTTCACCAGGAATTAACTCATAACCAGTTACCCGACTGATATTATTGTCTAAACTGACCTTGCCATCGTATAGTTCAACTATGGCTTCCTTGTCTGTCGAATAATTTCGGAAGCTAAATTCAGTACCAATATCATTCAATGTTAGCTCTTTTGTATTAATAATAAACGGTAAGTCGGTATTATGTTTTACTTCAAAATATCCCTCACCATTAATGGCTACTTCTCGATTTGAAATACCAAATCCTTGAGAATATGACAATATTGAACCCGAATTTAGACTCACACGAGTGCCGTCAGGCAAAGAGACATGTAATTGAGAGCCATCTGGTGCTTCAATTTTGACTTGTGCGAAATGACTTTTTACGTCTTTTTGCCCTGCATGAAATGCAGCATAAGGTATTAATATTAGAAGCAACAATGCTACTGCAGCCGCAATATGTATCCACTTTGGCATTGTTCTGAAGGACTGGCCTTCTTGTTGAATTTCCTTGATGGATGCAACACTTGACCTTTCGCCTTCTAGATGTTCGTAAAATCGACTAATCGCTCTACTTTCATCAAATGTCGAATTTGATGAGTTCACACTTGACGCAAACTGTATTTGTATCTGTCTACGTAAATAGTTGCGATTATCCTCTGACTCTTCCGCCCATTCCTGTAGCAAGTTAAAATCTTCACTACTTATTGAGTTGTCAATAAGCGCACATATTATTAGGTCAATGCTCTGATTATCTACCATTCTTGTTTAGGTTGCTATTAGAGAGACAACATTTTATCAAGGATGGGTAGTCAATAAGTCAAAAAAAATAAAAAAAAGTTTATCTCATCTATCAATGATGTGCATTAATATAACTAAACTAATAGTTTGAGATAATATACGGATAGCGTTTTTTAGATGGTACTTTACAGTGTTTATAGAAATGCCCAACTCGGCAGCGACCTCAGAGTATTTCTTTCTTTCTATTCGACATTTAATAAATACATGTCTACACTCGTCCGGCAAATGTTCTATCGCATTCTTGACCTTTTCCTCCATCTCCTGATAAAGCAACTGTTCAAGTGGATTCGCGTCAGTAAAGAGAGATGAAATAAACTCGATTCTATCCATTACGTCCGCATGAGAAGATGGGTTCTCAAAATAGAACCTATTGGATTTGAGTTGATTTAAGCATCTATTGCGTACAGCTTTGAATAGATAGGCTTGAATCGATGTGATATCTATGCTTTCATGATGATCCCACAGGTAAAATAGCACATCATCAACCACCTCCTCAGC
Organism: Prevotella sp. UBA5387; assembly: GCA_002407775.1. Lineage (GTDB taxonomy): Bacteria > Bacteroidota > Bacteroidia > Bacteroidales > Bacteroidaceae > Prevotella. Next base: position 32,540 of record DHOP01000013.1, read on the forward strand.
CAAAGTAGCTGAATGAAGCAATTGAGTTGCAAAGCGACATAATCTATCATAGTATGCGTGATAAATGGATTCGAAAGCCTTTGTGTCTCCTTGCCTTATTTTACAAATCAACAGATCATCCATCTATTCTTGAAGATAATGTGATTGTATTATTGTGACTAATTGGGTATCGACAAATATTATTTCATTAATAGTCTATCTCTTGTTTGCATACAAAAAATAGTGTTTCATACTAGACAATTATCATTATGTGATCAAACAAAGTCAACGCTTTCGGCTTATGAATCAAATTGAAACACGCAGTGAATCAATTTGAATCACAGCGTAAAACAATTTGAATCACAGCGTAAAACAATTTGAATCACTCGATGAATCAATTTGAATCACAAGCGCAAGTGATTCTATATGCTACCAACTTAGTGAGTTTCCATTAGTAGGTTATAGAGCATGCCACGCTGAACCTGTGCAGACTCATCTTCGCCTGCAAAATAGGTGAGGATACGGTAGGAATACGGAAGAACGGCTGCAGGACCTTCACCAGTAATGATATTGCCATCTTCCTCAAAGAGTGTGGCTGTGTACTCGGCACCTGTAAGGAATTTCTCGAAGCCAGGATAGCAGGTAGCTTTGCGTCCATTCAGTAGTCCTAGCGAGCCAAGAACCATAGGTCCTGCGCAGATCGCCCCTATGCGCTTGCCGGCCTTGTTCTGTAGCAGCAAAGCCTTTCGCACACCTTCGTGTGCATTTAGATTGCTTGCTCCTGGCATCCCACCTGGCAACAATAGCATGTCAGCATCCGCATAGTCCTCTGGCTTAGTGAAAATCATGTCAGCCTTGATCGTAACTCCATGAGCCGACACCACGTACTCAGTTTCTGAGATGCTAACTGTCTTGATTTCAACACCACCGCGACGCAGAATGTCGACGGGTGCAAGGGCCTCGATTTCCTCAAAACCCGTAGCTAGAAATTCATATACTTTTGCCATGATTTTTATTTGTATATCGATTAATTGTCGTATTTTTGTGGCACTATACCAATGGCAAAAATACGAAATATTAGGCATTTCGCACTGCCTTGAAAGTAAAAAGATAATTAATACAGCAGAAATATGTCCGCCCTCACTACGTACCCTCATCTGCGCTTCGCTCTCATCGGCAACGAGTATCAGGCTCGCAAGTCGGTGGCCATACAACGCATCCTTGACTTTCTGAGTGCTCGCGGGGCACGAGTAAGCATAGACCGAACCTATTACGACTTTCTTACCCACGATCGTCAGATGGAGATTAAGTGTGACGAGGTCTTCGATGGTTACAATTTCGATGCTGACTTTGTAATCTCACTCGGTGGTGACGGAACCTTCTTGAAAGCCGCCGAACGTGTAGGAAGTCGCGGAACGCCTATCCTTGGTGTCAATATGGGCCGATTAGGATTCCTTGCCGATGTCCTACCAAGTGAAATTGACACAGCACTTAACGAAATTTACGAGCAGCGTTACAGGCTAGAGTCACACGCGGTGATTAAGATAGAGGTAGAGGGTGAAACACTCTCTGGCAGCCCCTATGCACTCAACGATATCGCAGTGCTCAAGCGCGACAATGCGTCAATGATTTCTGTACGCTGCAGTATTGATGGAAAATTCTTGGTTAATTACCAGGCAGATGGACTTGTTGTGGCTACACCAACAGGAAGTACTGCTTATAGCCTGAGCAATGGTGGGCCTATCATCTTGCCTACAGCACGCAATCTGTGCCTCAGCGCGGTAGCACCCCATAGTCTTAATATGCGTCCCATCGTCATCAATGATGACTCCGTGATCGACCTTGAGGTCGAAAGTCGCAACCACAACTTCCTTGTGGCTATAGACGGACGTTCGGAAACACTACGAGAGGGTACCAAGATGCGAATCCTCCGCGCCCCCTACCAGGTGAACATTGTGAAACAGCAATCAACCCATTACTTCTCCACACTTCGTGAGAAGTTAATGTGGGGAGCTGACCAACGGTAACAAGCTTCGCTTCTTTAGAGGCCTATCACCTCTCCAAACTTCAATAAGATCAGGGAAAAACTGATAGGCCAAGCCATATAATTAGGTCATTAATAAACATAATACCTTCCAAGCTAATTGCTTTGACTACTGAACAGAAACAACAAGATAAAACCGGGGCTACTCCTAATCCTATCATTGGTTGGATTGTATCCCATTGGAGGAATTCCGAGAGGACTACCCTAAAGATACCCTTGCGTCTGCTTTTCCAATGGTTGTGGCATGCCTACTCTGGCAACAAGCTGCAGGCATCCCTGAATGCCATCATAGGACTTGCGGGTGTGGGCGTTTCCCTGGGGCAAGTTTGGGCTGTGCAGCATGCCATAGACGTTGCTTCGGGCGTTGTAGAGGGTAGCATCTATTGGGCCGTGGGACTAATGGGAGCACTTATCCTTTGTGGTTTCGGACTGAATATCGCAGGAATTTGGGTGCGCAACATCCTGGGAATCAAGGCACAGAACCGCATGCAGCAACGTATGCTCGATCGCATTCTCCGTTCCAAATGGCATGGCAAGGAGGCTCATCATTCTGGCGACGTACTCAACAGATTGGAGTTCGATGTAGCCAACGTGGTGTCTTTTCTCACCGAGGTCATCCCCAACACACTCTCCGTACTGGCCCTCTTTATCGGTGCATTTACATATCTGTTTCTCATGGATGCCACATTGGCGCTGATAACTGTGGCCATTATCCCCGTATTTATCCTCTTGAGCAAGGTCTATGTTGGATACATGAGGCGATTGAATCGAGACGTGCGAAACTCTGACTCTAAGGTACAGAGCGTGCTTCAAGAAACCATACAGAATAGAATGCTCATAAAGACGCTTGAAAGCGAGGACACAATGGTAAATCGCTTGGAAAGCAAACAGGGAGAATTGCGTCACCGAGTCGTGAAAAGGACGGTCTTTTCAGTTTATAGCAACCTCATACTCAATGTGGGGTTCGCTCTTGGTTATCTTGTCGCCTTTCTTTGGGCCGCCCTTCGTATGTCGGCACAGACGCTCACATTCGGTGGTATGACCGCCTTCTTGCAATTGGTAAACCGCATCCAAAGTCCTGCTCGCGACCTCACAAAGCTAGTTCCTGCCTTTGTATCTGTGTTCACAGCAGTGGAACGACTCATGGAGTTGGAGGAAAATCCGTTGGAGGAACAGGGCACTCCGATTGAAATGACACCTCCCTGCGGATTGCGTCTTAAGAACGTGAGCTATAGATATGTCGACGTGGACGGCGACGTGCTACACAATCTCGACTTCGATTTCCGCCCGGGGACGAGTACTGCAATTCTTGGTGAGACAGGCGCTGGTAAGACCACCATCGTACGTCTTCTTCTGGCACTCTTCACCCCCCAGCAAGGCTCGGTAGAGATATATAACGATCGCCAACATCGAACACTAAGTCCACGCTTACGATGCAACTTCGTCTATGTGCCCCAAGGAAACACGTTGATGAGTGGAACCATTCGAGATAACCTACGTCTTGGTAAGCTCGATGCAACAGATGTTGAGATGGACGAAGCATTGCATAAGAGCTGCGCTGACTTCGTCAAGGAACTTCCTGATGGCTTAGACACTATCTGTGGGGAATCAGGCGGCGGACTATCCGAAGGACAGGCGCAGCGCATCGCTATAGCAAGGGCACTGCTTCGTGATCGACCCATAATGCTCTTTGATGAAGCCACTTCTGCCCTTGACCCAGACACGGAACGCCAACTACTGCAAAACGTTTTGGAAGGTCACGACAAAACCGTTATTTTCGTTACCCATCGCCCGGCAGTGATGGACTATTGCGACCAAACATTACGAATAGAAAAGATTTGAAAATAAAAAGCTTAATAAGTCACTCCAAGGAGAGTGGAAAGCTAGTAGATTAATAAACAACTAAATAATACATTTAATTACTAAAAGAATGAACACATTAAGAAAGATGTTTTTTGCTCTGTTGCTATTGGCAAGTGGACTAACTATAGCTGCCCAGGAAGCAACCGAAGACCCTGATGTTAAGTATGCCGCCGAACTTTTAAAGCCAGAGACAGTAGCCCCCGACTTTAAAATCTTAAACAATGATAATGCCAAGGACGTTTCATTGAGTCAGTTCCGTGGACAGTTTGTTGTGGTGGAATTTTGGGCATCATGGTGTCCCGACTGCCGCAAGGACATTCCCGAGGTAAAAAAACTTGTGGAGAATTATGGCAATAAGGGGGTGAAGTTCATTGGCGTATCATTTGATACCGACAAAACCGCATGGAAATCCTGCATCGAGAAAAACGGCATGGATTGGCTGCATAGTAGCGAATTGAAGAAGTGGAAAGCAGGAACACAGATTGATAAAGATTACAAGGTAAACTGGATTCCGACATATTATCTCATCTGCCCAGAGGGAAAGGTTATTCTTGGCACAGTACAGCATCAGAAGATTGCTGCTAAACTCGCCAACTTGGAGGCCAAAGGTTTGTTGAAAGTCAATGGCAGTGACTGCAAGAACGACAGTTGCGGTATGGCAAAGGGCAAAAACTTAGTGTCTGGAATGAATTGCAAGAAAGACAGCTGTGGCATGGGCAATGGAATGAATTGCAAGGAACACATGAAAGGTATGGCCAAAGGCAAGGCCTGTGCTGCTGGCATGAACTGCAAAAAAGACAGCTGTGGTATGGCAAAGGGCAAAGCTTGTGATTGTGGAATGAAATGCAAGAAAAGCAAGGCCGGCATGGACAATGGAAAAGCATGCGCCCACGGAATGAATTGCAAAGAACACATGAAAGGCATGGCCGAGGGTAAGGCCTGTGCCGCTGACAAGAACTGCAAAAAACAACAGACTGCTACCAAAGCCAGCAAGAAGACTGTTACAAAGAAAAGCACTGTTACAAAGAAAAGCACTGTTACAAAGAAAAAATAACGGGAAAAATCCTGTCATTATTTGTCAAGCGTGCAACTTTGTGCGCTTGACCATCGTCTATAAAGCATGATGATACATCTAAAGGACATCAACAAGACCTATCAAGGCGCCCAACCGCTCCATGTACTCAAAGGCATCAACCTCGACATCGAGGAAGGAGAATTTGTCTCGATCATGGGGTCATCGGGCTCAGGCAAGTCAACACTGCTCAATATTCTTGGAATTCTCGACAACTACGACAGTGGCGAATATATCCTAGGAGGTGAGCTCATTAAAGATCTCAGCGAGAAACGTGCAGCCAACTATCGTAACAGGTTTATTGGCTTTATCTTTCAGAGCTTTAACCTCATCGGGTTCAAGACCGCAGTGGAGAATGTTGAACTGCCGCTCTTCTATCAAGGAGTGTCACGCCGTAAGCGCCATCAGCAGGCATTGGAATATCTCGAGCGCCTAGAGCTGCTGCCATGGGCCAATCACTATCCCAACGAAATGTCAGGAGGGCAGAAGCAGCGCGTAGCCATCGCACGTGCGCTCATCACAAATCCGAAAGTCATTCTAGCCGATGAGCCAACAGGTGCCTTAGACTCCAAGACATCATTGGAAGTGATGAAACTGCTCAAAAAGCTGAATGCCGAGGACCACAAGACCATTGTCGTAGTGACACATGAAAGTGGCGTGGCCAACGCTACCGATAAAATCATCCATATCAAGGATGGTATCATAGGAAACATCGAGGTGAATCTTGATCACGATGCATCACCATTCGGAGTGAACGGAGTAATGAAGTAATGAAGTAATGATCTACTCTAGCCTCTACAATATCTATATGAGAGGATTAGAAAGATCTTCGCTTATTTCTGCCTTCAAAAAACGAGCCCCTTACCAGATTAAATAAACTCATAATACCTTCTACTTTGCTAGATATTCTTGAAGAAATATGGTCCACCGCACGACGAAATAAGTTGCGTACCACACTCACTGGGTTTGCAGTGGCGTGGGGAATCTTTATGCTTCTTTTCTTGTTGGGGTCTGGCAACGGCTTGATTAATGCATCACTGCAAAACAACGACCGTTGGCTGGACAACTCAATGATGGTAGGTGGTGGCACAACCTCTAAGGCATACAAGGGCTTCGTCGAAGGAAGACCGATAGAACTCCAGGACAAAGACATGCAAACCACAACCCGTCAGCATAATGATGTGGTCACCGACCTCGGTGCGCAAATATCTCAAGATGCCGTGCAAATTACCTATGGAGAAAACTATGTGAGTAGTTCCCTACAGGGGGTATATCCCAATTTGGAACAGATTAACAAGATTGAGATGCTCCATGGACGTTTTGTCAACGACATAGATAATAAGCAACAGCGCAAATCACTCATTCTAAGTGAGAACCAAGCCAAAGAGTTAGTGAACGGAGACATCGGACAACTCATCGGCAAGACCGTCAAATTGGACAACTCTGCCTTTCAAATCGCAGGCATATACAAAAGCGATCAAATGGGTATGAACACTGATGCCTATTGCGCTTTCAACACACTACGTACATTATATAATAAGGGAGATAAAGTAGGCAGAATCGTTTTTACTTTTCATGGCTTGAATAGCGTGGCAGAAAACGACACTTTCGAAAAACAATATAAGGCTGACTTAAACGAAAATCATCATGCTGCACCTAATGATGAAGATGCCGTTTGGATCTGGAATCGTTTCACACAAAACCTCCAAATGAACCAAGGCATGAGTATTATCCGCATGGCTCTTTGGATCATTGGCCTCTTCACATTGCTCTCAGGTGTAGTTGGAGTCAGCAATATCATGCTGATAACAGTGAAGGAACGTACTCGTGAGTTTGGCATTCGCAAGGCCATTGGCGCAACACCTTGGTCCATTCTTAGACTTATTATCATTGAAAGCGTCATCATCACGACATTCTTCGGATATATAGGGATGGTTCTTGGCATAGCCGCCAACCAATATATGGATGCTACCGCGGGACATCAACAAGTAGATGCTGGCTTGTTCAAGGCTGCAATGTTTGTCAATCCCACAGTGGGACTGGACGTTTGTATTGAGGCGACCATTGTGATGATTATTGCTGGAACTATTGCCGGTGCAATCCCTGCTCGTAAAGCAGCGCGAATCAGGCCTATAGAGGCATTGCGTGCAGAATAATATAGGAAAAGGTTAGATGAAGATCGACATAGATACATACCGCGAGATTCTCGACACGCTGACACGAAATAAGACGCGTTCATTCCTCACAGGCTTCGGCGTTTTCTGGGGAGTATTCATGCTTGTGGCACTCATTGGAGGAGGTGCAGGACTGAAGGAACTGCTGACTAAAAATTTCGAGGGCTTCGCTACCAATTCTTCCATCGTTTTTGCGCAGAACACTACTAAGCCCTGGGACGGCTTCCGAAAGGGTCGGCAGTGGCATATGGTTTACAAAGACGTCGATCGTTTTAAGTCCCAAATTCCTGAATTAGAGGTTGTCACGCCAATGACCTCGATATGGGGACGTAAGGTTGTCTTTGGCGATAAGGTCTTCACAGGATCTGTAAAAGGTATGCTGCCTGAATATGCAAAGATAGAAGCACCCAAGATGTATTATGGACGCTACATCAATAATATGGACATCGCTCAGGCCAGAAAGGTCTGTGTGATCGGCAAAAAGGTATATAAGACTCTCTTCCCTGGTGGTGGCGATCCCACTGGACAGCTTGTTCGGTTGGACTCTATGTATTTTAAGGTGATTGGCGTGGACTATAATGCAGGCAACATGAACGTCAACGGCTCTGCCGAAGAATCTATTAGCATTCCGCTTTCCATCATGCAGAAAGCATATAATCTAGGAGATGAGATACATTTGATATGTGTCACAGGTAAACCTGGTGTCACGCTGAGTGAGGTTTCACAGCATATGCGTGAAGTCATTGCCAGGGCGCACAGAGTAGATCCCACCGATGAGAAAGCTATTACTGTGTTTAATACCGAGGTGCTCTTTGGCATGTTAGACAGCCTTTTCAAAGGGGTCAACTTCCTAGTTTGGCTTGTCGGCATCGGCACTCTGTTTGCAGGAGCCATCGGTGTGTCAAACATCATGATGGTTACCGTGCGTGAACGCACCACCGAGATTGGCATTCGACGAGCAATTGGCGCCACTCCACGCATGATTTTATCACAGATTGTCTCCGAGAGTATTATCCTCACGGCAGTCGCCGGAATGAGCGGCATCCTCTTTGCCGTCATTATACTTCAGATGCTCGAGGTAGGAAATACTACTGATGGCATAGTCTCCGCACACTTTCAAGTGGGCTTCTGGACTGCCCTAGGGTCTGTTGCGCTACTCAGTGTTCTTGGTGTTCTCGCGGGATTGGCACCCTCATTACGTGCCATGAGCATCAAACCTGTAGATGCAATGAGAGACGAGTAAGATGAAAACATTTAATGTAGATAGGACATACAACTGAAAATATCACGATCATGAAGAAATATTACAAGTTTATCATTGCGGCCATCGTGCTGCTAATCTTTATTGGTACATTCGTTTTCTTGTGGATGAAGAGCCGTCCTCAACCAGTGGCATACGAAGAGTTCACTCCCAAGGTGATGGACCTCAGTAAATCGACTGTCGTCACTGGCAAGATTGAGCCAAGAAACGAGGTAAACGTAAAGCCTCAAATATCGGGAATCATCACCGAAATCTACAAAGAGTCCGGACAGATGGTCAACCAAGGGGAGGTAATTGCCAAGGTTAAGGTTATTCCCGACATGGGACAGCTATCGGCAGCACAGGCACGTGTGCGCTCCGCAAGCATCAATGTAGGACAGGCCAAGGTGGACTACGACCGTGTAAAGGCGCTTTATGACAAGGGGTTGATTAGCGGAGACGAGTTCGACCAGAAGCGTAAGGCTTATCACCAAGCCCAAGAAGAGGTGCGAGCCTCTAATGATAACTTGGAGGTTGTTCGTAATGGTGTTTCCTCTCAGAATGCCCAAACGAGTAGTACGCTAGTGCGCTCGACGATTAGCGGACTCATTCTAGATGTTCCTGTTAAGATTGGTAACACTGTCATCCTAGCCAACACCTTCAATGATGGTACCACCATCGCCACCATTGCAAACATGGGCGACCTCATCTTCCGTGGCAATGTGGACGAGACGGAAGTAGGCAATATTGTACAAGGCATGCCTATGAAGATCACCATTGGTGCGCTGCAGGATGAGAAACTCATGGCTTCTTTGGAATATATCTCCCCAAAGGCAGTAGAGAACAATGGTGCAAACCAGTTTGAGATCAAAGCAGCAATACACACCGGAGTTAATTCACGTATCCGCTCCGGATACAGCGCCAATGCCGAGATAGTGCTAGCCGAAGCTAAGCAGGTGCTTACGTTACCAGAAAGTGCCATCGAATTTAGTGGCAGCGACACTTACATCTACATTGTCAGCGGTTCTGGCGAAAGTAAAACCTACACTAAGCGAAAGGTTGTCACGGGCTTGAGCGATGGCATCAACATAGAGATAAAGTCCGGTTTGAAGAAAAGTGACCTTGTGCGTGGGCCTAAGATCGTGAAGGAAACCCCAGAAGAAAAATAACAATCGACAGATGACCATAATGTGATCATCTAGAGAAACTATAAAAACAAGAGGGTGTGTCAAAACAGGCA
>DHOP01000061.1 GCA_002407775.1 Prevotella sp. UBA5387
TAAATCTGATATAAGTCAGTTAGTGGCACGCTCTTCCAAAGATAGGCAGGAATCTGTACGAGGAAATTGCCAATGGCAGTAGCGCCAAACCAGCATCCCATCATAATGCCCTGATACTTTGCAGGCGACACCTTGCTCACAAAACTTATTCCCATAGGCGAAAGTAGCAACTCGGCAAAAGTTAATGTGAGATAGGTTGAAACAAGCCACATGGGTGATACACGCTGTTCGTCAGAAAGAGTATAGTTCAATCCCACACTGGCTACAATCATAATGACATAGCCCAAACCAGCGACTAGCATACCATACCCAATTTTGCGTGGTGCAGATGGCTCTTTACTTCTTCTCGCTAACCAAGCAAAAAGACCCATACTTAGCGGCGTAAGAGCAACTACAAAAGCAGGATTAAACTGCTGAAAGAGAGGTACGGAAACGTCAACGAGGTTTCCTTCTGCTATCAGTGCACTATATTTATAAACAAGGAAAGCAATAGATGCGAGGATAACGAGGGAGGCTATTACCTTACTTCTCGTCGTCTTGGTTTGAGCTAAGGCCACGAGTGCATATATGATAAAGATACAAGCCACAATATTAGTGACATCGAAAATCATACCAACAAGACCCGTAGCACTAGTCTGCGTGAAATCGCGGGCAAAATATGTCAGCGTTAAGCCATTTTGATGGAAAGCCATCCAGAAGAAAATCACTACGACGAACACTAAGAAAAGTGCAACAAGGCGACTTTTAGTATCAGCCTTTTCCTCAGGTGTCTCAACGTGAACTTCTTTCTCTTCAGCCTTTGCTGCCTGCTTCTTTTTATTTGCATCCTCAATCTGTGAGAAAGTCCAGCGAAAACCATAATAAATTCCTATGGAGAAGATGAGAGAGAGACAGGCTACTGCAAAGGCATAGTGATAAGCCACTTGCTCGCTCACTCCCATTGAATTTTGTGCCCAAGCCATAAGCTTCGTGGCTGCTGTTGGGGCAAAGAGAGCTCCAATATTGATGGCCATATAGAAGATTGAGAAACCGCTATCACGACTATCGGCATATTCTGGAGCATCATAAAGCTTTCCAACCATTACCTGTAGGTTACCTTTGAAAAGACTAGTGCCGATGCTAATCATAAGCAGTGCCGCCATCATCATAGTAATGGCAAACGTGCCTTGTCCGGCTGGAATCGCCATGAGCAGATACCCCAGGAACATGACGATGATGCCAAATGTAACACATTTACTGAATCCAATCTTGTCTGCTACCCATCCACCAAGCACTGGCAAGAAATAGATAAGCATAAGAAATGTTGAATATACAGTTCCGGCAAGTCCCTCTGACCAGCCAAAATTAGACTGTAAAAATAGCACGAAAATGGCTATCATTGTGTAGTAGCCAAAGCGCTCGCCTGTATTGGCCAATGCCAAGGCGTACAGACCTTTAGGTTGATTCTCAAACATTGTTAGTTAGTTTTATTGATTGTTATTATATTTCGGGTTAGCAAAGCTATGCTTGTACAGATTGAATTGTAATCACTCTGGCTTATATTTCATGATGTCGAAGAGCCAAGAAAGCTTGACTGTGATCGTTCCAAAGTTACTGGAGCCAAAATAATCACGCTTGGTATCGCCGAAGATGTTACCTAATCCATAATAGTAACGGGCTTCCAATAGAAAGTGTCCGACACTTGGTACACTATACTCCATACCAAGTCCGGCAGCAATACCATAGTCTAACTTATTCTTTACAGACATTGTGTCTTGCGCAACGATAGTATTTGCACGGTCTGTCATATTTCGTTCGTTCCACTCAAAGTTAGTTTTAGTACTTTCAACAAGGTACATTCCAAATTGTGGACCAGCATTGACGAAAAAGTTTGCACCTCGCTCCTCACGCCCCCATGCAAGGTGAGCAAGAAAGGGAACTTGTACATAGTTTATTGTGCGACTATATAATTCTGGCTGGCCTGTAGTCGAATTTATAACAGGTTGGTTTTTCAGGTCCTGTATTTTTTCGTTCCAGCCCATCTGTGAGAAGTTCACTTCTGCAGCTACAGAGGCGATAGTGGTGAAGTATTTCTCCACGGTGTATCGCAAAGAGAAGCCTCCCGTCAGCCCGCCTTGCATTTGCTGCACAACTTTTGGCGTAAATCTTATAGTACTGAGGTTATATCCTCCATTAACGCCCACAGACAATGTGTTGCGATGCTCACCAATTTGGGCAGACACTGCCATTGGCAGCATAAGCACCAAGAATGTCAAAATGCGTTTTGTCATAGCTTAATAGGCAATGGATTCGATGTTCCCCTGAGAGGAATAATGAATGAGGTGAAAAAACTCATTCTGCATTCCTGCAGTACTAACCTGCTTAAATTGCAGAGGATTTTGCAGTGGTACATAAGTGCTTTGGCCCTTTGTTCCGCGGAATTTCTTACCATGTTTATCATATCCATGCAAAAAAAACTGTGCATGATCATATCCTGTAATGCCAAACCGAGGCAGTGCATACTGCATCGGTTCATTGAACCAACGAGCATAGCTCTGTTCCAAACTTCGTGTCTTTGAGTCTATAGCATTGAAATAAAAGTTGGAAGGAACATAAGTGTCCAAGCGGAAAAAATCCTCAAGCTTGTCATCCGCAAACATCAACCACTCTGTATAGCCAAAAAGTGAGATCTTTATCGAAGGATCACTATTCTTTAAACTATTTAGTTTAGCGATTGCCACAGTAAGACTAGGTGATGTTCCTGAGTTGAGTACTACTACATTGCGTTTGATCCTTGAAAAAGATTTAGCAAACATCTCCTCACTTGTATTCAGGTTAGTGATAGTGTATGGAATATTGGTGTTTGCCAAACGGTTTCTCAAAGCAAATGTAAAGACACCCTTCTTAGATTCCTTGTCATTGCAATCAATGAACACAGGCTGGCTATCAGAAAAGCGCTTTTGAAAAGCATCAATCGTACTATTATTAAGCTTGTCTGGTGATTCCCAAACTTGAAAAATCTGTCCAAAACGAGCCACGTCATCTCCATCAATAGAGAAAGGGATAACCAATTTGATGTCGCGTGCCTTGCAAAACTCAGCTAACCCACGTACTTGGTGTGAATATAACGGTCCAAAGATAATATTGCATTGCCCTGCAGCTGGGTCTTTGAGAATATCAGCAATATTAGCATCAATGTTGACATTCCATGTATGAATATCAATGTTCATTCCAGTTTGCTTCAATTCCTCGCAGCCCAATAGAAAACCCCGGTAGTATTCCACCATACGACGACCATCACCATCCACATCATGAAGTGGTAACATGATGCCCACACATACTGACTTGACATCAGCCACTGACTTAGTAATGCTAGTTGCTTTTACAGCATTGTCTGCATTCGCTCTGGCAAAGGGAATAAATATAAAATCACCTTTCTTCAACTGATAGCCCTCTTGCGTCATCTCAGGATTGGCTTCTGTCAATTCAGCTATACTGATGTCGTATTTTTTAGCGATGCCGAAGACAGTATCCTTCTTTTTCACCTTGTACATGTCACGCCATCTGATTGTTTGTGCCAAGGTATCGGCAGCAAAGCAAACAAGCGTCAACAATAGTAAATATCTTAAAAGTCTTCTCATCGATCACATCAGTTTTATGATATTGCAAATATACAAAAAACTTTGTATCTCTTTGCCTCAATCGTGCAAAAAACTCTTTGGCGAACATCTTTTTAATAGAAACCAAATCTTTTTCAACCTAAAATAGCTATCTTTGCATGATTAAGTTTGTGCAAAATGAAGACAAGATCAAAGATCATTATAGCCCTTTTGTTCATGCCAATATTAGGAGCATTTGGACAAACAACATATCCAACGATCTCTCCTACTGCAACCTACACGGATGCAGGAGGTAATGAACAGACGGAAAGCAATATCTCTGAGTCTGCCCCGCTCACTGTTACCTTTTCAGCGAATACCGAGAATGCTGGGGGATGGACAGCTCATTATGAGTGGCATTTCTATAAGGAAGGACAACGTGATAAACCATATCTACTTCGTTACGAGGAACAGACAACCTACACTTTTTCTGAGGCGGGAGCCCATCTTATTGAGCTTTGGGCAACATTCACACAGGGTACTGACAGCGCAATATATACCAACGAATATTGGACAAGTGAGGGTCAGCCCATCAGCGTTTCCATATCGGAGAGTAAACTAGAAATGCCAAATGCCTTTTCGCCCAACGGTGACGGAATCAATGACATCTATCGAGCCAAAGAAGGCTATCGAAGCCTTATAGAATTCAAAGCCACAATCTTCAATAGATGGGGTCAAAAACTCTATAGCTGGACCGATCCCGCAGACGGATGGGACGGCAAATTCAATGGTAAGAATGTAGCAGATGGTGTCTATTTTGTATTAGTTCAAGCCAAGGGAGCGGATGGACGAAAGTTTAATATTAAGAGAGACGTAAACCTTCTACGTGGATTTACGGAAGGACAAACAAGTCCCAGTCTCCCATAACTTGTGAGAAGGAGTGATTTTCATTATGATGAACCATGTTAAAGACTGGTCACTCCCTCAAAGAAAAAAGGTTAAAGAAAAGCTTCTTCGATGACAAGGGGCTATTTATTTTTTATTTATGCAAGATAACAAATTCAATAACGGTTGGATAGATGTTTCTGGAGCGCGGGTGCACAACCTAAAGAATGTAGACGTTCGGATACCGCGCAATTCACTCACCGTTATCACAGGACTCTCCGGTTCAGGCAAATCGTCATTGGCTTTCGACACTATTTTTGCTGAAGGACAACGTCGATATATCGAAACTTTCTCTGCTTACGCACGCAATTTCTTGGGTAACATGGACAGGCCGGATGTGGACAAGATCACCGGACTAAGCCCCGTCATCAGCATAGAACAGAAAACTACCAACAAAAATCCTCGCTCGACTGTAGGTACTACCACTGAGATTTACGACTACATGCGTCTGCTCTATGCCCGCGCAGGCACTGCATATAGCTACATGAGCGGTGAGAAGATGGTGAAATACACCGAGGAACAAGTCCTTGACATGATTCTAACCGACTATGCCGGCCTTGGAATCTATATTCTTTCTCCAGTTGTTCGTCAGCGCAAAGGTCATTATCGTGAACTCTTCGAAAGTATGAGGCGTAAGGGATATCTTTACATGCGGGTGGACGGAGAGGTCAAAGAAATTGTGCGTGGCATGAAGGTGGACCGCTATAAGAACCACAATATCGAGGTTGTAGTGGATAAACTGAAAGTGCAGGGTAAAGATGATGAGCGTCTGAAACACAGTGTACAAACGGCGATGAAGCTTGGCGATGGCGTACTCATGATCATGGACCGAGATTCGGGGGCTGTGCGCAACTTCTCCAAACGGTTCATGGACCCCGTCACTGGATTATCCTATGGTGAACCAGCACCAAATATTTTTTCGTTCAACTCACCCGAGGGCGCCTGCCCGCATTGCAAGGGACTAGGATTTGTGAATGAGATTGATATGAAGAAAGTGATACCAGATCAAAATCTGAGCATTCACGACGGAGCTATTGTACCCCTTGGCAAATATAAGAATCAGATGATTTTCTGGCAGATTGATGCCATCTTGAAAGAGTTTGATTGCACGCTTCAAACCCCCTTCAAAGACATTCCTCAGGACTGCGTCGACGAGATTATGAACGGATCCCTAGACAACATTCGCATAGACAAGGACGTGGTTCGTACATCGAGCGACTACTTCGTAGCTTTCGATGGTGTTGTCAAATACCTCCAAACAGTCATGGAGACCGATGATTCCAAAGCCAGTCAGAGGTGGGCAGAACAGTTTTTAGCTGAAGTTGAATGCCCTGAATGCCATGGCCAAAGACTTAAGCGCGAGTCATTGTCCTATAAATTATGGGGCAAGAATATTGCCGAGATATCTGCAATGGATATGATTGACTTGAAAGACTGGCTTCAACATTTAGAAGAACATCTTGAGACACAACAGAAACAGATAGCGCACGAGATTATCAAGGAGTTGAAGACGCGTGTCAATTTCCTTCTGGAAGTCGGTCTTGACTACCTGGCATTGGATCGCCAGTCTGCGACATTGTCGGGTGGAGAGAGTCAGCGTATCCGTCTCGCTACTCAGATTGGATCTCAGCTTGTAAACGTATTATACATTCTTGATGAGCCCAGTATTGGTTTGCATCAACGCGACAATCAGCGCCTTATCAGTTCCTTGAAAGAACTTAGAGACCTTGGCAATACAGTCATTGTAGTGGAACATGACGAGGATATGATGCGCGCTGCCGACTGGATCATAGACATCGGACCGCAAGCTGGAAGAAAAGGTGGCGAGGTAGTATTCCAAGGCACTCCAGAAGAAATGCTAAAGACCCATACCATCACAGCGCAATATCTCAATGGTGAACGTAAGATTGAGATTTCAAAAAAACGTAGGGAAGGCAATGGAAAGCACATTCTTGTTAGTGGCGCACATGGAAACAACCTGAAAAATGTCAATGTCGATTTCCCCTTAGGCAAGTTAATCGTTGTGACGGGTGTGTCAGGATCCGGAAAGTCCACATTGGTCAACGAAACACTGCAGCCCATTCTCTCCCACCATTTCTATAGATCCTTGAAAAAACCAATGCCTTATGATAAAATTGAAGGTATTGACAACATAGACAAAGTGGTGGATGTGGACCAAAGTCCAATTGGACGCACCCCACGTTCCAATCCTGCTACTTACACAGGCGTGTTTTCCGACATCCGCGCCCTTTATGTAAACTTGCCAGAGGCAAAGATTCGCGGTTACAAACCTGGAAGATTCTCATTCAACGTGAAGGGTGGACGCTGCGAAACATGTGGCGGAAACGGCTATAAGACGATTGAGATGAACTTCCTTCCCAACGTCATGGTGCCATGCGAAGTGTGCCACGGCAAGCGCTACAATCGTGAGACATTGGAAGTGCGCTTCAAGGGAAAGTCTATAGCTGACGTGCTCGACATGACCATCAACCAAGCCGTGGAGTTTTTCGAAAACGTACCAACCATTCTGCCAAGAATCAAGACACTTCAAGAGGTTGGACTTGGCTATATCAAGTTGGGACAAAGTTCCACAACTTTATCTGGAGGTGAAAGCCAGCGTGTGAAGCTGGCCACGGAACTTGCCAAGCGCGATACAGGTAAGACATTATACATCCTTGATGAACCCACGACCGGTTTGCATTTCGAAGACATCCGCATACTCATGCAGGTGCTCAATAGACTTGTGGACCGAGGTAATACAGTAATCATCATCGAGCACAACCTAGACGTCATACGCCAGGCTGATTGGCTCATCGATATGGGACCAAACGGTGGACGTGGAGGTGGAGAATTGCTTTCTACCGGTACACCTGAGCAAGTGACAAAGAGCAAGAAAGGCTTCACACCGAAATATTTGTAATCAGTCACAAGCAGCCTGTAGTATAAGCTCTCTTGCTTAACCCGTCTCACCCGATAAACGATTACGATTAAGCATCAATCATGTCTTCTCTCCGAAGAATTTTCCTTGTTTTGCGATTGATATCTTTTGGCGGTGTGATTCGATATGAATCGCGACGCGTTTAGATAGTTATCGCAGTGCCATTCGGCATCAATCGCGAGCCCGTTTGGCATCAATGGGAAAAGGTTGGAAAACTTACTTGGATTTGTTCGTTAGCCATCAAGCAATCAATGAAAGTTACTCTCTGAAAAAATACTCATTTCTTTGAATTATGCTAAAGGGTCTACTAGTTTATATATAAACCTTATAGCACTTATTATATGATCATTCTAGAAAATTCGAAAATCCTTTATCTACCCATTCTTGGTTAACACCAAGACCGGAATTTGTTTGTTATTACTTGTAAGTTTTCTTAAATATACCACGAAAGATTTTAATCTCATAATGTTAGTAACAGGATGTTATTTCGAAAATTATGTGTCAATTTAAAAGAAATCAAGCCATTATTCTTTCATTTCGCAGCAAAATATCATTTTTTACAAAGAAATTCATGGTAATTATGAATTTAATACTTACCTTTGCCGCGTATAATATTTAGTAGTGTTATGAAACATCAGTTGAGAAGTTCCGTATGTACGGAAGGCCGCCGTATGGCAGGCGCCCGAGCACTGTGGGTAGCAGCGGGCATGAAACGAGAACAAATAGGAAAGCCCATCATTGCTGTGGTCAACTCGTTTACACAGTTTGTTCCTGGGCATACACACCTTCACGAAATAGGTCAGATAGTAAAGCAAGAGATAGAGAAAATGGGTTGCTATGCAGCCGAGTTCAACACGATTGCAATTGATGATGGTATTGCAATGGGACACGACGGAATGCTTTACTCTCTTCCTTCCCGAGATATCATTGCCGACAGTGTAGAATATATGGTAAATGCCCATAAGGCTGATGCCATGATTTGCATTTCCAATTGTGACAAGGTTACGCCAGGAATGTTGATGGCTTCCATGCGGCTCAATATCCCAACCATTTTTTGCTCCGGTGGACCAATGGAAGCTGGGCGCTATCGTGGCGAAAATGCTGATCTTATCACTGCTATGGTG
Organism: Prevotella sp. UBA5387; assembly: GCA_002407775.1. Lineage (GTDB taxonomy): Bacteria > Bacteroidota > Bacteroidia > Bacteroidales > Bacteroidaceae > Prevotella. The sequence continues at coordinate 8,586 of DHOP01000061.1, forward strand.
AAAGGTGCTGATGACGAAGTGAGCGACGAAGAACTGCAACAGATTGAACTATCCGCATGTCCAGGTTGTGGTAGTTGTTCTGGTATGTTCACCGCCAACTCCATGAACTCTCTCACCGAGGCCATAGGACTGTCTTTACCCGGCAACGGAACTATACTCGCCACACATGTAAACCGCATCGAGTTGTTCCGTCAGGCAGCACGACAGATCGTAAAGAATGCTCTCGCATACTACGAAGATGGTGACGAAAGTGTATTACCTAGAAGTATAGCAACACGCGACGCTTTCCTTAACGCTATGGCACTGGACATTGCTATGGGTGGAAGCACCAACACCGTGCTACACCTTTTGGCCGTGGCACAAGAAGGAGAGGTGGACTTCAATATGTCGGACATTGATCGTTTGAGTCGCAAAGTACCATGTCTTTGCAAGTTGGCGCCTAACACACAAAAGTATTCTGTTCAGGAATGCAACCGTGCCGGTGGCATCCTTGGTATACTTCAAGAACTTTACAAGGGTGGACTTATCAACGGAAACGTGAAACGAGTTGATGGCATGACACTTGAAAAGGCCATGGATGAATACGATATCACTGGCCAAAACATATCTGCTGAAGCTGACAGAATATATCATAGTGCACCCGGTAACAAATTTTCAACGACAATGGGCAGTCAAAACTCCCAGTGGAAATCACTTGATACTGATCGCGAAAACGGCTGCATCAGAGACATGGAGCATGCCTATACCAAGGACGGTGGACTTGCTGTGCTCTTCGGAAACATTGCCCAAGATGGCTGTGTAGTGAAAACAGCAGGCGTAGACGAGAGCCTATGGCATTTTGCTGGGCCAGCCGTGGTGTTCGATTCTCAGGATGATGCCTGTGATGGTATACTCTCCGGACGCGTCAAAAGCGGTGATTGCGTAGTGATAACCCATGAAGGCCCTAAGGGCGGACCTGGCATGCAAGAGATGCTCTACCCCACTTCCTATATCAAAAGCAAGCACTTAGGTAAAGAATGTGCACTCATCACCGATGGACGTTTCTCTGGTGGAACGAGCGGATTAAGCATCGGACATATTTCTCCAGAGGCGGCTTCGGGTGGCAATATCGGGAAAATCAAGGATGGAGACATCATCGAGATAGACATCCCCCAACGCAGTATCAACGTGAAACTTACTGATGAAGAACTAACAGAACGTCCACAACAACCACTAAAGCGAAATCGCACAATCAGCAAAGCTTTAAGGGCTTATGCTCAAAGTGTTAGTTCCGCTGACAAGGGAGGTGTACGTATAATAGATTAACAGCTGTCCAACAATCATAAAACAGAAGTAGTATGGATAACGAAAAGGATAACAAGACACAGCAAACAACCATAGAGCCCATGGACAAGCAGACTCCCTGGGCTGGTGTACACATAGGTGAGGAGTGCTCGGGAGCCGAGATACTGATGCGCGCATTGTATCAGGAGGGTACGAAGACAATCTTTGGCTATCCCGGTGGAAATATCATGCCTGTGTATGATGCACTCTATACTTATACCAGAAAGCCCACGCCATGGTTCGATCATGTCTTGGTGCGTCATGAGCAAGGTGCAGCGCATGCTGCCGAAGGATATGCTCGTGTGACTGGAGAAGTAGGTGTGGTCATCGTGACCTCTGGTCCCGGTGTGACAAACACAATGACTGGCGTGGCTGATGCCATGATGGATTCCATTCCAATAGTGATCATCGCCGGACAAGTTGGCGTTGGAGCATTGGGTTCCGATGCATTTCAGGAGGTGGACTTGGTCAACATGGCTCAACCAATCGCCAAGTGGAGCTACCAGATCAGACGACCAGAGGATGTGGCGTGGGCAGTGAGCCATGCATTCTACATTGCTCGCAGTGGCCGTCCTGGACCTGTAGTGCTTGATTTTCCAAAGAACGCTCAGATACACAAGGCTAAATGGTTGCCCGGCAAAGCCGATAAGGTGAAGTCGTATATACCCTATCCTAAAATAGACTCAAAAGCCATTCAAGAGGCCGCCGAGCTAATTAACAATGCAAAGAAGCCCTTTGCTCTCGTGGGACATGGGGTTGAAATAGGTGATGCTCAGGAAGAATTGAAACAATTGTTAGAGAAAGCTGACATTCCCGCTGGACTTACCATGCTTGGACTTTCGGTTCTATCAACAGACTATCCCCTTAATAAGGGAATGTTAGGCATGCATGGCCGCTATGGAACCAACCTAAAACAGCAAGAGTGTGATGTACTTATCGCCATAGGTATGCGCTTCTCAGATCGTGTGACAGGTTGTCTCGATCGTTACGCCAAACAAGCAAAGATCATTCATATGGACATAGATCCATCGGAGATAGATAAGATTGTAAAGACAGACGTGGCTGTGATAGGTGACTGCAAGGAAAGCCTCTCTATGCTCACAAAGCTTCTCAACAAAGCCGAACATAAGGATTGGATAGCCTCTTTTGAACCCCTTTATGAGGTTGAAAAACGTGAAGTCATCGAACCAGCTATTCATCCAGAAAGTGGTCCACTGCTCATGGGCGAGGTAGTCAATGCCGTAGCAGAGGCCGCACCTAGCGATACGGTGATGGTGAACGATGTAGGATTGAATCAGATGTTCTCAAGTCGTTATTTCAAGTTTGGCCATAAGCGTAGCGTTGTAAGCAGTGGCGGCCTTGGAACTATGGGGTTCGGTCTTCCCGCTGCCATTGGAGCAACGTTCGGAACAGACCGTAAAGTATGCCTCTTCACGGGAGACGGCGGCTTCCAAATGTGCATAGAAGAGCTAGGTACAATCATGGAGCAACAAGCACCAGTAAAGATTATCCTGCTCAACAACAACTATCTTGGTAACGTGAGACAATGGCAGGATCTGATGTATGACTATCATCATTCATTCACGCATATGCTCAACCCAAGCTACGACAGCATAGCCAAAGGCTATAGAATAGCCTACGATATTGTGTTGAATCGTAAGGAATTAGCAGAGAAAGTGGCTAGGATGATTGCTACAGATGGCCCATACATCTTGGAATGTGCCGTGAAGGAAGAGGAAAACGTTGAGCCAATGGTTACTCCAGGTAGTAGCGTTGACGAAATGAAATTGCATTTGAATATTTAAGGCATGGAACAGAAATTTTATACGCTATTAGTTTATAGTGAGAATGTAGCCGGTGTTCTAACTCAGGTTACTGCCGTTTTTACGCGGCTGCAAGTTAATATTGAGAGCCTCAATGTCTCTGCTTCGAGCATTGAAGGCATCCACAAATATACAATTACATGTTGGAGCGATGCCAATCAGATAGAAAGGATCACCAAGCAACTAGAGAAGAAAATCGATGTGATAAAGGCTAACTACTACATAGACGAAGAATTATTCATCCATGAGGTAGCCCTATACAAGATTTCTACTCCTGTTCTCTTGGACAATCCAGAAGTTTCACGTACCATTCGCAAGCATGATGCTCGTATGATGGAGGTAAACCCCACATACTCCACCGTGCTTCTGGCTGGACTTACCGAAGACATTGCCGACTTGTATCATATACTAGATGGCTTCAAATGCCTTTTGCAGTTCACCCGTTCCGGTCAGATAGCAGTGACACGAAGTTTTGATGAACCTGTGTCTGAATTCTTGAAGGCTCAGGAGAATAGTTGATCTAACAAGATAAGGACTATGCCTGAAAATCAGGAAGCTTTGCTGCCCAAGATTGGCAGCTATAACTTCATGGCCGAACCATTTCACTGTGACTTCAACGACAGACTGTTTATCGGACATCTCGGCAATGCCATGCTCAACGCTGCAGACTTTCACAGCAATGAGAGAGGATATGGCATGCATTATCTTAATACCATTCACCGAACATGGGTGCTGTCGCGTCTAGCTATTGAAATGACTGAGACGCCAAAGGCATATGAAGAGTATTCTATCCAAACATGGGTAGATGCCGTAATGAGATTCTTCACAAGCCGCAACTTCGCAGTGACAAGCAAAGACAGCAATCATGTTTATGGTTATGGCCGTAGCATCTGGGCGATGATTGATACTGAGTCTCGTCAACCCGTTAATCTATTCGATGTGCGGGGCGGTATTATCAAAAGTTATCTTGAGACTGAAAAGAGAAACCCCATTGACAAGCTTGGTCGCGTAAAGTTAAACGATAATTCCCCACTCGTCCGCAGCATAGACACCTTCTATAATGATGTAGATTTAAATGGCCATGTGAACTCAGTGAAGTATATTGAGCATGTGCTCGACCTTTTTGACATCGACTATTATAGAACCCACGCTTTGCGACGATTCGAGATTGCCTATGTTGCAGAAAGTCATGCAGGTGACCGTCTTAACTTTTATGTTGAAGAAATATCACTGAATGAATATGGTATCAAAATAACGAAAGGAACAGACGAAGAGACAGAAGTTGTAAGAAGTTTAGCCGAATTCGTTGAAATTTGATAGATTTCTTTGTCGTTTTGTTTAGTTTTGTTACCTTTGCAGCTGAATAAAGGAACATTAGGGTTCTGGTAAATTAGAAAAAAACACTTTAGTTATTAAATAAAAATATTATGGCAGAGATGAATTTTGGTGGCACTACCGAAACTGTAGTCACTAACAAGGAGTTTACTTTAGAGAAAGCAAGAGAAGTTTTGAAGAACGAGACCATAGCAGTGATTGGTTATGGCATTCAGGGACCTGGTCAGGCTTGTAACCTTCGGGATAACGGCTTCAATGTAATTGTTGGTCAGCGCGAAGGCAAAACTTACCAAAAAGCTGTAGAAGACGGTTGGGTTCCTGGCAAGACTTTGTTCCCCATTGAGGAAGCAGTTAAGCGCGGAAGCATCGTATGCATGCTGTTGTCTGACGCTGGTCAGATCGCAGTTTGGCCTACAATCAAGCCTCTACTCACTGCTGGTAAGACACTCTACTACTCTCACGGCTTTGCTATTAATTGGCAAGATCGCACAGGTGTAGTTCCTCCTAAAGATATAGACGTTATCTTGGTAGCCCCTAAGGGTTCTGGCACTTCTCTCCGCACAATGTTCCTTGAAGGACGTGGACTCAACTGTTCTTATGCCGTTTATCAGGATGCTACAGGAAAGGCTCAAGAGAAGACGATTGCCTTTGGTATCGGTATTGGTGCCGGCTATATGTTTAAGACCACATTCAACAAGGAGGCTACTTCAGATTTGACCGGTGAGCGTGGATCGTTGATGGGCGCCATCGAAGGTCTTCTCGAAGCTCAATATGACACACTGCGTGAGCACGGACATTCACCATCAGAGGCTTTCAACGAGACAGTGGAAGAGTTGACTCAAAGCCTAGGTCCGTTGTTTGCAGAAAAGGGAATGGACTGGATGTATGCAAACTGCTCTACAACAGCACAACGTGGTGCTCTTGACTGGCGTCCACGTTTCAAGGCTGCCATCAAGCCGGTAATGGAATGGCTCTATCTGAGCGTTGAAAACGGCACAGAGGCACAGATTTCTATCGATAAGAACTCTCAGGAAGACTACCGCGAGAAGCTCAACCAAGAGCTGAAAGAGATGCGTGAAATGGAGATGTGGCGTGCAGCCGAGACTGTAAGACAACTCCGTCCTGAGAACAACTAAGATTTAAGATCTTACAATAAATATTAAAGCCTTGAACTCTTATGAGTTTAAGGCTTTTTCATTGGATCGAAATGAAAGAGCCATCAACATGGATCTTTTCCTCATTGACCAAAAATTCAAGGGCATCGTCCAATATTTTGTGTGGAAGATTCAGGACATGCAACTCCGTAATGGCATGCTGTTTATGGTTAATAAGAAGAGACAAGATTCTATCGCAAGCGTTAGAAACAGATTGCTTGGAGGCCTGTTGACCATTGTGCGAGATACACACGTCACATATTCCACAGTCTTTCGAATTTTCATCTCCGAAGTATCGGAGCAATTGTCGGCTGCGACATACAGTATCGTTAGTGGCATATCCAATTATTGATTCAATGCGAAGACTGAATTGTTCCTTACGTTCCTCATAAACGTTTCGGGGTATCACTACATCCTCTGCATCCACACGATCACGCATATAGGTAATAAATGGTGTCTTTCGCTGAGGGATAAAATGTATGATTTGCTTATGACTTAATGTCTTTAGAACTTGGTAAGACTGTTCACGGGTGAGTCCTGACTCCAGCGCAATGAGTGCCTCATCAACGAATCCATAATCACTAAAAAGTCCACCATAGTTTCTAAGCACGGCAGTAATTACCGATTCCTCTGTTGGGGTCAGTTCATAGAGTCGATAAAGTTCATTCCTCCCAACGAGAAAAAGAATCCTCGCACCAGCATCAGGATCCACCTCATAGACTAAGTAACCCGCGTTTTGAAGAAGCTTCAACGCAGCGTTGACCATGATAGGAAAGTACTTATAATTGAGACAAAACTTGTCTATCTCAAAAGAGAACGTATGTCCGGCTCCTGTTCCCAAAGCGATTTGATGGTAGTAGGCCAGATGCTCATAGACATCTTTCACATAGTTTTTCTCAGGAAAGTTGTCCGCTATTCGCTTGTGTAACTTGCGCTGATCACTTCCATTCCATAGCAACACGGCATAGGACTTCTGTCCGTCACGCCCCGCACGCCCTGCTTCCTGGAAGTAAGCCTCCATGGAATCTGGGGTATCAATATGAATGACTAAACGCACGTCGGGCTTGTCGATGCCCATACCAAAAGCATTGGTAGCTACAATAATGCGCTTTTGATTTGTTTGCCATGCCTTTTGTCGCTCGTCTTTTACTGATGGCTCAAGACCGGCATGAAAAAAAGTGGAGGATAAGCCATGACTCTCAAGATCATTGGAGATTTCCTTACAACGACGCCTACTGCGCACATAAACAATGGCACTGCCAGGAACACTGCTAAGAATATGGCGAAGTTCTGTACTCTTGTCAGTTGATTCTCTTACTACATACGCCAAATTCTTACGCTCAAAGCTCATTCGGAAGACATTCTTAGTCTTGAATGCTAATTGAACCTGAATGTCATCGATAACCGGAGGAGTAGCTGTAGCAGTGAGTGCAAGTACAGGAGCATCGGGCACCAATTTGCGAATGTCTGCTATCTTGAGGTAAGCGGGGCGAAAATCATAACCCCATTGGCTGATACAATGAGCTTCATCGACTGTAATGAAACTCACTTTGATGTGTTTAAGTTTGGCTTGAAAGAGTCCCGAAGAAAGCCGTTCGGGTGAAACATAAAGCAACTTGACAGGTCCTAGTGCGCAATTATCCAAGTTTTTGATAATTTCAGCGCGCGACATTCCAGAATATACTGCAGTTGCAATGATACCTCGCTCACGTAAATGATGCACTTGATCTTTCATCAACGCAATAAGCGGCGTAATGACTATACAAACGCCATCTTGCACCAAGGCAGGCACTTGAAATGTAATTGACTTACCCCCACCGGTAGGCATTAGCCCAAGTGTGTCTCTACCAACACCAATGCTTTCTATGATTTCACGCTGAATACCGCGGAAATCATCGTATCCCCAGTATTCCTGGAGTATTTGCTGATACCGGTCTGGCATAGCCATGGCAAACTTATTTCTTTGGGATGTCCTCTTCAGCGGGCCTTATGTCCTCGATCTGCAATTGGACTTGATTACGCTTAAATACATTGTCTTCTATCGTATAGGCAATGTCAAAGGCACGCTTAGACTTGATATAACGAGCAGATGCACTTTGCCCAAAAGCAATTCCATTAACAACAGTGCCGGAAATTGAGTCTACCAATTCAAGCTTTATGTGCTCCTGAGAGCGACCCACAACCTTGCTCGTCCCATAATCATAGACACCCTTTGTGCAGAATATGGGCTTGGTGTTGCCCAGTCCAAACGGAGAGAAACGCTTGAGGTCGTTGTGTAGCTTCTTGGTAATATCCTTGAAGTCTATCTCTGCATCAATATCAAGAGAAGCTTCTGTCTGTTCAGGCAGTATGTGCTCTTCCACATAGTGTTGGAAACGATTGCGAAACTCTTGTACGTCTGCCCAGCGCAATGTCAATCCTGCAGCGTATGTATGTCCACCAAAATTGAGTAACAGGTCCCGGCAACTCTTGATAGCCGAGTAGATATCAAAGCCCATGACAGAACGTGCAGAACCTGTTGCGAGATCGCCGTCACGAGTGAGCACTACTGTGGGACGAAAATAAATCTCAGTAAGACGAGAGGCTACGATACCAATCACACCTTTCTTCCAATGCTCGTCATAAAGTACTATGCTTGAAAAATGCTTTTGACTTGCAAGTTTCGAGACGATGACATTGGCTTCCTCCGTCATCTGCTTATCAATATCCTTACGTTGTTCGTTGTACTTATCAATGAGCTTTGCCTCCTCTAAAGCCTCTTGAAAGTCCTTACCAACCAACAAGTCAACACTCTCCTTGCCATTTTCCATGCGCCCAGAGGCGTTTATGCGAGGCCCTATCTTGAAGATGATGTCACTCATAGATAGTTCACGTCCATTGAGACCGCAAATATCTATGATAGCCTTCAGCCCAACACTTGGATTCTGATTGAGTTGTTTGAGTCCATGGAAAGCTAGGATGCGGTTTTCATCCACGACAGGAACTATGTCTGCAGCAATACTAACTGCACAAAAGTCAAGCATTGGGATAAGCTGTGAGAAAGGGATGGCATTATTCTTCGCAAATGCTTGCATAAACTTGAAGCCTACCCCACATCCACAAAGATGCTTGAAAGGATAAGAATCATCCGGCCTTTTAGGATTAAGAATTGCCACAGCCGGTGGCATTTCTTCATCAGGGACGTGATGATCACAGATGATAAAATCTATGCCAATACTTTGAGCAAATGTGATTTCGTCTTTGGCCTTAATACCACAGTCAAGGATAATAATAAGCTTGACCCCCGTTTGCTGTGCATATTCCAATCCTTTCATGCTCACCCCATAGCCTTCTTCATAGCGGTTGGGGATATAATAATCTATATTGGAATAAAACTGCTGCAAAAACTTATACACCAAGGCAACGGCAGTGCAACCATCAACATCGTAGTCGCCATAAACAAGTATACGCTCCTTTCGACCCATAGCATCGTTCAACCGATCAACGGCTACGTCCATGTCTTTCATCAAAAAAGGATTGATGAGGTCGCCAAGCTGAGGTCGAAAATATCTTTTGGCAGCACTCTCTGTTGTTATACCACGCTTAATAAGCAATTGTGACAGCACTAGATTCATATTGAGCTTCTCGCCTAATTCCTTTGCCTGTTGGTTTTCGTTATCTGTCGGTGGATCATATTTCCATTTAAAATGCATTTTATAGTCTTTTTATTCTGCTTCAAAGTTACTAATTATATATGACAAAGATAATTTAAGATAGTTAAAAGTTAAAAAGAATAACCAGCCATCAGTGCACCCTATCAACAATTATTTTCTTTGTTTTATGTTGGTTGTATTAGCCTTACTACATTCGATCAACTACAGAACTAGACTAAGCTGTATAAAAACTTTAAATATAACGACCTTGATGACTCTCAATTCATGTAGTTAGGCTGAAGTCCAGGAGGGCCTAATATTTATAGATTTAGTTGAATAATTCTGGGAAAACATCTATGAAAAAGACATAATATAACCGTTTTATAATATGTTCAGTCCACCAGACTAAATATTAATGCACATTATGCATCTTACGATTGATGCCAAATGGCACTGCGAAAGGGCCTTAAACGCAACACGATTAAGCACTAACGGCACTGCGATTAGATACTAAACGCAACGCCATTAGTATCGAATCGCAGTGCCAATGACTATGCC